>NZ_JBFTGT010000005.1:0-227812 GCF_056393885.1 Arthrobacter sp. 10T44 | reverse complement strand
AAACGCCCGGTCCCATCCCGAACCCGGAAGCTAAGACCCACAGCGCCGATGGTACTGCACCCGGGAGGGTGTGGGAGAGTAGGTCACCGCCGGACAACCATTACAGCCAGGCCCCGACACACAGTGTCGGGGCCTGAGCCTTTTAACACACCAAGCACAGAGCTGAAGGTCTCCGTAGCAACCTGTGGAAGTGCGGGAGCGTGGGCAGGAACTTGCCACACCTGCGGGAGTGTTGGGTGGGGAGGAACACCTGCCGGCGCTTCAGCGTTGAATACTCTTGAGTAGCTTCTACTAAATACCAACTCGGGAGATCCCATGACTGCACGGACCATCGTCATCACCGGCGCCAGCGACGGGATCGGCGCGTCCGCCGCCCGGACCCTCGCCGCACGAGGCGAGAACGTCGTCGTCGTCGGGCGTTCGGCCGAGAAGACCGAACGGATCGCGAACGAAATCGGCGCGGACCACTACTTCGTCAGCGACTTCGCCGACCTGGCGCAGGTCCGCCGGCTCGCCGCGCAGCTGCGGGAGAAGTACCCGCGGATCGACGTCCTGGCCAACAACGCTGGCGGCATCATGGGCACCCGGGAGCTCACGGTCGACGGTCACGAGAAGACCTTCCAGATCAACCACTTGGCACCGTTCCTACTCACCACCGAACTGCTGGACACCCTGACCGCCAGCAAGGCCACCGTCATCAACACTTCCAGCGCCGCCAATTCGCTCTACGGCCGGCTGGACATCGACGACCTGGAGCTCGCGAACAAATACTCCGCCAATCTGGCCTACGGTAACGCGAAGCTGGAGAACATCCTCTTCACGGCCGAGCTGCACAACCGCTACCACGCAGCCGGTATCTCCACGGCGGCGTTCCACCCCGGCGTAGTGGCCACCAACTTTGCCGCGGACACCACCAGCCCGTTCCGCTTTATGTACCGAAGCTTCCTCAACCGGTTCATGCTGTCCCCGGAGCAGGGCGCTGACACCCTCGTGTGGCTTGCCACGGCCGTCCCGGGGCAGGAGTGGGTCCCGGGCGCCTACTACGCCAAGCGGGCGCTGGCGAAGGCCAACAAGCAGGCCTACGACGCGGAACTCTCCAGGGAACTGTGGGAGCGCAGCACCGCCATGGTGGCCCAGGACTCCGACAGGCTCGACCCCCGCGGTTGAGCCTCCTCCCAATGAACGGAATCGTGGGATAGTCTTTCCCTGCCCCTCGCCGACACGCGGCCGAGGGCTTCATATTGGGGGAGTGCTCGAAGGTGCGCCTGAAGAAACTGATGATTGCCTCGCTGGCTGCCAGCGCCGTCGTGCTGAGCGGCACCGCCGTGCCGGCGTCTGCCGCGCCGGCGCCGAAGTCGTACAAGAACTGCACGGAGCTGAACAAGGTCTACCCGCACGGCGTGGGCCGCAAGGGCGCCAAGGACAAGACCACCGGCAAGCGGGTCACCACCTTCCGCGTGGACAACACCCTCTACGGCTACAACGACGGCGGCGCCGTCCGGCACCGCGGCGAGTACGACCTCGACCGTGACAACGACGGCATCGCCTGCGAAAAGCGCTAACCCGACCTTTGCGCCGGGGCCCCGCCAGGCGGTGGGGGTCCCGCTGCTGACGTTCCTGCCCGGTTCTTAGGTAGGCCACGGGATGACTCCGCGCCAACCCGGGCTACACCGGGCTACACCGGGCTGCCGGAGTGCTGCCGGGGGTTACAACTGGGCGGGAACGTCGGCCGCGGAGCTGCGGGAGCGTCACGTGCCGGAGCTGCGGGAGCCGGAGGCTAGCCTGCGGCTTCGACCTTGTCGATCGCCGTCAGGGCGCTTTCCATAGTCCCGGCGAGGTCGCTGGCCGGGGCGGGCTTAGCAAACAGGTACCCCTGCAGCGAGTCGCAGCCCAGATCCATCAGGTACTTGGCCTGCGCCGGCGTCTCGATGCCCTCGGCCGTGACCTTCAGCCCGAGGTTTTGCGCGGCGTTGATCATGGTACGGAAGAACGGCAGGTGTTCCTTGCCCGTCTTGATCATCGCCACGAAGGAACGGTCGATCTTGACCTTGTCCAGCGGCAGTTCCTTAAGCCGGCCCAGCGTTGAGTAACCCGTGCCGAAGTCGTCCATCGCGATCCGGACGCCGGCCTCGCGCAGCTGTGCCAACTGCCGGAGCACGTCCGAATCGGCGTCGAAGAACACGCTCTCGGTCAGTTCGAGCATGAGCTGGCGCGGGTCCACCCCGGTGGAGGCGACAATGCCCAGCACGTCGGTGGCGAAGTCGCGGTGCTGGAACTGCAGGCCGGAGACATTCACGGCCACGCTGTACGCGGCATCGCCGGCCAGCCAGGGCCGGATCTCGGCACAGGCGCGGCGCATGACCTCGTCGCCGATCTCGCGGATCAGGCCGCTCTGTTCGGCCACCGGCAGGAACTGGTTGGGCGGCACCAGCTTGCCGTGCCGCTCCCAGCGCGCGAAGGCCTCGAACTGCACCACGGCGCCGAGCCCGGGGGACACCACCGGCTGGTAGTGGACCGAGATCTGCCCCAGTTCCACCGCCTGCCGCAGGCCGGTCTCGCCCTGGGCTTTGTTGGCGGCCGTGTTCAGCATCTCCGGCCGGAACTGCAGCCAGGTGTTCTTCCCCGCCGCCTTGGCCGCCGTCATGGCCGAATCCGCCTGCCGCAGCAGTTCAGCGCCGTCGTGGGTCTCCGGCGTCTTGGCCGCCAGTCCCATGCTGACCGCGGGCCGCACCAGCGATCCGCCGATCCGTGCCGGGACGTACAGGGACTCGGAAATCCGCTTCGCCACGGCTCCGGCATTGAGGCACTCGGTCAGCAGCACCACGAATTCGTCGCCGCCCAGCCGGGCCACAGTGTCGTGCGGCCGGACGCAGTTGCGCAGCCGGCTGGCCACCTCCACAAGCAGCTCGTCCGCGGCGGAACGGCCCAGCATGTCGTTGTAGCTCTTGAAATCGTCCACGTTGATCAGCAGCACATCCACCGGGTCCGGCCGGCGCAGCGCCGCGGCGAGGCGCTCGTTGAACAGGGTCCCGTTCGGCAGCCCGGTCAGCGTGTCCCGCAGCACGGCCGCCTTGAGCTGGTCGTCGTGCTCCGCGGGAGTGAGACGGGGAAGCACGCCGGTGGTGCCGGGCACCAGTTCTGCCTCCAGCGAGCCGAATGTCCGACGGCGGGGAGCGGCTGCCGCCGCGGCGGCACCCGCCGTGGCTCCGCCGTCGTGCGGGGTTGCGGGTGGTGTGGCGCCGGGGCGGGCCGGGACTCCCGGGCGCACGGAGACTGCGACGGTCCCGGCCGTGCCGGGCGCTGCCGGAAGCGCGGCGCAGGTGATTTGGACCGGGAACTCGGAGGCGTCGCCGCGGCGGCCCGCGCCGGTGAAGGGCGTCCGCCCGGCGCCGCCTTCCAGTCCGGCGAGGACCTTGTGGAAGTCCTCCCGTGCCGACTCGGCAAGCAGCATGCTGTAGTCGGCGCCCAGCAGTTGCGCCCGGGAATAGCCGAAGAGCTGCTCCGCGGCAGTGTTCAGGAAAGCGATGGATCCATCCGGGCCAAGCAGCAAGAGGGCGTCGGGGCTGTGCTCCAGCACTGTCTGTGCAAACGCTGCGTCCATGATGTGTACTGCCCCCAAAAGCGATGGATCTGTGAATGGTGCCGCGCACCGCCGGGAACCGGATTGGGTTCGCCGCGGCCGCGCCTGCTGAAATCATATGTGGTCGCTAGCACAGTCTCATGCCGCCCCGACAGTAATCGTGAAAGCGTGCGAATATGTCGTCCGGTCGCCCAGACAAGGGGCCGAACTAGAGCGCCACTGCCGGCTCCTGCAGGGCCGTGATGGCCTCCGCGGACTGTGCGACGGCCGCCGCCCGGCGTGCCCCGGGCACGGGGCGGGAGAAGAGGTAGCCCTGCAGGGCGTCGCACTCGTGTTCCATCAGGTACCGGGCCTGGGTGGGCGTCTCGATGCCCTCCGCCGTCACCCGCAGGCCCAGGCTGTGGGCCATGTGGATCATGGACGTCAGGATGGGAAGCCGCTCCTCGCCGGTGTGCAGCATGGACACGAACGACTTGTCGATCTTGACCGCGTCCACCGGAAGCTCCTGCAGGCGGCCCAGCGAGGAGTAGCCGGTGCCGAAGTCGTCCAGCGCCACCCGGATGCCCGCGGCGCGCAGGGTGATCAGCTGCTGGATGACGTGGGAGTCGGCGTCGAAGAACACGCTTTCGGTGACCTCCAGGACCAGCTGGTGCGGATCAACCCGGCTCCATGCGGCGATGTCCAGCACCCGCTCGGCGAAGTCCTTGTGCTGCAGCTGCACGCCGGAAACGTTGACGGCCAGGGTCCGCCCGGGGTCCTCCGCCAGCCAGGACTGCAGCTCGGTGCAGCTTTGCCGGAGCACCTCGGCCCCGATGTCGCGGATCAGGCCGCTGCGCTCCGCGGTCTGGATGAAGGCGTCCGGCGCCATCAGCACCCCGTCGCGTTCCCAGCGGGCCAGGGCCTCAAACTGGATTACCTCGCGGCGGTTCGTGGAGATTACGGGCTGGTAGAAGACGGTGATCTGGCCGAGTTCGACGGCGCGGCGCAGCCCCGCGGTCAGCTGCGTGCGTTCCAGCAAGGTGGCCAGCATCTCCGGCTGGAAGTGCACGTAGCAGTTCTTGCCTGCCTCCTTGGCGGCGTACATGGCCACATCGGCCTGCCGCAACAGCTCGGAGGAAGACATGTCCTCGGTGCCGCGCGTCGCCACGCCCAGGCTCAGCCCCGGGCGCATCAGGGTGCCCTCGATGGAGACCGGGGCGTTCAGCGTGGCCACGATCCGCTGCGCGACCGCGTCCGAATCGCCGCAGCCGACCAGCAGCACCACGAATTCGTCGCCGCCCAGGCGGGCCACGGTGCCGTGCGGGCCCACGCAGTTTTGCAGCCGGCGGGAAATCTCCACCAGCATCTGGTCCCCGGCGTGGTGGCCCAGGATGTCGTTGACTTCCTTGAAGTCGTCCAGGTCCAGCAGCAGCACCGCCACCGGTCCGGGGGACTCCAACGCGGCGGTGGCGCGTTCGTTGAACAGCATCCGGTTCGCCAGCCCGGTCAGCGGATCCTGGAACGCGAGGGCCTTCAGCTGATCAGCCTGCTGTGCCAGCTCGTCGAGGGCGCGGCGGGCCTGGTCCTGCGCCACGGTGCGGGAGGTGACGTCCCGGAAGTTCCAGATCCGGCCCACCACCTCATCGGCGACCTTCTGCGGGCGGGAATACAGCTCCACGGTGCGGCCGTCCTGGAACTCGAGGACGTCGTGGCTGTGCAGCTCGTGGTTGGCGTAGAGCTCGGCGACCTTGGCCTTGAAGCAGTCCGGGGCAACCAATTTCTGGGCGATGAATTTGACCAGGGCGTAGGCGTCCTCCTCGGCGAGGATCTCCCGCGGCATGTCCCACAGCCGCAGGTACTGTTCGTTGACGCCGGTGATCTGGCCGGTGTTGGACACCACCACGATGGCGTCCGCCGTCGTCTCCAGCGTCGCGTCCAGGAGCGAGACGGCGCTGCGCCGGCCGGCGTCGTGGTCCTGGCGGTGCGTGGTGTCGCGGACTGCGACCGCCACCGACGTTCCGGCCGGCGTGGTCACGAGCGAGCAGGTGATTTCCAACGGCAGTTCGCGGCCGTCGCGGTGCAGCCCGAGGCCGGGGAAAGGCCTCGTCCCCGACGTCCCTGCGCGGCCGAGCCGGCTCAGAACCCGCAGGAAGCCGCCGCGGTCGTCCTCCACCAGCAGCCGGTTGTGCGCGACGCCGATCAGCTCCTCGCCGGAGTAGCCGAACAGGCGCTCCGCCGCGGGATTCAGATAGGAGATGACCCCCTCCGTGGTGAGTTGCAGCAACGCGTCAGGGCCCTGCGTCAGCAGGGTTTCCGCCAATCCTTGTTCCACGTCGATGCCAGCCCCCGGGCGTTCGTCACTCGAATCCACCGGCAGGGCGGTGGTCATTAAACTTCAAGCATCATAGGGCCATGAGACCCAAATCACAGCACCGACTGCGTTTGGGCGGCAGTGTCGTGGCGCAATGCGGTGATGGTCCGGGCCGACGCCGAGAGCGCAGCGGGCAGACCGGTCGCCGGTTGGGGCCGGGAAAACAGGAAGCCCTGGAGGGAATCGCATCCGCGTCGCATCAGGTACTCGGCCTGTTCCCGGGTCTCGACGCCTTCAGCGGTGACGGTCAGGCCCAGGCCGTGGGCCATGTCGATCATGCAGTTCAGGATGGGGAGCTCCTCGGTACCGGCGTGGATCAAGGCGACGAAGGACTGATCGATCTTGAGCGTGTCCACCGGGAGGTCCTGCAGGCGGCCCAGCGAGGAGTAGCCGGTGCCGAAGTCGTCCAGCGCCACCCGCACCCCGGCGCCACGGAGCTGCACCAGCTGGCGCTGGACCTGGCAGTCGTCGTCGAAGAAGACACTCTCGGTGACCTCCACGACCAGCTGGTGCGGATCCACCCCGCAGGAGCCCGCGGTCGCGAACAGCAGCTCCGGGAAGTTGCCGTGCTGGAGCTGCACACCGGAGACGTTGACGGCGAGGGACCGGGTGGGGTCCGCGGAAAGCCAGGGCTCCAGCTCCGTGCAGCCGCGCAGCAGGACCTCGGTGCCGATTTCGACGATCAGGCCGCTGCGCTCCGCGGCGGGAATGAACTGATGCGGCGGGACGAGGGCACCGTCGCGTTCCCAGCGGGCCAGCGCCTCGACCTTGACAACGGTGCCCAGCCGGGCGGAGACGATTGGCTGGTAATGCACCGCGATCTCCCCGCTGTCGACCGCGGTGCGCAGCCCGGCCTCCAGGTCGGTGCGCTCCAGCAGTGCGGTCATCATTTCCGGGCGGAAGCGCAGGTAGCGGTTCTTGCCGGCGGACTTGGCAGCGTACATGGCGATGTCGGCGCGGCGGAGCAGCTCGGAGGCATCGACGGCGTCTTCGCTGATGGACGCCAGCCCCAGGCTCAGGCTGGGCCGCAGCATGGTGCCATCAATCCAGACCGGCAGCTTGAGGGATTCGACGACCCGCGCGGCGGCCGCGTCGGCGTCGAGCGACCCGACCAGCAGGACCACGAATTCGTCGCCGCCCAGCCGTGCTACAACGTCGTTGGGCCGGACGCAGGCGCGCAGCCGGCGGCCGACCTCGATCAGCATCTGGTCCCCGGCATGGTGGCCGTGGATGTCGTTGACTTCCTTGAAGTCGTCCAGGTCCAGCAGCAGGACGTCGACGGCGGTCCCGTAGGGTCCGGCCAAGGCGTGCGCCAGACGGTCGTTGAAGAGCTGGCGGTTGGAGAGCCCGGTCAGCGGATCCTGGAACGCGAGGGTCTTCAGCTGGCTGGCCTGCTGCGCGAGGTCCGCCATTGCCTGGTTGATCTGGTCCTGGGCTCGCCGGGCCGCGGTGACGTCTCGGAAGCTCCAGACGCGGCCCACCACGCGGTCCTCGACCTTCTGCGGGCGGGAATACCGTTCAAAGGTCCGCCCGTCGCGGAAGCGCAGCACGTCGTGGCTCTCGGCTTCCGGATCGGCGTAGAGGGCCGTGACCTTTGCGAGGAACTGCTCGGGGTCCGTGAGCTGGCCCAGGACGAAGCCCATCACGGACTCGTCGTCGCCGGTGTCCACGAGTTCGCGGGGGATGCCCCACATCGAGAGGAACTGGTTGTTGACGGAGGAGATCCGGCCCTCGGCACTGACCACGAGGATGCCGTCCGCGGTGGATTCCAGTGTGGCTGAGAGCAGGGACATGGCTTCGCGGAGCCGGGCGTCCTCCTCGGGGCGCGCTGAAGTGCTCACGCGGCCGTAACCGGACAAATCTGAGACCAACGATGCTGCATTCTGAATCCTCCCCTCAGAAATCATAGGGGGCGAAGCGCGGGCCCAGCGCCACGGCGCGGGCGTCCGGCGGGTTGCCGCGCTCCTGCTGGGGCCGGGCCGCTTAGGCCGGGCCGCTGGGTCCGGGCTGGGGCCGGACCGCTCAGACCGGGCCGCTGGGGCCGGGCCGCTCAGTCGGCGGTGGCCAGTCGGCCGGCGGCGGCCGCGTCCGCGCCAATTCCGGCGTCGGCCCGTCCCAGGCCCCGCACCGTCCACCCCGCCGCGGTCCAGGCGGCGGCGTCGAGGGCGTTCCGGGCGTCCAGCACCGTCCGGCGTCGGACCAGCTCCCCGGCCGCGGTCGGGGAGAGCGAGCGGTAGGCCTCCCACTCGGTCAGCAGCAGCACCAGTTCGGCACCGTCGAGCGCCTGCTCGACGGCGGCCTCGAAGCGCAGCTGCGGATAGCGCAGCCAGGCGTTGTTGATCGCCGCCGGATCGGTGACGGTGACATGCGCCCCCGCTTCGGCCAGTTGCTGGGCCACATCCAGGGCGGGGGAGTCGCGGATGTCGTCGGTGTCCGGTTTGAAGGCCGCCCCGAGCACGGTTACCCGCCGGCCGCCCAGCTGGCCGCCGCACAGCTCCCGGGCAGCCTCCACGGTGCGGGTGCGCTGGCCGCGGTTGATGCCGTCCACCGTGGCCATCCAGGCGTCCACCGAGTCCACACCCAACGCGGCGGCCTTCACCCGGAGGGAACGGATGTCCTTGGGCAGGCAGCCGCCGCCAAAGCCGAGGCCGGCATGCAGGTACCGGCCGCCGATCCGCGGATCCAGGCCCATCGCCTCGCCCAGCTCCGTCACGTCCGCGCCGGATGCCTCGCAGAGTTCGGCCATCGCATTGATGAAGCTCAGCTTGGTGGCCAGATATGCGTTCGACGCCGATTTGATCAGCTCAGCGGTCGCGAAGTTGCAGACGAGCCGGGGGATGCCGGCGCAGAGCAGCGGCCCGTAGACCGTGTCCAGGGCGGCGGTGACGGCGGCGCCGGCGCTGTTCGGGTGCCGCGCGGATTCCTTGCCGCCCGGCACGCCGTACACCAGCCGGTCCGGCACCAGGGAATCCTTCACCGCCGTGCCCTGGCGCAGGAACTCGGGGTTCCAGCCGAGGAGCACATCCGGGCGCCCGGCCAGCACACCGCGGAGCATGTCAACCGTGCCCACCGGCACGGTGGACTTGCCGACGACAGCGGCACGGGGCGCCAGGAACGGGAGCAACGCTTCGGTGGCGGAGACCAGGTAGCTCAAGTCGGCGCCGTCGGAGGTCTTGGACTGCGGTGTTCCGACGCAGAGAAAATGCAACTGCGCGCCGGCGGCGTCGGCGAAGCTGGTGGAGAAGGCGAGTCGGCCGTTGGCGCGGCCGTCGCGCAGGAGTTCGTCCAAGCCCGGTTCGTAGAACGGGGCGGCGCCGCGGTCCAGCTGGGCCACCTTGGCGGCGTCGACGTCGATCCCCACCACGGTGTGCCCCATCGAGGCCAGGGTGGCGGCGTGCACGGCGCCGAGGTAGCCGCAGCCGATCACAGAAATCTTCACAGGGTTGCTCCTCTGGTGGTTGAACGGGGGCTGGTGGAGCCGGTGCGGGCGGAACCGGGGCTGGCGGAACCGGTGCGGACCGCTTCGTAGTGCCGCACGAGCTCCTCGCCCAGCGCGTGCCAGGTCCGGCCCTGCACCGAGGCGTGGGCCGCGGCGGCGAAAGCGCGGCGCTTGGCGTCGTCGCCCGTAAGGTCTGCCACCCGGGACCGCAGGGCCGCGAGATCACCCGGTTCGTAAAGCCAGCCGGTCCGCGAATTCTCCACCAGGTCCAGCGGGCCGCCGCGGCCGGTGGCGACCACCGGGACGCCGGAGGCCATAGCCTCCTGGATGGTCTGGCAGAAGGTCTCGAACTCGCCGGGGTGGACGAACAGATCGAACGAGGCGACGGCCCGCGCCAGTTCCTCGCCGCCGAGGAACCCGGTGAACACGGCGTCCGGGAGCGCGGCTTCGAGGGTTTCGCGCTGCGGCCCGCCGCCGACGATCACCAGCCGGGTGCCGGGAATATCTGCGAGCACGGCCAGGTCCTCCACTTGTTTCTCGACGGCGAGCCGGCCGACGTAGCCGATGATGCGCTCGCCGCCGGGGGCGACCGAAGCCCGCCACGCGTCGTCGCGCTTCTCCGGGCTGAACCGCCGGGTGTCCACGCCGCGGCGCCACATGTGCACCCGGGGAATGCCGCGGCCCAGGAACTGGTTCCGCGCAAAGGTCGACGGGACCAGGGTGCGGGTGGCGAGCAGGTGGATCTGCTCCACCCGGTTCCAGGCCCAGTTTTCCAGGAACGGGACGCCGTAGCGTCCCGCGTAGCCGGGGACCTCAGTCTGATAGACGGCGACGCTGGGGATCCCCTGCTGGTGCGCGGCCTGGGCTGCCCGCCAGCCGAGCACGAACGGCGAGGCGAGGTGGACGACGTCGGGGGCGTAGTCGGCAAGGATTCGCTTGACCCGGGCCACACCGCCCAACGCCACCCGTACGTTCGTGTAGCCGGCCAGCGGCACTGACGGGAGCCGGTGCACCCGCGCGCCGTGGACCTCGCCGGGGACCTCGGGGTCCTGCGTGGACGGCGCGATCACCAGCACCTCGTCGCCGCGGTCCTGCAGATGCTCCAGAACCCTCAGGATGGAGTGCGTGACCCCGTTCATCTGCGGCAGGAATGATTCGGCGACTAGTGCGATCCTCACGCCTCCACCGTGGCCGCGGCGGCTGACGGCGCGGGGTCCCCGGTGTGGCCTGCGGGGGAAGAGTGGGTTAACAGGCGTGGGTGGGCCGCGGGTTCCGGGGGGCATGGCGGCCCTTCGGTGTCCCACTGGGCATGCCCGTCGGCCGGACGCGTGTCCGGACATCATCCCAATACGCGCGCTCGCTGCCGCGCCGAATGACGATTATCCAAAATTGGCCGCAAACCAGCTGCCCAGGCGGCCGCTTCTGGCAAATGGATGGTGCCGGAGCGCGCTGGTTCCCGTGGCCCTTCCAGTCCAGGGCCGCAGTGCCCGGCGCCGCGCCGGCCAGCGTCAGCGGCGCGGCTCGTGCCGCAGCACGTCCGGGAGTTCGTCCACGTAGACCGTCTGGGGCGGCTCGTAGTAGATGACCAGCACCTCGTCCCCGACGGCGAAGACGCTCTCCTTGTCGAACGGGTGGGCATGGAAGGCACTCGTCCCGCCGCGGAAGGGCAGCATGACCTCCCCGATGGTGCCGGGCCCCACCCGCCCCGTCACCCGGCCGATCCGGCCGGTCAGGCTGCGGTCGACTTCCTTATGCATCCGGGGCTTTCGGTGGCTGCTTGGCTGCCTGCCGGCCGTCCTGCCGGCCATCTTTCAATGCCGTCCGCAGCGCGGGAAGGTAGTCGCCGACCTGCGCCAGGATGCCGCCGATCATCCGGTTGATGCCCTCCCCGCCGTTGAGGACGGTGAGCTGCCCGACGTGGGCGAACGGCTCCGCGGCCGCGGCGATGATGGCCGGCATGTTCTCGGCCAGCTGCTGCGAGATGACCGCGTCCTGGTTGGTGCCGAGGGCTTCGCCGCGCGCCTTGATGCCGTCGGCTTCGGCCAGCGCTTTGGCCTTGATCGACGACGCCGTCGCGTCACCGCGGGCCTTCGTGGCGGCAGCCTCGGCTTCACCGGTGACCCGGGTGGCCCCGGCGGCGGCCGCGGCAGCTGTCGCATTGGCCTGCGCCTGGAGCTCGGTGCGCCGGGCGTTGACCTGTGCCTCGAGTTCGGTCCGGCGGGCCAGCGCCTCGGCCGCGCTGATGTCCGCGGATTTCTGTCCCTCGGCCTCGGTGCGCTTGGCGTAGGCCTTGGCGTCGGCGGGCTTGCGGATGGTGGTCTGGAGTTTTTGTTCCTCACGGTCCGCCTCGAGCTTGGCGACCTCGGTTTCCTGCACCACCACCTGCTGCCGCGCGGTGGCCTCGGCCAGCGGTCCGGCCTGGGCGGCGTTGGCCCGGGCCCGTTCGGCGTTGGCCTGCGCCTCCGACTGTTTGATCGCGGAGAGGCTCTGGGCGTCGGCGATTTGCGCGGCCGCCTCCGCCTCCCGCTCGGCCGCCTCACGGTTCCGGGTGGCCTCCGCGATCCGGGCTTCCATCTTTACCTGGGCGATGTGCGGCTTGGCGATGTTCTGGATGTAGCCGGTGGGGTCCTGGAGGTCCTTGATCTGGAGCGAATCCACCACCAGGCCGAGCTTTTCCATCTCCACCCCGCTGGCGCTGCGGACCTGCGAGCCGAGCTTGTCGCGCTCGCGGATGATCTCCTCCACGGTCATGCTGCCGATGATGGAGCGCAAATGTCCCTCGAAGACGTTGTAGACCTGGCTCTGCATCTTGGGCTGCTGGCCGAGGAAGCGGCGCGCAGCGTTCGCGATGAACGGCGGCGCGTCGCCGATCTTGTAGATCACCACGCCCTCGACGATCACCTGGATGCCCTGGGAGGTCACGCAGGAGACCTTGAGCTCCGTCTCGTTCAGGGTCAGGGACAGGGTCCGCACGGTCTGCAGGCCGGGAAACACGAGCGCCCCCTTGCCGGTGACGATCTTGAAGTCCATGCCGTCCCGCGTCTCGAGGGTTCCGCGGGTCAGGCCGGAGATGATCAGGGCCTCGTTCGGTTCGGCCACCTTCCACATCAGCTTGATCGAAATCCAGATCACGGCGACGACGACGAGTGCCCCGACGAGGACCGCGAGGAACGGGATAAAAGCTGAGAAGTCCGGCATGGAAACTCTTTCAGGTCGTTGGGTCAGGCCAGTCTGGGGTGCTGCCGCCGAATAAGTCCAGCATTTGGCGGAACGGCTGGGGCAAAAGAAAGCTGGTGCGGACACCCATGAAGCTCCAGGCGCCCGCACCAGCAGGTAGTACGAATTTGTTGGATTACTGAGAATCGGTCCTCATTCGCGGCTCCCTTTTCCCGGTGTTCGCTTACCGGGTTTGTGCGTCATCGGCCAGATGCCTCGAGAGCAGCCAGCCGGCGCCAATCATTGCCACGCCCAGCACCATGTGGGTCCAGTTGTCCATGGTGTTGAACGCCAGGAAATTGGCCGCCGACCCCACGCCGACGATCAGCCCGTAAACGCTAAAGACGATGTACAGCAGGCCGAAGCCCATGAGGAAGTTCCGGGCTCCCATGCCGTTGCGGGACATGGTCAAGCCCGCGGCGCCAATGGCCAGCTGAACGATGTTCAGCAGCATGGACACCTGGAACAGGCCAAGGAACATGGCCCTGGAATCTGGCCCGAAGAACCTCAGCTCGCTGTACTGCGTGGTGATGCCCGGGATGAACCCCAGGACACCCACGACAAGAAGGACAATACCCACACCCATGCCGACGTTTTGGACATCAGTCCGTCCGAAATGTACGCCGTGTGCATGTGGGGATGCGGTAGTCATTTTCTGCCTCCAACCACTGATTGCGGACACCTTAAATTTTACGGCGGGGTAGCGGAAAAAGCGCCGCCGCAGGGCCACCTGCGGTGGTGCGCTCGGGGCGCGGCGGGCGGCGACGGCAACGTTTCCGGCCGGCTGAAATCGGGGGCCCAAGAGCCTGTCGGAACCCGGCGGAAGGCCCCGCACGTGGCACCATGGAAGACGATGAAACTGCGCGCTGATCAGACCGGGAACCGTGGCCTTCCGATGCCTCTATGGCTGCAGGGGGCGCTGGAGTCCGCGCAGGCCGCCGTGATCTCCGCACTCGTCGTGATCGCACCAATTATCGCGGTCTGGGCCACGGCCGGATTCCGCGAGGGCGGCTTTGAATTCCTCGCCCGGCTGGCCGGCCAGGCCTGGCTGCTGATCCACGGCGTCCCCTTGCTGCTCGAAACCGTCGGCGCCGGAACCGCGGGACGGCCCGAATCCGGCACCCTGTCGCTGATCCCGCTGGGCCTCACGCTCCTCCCGTTCCTGCTCGCCTGGCGCGCGGGGCGGCGGCTGGCCCGCGCCTCCTACACTGACCAGCTCTGGCAGGCGCTGCTCGGCTCCTGGATGATGTACGGCGCCTTCGGATTCGCCACCGGTTTCGTCTGCCGCACCTCCGAGGTCGGTGTCAGCCTGTGGTACGCCTCCATCGTCCCGTTGATCCCCTTCGCGCTCGGCATGGTGATTGGTGCCCGCCGGGAAGCGGGCTCCTGGAGCCGGCTGATCGGCGTCGACGCCGTCGCCTGGCTCTCGCGCACCAGCCAGCACTCGCGCTGGGCAGGCTCCTACCTTGGCTCCGCCGTCAAGGCCGGCTTCGTGGCCGTGATGGCCAGCCTGGCCATGGCTGCCGCCCTCCTCACCGTGGACCTCATCATCCACTGGAACCTCATCATTGCCGTCTACGAGGCGCTCGACGCCGGCCCGGTGGGCGGCGCGGCGCTCACCATCGCGCAGTTGGGCTACCTGCCCAACCTGGCCGTGTTCGCGCTGGCCTGGACTTCCGGCTCCGGGTTCGCGCTCGGCGTCGGATCGCAGGCCGGGCCGCTGGCCACCGCCGTCGGGCCGCTGCCCTCCATCCCGGTGTTCGCCGCGCTGCCCGCCGGTGCGCTGGAGTACGGCTTCGTGGCCCTCGTGGTTCCTGCGCTCGCCGGGCTCCTGGCGGGCTGGTGGTTCCTGCGCGAAGGCGAAAACCACTTCGACGAATGGCTCTCCATCAAGGTCAAGGCGCGCTGGTTCACGGCCACCGTCTCCACGCTGGTCCTGGGCGCCATGATCGGCGCCGTGGCAGGTCTGCTCGCGGCGGCGCTGGCTTGGTTGGCCCGCGGTTCCGCCGGCATCGGACGGCTCACGGAGATCGGCCCGGACCCCCTGACAACGGCGTTGTTCGTGGCAGCTGAAACGGGCATCGGCGTCGTGATCGGCTACGCGGCCGGGCCGTGGCTGGAACGACGGCAGAAACTGCACGAAGCGGATCTGGAACTGGCCGCCGAAGCCGATTAAACGGCGACGTTCCGGGCCTGGCGGGTGGCCGGCGCTAGCGCAGCTGCGTGGGCAGCGAATTCTCCAGCTGGGTCCGGCACGCCGAGGCAGCCTGCTGGGTCAGGGCATGGCGGGCGCACTGCTGGTAGTCCCGGATCTGGTTGAAGAACACCGCGGAGGCCAGCACCATCAGCACCATGACCGCGGAGACCACCAAACCGGAGATGGTGCCGAACAGCACCAGGCGGGATTCCTTGAGCTTCGCCGCACGCACGAGCAGTACGATGCCGAGCACCAGTGCGGCCGCGGTAAGGATTGCGGTGAGCCAGAGGTAGCTGACGTCCAGCTGGAAGACGAAGAACGCCCCAAGCACCGTGACGATAAACGCGCGGAACAGGTTGTGCGTCCGGAGCAGCGATGCCTGGGCCGCTTCGCTCCGGGGATTCTGTCCCCGCTGGGCTCCGCCGGGGTCCTGGGGGGAATTCATATTTTCCAGCGTACGCGAGTGGCCCCATAAGCTAAGTCAATGCGCATAGTTGTCCTCGTCTCAGGCACCGGCTCCAATCTCCAGGCAGTCATCGACGCCGTCAGGGCCGGCGAGCTGGACGTGGAACTCGCCGCCGTTGGCGCCGACCGGCCCGGAACGTACGGGGTGGAGCGCTCCGCGGCCGCTGGGATCCCGACCTTCGTGGTGGATTTCAAGGCCTACCCGGACCGGGCCGCGTGGAATGCCGCGCTTATCGAAGCCGTTGCCGCCTACCGGCCCGACGTCGTCGTGTCCTCCGGGTTCATGCGGATTGTCAGTGCCGACTTCATCGACGCGTTCGGCGGCAAGTACCTGAACACCCATCCGGCGCTGCTGCCGGCCTTCCCCGGCGCGCACGGCGTCCGCGACGCCCTGGCCTACGGCGTGAAGGTCACCGGGTGCACGGTGCACTGGGCGGACGCGGGCGTCGACACCGGCCCGATCATCGCCCAGGAAGCCGTGAGCGTGGACGACGGCGACACCGAGGACACCCTGCACGAGCGCATCAAGACGGTAGAGCGGCGGTTGCTGGTGTCGACGCTGAAGTCGCTCGCCGCTGCGGAGTAGTCCGGCCGCCCAACGGCCTCAGCTGCGAGTTAGTTGGGGGAGCGGTGGCGGGAAAGCTACTCCAGACGGCGCTGCTTGGTTTCCGGGGCAAAGAACGCCATCCACAGCACCGAGATCAACACCAGGCCGCCGGCCAGGGCGAAGGACGTGGCCAGCCCCAGTTCAGGCCACAGGAACGTGGCGAAGATCAACGGCCCGAACCCGGCGCCGAGCCGGGAGAACGTCGAGGCCCAGCCGAAGCCCGAGCCGCGCAGCTCGGTCGGGTAGAGCTCCGACACGTAGGCGTACAGCACCGGGATCGCCACCTGCACCACGAAGCCGAACACCAGCAGCCAGAACACGGCCGCCGTCGGGATGTCCACGACGACGGCGACAATCACCAGCGTCAGCGCCGACAGCGGGCCGGTGATGGCAAGGATCCACTTGCGGCCCGTCCGCTCCACCAGCAGCGCGGCGACCACCACGCCCAGCAGGCCGACGGCGGCCATCGACGCCGTCGTCAGGAACGCCTTGTACTCCTCGAAGCCGGCGCCGATCAGGATCCGGGGCATCCAGGTCAACGACAGGTAATAGACCAGCAGGATGCTGAAGAACAAAGCCCAGGCCGCCGTCGTAATCTTCCAATTGAACTGCCAGAGCGCGCGCAACTGGGTCCAGGCGCTGCCGGCGGAAAGCCGGGGCGCGTCCTGGGGTTCGGGCAGGCTGTAGACCCGGGCCTCGGCGCCGGTGGCCGCGACCAGGTCGTCGATCACCCTGGCGGCTTCCTCGCGGCGGCCCTTGCGGATCAGGAACAGCGGCGACTCCGGGACGCTGCGCCGGATCCAGAACACCAGCAGCGCGGGCAGCACCATGATCAGCATGGTCAGCCGCCAGTCGGCGAAGGCGGCGATCAGCCCGGCCGAGACGAACCCGCACAGCGCCGCACCGATCGGCCACCAGCCATCCATCGCGGTGAGGACCCGGCCGCGCTGCTTGCGGGGCGTGAACTCGCCCACCAGTGCGTAGTCCACCGGGATGCAACCGCCCAGGCCGAAGCCCGCCATGAACCGGAACGCCACGAACCAGAGGAAGTCGGGGGAGAACGCGCCCAGCACCGTGAACACCGAGAAGATCAACAAGGTGGCGGTGAAAGCCTTCTTGCGCCCGATCGTGTCCGCGATGGTGCCCCAGACAAAGGCGCCCACGGCCATACCGATCAGGTTGGAGGTGCCGATCCAGGCCGCGTCGCCAGCGGTCAGGGACCAGTGCTTTGACAGCAACGGAATGAGGATCCCGTTCAGCGTGACGTCCCAGGCATCGAACATGAAGCCCAGGCCGCCGATCAGGAAAATCCGGCCCTGGACCTTCCACCGCCACGGCAGTTCCTGGACCACCTGTTCGCCGCTGGGCACAGTGGTGTAAGTATTCATCTCGCCTCCTGGGAAAACTCTACGTCCCGGCGCGCGCCAGCGGTGAAGCTTCACACTCGGGCGCGCTGGCTCCCGGCGGGGATGCAGAGAGCCATGACGCGATAAACTGGCCGCATCCCCACCACCCGCGGCCGCGCCGCGATATAAGACGGAGACTTTTGTGAGCTTTACGCAGCTTGAGCGTGTATCCATCGACCGTGTTCCCATCCGCCGGGCCCTCATCTCGGTCTACGACAAGACCGGTCTGGAGGAGCTCGCCAAGGGCCTGCACGAAGCCGGCGTCAAGATCGTCTCCACCGGTTCCACCGCCAAGAAGATCGCCGCCGCCGGAATCCCGGTGCAGGAAGTCGAAGAAGTCACCGGCTCCCCGGAAATGCTGGACGGCCGCGTCAAGACCCTGCACCCGCGCGTGCACGGCGGCATCCTCGCCGACCGCCGCGTCCCGGCGCACATGAAGACGCTCGAGGACATGTCGATCGAGCCGTTCGACCTCGTCGTCGTGAACCTCTACCCCTTCGTGGAGACCGTAAAGTCCGGCGCCGCGCAGGACGACGTCGTCGAGCAGATCGACATCGGCGGCCCCGCGATGGTGCGGTCGGCCGCGAAGAACCACGCCGCCGTCGCGATCGTGGTGGACCCGGCCTCCTACGGTTCCGTCGTGGAGGCGGCCTCCTCGGGCGGCTTCGACCTGAAGACCCGACGCCGGCTCGCCGCCAAGGCGTTCGCGCACACCGCGTCCTACGACACCGCCGTGGCCACCTGGACCGCCAGCCAGTTCCTGGATGAAGACGGCGACGGCGTGATCGACTGGCCCGCCTACGCCGGCCTGGCCCTGGAACGCTCCGAGGTCCTCCGCTACGGCGAAAACCCGCACCAGCAGGCCGCGCTGTATGTGGACAAGGCTGCCCCGGCAGGTATCGCCCAGGCCGACCAGCTGCACGGCAAGGCGATGAGCTACAACAACTTCGTCGACGCCGACGCCGCCCTGCGCGCCGCGTTCGACTTTGCCGAGCCCGCCGTTGCGATCATCAAGCACGCCAACCCCTGCGGCGTTGCCGTGGGTTCCGCCGCCGCGGCGGACCCGATCGCCGACGCCCACGCCAAGGCCCACGCCTGCGATCCGGTGTCAGCGTTCGGCGGCGTGATCGCGGCCAACCGCACCGTCACCGCCGGCATGGCCCGGACCGTGGCCGGGATCTTCACCGAGGTCGTCATCGCGCCGGGCTTTGAGGACGAGGCCGTGGAGATCCTTGTCAAGAAGAAGAACATCCGCCTCCTGACCCTGCCCGAGGGCTACGGCCGCTACCCGACCGAGTTCCGCCAGGTCTCCGGCGGCATGCTGGTCCAGGCCACGGACAAGGTCGACGCCGAGGGCGACGACCCGGCCAACTGGACGCTCGCTGCGGGAGAGGCCGCCGACGCCGCCACCCTGGCCGACCTCGCCTTCGCCTGGACGGCCTGCCGCGCGGCCAAGTCCAACGCGATCCTGCTCGCCGCCGACGGTGCCGCCGTCGGGATCGGCATGGGCCAGGTCAACCGGCTCGACTCCTGCCGTCTCGCCGTCGAGCGGGCCAACACCCTGGGTGTCACGGTGGAGTCCGATGTGGAAGGTGCCGGCGGGGCATCTAACACCGATGCCGCCGGCGCTCCGGAACGGGCCCGCGGCGCCGTTGCAGCCTCGGACGCGTTCTTCCCGTTCGCCGACGGCCTGCAGATCCTGATCGACGCCGGCGTCCGCGCCGTCGTGCAGCCCGGCGGATCCGTCCGCGACGAGGAAGTCATCGCCGCAGCCAACGCCGCCGGCATCACGATGTACTTCACCGGAGCTCGGCACTTCTTCCACTAGGGGACATGCTCAACTGCTGCCACCAAGAATGGACATGCCCTTCCTTTCCGGGAGGGCATGTCCATTTTTGTGCTGTCTTTGGTGTGCTTCGGGGTCCAGGGAGCTGAGGCCGCGGGACATGCTCATTCTTCGGGGCCAGGAGTGGGCGCGGGCGGAAGACTCGGCGGGACATGCTCATCGTGCGCGCCATGGAGTGGGCGCGGGCGGAAGACTCGGCGGGACATGCTCATCCTGCGCGCCAAGGAGCGGGCATATGGGGATTATGTCCACTGGCCGGCGCGTGCGGCGGGCATGTCCACTCGGAGCGCCAAGGAGCATCGCCGACGGGCATGTCCATCCTTCGCAGTTCGGACCGGGCAAGACCTCCAGGCCTGACGGACATGCCCATCCTTGGAACCCACGAATGGACATAAGGGGGTTATGTCCGGCGGGTGGTCTGAGCGATGGGCATGTCCCTCGGGTGGTCTGAGCGATGGGCATGTCCGGTGGGGGGGCCAGGCTCAGGAACCAGCACACAGCAACGCGGGGTCACTTGCCGCCCTGTCGAGGGGGAGGGTGGCAAGTGACCCCGCGTTGCCCTATTCCTTTCCTAGGGTGTGGGCGTATTGGGGGTGGGGTTCTTAGGCGGCTGCGGCGGTGCTGTAGGCCTGCTGGATCACCGAGCCCCAGTACGGGCCGTACATCACGGTGGAGCGGCTGCCGTAGCCGTAGCTGTTGATGGAGTTCTGGTAGCCGGAGGAGCTGGTACCGATGAACCAAGGGCCGCCGGACGATCCGCCGGTCATGTCGCACGGGATGCCCTGGGCGTTGAACTGGGGATTGTTGGGATCATCGGAGGCCGGGCCGGTGCAGCTCTTCAACGACTGGCCGTCGAAGGGCGCCGCGGCCGGGTAGCCGTAGGACTTGTAGGTGAGGCCGCGCGCTGCGTTGAACTGGACGCCGGAGGCGCCGACGACGTCGGACAGGTTCTGTCCGTTCAGCGGGGACACGACGGCGAATCCGGTGTCGTACTGCATGTCGCCGGCCGAGCTCCACTGGGTCGTGGTGTAGAGGGCCTTGGCAGCCCACTTGCCGTACGGGGCGGCGCCGTTGAGGTAAGCGGGGACGAAGACGAAGTTGGTGGCGAAGGCCCCCGGACCCTCGTTGACGCAGTGTCCGGCGGTGGAGACGGTGCTCTTGTTGGTGGAGGTTACCGAGTTGCCGGAGCAGACGTAGTTGCTGCCGCCCATCGTGAAGAACACTTTGCCGATGTTGGAGATCGGCGACTCGTCGGCGTGCAGGGTGGTCTTGCCCTTGGCGGCCTTGCCGGAGATCTGCGTGCTGGCACCCTTCTCCACGGTGGCGGCGGAGGACTTGTTCCCGCGGGCCAGAGCCTTGTCCGCCAGCACGTCGCCCGGAATGGCCGACTTCATACGCTCGGGCGTCCAGTAGTCGGCGGCCCGCGAGCCGTCGACGGACTGGCTGGCCACCTGGGGAGCCTTCTTGTCCTGCGCCGCAACGGTCGAGGCGGTGGCGCCGCCGGCCGCGCAGATGGCCAGGAGGGCCGCGGCGGAGAGGCTGAGCAGGCTGGTGGCCAGAGTCTTGGGTGTTCTCATGGGTGTCCTAACCGGGAGGAATGCGGGGCGGCCTGCGGGTGCGGGCCGCTGTGATGGGTTAGAAACTACGTCAACTTGACGAACATGTAAAGAACTTTGTCAACAACTGTCACAGCAGATTCGCGCAGAGTTAGGCCGGCTGCACGAGTCACGGGGGCACCGGAGCCCGTCCCGGATAGGCGCCAATGGGGCCACCTCGGGTAAGTTAGAGCCGTTGAGCTAACACAAGATTTCCGGATATCCGCAGACTTTCAGGGAGACGCCCGAGCAATGGCCAAGATTATCTATACCCACACCGACGAAGCGCCGATGCTGGCCACCTATTCGTTCTTGCCGATTGTCGAGGCATTCGCGTCGACGGCCGGTGTGGAAGTGGAGACCCGCGACATTTCGCTAGCCGGCCGCATCATCGCCGTCTTCGGCGACTACCTCACCGAAGAGCAGCGCGTCAGCGACGCCCTGGCTGAACTGGGCGCGCTCGCCAAAAAGCCCGAGGCCAACATCATCAAGCTGCCCAACATCAGCGCCTCCGTGCCGCAGCTGAAGGCCGCCATCGCCGAGCTCCAGGGCCAGGGCTACGCCCTGCCGGACTACCCGGACAACCCGGCCTCGGACGAGGAGACGGACATCCGCTCCCGCTACGACAAGATCAAGGGCTCCGCCGTGAACCCGGTCCTGCGCGAAGGCAACTCCGACCGCCGCGCGCCGCTCTCGGTCAAGAACTACGCCCGGAAGAACCCGCACAGCATGGGCGCCTGGACCCCGGAGTCCAAGACCAACGTCGCCCACATGGATGCCGACGACTTCCGCTCTAACGAGAAGTCCGTGGTCATTGAGGCGGATACCAACCTCAAGGTCCAGCTGTTCAAGGAAGACGGCACGGTCAAGGTCCTGAAGCGGGCGTTCCCCGTGCTGGCCGGCGAAGTCATCGACGGCACCGTGATGCGCGCCGCCGCCCTGGACACCTTCCTCGCCGCCCAGGTTGCCCGGGCCAAGGAAGAGGGCGTGCTCTTCTCCGCACACCTGAAGGCCACCATGATGAAGGTCTCCGACCCGATCATCTTCGGCCACGTCGTCAAGGCCTACTTCTCGGACCTCTTTGCCACCTACGGCGATCAGATCGCCGCGGCCGGCCTGAGCCCCAACAATGGCCTCGCCTCCATCCTCAACGGCCTCGAGGACCTCCCGGAAGAGATCCGCGGCGACGTCGAAGCCGCCATCCAGAAGGGCCTCAACGACGGTCCCGAGCTGGCGATGGTCGACTCGGACAAGGGCATCACCAACCTGCACGTTCCCTCCGACGTCATCGTCGATGCCTCGATGCCGGCCATGATCCGCAGCTCCGGCCACATGTGGGGCCGCGATGGCCAGGAGGCCGACACCCTCGCCGTCCTCCCGGACAGCAGCTACGCCGGGATCTACCAGGTCGTCATCGACGACTGCCGCGCCAACGGCGCCTTCGACCCGACCACCATGGGTACGGTCCCGAACGTCGGGCTGATGGCCCAGGCCGCCGAGGAATACGGCAGCCACGACAAGACCTTCGAGATCCAGGCCGCCGGCACCGTCCAGGTGGTCGACGACGCCGGCACCGTCCTGATCGAACACCAGGTTGCCCCCGGTGACATCTGGCGCGCCTGCCAGACCAAGGACGTGCCCATCCGCGACTGGGTCAAGCTCGCCGTCACCCGCGCCCGCGCCTCCGCCACCCCGGCCGTGTTCTGGCTGGACAAGGGCCGCGCGCACGACGCCCGGATGATCGCCAAGGTCGAGGAATACCTCAAGGACCACGACACCGAGGGCCTGCAGCTCGAAATTATGTCCCCGGACGAGGCCACGGCCTTCACCCTGGCCCGCCTGCGCAAGGGCGAGGACACGATCTCGGTCACCGGCAACGTGCTCCGCGACTACCTCACGGACCTGTTCCCGATCCTTGAGCTCGGCACCAGCGCTAAGATGCTCTCGATCGTTCCGCTGATCAACGGCGGCGGCCTGTTCGAGACCGGCGCCGGCGGCTCGGCCCCGAAGCACGTCCAGCAGCTGCTCAAGGAAAACCACCTGCGCTGGGACAGCCTGGGCGAGTTCCTGGCCCTCGCCGTGAGCTTCGAGCACCTGGCAACCTCCACGGGCAACGCCCGCGCGCAGGTCCTCGCGGACACCCTGGACCGCGCCACCGGCACGTTCCTGCTGGAGAACAAGTCCCCGAAGCGCAAGGCCGGCGAGCTGGACAACCGCGGCAGCCACTTCTACCTGGCCAAGTTCTGGGCCGACGAGCTGGCACGCCAGAGCGACGACACCGAGCTGGCCGCGGCCTTTGCCGCCGTCTCGGACGCCCTGGCCGCCAACGAGGAAACCATCGTCGGCGAACTGCTTTCGGTCCAGGGATCCCCGGTGGACATCGGCGGCTACTACCGTCCGGACGAAGCCAAGGTCTCCGCCGTGATGCGGCCCTCGGCCAAGTTCAGCGAAGTGCTGTCCCTGCTGGGCTAGCCCGCACAACGCGAATGGCGCACCGGGAGCTCCCGGTGCGCCGTTCGGCGTTTAAGCAACCGGCCGGTCCATGTCCGGCCGACGACGGCGGTGCGTCCCGCCGTCGTCGGACCGTGGCGGCCGGCGAGTGCCTAGCGGTCGGAGATCCTCCGGCCGCCGCCGGCCTCGCTGGCCGGTTCGGTTGCCAGATCCGGGTCCGCGTCCAGCGGCGCTCCGGTCCCCAGCACGTCGTACTCCGGGTCGGTCACCGGCGTCAGCCCGCCCGCTTCCCCGCTGTTGACCCGTTCGCGCCACGCGCCGGTCTCAAAGTCGCGGCCCTCAATGAACTTCTTGAACCGCTGCAGGTCCGCCCCCACCTGCCGGGAGTCCAGCCCGACCGCAGCGCCGATTTTCTCGGTTGCAGTGCCGGGCTCCCAACTGAGTTCGACGTCGACCCGGGTCTCCGCCGGTCCCAGCTCCGCGAAGCGCACGGTGCCGGCGTTTCGGGGGCTGTCCAGGCTTTCCCAGGACACCTGCCGGTCGGGGTCCTGGCTAGTGATCCTGGCGTCGTAGTCGCGCTTGACCCCGCCGATGCTGGTCTGGAAGTGGACGGTGGTGTCATCGAGCTGCTGGACGGCGTCGACGCCGCTCATAAACTGCGGGAAGTCTTCGAACTGGGTCCACTGGTTGTAGGCCTGGCTCAGGGGGACGTTGACGGCGATGGATTCCTGGACTGTTGCCATGCTTGCTTTCACTCCTTCGGCTGGCAGGCTGCGGCCTGCGCGTCGTTGCAAGGGACGGATACAAGGTTGGTACAAGTGCTCGGACAGCGGTTGGGTCAGTCAGGCCGTTTCCGGCCTGACTGACCAAGCTAGCCGGATCCGGCTAATTGTGAAAGTCCGCGCGCCGTCAGTGGCCGCCCTTGCCCTTGCCCTTGGGCTTGCTCTTCACTACGGGGACAGGCGCCACGGGAGCCGGCGCCGCCGCTGCCTGGGCCGCGGCGGCCGCCTTCGCGGCTGCTGCTGCCGCCGCTGCCTTGGCTGCCGCCGCAGCCTTGTCGGCTGCTGCCTTCTTGGCCGCCGCCGCATCCCGGGCGGCTTTTTCGGCCGCCGCCTGCTTGGCCGTGAGGTCGGCGCGCACGGCATCGATGGCCGCCTTGATGCTTTGGTGGCGTTTGAAGGACACTTGTCCGTCCGCTGCCGCCGCGTCGAGCCTGGCCGTCAGTTCGTCCAGCAGTTTCAATGCGCCGGCGGAGTCGTTGGTGGCTGCGGCCTCGGTCACTGCCAGGACCTGGGACTGGAGCTGACGTGCAGCCGTGCCGTCCAGCTCGGGAGGAGTGCCGCATCCGGTGAGCGACCCTGCGATCAGGGCAGCGGTGAGCAGCGGACCGGCTAAGGCCAGGTTCCACCGCCGTTTGCCAGTGGCATTCATGGTTGCACGCTCTTCTGCAGTTGCTTCAGGTGCTCGCCCAAATCGCCGGAGACGGCCGGATAGGGCACGACGGCGGGCGGCTGGGGGACAGTGAGGGAGACGGCGACGGCGGCTGCCGCAAGGAGCGCCACCAACGCGAGGACGACCGCGATCCTCGTGCGGAGTCGGGCCCGCCGGAAGCGTGCGAGCGGGCGGGCCAGCACGCCTGCGCGGCGCGCCGGGGCGTCGTCCGGGGTCAGTGCGTGGTGCCGGCGGGTTCCGGGCCTGATGCCCGGGGCCTGGCCGGCCGAGCCCGCCGCTGTGTTTTGGACAGGGTCCTGAGCTGTGTCCTGGACAAAGTCCCGAACTCCCGTCGCCGAGCGCGGCGGCCTGGCGGGCGGTGCGGGCAGTACCCTGGTCCGTTCTTCGGCCAGCAGGCCCGGCAAGGAGTCGGGGGAGACCAGGGCCTGGCGCAACGCAGCCTCCAGGTCGGCCGCCGCGGGGCGGTCCAGGGGGTCCAGTGCGGTCATGGCCCGGATCAGCTGGGCCCACTCGGCCGGCACCGCGTCAGGAACAACGGGGGCGCGGTGCAACCGGGCCACTGCCGACTCGACGGCGCTTCCCGGGTACTCCACGGAGCCCTTGATGCACTCCAGCAGGACCAGTCCCAGCGAGTAGATGTCGCTGGCCGGGCCCATGTCGGCGCCGCGGGCCTGCTCCGGACTCAGGTAGGCGGCCGTTCCCACCATCGTTCCGGTGGCGGTGAGCCTGGTCCCGTCGATGATCCTGGCAATGCCAAAATCGGTCAGCTTTGGCCGCAGCGGTTCGCCAGGCCGGACCTGCACCAGCAGGACGTTGGCCGGCTTGATGTCGCGGTGGATGATTCCGAGGGAGTGGACGTAGGCGAGGGCATCCGCGAGTCCCGCGCCGATCACGGCAAGCTCGTCGTAAGGGACCGCGCTGTGCCGGATCCGGCTCCGGAGGTCCTGGCCCTCCACCAGTTCCATGGTCAGGAAGGGCCTGGGCTCGTCCGGGATCCGGGTGTCCGTGCCGGCGTCGAAGAGCGTTACGAGGCTCGGATGGTTCAGTGTGGCCAGGAGTTCGATCTCGGCCTGCTGGCGCTTGAGCTCATCGGCCTCCGCGGATTGCGGGGCGAAGAGCTTGAGCGCGACGTCCCGGCCCAGGTTCTCGTCCCGGGCAGAGTACACGGACGCCATGCCGCCCCGGCCGATCACTTCGCCCAGACGGTAGCGGCCGCTCAGGATCTCGGTCGTGACCTCACTGGGTAAAGCGTCCACGATGTTCCCCGTCTTTCGTCCTGGCGCCGCGGTGGCGTCCCTAAAGAATAATACGGGTGCGGGTATCGGGTTCCGGCACGGGCCGCATCGTTCAGCTGTCGTCTGTGGTGGCGGTTTCACCTTTCTCGCGAAGGGAGGGGGTGCCGCCGGAGCCTGCGAGGCCGTTGAATCCCCCAGCGGACCCAACGACTTCGCTCCGGCGGCAATAGACCTGGACGGGAGCGGCCACGCGTTACGGTGGCCGTCCCGCGGGCGGAGCTTGCGCCGGCGTCGGGCGCAGCAGCCGGCGTGGGCATTGCCGCAGGGATGCGCGATGGGTGGGGGCCGGACCGGACGCGAGGAGCGCTGAGACGGCGCGCCTAGGCGAAGCGTTGGTGCCGGGTATCCGGTCGCGGACGGTGGTGTCCATGGGGAAATCTCCTGAATGACTGGTGGCGGGCGTGCGTGGCAGCCCGAAGGACCGTGCTCTGCGCAGGAAAGTGGCAGAGGACGGCCCTACTAGTCAGGAGAAGATCCGGGATCGGCGGCGACAGCAGGATGGACGTGCTGTAGCGGGCCGCTGATGGGGTCGGTGCCCATTGGTGGGATGAGGAAGAACGCGCTTGGCGTCCACGCAGCAGCGCCGGAAGGCCCGCTGGACGTGGAACCGCTGCCGGACCCCGACCCTGGGGTCGGCGGGAGCGCAGCGGGGGCAGGCAGCCCGGTGTCGCCGCCACGGGGCCGGGGCGCGTCATTGCCGCCCGTGGGCGCCGCGGGGGCACCGTCTCCGGTCGACCGGGGGCTCGCAGGAGTTCGGTTTCCTGCCGCCAAGGCACCCGGCAGGCTGCCGCGGGCCGGGACGTCCGGCAGGGTCAGGGAGGGAACGTAGCCGTGGCCCGCCGCAGGGTAAACGGCCTGAAGGCCGCGCGGCCGGTCCACAGCCGCCGGGCTTTGCTTCAGCAAGGGATCAGCGCTTGCCGGAGAAACTGCGACGGTCTTCCGGGGCGGGACAAGCGGTGCAGGGCCGGCCCCGACCTGGCCCGGGACGACCACGGGGACGACTACCGGCACCGGTACCACCGCAGGCGGGGTGGCCGGGGGTACCGTGCCGGGGACGGATCCGCTCACTGGGGGCGCTGGCTCGGGAGCGGACGGGACAGCCGGGAGGTCTCCGGCGCCGGTGTCGGGAGCCGTGACCGGAACAGCCGGGTCCGCGACCGGTGCCGGATCACTGGAAGGGGCGGGCGCAGGCTCTCCGGGCGGGACCGGCGCGGGAGCCGGGGCGGGCTCGGCCGGGGGACTGGCGACCGGCTCACTGACCGGTGGGACGGGGGCCGGAGTCTCGGTAACCTGGGAGGCCGGTTCGGGCTGGGCAACAGGCAACACCGGTTGCGGGACGACAGGAGGCGCGTCGGACTCCGCAAGCGGCACAACGGGTTGCACGACGGCGGGCTCCGCGACAACTGGCGCCGGGACAGCCGGCACAGGTACAGCCGGAGGCGAAGCCGGAGGCGAAACCGGAGCGGGGGTGACGGCAGGCGCAGTCGGGGCTGGAGCCGACGGTGCCGGGCTTACGGGTGCTATCGGGTCATCGGCCTTCGGGAATTGGATCATGGTCACGACGGCCGAACCGGGGGCGGGTGGAACTGCGCTGGAGACCTTGAGTTCGTCGGCGTTGGCCGTGGCGGCGGAGAGCGCCAGCCAGGTCAGTCCGGCTCCCAAGGCCAGCAGCCCCCGTCGCAGGAAGCGGCGCGCACGGGGACGGCTGGCTGCAGATTCCATGCGCAACACACCTCCCCGAAATCCATCGACGATTGGCCTACAGAGTAAGTCCGGGGGCCGGGGCGAGTCCATAGTCCACGGCAAACTTGGGCCCACAAAGCCCGGAAATCCAGGGTCAGCGCACGTCGTTCGGGTAGCTCACTCCCAGCTGGGCGCGGACGCCGTCGAACAGCCGCATGGTGTTGAGGGAGTCCTCCAAGGGCATCACCGGACTCTCGGTGAGGCCCTGCTGGATGCATCGGGTGACCTCGCGGAGTTCGTAGCTGTAGCCGCGCCCCACAACGCTGAACTGTTCGGTGCGCGGCTCCTCGAAGCCGACCCGCACGACGAGTTCCGTGGGGTTGTTGACCGAGCCCAGGCTCTGCAGGAACCCCTGGCTCCCGGCCACCGTGGCGGCGCGCGGCCCATGGGCCAGAAGCGAGGAGGTCAGCTGCGCCTGGGCCCCGTGGTGATAGCCCAGGGTCAGCGCGTTTTGGGCGTCCACGCCGTCGTCATTGATCCAGCCGGTGGCACTGACCGTCTGCGGGAAACCCAGCGTGCCCAGCGCCCACAGCAGCGGATAGATGGTGATGTCCAGCAGGGCTCCGCCGCCGTCCCTGGGAGCCCACAGCCGGGAGGTGGGGGAGTAGGGGGCCGGGAAGCCCAGGTCCGCGCCGACCCACTTGACCTCGCCGATCTCACCCGAAGCAGCGATCTCGAAGGCCCGCTGCATGCTGGGCAGGAACCGGCTCCACATTGCTTCCATCAGGAACAGCCCCTTGTCCCGCGCCAGCTCCACCAGCTCGGCCGCCTCCCGGGCGTTGACGGTAAGGGCCTTCTCGCACAGCACATGCTTGCCGGCCCGCAGGGCCGCCAATGCGATTTCGTGGTGGTGGGCGTGCGGCGTGGCGACATAGACGACGTCGACGGCGTCATTGGCCAGCAGCCGGTCGTAGCCGGCCACGCCGTCGTGGTCCCCGTAAGCCCGGGCAAAGCCATAGTCGGCCGCGAACGCGTCGGCCGCTGCCTGGCTGCGCGAGCTCACCGCGTAGAGCTCCGCGTCCGGGAGGAGTTCGAGGTCCCGGGTGACGGCGGCGGCGATCCCGCCGGTGGCGACCACACCCCACCGCAGCCGGGCGCCGGTGGCCGTCCGCGGGTCCTGGTCGGGTTGGTTGGACAGCCACGGCTTCGCGATAGGGGCAGACATGCTGCCATCTTCTCACCCGGCTGCGGGAGGGGCGGGTCTTTGGCGGCGCGAGGCGCGGGAGGGGCGCGGTTTTGGGGTACAAAAAGGCCCCGGCCCTCCGCGGTGAACTGGTCACTGCGGGAGAGCCGGGGCCCGGTTTTAGAGCGTCAGACTACTTGGTGATCGGTCCGAGTACCGGATCGTCGACGTAAGCGGTCTTAACGTTTTCCTTGGTCACGATGACCGGCTCCAGCAGGTAGGCCGGGACGGTCTTGACCTTGTTGTTGTAGGACTTGTCATCGTTGATCTCAGGCGTCTTGCCGGCCTGGATGTCCTTGACCATGGTGATCGCGTGCTCGACGAGCTTGCGGGTGTCCTTGTTGATGGTGGAGTACTGCTCACCGGCCATGATGGACTTCACGGACTCAACTTCGGAGTCCTGCCCGGTGACGACCGGCAACGGCTTGCCTGCGGCCTTGACCGAGGTCAGGATGGCGCGGGCCAGCGTGTCGTTCGGGGACAGCACGCCGTCCACGGAGGCGCTGCCGTAGGTGCCGGCGAGCAGGGTGTCCATACGGCGCTGGGCGTTCTCAGCCTTCCAGCCCTGGGTAACGGCCTGTTCGAAGGTCTTCTGGCCCGACTTGACCACGAGGGTGCCGTCGTCGATCTTCGGCTGGAGCACCTTCATGGCGCCGTCGAAGAAGACCTTCGCGTTGGCGTCATCGGGGGATCCGGCGAACAGTTCGATGTTGTACGGGCCCGAGGGCTTCTTGGCCTTCATGCCGTCCAGCAGGGCCTGGCCCTGCAGCTCGCCAACCTTGAAGTTGTCGTATGCCACGTAGTAGTCCACGTTGGGGGTGTTCAGGAGCAGACGGTCGTACGCGATGATCGTGGCGCCGGCGTCCTTGGCCTGCTTGAGCTGGGTACCCAGCTGGGCGCCGTCGATGGCACCCACGATGATGACCTTGGCACCCTTGGTGACCATGGCGCTGATCTGGTTCTGCTGTTCCGAGACGCCGCCGTTGGCGAACTGCACATCTGCCTTGAAACCGGCACCCTTGAGGCCGTCGTTGAACAGCTTCTCCGCCAGCACCCAGTTTTCACTGGTCTTCTGGGGGAGTGCGACGCCGATCGAGGAGTCCTTGGGGAACGCCTCGGCGCCGCTGCTCGCGCCACCGGACGTTCCGCTGTCGGAACGGCCGCAGGCTGTCAGCGCCAGTGCCGCAATAGCAGCGATCGCTGCTGCCTTTCCTGCTTTACCAATCATTTGCATTGCTTGGTTCACTTTCTATAGATGGTGTTCGGAGAATCAGGGGTATCGGGGCCAAGAAACCGGTCAGGCTTCCTTGGCAATGACCTCTTTGGTGGAGGTGGTTTCGTCGGGCTTGATCTCGTTGCCGCGGCCGAAGTTCTTCATCATCATGCCGATGATCGACCGCTTGCCCTGGGACTTGTTGTAGACGTCGAAGGCGACGGCGATCAGGAGCACCAGGCCCTTGATGATCTGGGTGAGGTCGGCGCCGACGCCGAGCAGCTGCAGGCCGTTGTTCAGTACGGCCATCACGAGGCCACCGACGATCGAGCCGATCACGGTGCCGACGCCGCCGGTGACCGCGGCGCCGCCGATGAAGACGGCGGCGATCGCGTCAAGTTCCCAGCCGACGCCGTCGAACGGGCCGGAGGCGGTGGAGCGGCCGACGAAGATCATGCCGGCGAGGCCGGCCAGGATGGACATGTTCATCATGACCAGGAAGTTGATCTTCTTGGACTGCACGCCGGACAGCTCGGCCGCGTGCCGGTTGCCGCCGACGGCGTAGACGTGGCGGCCCACGATGGTCTTGGAGGAGATGAAGCCGTAGACCAGGACCAGTACGGCGAGGATCAGGCCAGGGATCGGGAACGAGGTGCCCGGACGGCCGGTCGCGAACAGGTACGTGGCGTAGAGGATGGCGCCGCAGATCAGGACGAGCTTGGTGACGGTCACCCAGGCTTCGGGAACCTCGGCGCCCAGGGCCTTGGCCTTCCGGCGGGAGCGGATCTCGCTGACGATGACGAATGCCACACCGGCCAGCCCCAGCAGCAGGGTCAGGTTGTTGTAGCCGGTGACCGGCCCGAATTCAGGCAGGTAGCCGGAACCGATGTACTGGAAGTCGGCGGGGACCGGGATGGTGTTGGACTTGCCAACGAACTGGTTGAAGCCGCGGAAGAGCAGCATGCCGGCCAGGGTGACGATGAAGGCCGGGATGCCGACATAGGCGGTCCAGAAGCCCTGCCAGGCGCCGATCAGGACGCCGAGCAGCAGGCCGAACAGGATGCCGAGGTACCACGGGATGCCCCAGTCCTGAATCATCAGGGCGACGCTGACACCAACGAATGCCGCGACCGACCCTACGGAGAGGTCGATGTGGCCGGCGATGATCACCAGCACCATGCCGATCGCCAGGATCAGGATGTAGGAGTTGCCGTTGAAGAGGTTGATCACGTTGCCCGGGGTGAGGGTGTTGCCCCCGGTGGCGATCTGGAAGAAGACGATCAGTGCAACCAGGGCGAAGATCATGCCGAATTGGCGGGTATTGCCGCCAAAGAGCTTCTTGAGCGCGTTCATTTTGTCAGTCCTTGTTGTCCGGAATGTTCTGGATGGTCCAGAGGGTCAGGCAGTCTTGCGGGCGGAAGTCATGAGTTTCATGAGGCTTTCCTGGCTGGCTTCCTCTTTGTTCAGCACGCCGGTGATGGCGCCTTCGAAGATGGTGTAGATGCGGTCGGAGAGCCCCAACAGTTCAGGAAGCTCCGAGGAGATCACGATGACGCCCTTGCCCTGGTTGGCCAGTTGCTGGATGATCCCGTAAATCTCGTACTTGGCGCCGACGTCGATCCCTCGGGTCGGCTCGTCCAGGATCAGCAGGTCCGGGTCGGTGAACATCCACTTCGCCAGCACCACCTTCTGCTGGTTGCCGCCGGACAACTTGGCGACGCCTTCCTCCACGGACGGCGTCTTGGTGCGCAGCGACTTGCGGTACTGCTCGGCGACGGTGAATTCCTTGTCGGCGTCGACGACGTTGTGCTTGCTGATCTTCTTCAGCGCCGCCGAAACCGTGGTGGCCTTGATGTCGTCCAGCAGGTTCAGCCCGAGGGACTTGCGGTCCTCCGTGACGTAGCCGAGGCCCGCGTCGATCGCCTGCTTGACGGTCTTGAGGTGCAGTTCCTTGCCATCCTTGTAGACCTGGCCGGAGATGAAGCGGCCGTAGGAGCGGCCGAAGAGGGAGCGGGCGAGTTCGGTGCGCCCGGCGCCCATCAGGCCGGCGAAGCCGACGATCTCGCCGCGGCGCACGAAGAAGTTGGAGTTCTTGCAGACCAGGCGGTCCTGGATCTGCGGGTGCCCCACGTTCCAGTTCTTGACCTCGAAGAACGTCTCGCCGATCTTGGGTTCGTGCTCCGGGAACCGGGATTCCAGGGTCCGGCCCACCATGCCCTTGATGATGCGGTCCTCGTCGACGCCGTCAGCCTTGACGTCGAGGGTCTCGATCGACTTGCCGTCGCGGATGATCGTGATGGAGTCGGCGATCTGCTCGATCTCGTTGAGCTTGTGCGAAATGATGATCGAGGTGATGCCCCGGCCCTTCAGGCCCAGGATCAGATCCAGCAGGTGCTGGGAGTCCGATTCGTTCAGGGCCGCGGTGGGCTCGTCGAGGATGAGGAGCTTGACCTTCTTGTTCAGCGCCTTGGCGATCTCGACCAGCTGCTGCTTGCCGACGCCGATTTCCTTGACCGGGGTGTCCGGGTCCTCGCGGAGCCCGACCCGGGCGAGCAGTTCGGTGGAGCGGATCCGTGCCTCGGCCCAGTCGATCACCCCGCGCCTGGTCGGCTCGTTGCCCAGGAAGATGTTCTCCATGATGGACAGCTCCGGGATGAGGGCCAGTTCCTGGTGGATGATCACGATGCCGGCGTGCTCGCTGGCCCGGATGTCCTTGAACTGCTGGACTTCGCTCTGGTAGACGATGTCGCCGGTGTAGCTGCCGTAGGGGTAAACGCCCGAGAGCACCTTCATGAGGGTGGATTTTCCGGCGCCGTTTTCGCCGCAGATGGCGTGGATTTCGCCGGCCTTCACCCGCAGGTTCACCTCGGCCAATGCTTTAACGCCGGGGAACTCTTTGGTGATGGAGCGCATCTCGAGAATTATCGGATCGCTGTGCGTGTTGAGGGACGTCATCTGCCCTTACGCCTCCAATGCATGACTTCGTTGTCCGCCCCTGCAAACCGCAGGGCCGTCTGATGGAAAAGTAAACTGGATCACGCCGTTGTCGTCAAGTCTTTAACGCAACGGCTAGGTAACGGCTGCTTTAGTTTCGCCGTATTCCGGCATGTTGGAAGACCAGCGCGGTGGCGCCAAGGGCCTCGGCACGGTCGCCAAGCGAGGACATCGTCAGGGTGGTGGTTTCACCGATGACGGGGACCGCGTGGCGCACCAGGCCGCGCCGGATCGGGTCCAGCAGCAGTTCGCCGAGTCCCGCCAGCGGGCCTCCCACCACGATCACCTCCGGGTTGATGAGGTTCGCGACGTTGCCCAGCGCGCGGCCGACGGCGAGCCCGGCGTCGTCCACCACCCGGAGCGTTGCCGAGTCCCGGGCGCGTGCCTTGCGCACGATGTCCTCCGGGGTCAGCGGCGCGTCCTCGCCCCGGCCCAGCAGCTCGATCATGGTGGTGGTGGAGGCGATGGTTTCCAGGCAGCCGCGGTTCCCGCAGCGGCAGACGAGGCCGTGCTCGTGGATGGTGGCATGGCCGATTTCGCCGGTGATCCCGACGTTCCCGTAGTACGGCATTCCGTTCAGGATCAGCCCGGCGCCGATGCCCGAGCCGATCTTCAGGAAGAGCAGGTTGCTGATGCCGGTGTGCGGGCCCCACGTCACCTCGGACAGCGCGCCCAGATTCGCGTCGTTGTCGACGAATACCGGCAGATCCAGCGCTTCCTCAAGGCGTTTGAGGATGTTGATGCCCACCCACTCTGGCAGGATGGCGCCCTGCGCCACGGTGCCGGTGCGGCGGTCGATAGGGCCCGGGATGCCGACGCCGGCCCCCACCAGGGCGCTGCGTTCCACGCCGCTATTGGCCAGCAGCCGGTCGAGCACCCCGACGGCGGCGGTGATGCCCTCCTCGGCGTGGTGGCCCAGTGGCAACAGGACCGATTCCTCCGCCACCACGTGGTAGCTGAGCGAGGCCAGGACCACCCGCAGGTGGCGGCGGCCGAAGTCGATGCCGACGGCGACGGCACCGTTGCTGTTGAGCCGGACGTTCAGGGCGCGGCGCCCGGAGCTGGTGATCGGTTCGGTGGACGCCAGCCCCGCGTCCTGCATGATCTTGACGATGTTGGAGACCGTGGCGGTGGATAGTCCGGTCTGCCGGGCCAGTTCCGCCTGGGTGGAGGGGCCGGCCAGCAGGCATTCAATGATCCGCTGCTGGTTCAGATGTCGAAGCGCGGACTGCGACCCGGGGTTTTTAGTGCGGCTCCTCGTTGAGCGCGTTGGTGAGGGCATGCAATGAAGAGTGCCGCATCCTGGGCTTGTAGTCAAGAAGTTAACGCATGGAGTGCGCCGCTACGGGATTCCGGCGGCGCCGCGGGGTGCCACCCGGCCTGCGCCCCGCCGCAGGGACGTTCCGCCCTGACCGCCCGCCGACCGGGCGGATTTGCACCAGCCCGGCCTTTCCGGGCCGAGGCTAGGCTGGAATAGAGTCCGCGGCAGGCCTGCGGAAAGTCCGGAGAATCTCGAGGTGGTTATGGTGCTGCTGGCCCTGATGCAAGCGAACTCGGCCGTGCTCGACGTGGCGGCGAACGTGGCGGCGGTCGAGGAGGCTGCGCGTGCAGCATCCGCCGAGGGCGCGCAGCTGCTGCTGACGCCGGAACTCTTTCCGGTCGGGTACGCGCCGATCCGGCTGCGTGCGGCCTTTGATCCCGCCACGCTGCCGGCGCTCCGCGCGGCCCTGGCCGGGGTGGCCCGGCGGCACCGGATCGCGCTGGTGTACAGCCTGCCCGCCGTGACGCCGGCAGGGGAGTGGCGGATCTCCGCCACCCTGGTGGATGAATCCGGCGAGGAGTTGCTCCGCTACGAAAAGGTGCACTTGTTCGGCCCCGATGAACGGGAAGCGTTTGCTGCCGCCAGCGAGGCCCCGGATGTCGTGGAGTTCCACGGGTTCAAGACCTCGCTGGTCATTTGCTACGACATCGAGTTTCCCGAGTCCGCCCGGGCCGCCGCCCTGCGCGGCGCTGAACTGCTGCTGGTGCCCACGGCCCTCGCCGGCGGATTCGACGCCGTGCCGGAGGTGCTGGTCCGGGCCCGGGCGCTGGAGAACCAGCTGACCGTGGCCTACGCCAACCACACCGGCGTGGAGGCGGGCTGCGAGTTCCGGGGCGGCAGCATCGTCGCCGGCCCGGACGGTTCCGTCCTGGCCGCGGCCGGACCCGGCGTGGAGCTGCTGTTCGCCGACGTCGGTGTGCCGGCGGACGCCGCCGAGGACGCCGCGGAGCACGGTGCCGACGCCGCGGTGGCCTATCTGCGCGATCGCCGCCCGGAGCTCTACCGCGCCTGGGGGATCTGAGCGGCGGACGTCCGTCCGGCGGACGTTGAGGCTGCCGGGGAGTCGGTAGCGGCGGCCGCGAAGACAGTCGGGACGGTGGCGCCGGCGCCGGCGTCGGCCAGCTCCGGGCCGCCCAGGTACTGCAGCGCGACCCAGAGCTCCGCGCGGGCTTGGGCCTGGTTGAGATCCAGGCCCAGCAGGTCAGCAATGACGCCGAGCTGCCGGCGGACGCTGTTACGGTGCAGTCCCGTGGCCTTCGCGGTGGCGTCCCAGCTGCCGTTCTCGCCAAGCCACGCGCGCAGGATGCCGAGCAGGCTGTCGCGGCGCTCCGGTTCGAGGGCGAGTACGGGTGCCAGCAGGCGCCCGGCCAGCAGGGTGCCGGCCTCGGGGCCGAGCAGGCCCGTCACGGACCAGGTGACGTCGTCCTCCCGCACGCTCCGGCGGCCGGTGAGGACCTGGTTTCGCAGCGAGGAGGCGCGCTGGTGGGCGCCGGCCAGGCCCTCGAAGTCGGTGCCCCCGCCGATCACCAGGCGCCAGCCGAGACGTTCCACCTCGGCGAGCAGCGCGTCGTCGACCCTGAGCCGGGTAATGGCGGCAAAGCCGTAGTCGGTGAGCTCCACAAGTTTGGTGTCGAAGAGCCGGCGCCATTCGAGCAGCTCCCGCACCGGGGCTTCGCCTGTGCGGCGCGGACCGTCCGCCGGCCGGGCGCCCCCGGCGGCGGCGCCGACCCGGACTCCCTGGACGACGCGCAACTGCCCGGACCGGGTGGAGGAAATGCTCTGCGCCAGCAGGTCCTTCAAGCCGGTGACGTGCCGTGCCGTTCCGGAGGCCACGGTCTCCGGATGCAACAGCAACGCCGTGGCCAGCTGGCTCGGGGCCAGGGAACCGCTTGTGCGCTGGCGGACCAGCAGTTCCAGCAGCCCGACGGCGGTGGAGACGACACTGTTCTGGGCCGGGGTCAGCGGTGCGTCCGTGCCGAGGACAAGGGCGCCGAGGTTGGCGTCCCGGGTGCTGCGCAACGGATACCCGAAGACCAGCGAGGAGCCTGCGGCGTCGAATGAATCCATCTCCACCCGGGGACCGCTGCCGGCGAGCAGCCGGGTCAGCAACGGCTGCAAAGCGGCGGAATCGACTCCCGCTGCGGCGCCGGCCTGGAGCCCGGCGGAACCGGCCGCACCGCGGGCCCGGACTCGTCCGTCCGCGCCGAACAACACGGCCCAGACCGGGACGCGCTGCACGAGGGCCGCGAGGAGTTCATGTTCGGGACGCGCAGACAGGACCGCGCGCATCAGTTGCCGGTTGGTGTCGGCCAGTTGGCGGAAAGTCTTGGCGTTGTCGGATTCGAGGAGCCGGGAGAATTCGAGTCCCAGGGCGGCGAAGGGGAGGCTGCCCGGGATGGACACCAGGGTCAGCCCGTGCCGCCGGCAGGCCGCGACCACAGCGTCCGGCACGGCCTCGAAATAAGGTTCCAAGCCGAAGCCGAGCGCCCCGACCCGGGCCCGGACCAGGCGCTGCACGTAGGCATCCACCGCCGCCTCGCTGCCGCCGACGCCCTCGAAGGGAAGGCCGGCGGTAAGCAGGAACTCGCCGTCGAGCAGGTAGGGGGTCGGGTCGGCCAGCTCGCTCGGCTCGACCCAGCGTAAGCGCTCGTCCCCGTTGCCGGCGTCGTGCAGGACCTCCAGCGCCGGGAGCTGGCGCAGGAACTGCGCCAGCGTGACGAAGCCGAAGCGCTCGGCGTCCTCAGCAGCCACGGCCGGGGCCTTTCCGGCGGCGGCCCGGCGCGCCGTGTCCCGGTGCAATATGTCTCATGACTGAAGACTATAGGTCATTTTGCACAACGGTGAGAGGTGGCTCACAGCCCTAGGGTTGGTCTGGGGAAACCGACCACTACTGAAGATAAGGACGTCAACGATGACTGTGCCAACTCTGCTCGGGGAACGCCCACCGGCCGCCGCCAGCCGCCCCGGGCTCGCCGCCCAGCTCCTGCGCCGCAAGCCGATCGGACAACTGGTCCGCGAGGCCGAAACCGGGCACGGCGGCACGCGGCTGGTCCGCAGCTTCGGTGTGTTGCAGCTGACCATGATCAGCGTCGGCGCCACACTCGGCACGGGCATCCTGGTGATCCTGGGCGAATCGGTCCCGCTGGCCGGCCCGGCCATCTGGATCTCCTTTGCCATCGCCGGCTTGGCGGCCTTGCTCTCGGCCGTGTCGTACGCGGAGATGGCCGGCCTGGTGCCCGCCGCCGGGTCAAGCTACTCCTACACGTACGCCACGATGGGCGAGGGCATGGCCTGGATCTGCGGCTGGTGCCTGGTGCTCGAATACGCTGTCTCCGTGGCCGCCGTCGCGGTCGGTGCGGGCCAGTACGTCAACGAGGCCCTGGCTGTCTTCGGCCTGACGCTTCCGGACACTGTTTCGCAGCCGCCGGGAGCAGGCGGCGTGCTGAACCTGCCCGCGATCGTCATAGTCGTCCTGGCCATGGTGCTCCTGGTCCGCGGCGCCAAGGAAAGCGCCTGGATCAACACCGCGATCGTCCTGGTCAAGGTCGGCATCCTGCTGTTCTTCTGCGCCGTGGCCTTCACCGCCTTCAACGGCGGGCACTTCGAACCCCTGATGCCAATGGGCGCCGCCGGAGTCTCGGCCGCTGCCTCCCGGGTCTTCTTCTCCTACATCGGCTTCGACGCCGCCTCCACGGCGGGCGAGGAAGCCCGCGATCCCAAGCGCGACCTTCCGCGGGCCATCCTGCTCTCCATGCTGATCGTCACCAGCATCTACGTGCTGGTGGCCGTCGCCGCGATCGGCGCCCGGCCCTGGGGCTGGTTCGACGGCACCGAAGCGGCGCTCGTGAAAATCCTGGAGGAAATCACCGGCCAGCCGTGGGTCGGTGTGCTGTTCGCCGTCGGCGCCGTGCTCGCCATCGCCAGCATCGTGCTGACCGTCCTCTACGGACAGACCCGGATCCTGCTGTCCATGTCCCGCGACGGCCTCGTTCCCAAGGTCTTCGGCCGGGTCTCGGCCCGGACCGGGACCCCGGTTGCCGGAACCCTGATCGTGGGCACCGCCGTCGCGCTGACCGCCGGCCTGGTGCCGCTCGGCGCCCTCGCGGATGCCACCAGCATCGGCACCCTCTTCGCGTTCGCGCTGGTCAACGTGGCCGTCATCCACCTGCGGCGCAGCCGGCCGGAACTCACCCGCAGTTTCCGCGTCCCGCTCTTTCCGCTGACACCGGTCCTCGGCGCCATCATGTGCGCCTACCTGATGGCCAACCTCGGTGCCGAGACCTGGGCGGTCTTCGCTGCCTGGATGCTCGTGGGCCTTGCCGCCTACTTCGGCTACGGCCGGAAGAATTCCAGGGTGGCAGCCCTGAGCCACGAGGAATACCGTGAACTATCCGGCCGCCAACCCGCAAACACCACCCCAACCCAGGAAGTGAAGGCAGAGATCTCATGACCACCGCCACCGAACTGCCGCCGCCCGGTCCGGCTTCCACCCCGGCTCATGTCCCGGCCGGGGACGGAACGCCCGCGGCGCCCATCACCATGCTGAATCCGGATTTCCCGTTCAGCTACGACCACTACCTGGCCCACCCGGACGGCTTGGGCTCCGTGCCGCCCGAACTGTACGGGACCGAAGTCGCCGTCGTCGGGGCCGGCCTGTCCGGGTTGGTGACCGCCTACGAGCTGATGAAGCTGGGCCTGCGGCCGGTGGTCTATGAGGCCGACCGGATCGGCGGCCGGCTGAGGACCGCCAGTTTCCCGTCCGCCCCCGGCGTCGTGGCGGACCTCGGCGGCATGCGTTTCCCGGTCTCGGGCAAGGCTTTCTACCACTACGTCGACCTCCTCGGCCTGCAGACCCAGGAGTTCCCGAATCCGCTGGCGCCGGCGACCTCCAGCACCGTGATCGAGCTCGCGGGCCAGAAGTACTACGCCGAGACCGCCGCGGACCTGCCGCCGTTCTTCCTTGAGGTGGCGGACGCCTGGAAGGCGGCCGTGAACGACGGCGCCGCGTTCGCCGAGATGCAGGAGGCCATCCGGGCCCGGGACACGGCCCGGATCAAGGAGCTGTGGAACGCGCTGCTCCCCGAACTGGACGAGCAGACGTTCTACGGCTTCATCGCCGGCAGCGACGCCTTCAAGCAGGCCGGCTTCGCCCACCGCGAGGCGTTCGGCCAGGTGGGCTTCGGCACCGGCGGCTGGGACACCGACTTCCCCAACTCCATCCTCGAAATCCTTCGGGTGGTCTACACCGACGCCGATGATCAGCACCGGCTCATCGCCGGCGGCGCGCAGCGGCTCCCCGAGGCGCTGTGGGAGCACGCGCCGTCGGGCATGGCCCACTGGCCGGACGGCACCTCCCTGGCTTCCCTGCACGCCGGCGCCCCGCGGGGCGCCGTGGACCGCATCGCGCGGGACGGCGACGGGGACTTCCGGGTCCGGGAACGCTGGGGGCGCGAGGCGGCGTACCCGGCGGTGGTGACCACGTGCCAGTCGTGGCTGCTGTCGACGCGCATCCACACGGACGAGTCCCTGTTTCCGGCGCAGCTGTGGACCGCGATCGAGCGCTCGCACTACATGCAGTCCTCCAAGACCTTCGTCATGGTCGACCGGCCGTTCTGGAAGGACATCGACGCGGAGAGCGGCCGTGAGGTCCTGTCCATGACGCTGACCGACCGGCTGAACCGGGCCACGTACCTGCTGGACAACGGCCCGGACCAGCCGGCCGTGATCCTGCTGTCCTACACCTGGAACGACGACGCGCTGAAGTGGCTGGCACTCGATGCCGAAGAACGCGTGAAGCTCATGCTGCACTCGCTCGAGCAGATCTACCCGGGCGTCGACATTGCCAGCCACATCGTTGGCCAGCCGATCACCGTCTCATGGGAGGCCGACCCCAACTTCATGGGCGCGTTCAAAGCCAACCTGCCGGGGCACTACCGCTACCAGCAGCGGCTCTTCACCCACTTCAAGCAGGATGCCCTGGCCGCCGAACAGCGCGGCATCTTCCTCGCCGGCGACGACATTTCCTTCACCGCCGGCTGGGCGGAGGGTGCCGTGACCACCGGTTTGAACGCGGTCTGGGGCGTGGTCAACCATCTCGGCGGCCGGAGCGCCCCGGGGAACCCGGGACCGGGAGAGCTGCTCTCCGAACTGGGCCCGATCGCCCTGGACTGAATGGACTGGACGGAGTGGGTCCGGACTGAACGGACTGAACGGCCCGGGTCCAGCCCCCGCGCTGGCACCCGGGCGGTCAGGCGTGCAGTTCGCGGTGGGCGCGGGCGAGCTCCTGGTAGTGGGCGGCGTTGTGCTTGACGCCCTCGAACTCCTCATCGCTCAGTTCGCGGCGGACCTTCGCCGGCACCCCTGCGACGAGTGACCGGGGCGGCACCACGGTGCCTTCCAGGACCACCGCGCCGGCGGCCACGAGCGAGCCGGCGCCGATCACCGCGCCGTTCAGGATGGTGGCGCTCATGCCGATCAGGCAGTCGTCCTCGACCGTGCAGCCGTGCACCACGGCGCTGTGGCCGACACTGACCCGGGCGCCAATGGTGCAGGGGAAGTCCGGGTCCGCGTGCAGCACGACGTTGTCCTGCAGGTTGGTGCCGGCACCCACGGTGATCGCGGCGGTGTCGGCCCGGACCGAGACGCCGTAGAAGGCGCTGGAGTTCTCTGCCAGCGTGGCCCTGCCAATCACCGAGGCGCTCGGGGCAACGAAGGCGGATTCGTGGACGGCCGGGGTGTCACCGGCGAAAGCGTAAACGGGACTCATGCCTCCAGCCTAGGACACCGGCCTCTTGCGGGCAGGGCGGCGCTGAGTAGTATCGGGGCCATTCCAACGCACACCCCTGGAGGTGGCCGAGATGTTCCTGCAGTTGATGAAACGTTTGGAAGGCGCCGATGTGCTCGACCCGGCCGTCCGGGCCGCGGAGCCGCTGGCCTCCCGCCTGATCGCCGACGCCCGGCTCCGGCGCTTCTTCCGCGGCGACGCCACCGGCATCCCGCCGCACGTGATCCTCACCGATGTACCCTTCGGGGCGTGGTTCATGGCGATCTTCCTGGACCTCTTTCCGGACGAGGGCAGCCGGCGCGCCGCCCGCCGGCTGGTGGGCCTCGGCCTCCTCGCAGCGGCGCCGACCGGACTCAGCGGCTGGGCGGAATGGGCCCGGGCCGACCCAGCCACGCGGCGCGTCGGCGTCGTCCATGCCGCCTCCAACCTCGCTGCGACGCTGCTCTTCCTGGCGTCTTGGCGCGCGCGGCGCAAGGACCGCCACCGGCTGGGCGTGCGCCTGGCACGGGTGGGCGCCGTCCTGCTGGTTGCGGGCGGCTTCCTGGGCGGCTACATGCGCAGCGTCCGGCGCCCCTGACAGACAGACGCTCCCGCGGATCCGGCGGAAATCGGCGGAACGCTCCCGCCACACGTGCGGGAGCGTGTGCTGGAGACGCCGGGGGCGCTGCTCAGGCGGGGGAGCGGAGGACCGTGAAGCCGCGTCCGAGGCCGGGGTGCCCGGGTTCGGGCACGACGACGGCGACCGGCGCCCCGGGTTCCGCCACCCGCCGCAGCTCACGGACGACGTCGTCCCACTCCGACGGCGGCGATCCCGCCAGCGCGTCCACCGCCCAGACGGCGGGGAAGGCTGCATCGGCAAAGGGCAGCGCACGGCCGGTCGCGACGGAGGCGGAGAGCCCCCTGGCCCGGGCGGCATGGATGTTCTCCTCCGAGGCGTCCACGCCGGTGAAGTGGATCCCGGCGCGGACAAAGAGCAGCCCGTCCGCGCCGGAGCCGCAGTCCAGGCCCAGCACGCCGCGCCGGCCCTCGGCCTTGAGGAGGGCGAGAAAACCGGAGAGATTGTCCTGCCGCGTTGATGCCATGGCTCCAGTTAAGGGCGGAGCCGGAGTGAAGACAAGCCCTGGCTGAACGCCCTTAGCTGGACGGCCCTAGCTGAAAACAACGGTTCGGTTGCCGTCCAGCAGCACCCGGTGCTCGGCGTGCCACTGGACGGCCTGGGCGAGCGTGCGGCCCTCGACGTCGCGGCCCATCTGGACAAACTGCTCGGCGGTGCGCCGGTGGTCCACCCGGATGACTTCCTGCTCGATGATCGGCCCCTCGTCCAGGGCTGCGGTGACGTAGTGAGCCGTGGCGCCAATAAGCTTCACGCCGCGGGCATGGGCCTGGTGGTACGGCTTGGCGCCCTTGAAGGAGGGCAGGAAGGAATGGTGGATGTTGATGGCCTTGCCGGTGAGCTCCGTGCACAGCTCGTCGGAGAGGATCTGCATGTACCGGGCCAGCACCGTGAGCTCGATGTCGTGCTCGGCCATGAGCGTGCGCAGCGCGTCCTCGGCCTCGACCTTGGTGTCCCGGGTGACGGGGATGTGGTGGAACGGGATGCCGTAGAACTCGGCCAGGCCCGCGAGATCCCGGTGGTTTGAGACGATAGCCGGGATCTCGATCGGCAGGGTGCCGGAACGCTGCAGGAACAGCAGGTCATTGAGGCAGTGCGCCGAGGTGCTCGCCATCAGCAGGGTACGGACCTTCCGCCCGGCCGGGTTAAGGCTCCATTGCATGCCGAAGGCCTGGGCCACCGGTTCAAGCGCGGCGTGCAACTCGGCCGGCGCGGCCGCCGTCGTCGCCTCGACCCGCATGAAGAACGTTCCGGTGCCCTGGCTGCCGTACTGCTGCGAGTCCGTAATATTGCAGCCGGCCACGAGGAGGGCGCCGGCCACGGCGTGCACGATCCCGGGGCGGTCCGGGCAGGAGAGGGTCAGAACGTAGGAGGCAGTCAGCTGGTCTTCAGTCACGAAAGACAGCCTACCCGCGGCTGGGATAGTCTGGACCCGTCGCAACTGGCGTTGGGTGGCTAACCACCAGGGAGCGGCACGCACGCAGACCACGGATCGTACGCCTGGGCCGAGGGTCATGTTTTTCCGGACGGCAGCCACGCTGCCGTCCCGCCGACGGCATCCCCTCAGGGTGCTGCGCCTGCAGTATGGGCCCCGTTTCGGGTGCCCGTAATTTAGCGGCGCCGCGGCGGGCCAGCCGGTAACCTGACCTTAAAGCAGTGACCGTTGCCAAGCCAGGAGTTCTTCGTGACTACTTCCCTTAGCCTTTCCTCAGCAGCCGTGAGCAACCAGCCGCTCGCTGAACTCGACCCCGAAATTGCCGCCGTCCTGGCCCAGGAGCTCGGCCGCCAGCGCGGCACCCTGGAAATGATCGCCTCCGAGAACTTCGCGCCGCGCGCCGTGATGGAGGCACAGGGTTCCGTCCTGACCAACAAGTACGCCGAGGGCTACCCGGGACGCCGCTACTACGGCGGCTGCGAGTACGTAGACATCGCCGAGCAGCTCGCGATCGACCGCGTCAAGGAGCTTTTCGGCGCCGAGTTCGCCAACGTCCAGCCGCACTCCGGTGCGCAGGCCAACGCCGCAGCGCTGTCCGCCATGATCACCCCGGGAGATAAGATCCTGGGCCTCTCGCTGGCCCACGGCGGCCACCTCACCCACGGAATGAAGCTGAACTTCTCCGGCAAGCTGTACGAGGTCGCCGCCTACCAGGTCGAGGAAGACAACTTCCGGATCGACATGGACAAGCTCCGCGCGCAGGCCATCGCCGAGAAGCCCAAGGTCATTATCGCCGGCTGGTCCGCCTACCCCCGCCACCTCGACTTCGCGGCCTTCCGCTCGATCGCCGACGAGGTCGGCGCGCTGCTCTGGACCGACATGGCGCACTTCGCCGGCCTGGTGGCCGCGGGACTGCACCCGAGCCCGGTCCCGCACTCCGACGTCGTCACCTCCACCGTGCACAAGACCCTCGCCGGTCCCCGCTCCGGCGTGATCCTGGCCAAGCAGGAGTGGGCGAAGAAGATCAACTCCAACGTCTTCCCCGGCCAGCAGGGCGGACCGCTGATGCACGTCATCGCCGCGAAGGCCGTCGCCTTCAAGATCGCCGGCACGGAAGAATTCAAGGAGCGCCAGGAGCGTGTGCTGGAGGGCGCCCGGATCATCGCCGACCGCCTGAACCAGTCCGATCTCTCCGACGCCGGAGTCTCCGTGCTGACCGGCGGCACCGACGTGCACCTGGTCCTCGTGGACCTGCGCAACTCCCAGCTGGACGGACAGCAGGCTGAGGACCTCCTGCACTCGGTCGGCATCACGGTCAACCGAAACGCCGTTCCCTTCGACCCGCGCCCGCCGATGGTCACCTCGGGCCTGCGCATCGGCACTCCGGCCCTGGCCACCCGAGGCTTCGGCGCCAAGGAATTCACCGAGGTCGCGGAGATCATCGCCACCGCGCTCAAGGCGGGGTCCGCGACCGACGTCGAAGCGCTCCAAACCCGCGTGGACAAGCTTGCCGAGGACTTCCCGCTGTACCCGCAGCACGAGCAGTGGTGATCCGATGACCGCCACTGACTCTGTCCCCGCAGACTCCGCACCGACGCAGGCGAACACCGCCCGGGTCCTGGACGGCAAGGCGACCGCGGCCGCGATCAAGGCCGAGCTTACCGAACGCGTCGCCGCGCTGAAGACGCATGGGATCGTTCCGGGCCTCGGCACCATCCTGGTCGGCTCCGACCCGGGCAGCACCTGGTACGTGGGCGGCAAACACAAGGACTGCGCCGAGGTGGGGATCACCTCGATCCGCCGCGACCTGCCGGAAGAGACCAGCCAGGAGGAGCTGCTGGCCGTGGTGCGGGAGCTCAATGAGAACCCGGAATGCACGGGCTACATCGTCCAGCTGCCGCTGCCGGCGCACATTGACCAGGACGTCATCCTGGAGGCCATGGATCCGGAGAAAGACGCCGACGGCCTGCACCCGATGAATCTGGGCCGGCTCGTGGCAAATGTCAGCGGGCCCATGAAGTCCCCGCTGCCCTGCACGCCCAAGGGCTGCGTGGAACTCCTGACCCGGCACGGCATCGACCTCAACGGCAAACGCGTCCTCGTGGTGGGCCGCGGTGTCACGATCGGCCGCCCGGTGGGCCTCCTGCTCACCCGCAAAGACGTCAACGCCACCGTCATCCTGGCCCACACCGGCACCGTGGACCTGCCCGCCGAACTCCGGCAGGCCGACGTCGTGATCGCTGCGGCCGGCCAGCCGCACATGATCAAGGCAGGGGACCTCAAGCCCGGCGCCATCGTGCTCGACGTCGGCGTCAGCCGCGTCGACGACGGCACCGGCAAGGCCGTGGTGACCGGGGATGTCGAGCCCGCCGCGGCCGACGTCGCCGCCTGGCTGTCGCCGAACCCCGGGGGAGTGGGGCCGATGACCCGCGCCATGCTGCTGGCCAACGTGGTGGAAACCGCGGAACGCCAGCTGGCAAGCGGGCCCGCCGCCTAGGTGTACTGAGCGCGCAGGGCGCCCCCTCCTTCGGGAGCGGGCGCCCTGGCCGTTTAAGCCGGACATCACGAATTGGCAAACGTCTGGAATATTTTACGAAGAGACTCTTTCATAGTTTGCCGGGATCGACTACCGTGTTTCGGGTGTCTGAACTTGTCTCGAAAGAATCCCCTGTGAGCAGCCCCGAAGGATCCGGCTCTCCCCGGTACGTCATTACCGCCGAAAACCTCACCAAGAAGTACGGTGACATCACCGCCGTCGACGGCATCTCCTTCCGCGTGCCCGCCGGCGAAGCCTTCGGACTGCTCGGGCCCAACGGCGCCGGCAAGTCCACCACCATGAAGATGATCGGCGGCGTTTCGCAGCGCACCTCCGGCAGCCTCAGCATCATGGGCCTGGACCCGGAGCAGCACGGCCCCGAAGTCCGTGCCCACCTCGGCGTGGTGCCGCAGCAGGACAACCTGGATGAGGAACTGAAGGTCCGGGACAATCTGCTGGTCTACGGCCGCTACTTCGGCCTGCCGATGAGCTACCTCAAACCCAAGGCGGACGAGCTGCTTGAGTTCGCGCAGCTGACGGACAAGGCCAAGTCCAAGGTCGACGCGCTCTCCGGCGGCATGAAGCGCCGCCTCACGATCGCCCGTTCCCTGATCAACGAACCGCGGATCCTGCTCCTGGACGAGCCCACCACCGGGCTTGACCCGCAGGCCCGGCACATCCTCTGGGACCGGCTGTTCCGGCTCAAGGAACAGGGCGTCACCCTGATCCTCACCACCCACTACATGGACGAGGCCGAGCAGCTCTGCGACCGCCTGATCGTGGTGGACAAGGGCAAAATCATGGCCGAAGGGTCCCCGGCGAGCCTGATCCGCGAATACTCCACCCGCGAAGTCCTGGAGCTGCGCTTCGGCTCCGAGCGCAACGCCACGGTCGGCTCCGAGCTCGAAGGCATCGGCGAACGGATCGAGACCCTGCCGGACCGCGTGCTCATTTACGCCCACGACGGCGAGGCCGCCCTGGAGCAGGTGTCCGCCCGGGGACTGCACCCGGTCACCTCGCTGGTCCGCCGTTCCTCGCTGGAAGACGTCTTCCTGCGCCTGACCGGCCGGAGCCTCGTTGACTAATTCAATTAACGCCGCGGCGGGGACGACGGCACCGCCCGCCCTGCGCGCTCATTCGCCGGCCGTCTCGGCAGCCCGCGCCCGCCGCTGGGGCGCCTTCTACTACGCCGAGCAGGTCCTGCGGGTCATGAAGGGCTACGGCTGGACCATCGTCATGTACGGCGTCGGCCAGCCGGTGGCCTACCTCTTCGCCATGGGCGTGGGCCTGGCCACGCTGGTGGACACGAACTCCACGGCGGCCTTCGGCGGCGTCAGCTACCTGGCCTTCATCGCCCCCGCCCTGCTAATCTCCGCCGCCGTGATGACCGCCGCTAACGAGTTCACCTTCCCGGTGTTGGACGGCTTCAAATGGCGCCGGGTCTACTACGGTCCGCACGCCTCGCCGCTGACCCCGGAGCAGATCGCGGCCGGGCAGATCATTGCCGTCACGGTGCGGTTCGTGCTGCAGTCCGCCATCTACTTCGGCGTCGTCGCACTCTTCGGTGCGTCCCCGGGCGCCTGGGGCTGGGTCTCGATCCTGGTGGCCACGCTGGCCGGGCTGTCCTTCGGTCTGCCGCTGATGGCCTACGCGGCCACCATCAAGAACGACAGGGGCCAGTTCGCCATGGTCATGCGCTTCATTGTGATGCCGCTGTTCCTTTTCTCCGGGACCTTCTTCCCGCTGGACACCCTGCCCCTGGCGGTCCGCTGGATCGGCTGGATCTCGCCGATCTGGCACGGCACCGAACTGGGCCGCGTCTTCAGCTACGGCTATCAGGAAGCGCCACTGCTCACCGTGGTCCACGTCGTCTTCCTGCTCGGCCTCGCCGTTCTCGGCTGGGTCCTGACCCGGCGCCAGTTCGCCAAAAGGATGGCATCATGAGCGTGCTCGCCGGACACCGCGATCCGGGAAACCAGGCGGGCGGCCAGAGCGTCACCGACGCCGCCCGCAACCGCCGCTTCGGGCCGCTTTACTCGCGCAACGTGCGCGCCGTCGTCGCCCGCGGGCTGATGGCCACCAAGAGCAGCAACTGGATGGTCATGGTCTCCGGATTCTTCGAACCGGTGCTGTACCTGATCTCGATGGGCGTGGGGCTGGGCGCGATCGTCGGCGCGGTGCAGGGTCCCGGCGGGCAGCAGATCTCGTACGCGGCCTACATCGCCCCGGCCCTGCTGGCGGTCTCGGCGATGAACGGCGCCGTCTACGACTCCACCTGGAACGTCTTCTTCAAGATGAACTTCGCGAAGCTGTACCAGGGCATGCTCTACACCTCCCTGGGACCGATCGACGTCGCGATGGGCGAAATTTTCCTCGCCCTGCTCCGCGGACTCATGTACGCCACCGGCTTCACCGCCGTGATGGGCGTGATGGGCCTGATCACCACGCCGTGGGCCATCCTGATGATCCCGGCGTCGGTGCTGATCGCGTTCGGTTTCGCGAGCTTCGGCATGGGCATCACCAGCTTCATGAAGACCTTCCAGCAGATGGACTGGATCAACTTCGTGATGCTGCCGATGTTCCTCTTCAGCGCCACCTTCTACCCGTTGAGCGTGTACCCGCAGTGGATCCAGTGGCTGATCCAGGCTATGCCGCTGTGGCACGGGGTGGAGCTGCTGCGCCAGATCAGCGTCGGCGTGTTCACCCCCGCCACCGCGGTGCACATCGGCTACTACCTCGCCATGATCGTGCTCGGCGTGGCGTTGACCACCGGCCGGCTCCGCAAACTGTTCCTGAAGTGACACAACCGGTCGTCACAGGCCCGGCGCAAAGGAGAACCCCATGATCGGCAAATGGCACGCCCTCGTCATCGACTGCGAGCAGCCGGACACAGCCGCGACCTTCTACCAGCAGCTGCTCGGCATGGTCCGGGTGGACGAGGATGCGGACTGGATCACGATCGGCGACGCGGCCGACCGCCCCGCGCTCGCTTTCCAGCGGGTCGAGCGGCTGGTCCGGCCGCAGTGGCCGGACGCGGACCACCCGCAGCAGATGCACGTGGACGTGATGGTGGGGGACCTCGACGCCGCGGAGGACGAGGTGCTGAAGCTCGGCGCCACGAACCTGTTCGCCGGCGGAGAGTCCTTCCGGGTCTACTCGGACCCCAGCGGGCACCCGTTTTGCCTGGTGCTGTCCTGACGGCGAAGTGACGGCGTAGTTCCCCCGCGCCGTTCGCCCGGGGTGGAAGCGGAACCCCGGGTCCGGCCGGTTTGCGATAATAGGCACATGCGATCTCTGGACAACCCTTCTGCCAAGCCGTCCGCGTTCAACGCGGCCACCGGAAAATTCTCGATGTTCCGCATCGGCGGTCTCGGGATGACGGTCTTCATCATCGCGTTCCTGGTGGCCGTCATCTTCGCGGCGAACCAGAACGACGTCGTGGGCTGGGTTGTCGCGGTCATCGCCGCCTTTTGGCTCGCTCTGGCATCGTTCGTGGTGTTCAGCATCCAGCGGGCTGCCAAGAAAGCCGGCGCCAAGCTGAACGAGGCGCAGAACGCGTTCAACTCCGCGGTGGGCCGGGCGCCGTCGTCCGGCAGCGCCGACCACGGCGGCACCCGCCTTGTCGGCGACCGCCGCGGAGCGGACGAGGTCCGCGACATGAAGCTGGACCACTCCTTCAAGATTGTCCAGGTGCAGGTCCGCGTGGTGGAGCAGGAACAGGCCAAGGGCGGCGCCGCAGACCAGGACACCATCCGCCGGGCGCTGGAAACCATCGAGATCACGGCCACCAATGCACGGGACATGATCAAGTCCGCGGACGGCACCGACCAGCCGGTCCACGGAACCATCATCGACTAGAGTGGAACGGGTGAGCTCGGCATTGAAGAAGGACCACCTTCGCATCGCATCGGTTAACGTCAACGGCCTCCGCGCCGCCTACAAAAAAGGCATGGCGGAATGGCTGGCGCCGCGTGAGGTCGATATCCTCTGCCTCCAGGAAGTGCGCGCGCCTGATGCGATCGTCCACGAGCTCCTCGGCGAGGGCTGGCACATCCTGCACGCCGAGGCCGAGGCCAAAGGCCGGGCCGGCGTCGCCATTGCCTCCCGCACCGAGCCCGTCGCCACCCGTTCCGGCATCGGCGACGACTACTTCGCGACGGCCGGCCGCTGGGTGGAAGCCGACTACATTGTCCGAGACGCCGCGGGTCAGGCCTCTCAGCTGACCGTGGCCAGCGCCTACGTGCACTCCGGCGAGGCCGGCACCCCGAAGCAGGATGACAAGTTCCGTTTCCTGGACGTGATGGCAAACCGGCTGCCGGAGCTGGCCAAGCACAGCGACCATGCCCTGGTGGTGGGCGACCTCAACGTCGGCCACACCGAGCTGGACATCAAGAACTGGAAGGGCAACGTCAAACGTGCCGGCTTCCTGCCCGAGGAGCGTGCCTACTTCGACCGCTTCTTCGGCGAGGAAATCGGCTGGAAGGATGTTCACAGGGGCCTGGCGGGTAGCGTCGACGGCCCCTACACTTGGTGGTCGCAGAGGGGACAGGCCTTCGACAACGACACCGGCTGGCGCATTGATTACCACATGGCCACGCCCGCTCTCGCCGCCGCGGCGGTGTCAGCAGTTGTTGACCGGGCGCCGTCCTGGGACACACGCTTCTCCGACCACGCCCCGCTGGTAGTGGACTACCGGCTCTAGTCTTAAGGTTCCTCCCATGACCTCTCCTTCAAACGCGTCGACTCTGGCCGGCGTCGACGCCGGCGTCGCACTGGACGCTGTCGTCTCACCCGCCGGACAGGCTCCGGCGGTTCCCGGTGCCAGGCACCGCATTCTCTCCGGCATGCAGCCCTCCGCCGACTCGCTGCACCTCGGCAACTACCTCGGGGCCCTCGTCAACTGGGTGAGGATGCAGGACGAATACGACGCCGTCTTCTTCATCCCGGACCTGCACGCCATCACGGTGCCGCAGGATCCTGCCGAGCTGGCCCACCGCACCCGCGTCACCGCCGCGCAGTACATTGCCGGCGGCGTCGACGTGGACAAGTGCACGCTCTTCGTCCAGTCCCAGGTCCCGGAACACGCCCAGCTGGCCTGGGTGCTCAACTGCATCACCGGCTTCGGCGAGGCCTCCCGGATGACCCAGTTCAAGGACAAGGCCCTGAAACAGGGCTCGGACCAGGCCAGCGTCGGACTCTTCACCTACCCGATCCTGCAGGCCGCGGACATCCTGCTCTACCAGCCGCACGGCGTGCCGGTGGGGGAGGACCAGCGCCAGCACGTGGAGCTGAGCCGCGACCTCGCGCAGCGCTTCAACTCCCGCTTCGGTGAGACCTTCACGGTGCCCCAGCCCTTCATCCAGAAGGAGTCGGCCAAGATCTACGACCTGCAGCACCCGACGGCGAAGATGTCGAAGTCCGCGGAGTCGCCGGCCGGCCTGATCAACCTGCTGGACGACCCCAAGGTGATCGCCAAGCGGATCAAATCCGCCGTGACGGACGCGGAAACCGAAATCCGCTTCGACCGCGAGAACAAGCCCGGCGTCTCCAACCTGCTGACGATCTACTCGGCCATCAGCGGGCAGAGCGTGGAGCAACTCGTCGCCGCTTATGAGGGCAAGATGTACGGCCACCTCAAGGTGGACCTCGCCGAGGTGGTCACGGAACACCTGAGCCCGATCCGGGACCGGGCGAACCAGCTGCTGGACGATCCTGCGGAGCTGGACCGGCTGCTCGCCCTGGGCGCGGACAAAGCCCGGGAGATCGCCTCGGTCACCCTCCGGGACGTCTACGCCAAGGTCGGCTTCCTGCCCTACGCCGGAGCACGGGGAGTCCACTAGCGCAATGTCCTCTGCCAGCAAAGTCACCGCCAACGACACCGGGCGCGCCGTCCACCACAGCGCACGCAAGGGTTCAGGCGCCGCACCCCACCAAAGTGCGGCGGCCGGCAACGGACAGACCCCGGATGAGGGCATCAGCATCGGCGTCATCCTCGGTTTCCCGCGGGAGATCGCCGAGGAACTGCAGCGTTGGCGGGCCTCCTTCGGGGACCCGATGGCCGCGTCCATACCGGCGCACATCACCCTGGTCACCACCACCATGACGCAGGACTGGGAAGCAACCCGCAACCACGTCCGCGAGGTGGCGCGGGGGCAAGAGCCGTTCACCGTGACGATCGCCGGCACCGGGTCCTTCCGCCCGGTATCGCCGGTGGTCTACCTGAACGTCGAGGCCGGTTTCGGCGAGTGCGTCAGGCTGCACCAGCAGCTCCAGACCGGGCCGCTGGAGCGCGAACTGCCGTTTGCCTACCACCCGCACGTCACCGTGGCCCACGACGTGGCCCCGGAAAGCCTCGACGAGGCCGAGACGGCGCTGAAGAATTACAGGGCCAGCTTCCCGGTGGCTAGCATGGGACTTTACGAGCACGACGACAACGGCATCTGGCAGCTACGGGAAGAGCTTGACTTTGGCACCGAACCTGACGACCACCGAGGCGCGGCCGGCGCAACAGGCGCCCGCTGAACCTCCGCTTCCCACCGACCTCGCCCAGCTGAGGCTGGAAGTCATCCGGAAAAGGGTGGACTGGGGCAAGGCTCGGCGCTCCGCCGGCGGAGGCCTGGCCGCGCCGCTGGCCATGGTCCAGTGGCTGCTCGCCCGGCTCAACGTGTTCCGGCCGATGCGGGCCTTCCGGCATTACAACCTGCAGCACGGCCCGCTGATGAGCGCCGGCATCGGCTTCAACATGTTCTTCTCCATCACCGGCCTGCTGGCCACCGGCTTTTCGATCGCCGGGCTGTTGCTGCGCGGCCAGCCGGCGCTGCTGGACAAGGTCGTCGGCAGCGTCGCCACCAGTGCCCCCGGACTGCTCAAGGTCGGCGGCCGGGAGGGGCTGGTGGACCCGCAGGAGCTGCTGAACCCCAGCGGCCTCGGCTGGACGGCGGCGATCGCCGCCGTCGTCACCGTGGTGACCTCGCTGGGCTGGATTGCCGGCCTGCGTGACGGCCTGCGCGGCGTGCTGCGGCTTCCCCCGCTCAAGGTCAACCCGGTCCTGTTGAAACTGCGCGACACCGGCACCCTGCTGCTGCTCGGCGTCGCCCTGGTGATCAGCGCCGGTGCCTCGCTCGTGTTCGGCACCGCCGCCGGCTGGGTGGCCGAACAGCTCCACCTGGACCCGCTGGTGGCCGGCCCGCTGACCACGTCCATCAAGATCGCGGTGCCGCTGGTTCTGGGCTGGGTGACCGCGCTGATCATGTTCCGGCTCGCCGGCGGGCTCAAACTGCAGCGCCGGGCCCTGCTGGAAGGCACCATCCTGGCCGCGGTGGGCACCAGCGTCCTCCAGATCTTCAGCGCCGAACTCCTCGCCAGCGCCGGCAGGAACCCTATCCTCGCGCCCTTCGCCATCATCATCGGTCTGCTCATCTGGTTCAACCTGGTCAGCCAGGTCTACCTCGTCTCGGCCGCGTGGTCAGCGATCCGCGAAGAGGACGTCACAACCGCCCCGTCCGCCAGGACTGCCGGCTGGGGTGCGCGCCAGGTCCAGCCCGGGAAGACGCCGGCCGAGCAGCGGGAGCGACGCCGCCCGGCGGCTAGCTTCCGGCGTCGAGGTACTGATCGGCCCACGCCGAAATAATCCTGGCGGCGCGGGCTGCCTGGCCCTTGCCGGTGAGCAGGTGGTCGGAGCCCTCGAGCGAGACGAAGCTGCGCGGGTGCCGCGCGGTCTGGAAGATGCTGCTGGCATTGTCGATGCCCACCGTGTTGTCGGTGGGGGAGTGCAGCACCATCAGGGGCTTGTGCAGCCGCCGAATGCAATCGGTCAGGTCCGCGTTTTCCAGGTCCTCGACGAAATGCCGGCGGATCTCCACCCGCTTGCCGCCGAGGTCCACCTCGGCGCTGCCCTCGCTCAGGATGCGGTCCAGCGCGGCGTCAAAGACATGCGCGACGTGCTTGGGCGAGAACGGTGCGCCTACCGTGGCGACGGCGTCGAGTTCCGGGATGCTCCCGGCGGCCGCCAGCACCGCGGCCCCGCCGAACGAGTGACCCACGAGCAGCGAGACGGCGCGGCCGGAGTCGCGCATGAACTCGGCCGCCCGGACGGTGTCCGCCACCTTATGGCTGAAGGACCCCTCGGACCAGAGCCCCGCGGACTCGCCCAGGCCGAGATTGTCGAAGCGGAGCATGCCCACCCCGTTGTCCGCCAGCGCCTTGCACATCCGTGAGGCCGAGGGGCTGTCCTTGCCCAGCGTGAAGCCGTGGGAGAACACGCCCCAGCCTTTTACCGGACCCTCGGGGAGGTCGATGACCCCGGAGAGCAGCTCGCCGGTGGAACCTTCGAAGGACACTTTTTCGGAGCGGGACACGGGGGCCCTTTCATTTAGGGGGCTTACGACGGCGGCGCCCCCACCGGAGGGTGGGAGGCGCCGTCGTCGTTGGAGCTGGTGGCAGGCGTGCGCTAGATCTTGCGGGCCAGGATGGCCTGCTTGACCTCGGCGATTGCCTGCGTGACCTGGATGCCGCGCGGGCAGGCCTCGGTGCAGTTGAAGGTGGTGCGGCAGCGCCACACGCCTTCCTTGTCGTTGAGGATCTCCAGGCGCATGTCGCCGGCGTCATCACGGGAATCGAAGATGAAGCGGTGCGCGTTGACGATCGCGGCCGGGCCGAAGTACTGTCCGTCGGTCCAGAACACCGGGCAGGACGAGGTGCACGCGGCGCACAGGATGCACTTGGTGGTGTCGTCGAACCGTTCGCGGTCCTCGGCGGACTGCAGGCGTTCCTTGGTCGGCTCGTGGCCGCGGTTGATCAGGAAGGGCATGACTTCGCGGAAGGACTGGAAGAACGGCTCCATGTCCACGATCAGGTCCTTTTCCACCGGCAGGCCCTTGATCGGCTCGACCGTGATGGGCTTGGAGGTGTCCAGGTCCTTGAGCAGGGTCTTGCAGGCGAGGCGGTTGCGGCCGTTGATGCGCATGGCATCGGAACCGCAGACGCCGTGGGCGCAGGACCGGCGGAAGGAGACGCTGCCGTCGATCTCCCACTTGACCTTGTGCAGGGCGTCCAGGACACGGTCCGTGCCGTACATGGTGACGTGGAAGTCGTCCCAGGTGGACTCGTCGGAGACCTCCGGGTTGTAGCGGCGCACCCGCAGGTGGACGTCGAAGGACGGGATGTCCCCGCCGCCGCCGACGCCGGCGGGCAGTTCGATCTTGGAGGCTGGCTCAGCGAGTTCAGCGGTCATCTTAGTACTTCCTCACCATCGGCTCGTAGCGCGTAAAGACCACCGGTTTGGTGGCAAGCCGGATGCCGGCAATCGACTCGGCGGAACCGTCCGCCGGTGCGTGGTCATCCTTGTACGCCATGGAGTGCTTCATGAATTTTTCGTCGTCGCGCTCGGGGAAGTCCTCGCGGAAGTGTCCGCCGCGGGATTCCTCGCGGTGCAGGGCCGCCACGGTCATGACCTTGGCGAGCTCCAGCAGGAAGCCCAGTTCCACGGCCTCGAGCAGGTCCAGGTTGAAGCGCTTGCCCTTGTCCTGGACGCTGATGCGCTGGTACCGCTCCTCGAAGGACGCGATGTCCTTCAGGACCTGGTTGAGCGTCTCGGCGGTGCGGAACACCTGCATGTTGGCGTCCATGGTGTCCTGCAGTTCCTTGCGGATCTGGGCCACCTTCTCGGTGCCGTCAGAGGTGCGGACGTGCTCCAGCAGGTTCAGCGTGTAGGCCTCGGGATCCGCGGGCAGTTCCACGAAGTCCGCGGTCTTGGCGTATTCGGCGGCGGCGATGCCCGCGCGCTTGCCGAAGACGTTGATGTCCAGCAGCGAGTTGGTGCCCAGTCGGTTGGAACCGTGCACCGAGACGCAGGCAACCTCGCCCGCCGCGTAGAGGCCCGGGACGACGGTGTCGTTGTCCTGCAGGACCTCGGCGCTGATGTTGGTGGGGATGCCGCCCATGGCGTAGTGCGCCGTCGGGAAGACCGGAACCGGCTCCGTGTACGGCTCCACACCCAGGTAGGTGCGGGCAAACTCGGTGATGTCCGGGAGCTTGGCGTCGATGTGCGCCGGCTCGAGGTGCGTCAGGTCAAGCAGGACGTAGTCCTTGTTCGGTCCGCAGCCGCGGCCTTCACGGACTTCGTTGGCCATGGAGCGGGCCACGATGTCGCGCGGGGCGAGGTCCTTGATGGTGGGTGCATAGCGCTCCATGAAGCGCTCACCCTCGGAGTTGCGCAGGATCGCGCCTTCGCCGCGGGCGGCCTCGGAGAGCAGGATGCCCAGGCCGGCCAGGCCGGTCGGGTGGAACTGGAAGAACTCCATGTCCTCCAGCGGGATGCCGCGGCGGAACGCGATGCCCATGCCGTCACCGGTGAGGGTGTGGGCGTTGGAGGTGGTCTTGAAGACCTTGCCGGCGCCGCCGGAGGCGAACACCACGGACTTGGCCTGGAAGACGTGCAGTTCGCCGGAGGCGAGGTCGTAGGACACGACGCCGGCAACGCGCTTCTGCTTGTACGCCGTGCCGTCCTCGCGGACTGCGTCTTCCTCGACGGTGAGCAGGTCGAGGACGTAGTACTCGTTGTAGAACTCGACGTTGTGCTTGACGCAGTTTTGGTACAGCGTCTGCAGGATCATGTGGCCGGTGCGGTCCGCGGCGTAGCAGGCACGGCGGACCGGAGCCTTGCCGTGGTCGCGGGTGTGGCCGCCGAAGCGGCGCTGGTCGATCCGGCCCTCGGGCGTGCGGTTGAACGGCAGGCCCATCTTCTCAAGGTCCAGGACGGCGTCGATCGCTTCCTTCGCCATGACCTCGGCGGCGTCCTGGTCCACCAGGTAGTCGCCGCCCTTGATGGTGTCGAAGGTGTGCCACTCCCAGTTGTCTTCCTCGACGTTGGCCAGGGCTGCACACATGCCGCCCTGAGCCGCGCCGGTGTGGGAGCGCGTGGGGTAAAGCTTGGTCAGTACTGCTGTTCGCGCACGCTGACCGGATTCGATCGCGGCGCGCATGCCAGCGCCACCGGCACCGACAATGACGACGTCGTACTTATGGACCTGCATACCAGATGCTCTTTCTCTCAAAATTCGCTGTAAAACACCGCCGGCGGAGCCTGCGCAGTGAAGTCTCGTGATCCCTGTGTCCCGCGCGGGCAGGCAAGGATCAGCGCCCGGAGGCCCGGGCCGCTACGGAGCGGGGCAGAACCCGCCGGGCAGCTGCACGCCGTCGACCACTGGGCACGGGTTGAAGGTGAAGATCACCAGCGTGCCGAGGATGATGATGGCTGCGGCCGCGGCGTAGAGCACGATCTTCAGCCAGAGACGCGTCGCGTCCTTTTCGGCGTAGTCGTTGATGATGGTGCGCACGCCGTTGGTGCCGTGCAGCATGGCGAGCCACAGCATGGCCAGGTCCCAGACCTGCCAGAACGGGTCGGCCCACTTGCCGGCCACGAAGCCGAAGTCGATCGCGTGGATGCCTTCGCCCACCAGCAGGTTGACGGTCAGGTGGCCGAAGATGAGGACCACGAGGACGACGCCGGAAAGCCGCATGAAGAGCCATGCCAGCATTTCGAAGTTGCCCTTGGACGAACCGCTGCGGCGGTACTGCGGCGCAATCTTGCCGCTGCGCGGACTCTGAATGGTTGCACTCATGGCTTAGTGACCTCCGAGGGCGAGGGACAGGTGGCGGATGGAGAAGCCGACCATGACGACGACCCAGAGGGCCAGGACCGTCCACAGCATCTGGCGCTGGTACTTCGCGCCCTTCTTCCAGAAGTCGACGGCGATGATCCGCAGGCCGTTGAAGGCGTGGAATACGATCGCTGCGACGAGGCCCGTTTCACCCAGGGCCATAAGGGGGTTCTTGTAGGCACCGATCACGGCGGTGTAGGCCTCGGGGGACACACGCACCAATGAGGTGTCCAGCACGTGGACCAACAAGAAGAAAAAGATCACTACACCGGTAACGCGGTGTCCAACCCAGGACCACATGCCTTCACGGCCGCGGTACAAGGTGCCAGCTGGTTTTGTCGGCACTGAATAAACCTCCCTGCAACACAGCGGCGCTGGCATGGGATCCACGCGGGGGGAACGCCTGCTGCGAGAGCACTCGTAAGCTCAAGCCTAAATCTAGGCTTCGCCCTCAGCTTATTCAATTCAGCGGATCGATGGTGACGGCGCCCGGCGCGGTTTTTGACCGCTTTTGAGACGAACGCCACATTCGCTTGCGCCGCCGTCGACTCCGTTTGCGTGCGTTGCGTGCCAACTCCGGGGTGTGCGGGCGGCGTTCCGCTAAAGTAGCCGTGATGACTACAGACAATATGGCCAGCCATGACTCACCCCAGGACGCTGCGGCGGACTCCCCGCTGCGGCGTTTCATCGCGGTGATTCCGGCAGGCGGTGTGGGGACCCGGCTCTGGCCGCTGTCCCGGGCCGCCGCCCCCAAATTCCTGCACGATCTCACCGGATCCGGCAGCACGTTGCTGCGCGCCACCTACGACCGGCTGGAACCCCTCGCCGGCAGCCGCGTGCTGGTCGTCACCGGAACGGCGCACCGCGAGGCCGTGTGCCGCCAACTGCCCGAGGTGCGCGAGGCGGACCTGGTGCTGGAGAGCGAGCCCAAGGACTCGGGTGCGGCCATCGGCCTCGCCGCGGCGATCCTGTTCGAGCGCGATCCGGAAACGATCATGGGTTCCTTCGCCGCGGATCAGGTCATCAGCCCCGACGCACTGTTCCAGGACGCGGTCCGTGAGGCCATCCACACGGCGGCCGCCGGCAAGATCGTCACCATTGGCATCAAGCCCACGCACCCGTCCACCGGCTTTGGCTACATCCGCGCCGGCGACAAGTTGAGTGTGCCCGGCGCCCCGAGCGCCCACACAGTCGTCGAATTCGTCGAGAAGCCCAGCGAGGAAGTCGCCCAGCAGTACGTGGACAGCGGCGAGTACGTCTGGAACGCGGGCATGTTCGTCGCGCCGGTCTCGCTCATGCTCAAGCACCTGGAGGCCAACCAGCCGGAACTCTTCGCGGGCCTGCAGGAGATTGCCAAGGCCTGGGACACCCCGCTGCGCGACGAGGTCACCTCCCGCGTCTGGCCAACCCTGCCCAAGATCGCCATCGACTACGCGGTCGCCGAGCCCGCCGCGGCAGCCGGGGACGTCGCCGTCGTGCCCGGCACCTTCCGCTGGGACGACGTCGGGGACTTCGCCTCCGTGGGCCGGCTCAACAGTGCCAAGGAAGTCGACGACGTCACCGTGATCGGCGAGGGTGCCCGGGTCTTCACCGAGAACTCGAGCGGCGTGGTGGTCTCCGACACCAAGCGTGTGATCGCCCTGATCGGCATCGAGGATGTGGTGATCGTGGACACCCCCGATGCCCTGCTCGTGATGACGAAGGCGCATTCGCAGCGGGTCAAGGCCGCCGTGGACGCGCTCAAGGCCAGCGGCGACACGGACGTCCTCTAGTCTTCTTCAGCTAAGCGGGACTGTACTGCCGTAACCGTCCGACTGCGATGCCGCTATTTTTCTGACTCTCGCTAGAGTGATTGTGTGCGCAATTACACTACTGAAGCTGAGCCAACCACCCTGGTGGGGCCGTGGCTGGAGCCACTCCTGCCGGAGCTGATCGCCTTCCGCCGCGACCTGCATGCGCACCCCGAGCTGTCCTTCAAGGAGTTCCGCACCACGGATAAGCTGGCCAAGCGGCTTGAGGCAGCCGGCCTGACCCCGCGCCGGCTCGAGGGTACCGGGCTGACCGTGGATGTCGGCGAGGGCCCCATCGCCACCGCGCTCCGCGGCGACATTGACGCCCTGCCCATCATCGAGGAGACCGGACTGCCGTTCGCGTCCAAGAACCACGGCCTGACGCACGCCTGCGGCCACGACGTCCACACCACCACGATGCTGGGCATCGCCCTGATCCTGCAGCGGATGCACGACTCCTCGCCGCTGGGCGGCACGGTGCGGATCATCTTCCAGCCGGCCGAGGAGACTATGCCCGGCGGGGCGCACGCGTGCATCGAACAAGGTGTGTTGGAGGGGGTGCCGCGGATCCTGGCGCTGCACTGCGACCCCCGGATCGAGGTCGGCAAGATCGGCACCCGGATCGGCGCCATCACCTCGGCGTCGGACACCATCAAGATTGAACTGAGCGGCCGAGGCGGCCACACCTCGCGCCCGCACCTGACCGAGGAACTCGTCTTCGCCCTCGCGCAGATCGCCATCAACGTCCCGGCCGTGCTCTCCCGGCGCGTCGACGTCCGCAGCGGGGTGTCCGTGGTCTGGGGACACATCTCGGCTGGCTCCGCACCGAACGCCATCCCGGCGAGCGGCTACATGGCCGGCACCATGCGCTGCCTGGACCGGGATGCCTGGCACAGCGCGGGGGAGATCCTCGACGAGGTGGTGCAGCAGATCGCGGCGCCCTACGGCGTCGACGTGCACCTGGAGCACACCCGCGGCGTGCCGCCCGTGGTGAACTCCGAACACGAGACCGCGCTGATCGAGGCTTCGGCCCGGGCCGAAATCGGCGAGAGCTCCGTGGTGCTGACGCCGCAGTCGATGGGCGGCGAGGACTTCGCCTGGTTCCTCGCGGACCTGCCCGGCGCGATGATGCGGCTGGGCACGAAAACCCCCGGCGGCGAGGAGTACGACCTGCACCGCGGCGACTACATCCTGGACGAACGCGCCCTGGGCCTCGGCATCCGGGTGCTCACGGCGGCGGCCCTCCGCACCCTCCGCGACCTCTAGGGCAGGCGCCAGCCGACGCTCCGGAGCCGCACCTTCGCCTGCTCAAGGGCGGGCGTGCCCGCGGAAATTCCCCACCTTTCCCTTCGCGGGGGCCGGGACGCGCCAGCGCTGCCTGCGGACACGCCGTCGGCGCCCCTTGAAGGTGGGGAAATCCGGCGGGCGGCTGCACCGGTAAATGCGTTGTGCGCAACTCAGTTGTGCGCAACTTAGTTGTGCGCTAGGGTTTTTAGGTGAGCAAAACTGATTCCCCTGCGTCCGCCGGGACCGACGCCCCCCGCCTGGACAGGCAGGTGTGCTTCGCCATGTACTCGGCTTCGCGGGCCGCTACCGCCGTCTACCGGCCCATACTCGAGGAACTCGGACTGACGTACCCGCAGTACCTCGTGATGATGGTGCTCTGGGAGGACCAGCCCCGCAGCGTCCGCGAGCTGGGCGAGGAACTCGGGCTGGACTCCGGAACCCTCTCGCCGCTGCTCAAGCGCCTCGAGTCCCTGGGATACGTGGAACGACGGCGGTCCGCGGCGGACGAACGGCGCGTCGAGGTCTTCCTCACTGAGTCCGGCGCCGCCCTCAGCGCCCGTGCCACCGGAATTCCGCAGCGGCTCGCCGATGCCGCCGGACTCTCCGCTAACGAGCTCGACCAGCTCCGCGAGACCCTGGGCCGGCTCACCGCCGCGCTGCAGTCCGGCCGCTGACCTGCCCCGCCAATTGCGGGCTGCGGCCGCGCGGCAACCCCGCAAGCTTCCCTTCCCCCAACAGATTGGAATCCCCATGAAGACCCTCTATACGGCCGAAGCATTGGCCTCCGGCGAAGGCCGCGACGGCAACGCGCAGACGTCCGACGGCAAACTCAATGTCACCCTGGCCAGCCCGGTTGAGCTCGGCGGCAACGGCGAAGGCACCAACCCCGAGCAGCTCTTCGCCGCCGGGTACGCCGCCTGCTTCCACTCTGCCCTGCGCCTGGTGGGCCGCCAGCAGAAGGCGGACCTGACCGACTCCGCCGTCGCCGCGAAGATCCACCTCGGCGCCCTCGACGGCGGCTCCGGCTATGGCATCGCCGCCGAACTCGAGATCGCGCTGCCGGCCGTGGACCGCGAAACCGCCGAAGCGCTCGTCGCCAAGGCCCACGAGGTCTGCCCCTACTCCAACGCCACCCGTGGCAACATTACCGTAGACATCACCATCCTGGAGGTCGCCGCATGAGCACCGAGAACAGCACCCTTCCCACCACCACCCGAGAGATCCAGCTGGCCTCCCGCCCGCACGGCCGCCCCGTGCCGGAGAACTTCCGGCTGGCCGAATCCCCGCTGCCGGAGCTCCAGGACGGCCAGGTCCTGGTCCGCAACCTGTTCATCTCCGTGGACCCCTACATGCGCGGCCGGATGAACGACGTGAAGTCCTACTCCGCGCCGTTCGCCCTGGACGCCGCCATGGAGGGCGGCGCCGTCGGCGAGGTCATCGCCTCCCGCTCGGCCGACCGCGCGGTTGGGGACACTGTGGTGCACAGCCTCGGCTGGCGTGAGTACGCCGTCCTGGACGCCGCCGCGACGACGCCGGCCCGTACCGACCTGGCCCCGGCGTCGGCCTTCCTGGGTGCCCTCGGCATGACCGGCCTGACCGCCTACGCCGGACTGCTCAAGGTCGCCGAGTTCAAGCCGGGCGAGGCCGTCTTCGTCTCCGGCGCAGCCGGCGCCGTCGGCTCGCTGGTGGGGCAGATTGCCAAGGCCATGGGCGCCTCCCGGGTGATCGGCAGCGCCGGCACCCCGGAGAAGGTGGCCCGCCTGCTGGAGCTCGGCTTCGACGCCGCCTTCAACTACCATGACGGCCCGGTCCGGGACCTGCTGAAGGAGGCCGCGGGGGAGAAGGGCATCGACGTCTACTTCGACAACGTCGGCGGCGAGCACCTCGAGGCCGCGCTGTCCGTGCTCAACGTCGGCGGCCGCGTCGCCATGTGCGGCGCCATCTCTCAGTACAACTCCACCGAGCCGACGCCGGCCCCGCGGAACCTCATGCTGGCCATCGGCAAGCAGCTGACCCTCAAGGGCTTCCTGGTGGGCGGTTACTGGCAGTACATGGGCGAGTTCGTCGAGAAGCTCTCCGGCTGGCTGGCCGACGGCACCGTCCGTTACGACGAGACCGTGGTGGACGGGCTGGAGAACGCACCGCAGGCCTTCATGGACCTGCTGGAGGGCGCCAACACCGGCAAGATGCTGGTCCGCCTCTAAGCTAACTCCGCCTCCAGCGCAGGCGCGAACGTTGCCCCTGGGGCCCCGATTTCCACGATTTCGGGGCCTCACGCGTACGGTCGCGCGGGAACGGCGCAGCGCTTGGTAACAAGTTCTCAACAATCTGTGAAATGGCTGTGAAGTGTGTTACTCGACGTGTTCCATGACACTAAAGTAACTTGCATCAGTGCGCCTCGGCGCAGTGCTGCGAATCCGTCAGTGACAACAGTGTTTCGGGGGAAAACCGGAAGCAGACACTCATTGAACTCCCGTCGTAGCGCCTATCTCTTTCTTCCTGGAGGAACTTTGACGAACTCACTGCGCGCAACTTTCAAGCGCGGTTCAATGGCCGGCGTCGCCACCGCAGGTGCGGCCGCTTTGCTGCTCACCGGTTGCGGGGCTGCCCCGACCGCCAGCAGCACCGCCAGCGCAAGCGCCAGCAACTACACCGGCTGCATCGTGTCCGACTCCGGCGGATTCGACGACCAGTCGTTCAACCAGTCCTCCTACGAGGGCCTGAAGAAGACCGAGAAGGATCTCGGCATCAAGGTCAACCAGGTTGAGTCGAAGACCAACAACGACTTCGAGCCGAACCTGCGCGCCATGGTCACTGCCGGCTGCAACCTGACCATCACGGTCGGCTTCCTGCTCGGCGACGCCACCAAGGCCCAGGCCACGGCGAACCCGGACAAGCACTTCGCGATCATCGACTTCGGCTACGACAAGCCGATCGCCAACGTCAAGCCGATCATCTATGACACGGCCCAGGCTGCTTTCCTGGCCGGCTACCTCGCCGCGGGCACCACCAAGACCGGTACCGTCGCGACCTTCGGCGGCATCAAGATCCCCACCGTCACCATCTTCATGGACGGCTACGCCGACGGCGTGAAGTACTACAACGAGAAGAAGGGCAAGAACGTCAAGGTTCTTGGCTGGGACAAGGCCAAGCAGGACGGCTCCTTCACCGGCGACTTCGAGAAGCAGGACAAGGGCAAGCAGTTCACCCAGAACTTCCTGGACCAGGGTGCGGACATTGTCATGCCCGTCGCCGGTCCGGTCGGCAAGGGTGCAGGCGCAGCGCTGAAGGAAGCCAAGGCAGCAGGCAAGGACGTCAAGCTCATCTGGGTTGACTCCGACGGCTTCCTGACCGCCCCGGATTACAAGGACATCATGCTCTCCTCCGTGATGAAGCAGATGGGCGAGGCCGTTGAGACCGTCGTGAAGGAAGACACGGAAGGCAAGTTCACCAACACGCCTTACGTCGGCACCCTCGCGAACGACGGCGTCCAGCTGGCTCCGTTCCACGACCTGGACTCCCAGGTTCCGGCCGAACTGAAGTCCGAGCTGGACCAGATCAAGAAGGACATCGCCGACGGCAAGCTGAAGGTTGAGTCCGCAGCCAGCCCGAAGGCGTAACTTCCGCCGCTAAGCGCCACGGCCCGGACGGTCCCAGACCGCACGGGCTGTGGCGCTTTTCGTTGCGGCTACTCTTGGCCGCAGCGCTGGCGGCAGGCACTAGGCTGGTTCTGCAGCCCCATCACCCCGTCCGGTCGTGACCCGGACACACTTCGAGATTGGTCAGAGTTTTGAAACTTGAACTCAAGGGGATCACCAAACGCTTCGGCTCCCTGGTAGCCAACGACCACATTGACGTGGTCGTTGAACCCGGGCAGATCCACTGTCTGCTCGGCGAGAACGGCGCCGGCAAGTCCACGCTGATGAACGTCCTCTACGGGCTCTACGAACCCACCGAGGGCGAAATCGTCATCGACGACAAACCCGTCAGCTTCCGCGGCCCGGGGGACGCGATGGCGGCAGGCATCGGCATGGTGCACCAACACTTCATGCTGGTCCCGGTCTTCACGGTCGCCGAAAACGTGGCCCTCGGGGCGGAAACCACCAAGGCTGGCGGCTTCCTCAATCTCGATGACACCCGCCGGAAGATCCAGGAGATCTCCGACCGGTACGGCTTCGACGTCGACCCCGACGCCCTGATCGAGGACCTGCCGGTCGGCGTCCAGCAGCGCGTGGAGATCATCAAGGCCCTGGTCCGCGACGCCAAGGTGCTCATCCTCGACGAGCCCACCGCCGTACTGACCCCGCAGGACACCGACGAGCTGCTGGACATCATGCGCCAGCTCAAGAGCCACGGCACCTCGATCGTCTTCATCTCGCACAAGCTGCGCGAGGTCAAGGCCGTCTCGGACACCATCACGGTGATCCGGCGCGGCAAGGTCGTCGGCACGGCCAGCCCCACGGCCTCGACGACGGAACTCGCCTCCATGATGGTGGGCCGGGCAGTCAACCTGACCCTGGACAAGGCCCCGGCCCGGCCGCAGGAGACCACGTTCCAGGTCAAGGACCTCACCGTGATCGCACCGAGCGGCCAGCACGTCGTGGACGGGATCAGCTTCGACATTGCCCGCGGCGAGATCCTGGCCGTCGCCGGCGTGCAGGGCAACGGGCAGACCGAGCTGACCGAGGCGATCCTCGGCCTGCAGGACCGGGTCCACGGCTCCATCCTGCTCGACGGCGAGGAGTTGGTGGGCCGCAGCGTCAAGGACGTGCTGAAGGCCGGCGTCGGCTTCGTGCCCGAGGACCGCTCGGTGGACGGTCTGATCGGAACGTTCTCGATCGCCGAGAACCTGATCCTGGACCGCTACGACCAGGAACCGTTCGCGAAGGGCATCAGCATGAGCCCGGCGAAGGTGCTGGAAAACGCGAAGACCCGGATCGACGAGTTCGACGTGCGCACCCCGTCCGGCTCGCTCGCCGCGGGCACCCTGTCCGGCGGCAACCAGCAGAAGGTGGTCATGGCTCGCGAGCTGTCGCGCCCGCTGCGCCTCTTTATCGCGTCCCAGCCGACCCGCGGCGTCGACGTCGGCTCCATCGAGTTCCTGCACAAGCGGATCGTGGCGGAGCGCGACCACGGCACCCCCGTGATGATCGTCTCCACCGAACTCGACGAAGTGATCGAGCTGGCGGACCGGATCGCCGTGCTTTACAAGGGCAGGCTGGTGGGCATCGTCCCGGCCGGCACCGGACGTGACGTCCTGGGCCTCATGATGGCCGGCCTGTCGCCCGACGAGGCCCACGCCGACAGCACCAAGACCCCGGCAACCGCAGCCGCCGCCCCGGCCGCCGCCGCCCAGCCCGCACAGGAGTCCACCTCCGGCGCCGTAGGAGAGCACCATGACTGAAACCAACCGGCCACGCCACGCGGCTGAATCCGATCCGGCGAAAACCGCGGGAACCGCAGCCCAGCCAACCGCGACGCCGAACACCCCCGACGTCGACACCACCGAAACCACGGACGCCACGGACGCCACCACCGCCACCTCGCTGGACACCGCCGGCGGGGCGATGCGCCCCTCGGCCGTCCCGGTCTCGGGCCAGAGCGGCATCGTCCCCGGCGGCCCCGACTCGCTCATGCGCAAAATCTTCACCGGAAGCGGCATGGTCTCCGTGCTGGCCGTGCTGCTCGCGCTGATCCTCGGCGGCCTGCTGATCGCCAGCACGGACAAGGCCGTCAGCGCGAGCGCCGGCTACCTCTTCGCCCGGCCCAGCGACTTCTTCTCCGCCGTCTGGTCCGCCGCCACCCGCTCCTACGTGGCGCTCTTCCAAGGCTCCGTGTTCAACCCCCGCGGCACCGGCGCGGCCGGGCAGTTCGCCCCGCTGATGGAAACCCTCACCATCGCCACCCCGCTGATCACCGCCGGCCTCGGCGTCGCCCTGGCCTTCCGCGCCGGACTCTTCAACATCGGTGCGCAGGGCCAGATCATCATGGCCGGCATCCTCGCCTCGTGGGTCGGCTTCGCCCTGCACCTGCCGATGGGCCTGCACCTGCTGCTGGTCCTCGTGGCCGGCGTCGTCGGCGGCGCCCTCTGGGCCGGCCTGGTCGGCTTCCTCAAGGCCCGCACCGGCGCCCACGAGGTGATCCTGACGATCATGTTCAACTACATCGCGCTGTACTTCCTGCGCTACCTGCTCAACACCCCCGCGTTCCAGCGGCCGGGCGAGACCAACCCGATTTCCCCCATCCTGGACCCCAGCGCCGTCTACCCGCAGATCCTGGGCACCCAGTACCGGCTGCACTTGGGCTTCCTCCTGGCCATCGCGGCGACCGTCTTCGTCTGGTGGGTGCTGAACCGCTCCACGATCGGCTTCGAATTCCGGGCCGTCGGAGCCAACCCGAAGGCCGCCCTGACCGCCGGCATCAACGTTCCGCGCGCCACCATCCTGGTGATGGCGATCGCGGGCGCCCTGGCCGGCATGTCCGGCGTCGCCCAGGTGGCCGGCACCGAAAAGGTCCTCACCGACGGCGTCGCGGCCACCTACGGCTTTGACGCCATCACGGTTGCGCTGCTGGGACGCTCGACGCCGTGGGGCACCTTCGCCGCGGGCCTGCTCTTCGGCGCCTTCCGCGCCGGCGCCGTCCAGATGCAGATCCAGACCGGAACCCCGATCGACATTGTGCTGGTGGTCCAGTCGCTGATCGTGCTCTTCATCGCCGCCCCGCCGCTGGTGCGCGCGGTGTTCGGCCTGAACCCGCGCAAGAAGAAGGCCGTCAAGGCCAACAAATCCAAGACGGCAGCAACCACCGGAGTAGCAGCATGAGCACAACAGCAACGTCGCCCCAGCCGGGGAAGCCGCAGCCTGCACCCCTGGACGGGGAAGCTCCCGCGGCCAAGCACCACCACACGGCCGTGACCGCCAAGCCCGTGACCTGGAAGCTCCCGGTCACCCTGCTGGTGCTGGCCATCGTGGCGTTCATCTTCTTCGGACTGATGGGGCCGCACCAGACCGCCAAGTTCGGAATCTCCACCGGGAGCGACTTCTTCCAGCTGCCGGCACTGGAGGTTCAGGCCTTCCTCGGCGGCATCGTTCTCTCGGTGATCATGCTGGCGCTGGCCGGCTATGCCGTGTTCCTCAAGACCCGGAACCGCAAGGTCCCGGCCTGGGTCACGATCGCCTTCATTGCGCTGTTTGTCGCCGCGTTCCTGATCTGGGTGGTCGGCGGAGCCCGCACCACCAGCATTTCCCTCGCCGGGCTGATCGCAGGGTCCGTGACCCTGGCCGTGCCGCTGGTGTTCGGCTCCCTGTCCGGTGTGCTCTGCGAACGCGTCGGCGTCGTGAACATCGCCATTGAAGGCCAGCTCCTGGGCGGCGCCTTCACAGCCGCGATCATCGCCACGCTGACGCACAACCCCTTCCTGGGCCTGCTCGCTGCGGCCATTGCCGGGGCCCTCGTGTCCATGATCCTGGCCCTGTTCAGCATCAAGTACGTGGTCAACCAGATCATCGTCGGCGTCGTGCTCAACGTCCTCGTCTCCGGCGTCACCGGCTTCCTGTTCAGCACGGTCATGCAGGCGGACAAGGACAAGTTCAACTCTCCCGCGCACTTGGACCCGATCACCATCCCGGTCCTGGGCGACATCCCGCTGATCGGCCCGATCCTGTTCAAACAGTCCCTGATCGGCTACCTCATGTACATCGCCGTGATCGTGGTCTGGGTCGGGCTGTTCAAGACCAAGTGGGGCCTGCGCGTCCGCGCCGTCGGCGAACACCCGCAGGCAGCCGACACCATGGGCATCAAGGTCAACGCCACCCGCTTCTGGAACGTCACCCTCGGCGGCGCCATCGCCGGCATCGGCGGTTCCTTCTTCACCCTCGTGGCGATCGACAGCTTCACCAAGGAAATCTCCGGCGGACGCGGCTTCATCGCCCTGGCCGCACTGATCTTCGGCCGTTGGAACCCGATCGGCGCCTTCTTCGCGGCGCTGCTGTTCGGCTTCGCCGACAACCTGCAAAGCATCGTGACGATCATCGGCACCCCGGTTCCGAGCCAGTTCATGGCGATGCTGCCGTACCTCGTGACGGTGCTCGCCGTGGCCGGGCTCGTCGGACGCTCCCGGCCGCCGGCGGCCAGCGGCATCCCGTACGTGAAGGGCTGACCATGGCTGATCACATTAGCGGGAACGGCAACCCGGCAGCGGTCCCGGCCGCCGGCGTGGACTGGGCAGCCCTCGAGGCCGCCGCGGTCGCGGCGATGAAGAACGCCTATGCGCCGTATTCGAAGTTCGCGGTGGGGGCAGCGGCCCTCACCGCGGACGGCCGGATCGTCAGCGGCTGCAACGTCGAAAACGCCAGCTACGGGCTCACGCTGTGCGCCGAGTGCGCGCTGGTCGGCAGCCTGCACATGACCGGCGGCGGCCTGCTGCGCGCCTTCTACTGCGTGGACGCGGACGGCAACGTGCTGATGCCGTGCGGGCGCTGCCGGCAGCTGCTCTACGAATTCCGGGCCCCGGACATGGAACTCATGACCACACAGGGCATCAAGACGATGGACCAGGTGCTTCCCGACGCATTTGGCCCCCAACACCTGGAGGAAACCCGGTGACACAGACCACCAGCACCACTGCCAGCGGCACTGAAGCCTTCGACGCCGTCGACATCATCCGCATCAAGCGCGACAAGGGCGTGCTCAGCGCCGCCCAGATCGACTGGACGATCGACGCCTACACGCGCGGTGCCATCGCCGATGAGCAGATGGCCGCGCTGAACATGGCCATCCTGCTCAACGGAATGGACCGCGCGGAGATTTCCCGCTGGACCGCGGCGATGATCGCCTCCGGCGAGCGGATGGACTTCTCCAGCCTGCGCCGGCCCGACGGCGGCGTGAAAGCCACCTCTGACAAGCACTCCACCGGCGGGGTGGGGGACAAGATCACCCTTCCGCTGGCACCCCTCGTGGCCGTGTTCGGCGTCGCCGTTCCGCAGCTCTCCGGCCGCGGCCTCGGCCACACCGGCGGCACCCTGGACAAGCTCGAGTCCATCCCCGGCTGGCGCGCGGCGTTGAGCAACGAGGAGATGCTGGCCCAGCTGCAGGACGTGGGGGCCGTCATCTGCGCCGCCGGCGCCGGCCTGGCCCCGGCGGACAAGAAGCTCTACGCCCTGCGTGACGTCACCGGCACGGTCGAGGCCATCCCGCTGATCGCCTCCTCGATCATGAGCAAGAAGATCGCCGAAGGCACCGGATCGCTGGTCCTGGACGTCAAGGTGGGCAGCGGCGCGTTCATGAAGGACGAGGCGCGTGCCCGCGAGCTGGCCGAGACCATGGTGGCGCTGGGCAAGGACGCCGGGGTCAACACGGTGGCGCTGCTGACCAACATGAACACGCCCCTGGGCCTCACCGCGGGCAACGCGATCGAGGTCGAGGAATCCGTGGAGGTCCTCGCCGGCGGAGGCCCCGAAGACGTCGTCGAACTCACCGTCCGGCTGGCCGAGGAGATGCTGGCCTGCGCCGGCGTCCACGATGCCGATCCGCGCGCCGCGCTTCGGGACGGCCGCGCCATGGACGTCTGGAACCGGATGATCGAGGCCCAGGGTGGCGATCCGCGCGCCAAACTGCCGGTGGCCAAGGAATCCGAGACCATCTACGCGCCGGCCGACGGCGTGCTGGTGGAACTCGACGCCATGGCCGTTGGCGTCGCAGCCTGGCGCCTCGGCGCCGGCCGCGCCCGCAAGGAGGACCAGGTCCAGGCCGGCGCCGGGGTGCGGATGCACGCCAAGCCGGGCGCCACGGTCCGCGCCGGCGAGCCGCTGATGACCCTGCTGACGGACACCCCGGAGAAGTTCGAACGTGCCAAGGAAGCGCTCGAGCACGCCGCCGTGATCGCCCCCGAGGGCTCCCGCCCGGCCCAGCAACTCATCATCGACCGCATCGCCTGAGGCTCCGGCTGCCGCCTTGCCCTATCACTCCTGGTCCCCAACCCCGGGGGTTGGCAGCCCCAAGTGATAGGGCAACGGCGCCGGGTCCGGCAGTACACTGGCACCACAGTATTCCGGGAGAAACCGGGCACCGCCGTGCGTTAGGAAACCGTGCAGGCAATCAACGACTTCATCCTGGCCGCCGCAGGCCAACCCTGGGTCCTGTTCCTCGTGTTCGCGTGCTGCCTGATCGACGGGTTCTTTCCCCCGGTTCCCAGCGAATCGGTGGTGGTGGGCCTGGCCGCCGTCGCCGCGGCGGCCGAGGTGCCCAACCCGCTTCTGCTGGTGGCCGTGGCAGCCGCCGGGGCGTTCTCCGGGGACAACATCGCCTACCTCATCGGGCGGGCCACCGGGACCGGACGCTGGGCGTGGATGCGCGGATACCGGGCGCAGCGGGCCTTCCTCTGGGCCGGCGGCGAGCTCCGGAAGCGGCCCGCGTCGCTGATCATGGTCGCCCGGTTTGTCCCGATCGGCCGGGTGGCCGTCAACCTGACCGCCGGCGCCACCAACTATGCGCAATCCCGTTTTGTCGCCCTGACGGTGCTTTCCGCGATGCTGTGGTCCGGCTATTCGGTGGGAATCGGCCTTTTCTTCGGGCAATGGTTCGAAGACAACCACCTGCTCGGCGCCACCATCGCGATCATCTGCGCGATCATCCTCGGCATCGCCGTCGACCTCACCCTGAGCAGGCTTCGCGGCCGTGCGCCGGGGGAGCTGGTCCCGGACGACCCGGACCGGCCCGCGCCGCCGGCCGACGGCTAGGACCGTGCCGGGAACGCCCGCGCCACGGCCGGAAACATCGCTGCGGTGCGTAGCGCAGGACGCCCGGCCCGTGGGACACTTAGGTGCGATTCACGTCACGTCCGTGCCGTGTGCGCCCAGCCGTAACTCATGTCCGTTCCGGGTACGTCCCACCCCTTCAGTTTTCTAGGAGCACAGCCCGCGTGGAGTTCATTAATGAGGCAGTGCTCCATGCAGCAGGCCAGTGGTGGATCTACCCCCTCCTGCTGGTGTTCTTCTTCGTCGACGGCTTCGCCATGGTGGTCCCCAGCGAGACCCTGATTGTCGCCCTCGCCGCGTACTCCCGGCACAGCGGACAGCCCAATCTGTGGATTCTCGGCCTCACGGCGCTCATCGGCGCCATCGCCGGCGACAACATGGCCTACCTGCTGGGGCGCAAAATCGGCATCGAACGGTTCCGCTGGATGCGCAAGCCCAAGGTCCAGCGGGTCTTCGCCTGGGCCCGCTACGAACTGGAAAAGCGCGGCGCGGTGCTGATCTTCACCGCCCGGTACATCCCGTGGGGCCGCGTGGCCGTCAACTACGTCGCCGGCACCACCGGGTTCCCGCACCGCAGGTTCTTCCTCCTTGACGCCTTCGCCTGCGTCACCTGGGTGATCTACTCGCTCGGGATCGGCATTCTGGCCAGTTCCTTCCCCTGGCTGCACCACAACCCGCTCCTGAGCGCCGGGATCGCCGTCGTCTTCGCTATTGTCCTCGGCGTGGCCGTTGACCACCTGCTGCGCTGGTGGCACAAGCGCCTGGGCCGGCACGACGAGCCGGAAGCCGCGGAGGCCGACGCGGCGGACGATGCCGCGGCTTCCGGGTCCGAGCCGGCGCTGACCGCCTGGTCGAAGGAGACCGACGCTTCCCGCAAGTAGCGCGGGGAGCCGTCCGACCCTATGGTTGGAACGTGACTGAGACTATTCTTGACGCTGCCCCTGACCTCGAATTCGACCTGAAGGGCCTTCCCAAGGTTTCCCTTCACGACCACCTGGACGGCGGACTGCGTCCGGCCACCATCATTGAACTTGCCGAAGCGGTCGGCCACACGCTGCCCTCCACCGACCCGGTCGCGCTGGGGGAGTGGTTCCGCGAATCCGCCGACTCCGGTTCGCTGGTCCGCTACCTCGAGACGTTCGACCACACCATCGCCGTCATGCAGACCAAGGAAGGCCTGTTCCGCGTCGCCAAGGAGTTCGTTGAAGACCTAGCGGACGACGGCGTCGTGTACGGCGAAGTGCGCTGGGCCCCGGAACAGCACCTGCAGCAGGGCCTGTCGCTGGACGACGTCGTTGAGGCCGTCCAGGCGGGCCTCGATGCAGGCGTCGACGCCGTCGCCGAGACCGGCCGCGAGATCCAGGTCGGCCAGCTGATCACCGCCATGCGCCACGCCGACCGCGGCCAGGAAATCGCCGAACTGGCCGTCCGGCACCGCTACAAGGGTGCGGTCGGCTTCGACATCGCCGGCGCCGAGGACGGCTTCCTGCCTTCCCGCTTCAAGGACGCCTTCACCTACCTTGCCCAGCACAACTTCCCGGCCACGATCCACGCCGGCGAGGCCGCCGGCCTGGAGAGTATCCAGTCCGCACTCGTTGACGGCCGGGCCCTGCGCCTGGGCCACGGCGTTCGGATCGCCGAGGACGTCACCGTCGAGTTCGAAGAGGCCGACGCCGCCGACGCCGACGATGTCTCCGATATCAACGCCGACAGCGACGAGGTCGACGACAACATCGGTCTGGTAACCCTCGGCGAGCTCGCCAGCTGGGTCCGGGACCGCGGCATCGCACTGGAGATCTGCCCGTCCTCCAACCTGCAGACCGGCGCCATTGCCGGCTTCGGCGAGGGCATCGAAAGCCACCCGGTGGACATGCTCTACCAGCTGGGCTTCAACGTCACGATCAACACGGACAACCGGCTGATGAGCGGCGTGACCCTCACCGACGAGTTCGAACTGCTCGTGGAGACGTTCGACTACGACCTGGACGACCTGCTCGAGCTGACCCTGAACGCAGCCGAAGCCGCGTTCCTGCCGCTGGAGGAGAAGGAAGCCCTGGTCGAATACATCAACGAGGCCTACGCCGACCTTGGCTAAGGACTCCAACCCGGTGGACGCGCCGCTCAGGGATTTGTTGCGAACCATCGCCGAGCTGCGCGTCCACTGCCCCTGGATGGGCGCCCTCAGCCACGAATCCCTCGTGGAATACCTCCTCGAGGAGGCCTATGAGGTGGCTGAAACCATCGAGTCAGACGGCGGCGACGCCGAGCTGCGGGCGGAACTAGGCGATGTCCTGCTGCAGGTGGTGCTGCATGCCCGGCTCGCCGAGGAGCGCGGCGCCTTCGACTTCGACGACGTCGCCCGCGGCCTGCGGGACAAGATGGTCCGGCGCAATCCGCACGTCTTCCGCGCCGACGGCTCCCTGCAGGACTCCTTCCCGGCCACGGTCCAGGAGATCGTGCTGAAGTGGGATGCGGTCAAGAAAACCGAAAAGCCCGGCCGGGGCCACGCCTTCGACGGCGTCCCGGCCGCGCTGCCGGCGCTGGCCCGGGCGCAGAAGCTCCAGGACCGGGCCGAACGGGCCGGACTGCCGACTGCGTTGGAGCCGGCGCCCGCGATGGAGGCCCCCGCCTTGGAGGCCGCCGCCTCCGCACCCGCCGCGGGACCACCCGCCCCGGCGACCGAGCGGGAGCTAGGCGAGCTGCTGTTCGGCATTGTCGCGGCCGCCCGGCGCAACGGCCTGGACGCCGAACGCGCCCTGCGCGCGGTCAACCGCCATTTCCAGGAGAGCCAGCCCGGCAGCGAGCCCGGCGGCACCGGCGCGGGAGCACCGAGTCCGGGGACTGGATAGCTTTCCGTAACTTATCCCACTCTCGACTAGGCTAGGGGCGACGAGGACGTCGGTTTCCAGCTTGATCCACCGCTAGATTTCCAGCAGTCAGATTCCCAGCAGATCGCTTCACCCAAAGGAGCATATTCATGGCGCTTATCGATGCCATCCACGCCCGCGAGATCCTCGATTCCCGCGGCAACCCGACCGTAGAAGTTGAAGTCCTGCTCTCCGACGGCCAGATCGGCCGCGCAGCAGTTCCCTCCGGCGCCTCCACCGGCGAACACGAGGCCGTGGAACTCCGCGACGGCGACAAGGGCCGTTACCTCGGCAAGGGCGTCCAGAAGGCCGTCGACGCCGTCATCGACCAGATCGCCCCGGCCCTCATCGGCTTCGACGCGACCGACCAGCGCAGCATCGACCAGGCCATGATCGACCTGGACGGCACGGCCAACAAGGGCAAGCTCGGTGCCAACGCGATCCTGGGCGTGTCCCTCGCCGTTGCCAACGCCGCGGCCGCCTCGGCCGACCTGCCGCTTTACAAGTACCTGGGCGGGCCCAACGCGCACGTCCTGCCGGTGCCGCTGATGAACATCCTCAACGGCGGCTCGCACGCCGACTCCGACGTCGACATCCAGGAGTTCATGGTTGTCCCGCTCGGCGCCGAGACCTTCTCCGAGGGCCTGCGCTGGGGCGTCGAGGTTTACCACGCGCTCAAGGCGGTGCTGCAGTCCAAGGGCCTGGCCACCGGCCTGGGTGACGAGGGCGGCTTCGCCCCGAACCTGCCGTCCAACCGCGCGGCCCTGGACCTGATCCAGGAAGCCATTAAGAACGCCGGCTACACCCCGGGCAAGGACATCGCGCTGGCCCTCGACGTCGCCTCCTCCGAGTTCTTCAAGGACGGCGCGTACCAGTTCGAAGGCAAGGCCCTCAGCTCCGCCGAGATGAGCGCCTACTACGCCGAGCTGGTGGCGGACTACCCGCTGGTCTCCATCGAGGACCCGCTGGACGAGAACGACTGGGAAGGCTGGAAGGCCCTCACCGACTCGATCGGCGACAAGGTCCAGATCGTGGGCGATGACCTGTTCGTCACGAACCCGGAGCGCCTCCAGACCGGCATCGATTCGAAGACCGCCAACTCGCTGCTGGTCAAGGTCAACCAGATCGGTTCGCTGACCGAGACGCTCGACGCCGTATCCCTCGCCCAGCGCGCGGGTTACACGACCATCACCTCGCACCGCTCCGGCGAAACCGAGGACACCACCATCGCTGACATCGCCGTTGCCACCAACGCGGGCCAGATCAAGACCGGTGCCCCGGCCCGCTCCGAGCGCGTCGCCAAGTACAACCAGCTGCTGCGCATCGAAGAGGAACTCGACGACGCCGCACGCTACGCCGGACGCAGCGCCTTCCCGCGTTTCAAGGGCTAGTACCCGCAAGAATCAGGTACCGGTGGCTATGGTGGAAAGACCATGGCCACCGGTTCTGTTTTGGCCCGTTCTTTTTTGGCGGCCTGTTTTGGCCGGTTCGTTTGGCCTGTTTGAAGGAGTGACATGGCAACCCGCCGTCCCAAGGTTCCCCGGGCCGCTGCTGCGGCCCCAAAGTCTCCGGCCTCCGGCCGGGGGGAAGCCGACGGCGGCGACGTCATCAGGGCTGATTTCGGCAGTCCGCGGCACGGCATCGAACCCGCCGGCCGGCCAGCCGGCCACGACGCCGGACGGCCGGCGTCTGAAGCGCCGGGAACCGGCAAACCCGGCCCCGTCGGCGGAGCCGCTGCGCCCGCCCGGACGGGAGCTGCAAAGACTGGAGCTGCAAAGACCGGCGCACGCGAGACCGGGCCAGCCACGCCGGCTGCGGGCAGCGGAGCCGGCACGAAGTCCGGACAGCCCGGGCAAACCGACGGGCTCGATCCCGTCCCGGCCAAGGCCTTCTCCGGACGACTGCTGGCACTCGGCGTCGTGATGATCGCCATCACGATCATGCTGGCGCCCACGGTCAGGATCTTCCTTGAAAAGCGCGCCGAAATAGCTGACCTGGAGACCGAAATTTCGGCCCAGCAGGCGAAGCAGACGCACCTCAAACGTGAGGTCTCGCGCTGGCAGGACCCGAACTACGTGAAACAACAAGCCCGTGACCGCATTAACATGGTTATGCCCGGCGAAACCGGCTACTGGGTTTACGGCAGCGATCTTCCTGCCGCAACGTCCGGTTCCGGCGCCGCCGCAGGAACAGCCACAGACCCGGCCAATCTGCCGTGGGTGGATTCCCTTTGGGACTCCATCAGGCGGTCGGCAACAGACTAGGAGCGGCGCCCGCCGCCGGATTACCGCAACCCGGTAATTCCAACAGGGCAGGAAGGTGCCGCGCCAGTGGACGAGAACCGAGCGGACGATCCCCGGACCGGGAACCCCATCGACGCGACCCCCATGGAAGGGACCCCGGCGACGGGGGATTCCCGCCAGCCGTCGGCCCGCGACCTTGACGTGCTCAGCCGGCAATTGGGGCGGCCGGTGCGCGACGTCGTCGAGATCCCTGCCCGCTGCGTCTGCGGCAACCCGCTGGTGGCGGCCACCTCGCCGCGGCTGAGCAACGGGACGCCGTTCCCCACCACCTTCTACCTGACCCATCCGGTCATCACCTCGGCCGTGTCCAGGCTGGAGGCGGCCGGGTTGATGAATGAGATGAACGAACGGCTCGGTGCCGACGAGGCGCTGGCGGCGGACTACCGTGCCGCGCATGAGGCGTACCTGCAGTCCCGCGCCGAGATCGGCGCCCGGTCCGGCATCGGGGCCGTCCCGGAGATCGACGGGATCTCCGCAGGCGGCATGCCCACCCGCGTGAAGTGCCTGCATGTCCTGGTGGGCCACTCGCTCGCTGCCGGTCCCGGAGTCAACCCGCTCGGCGACGAGGCCGTAGCCGGCATCAGCGAGTGGTGGACCCCGGACCGTTGCTACTGCGACGGCGCGTGGGACACCGGCGGAGAGGCCCCTTCCCAGGACCTGAGCCGGCACGGTCCGCAGGGTCTGCCCGAAATCGTCGGCCGGCCGGCCCCGGTGCGGAAGTCCCGAACCGGGCATGACGAGAACGGCGCGGATACCGCCGCCGGAGCCGGGCAGTGAGCCGCGTGGCCGCGATCGACTGCGGCACCAACTCCATCCGCCTGCTCATCGCAGATGTCGCCGCGGGCGGCGATACCCTGCCGAAGCTGACCGACGTCGTGCGCGAGATGCGCGTCGTCAGGCTCGGCCAAGGCGTCGACGCCACCGGCGAATTCGCCCAGGACGCGCTGGACCGCACCCTCGAGGCCACCCGTGACTACGCCGAGCTGATCCGCCGCCACGGCGCCGGGAAGGTCCGTTTCGTGGCAACATCCGCAACCCGGGACGCCCGGAACCGCCAGGTCTTCATCGACGGGGTCCGGGAACTGCTCGGCGTCGAACCCGAGGTGATCAGCGGCGACGAAGAAGCCGCCCTGTCCTTCGCCGGCGCCAGCAGCGTGCTGCCCTCGCGGGGCAAGGACCCGGTGCTGGTAGTGGACCTGGGCGGCGGCAGCACGGAGTTCGTGCTGGGCGACGCCGACGGCGTCATCGCCGCCAAATCGGTCGATGTGGGCTGCGTCCGGATGACCGAACGGCACTTGCAGGACGACCCGCCCACGGCGGAACAGATCGCCGCGGCGGAAGCCGACGTCGACGCCGCCATCAGCCACGCGGCGCTGACGGTGCCGCTGGAGCGCGCCACCGCCGTGGTCGGCGTCGCGGGGTCAGTGACCACAATCACCGCCCACGCCTTGAAGCTCACCGAGTACTCGCCGGCCGCCATCCACGGCACCGAACTTGGCTTGGACACTGCCCGGGAGGCCTGCACCTCGCTGCTCGAAATGACGCGGGACGCCCGCGCCGCCCTGCCCTACATGCACCCGGGCCGGGTGGACGTGATCGGCGCCGGCGGCCTTGTCTGGCGGCGCGTGCTCGAACGCATGGCGGACGTCACAGAGGGCCGCATCACGTCGGCCGTGACGAGCGAACACGATATTCTGGACGGTATTGCCCTGAGCATCAGCTAGCTCCGCGCCGGCACCAACCCACTCCCGGCCCTGTCCGGCAGCGCCGGCAGGAGCAGCCGCCACCCCTGCCGCGCGCCCGGAACGGTCGCGGCCGCAGCCACACCGCCGATTGGACCTGAAATGACCAGAGCAACAGCCCGGCGCCGCCGGACCGCCTCCGCGTTGATGGCCCTGGCCCTTGCCGGCGGCAGCGTCGCGGGAGCGCTGTCGGCTGCCCCCGCTGCACACGCGGACAGCACCCGCGACAAGGAGTACTGGCTCGCCGAGTCCGGCATCAAGAAGGCCTGGGCCGTCTCGAAGGGCGCCAACGTTAAGATCGCCGTCATCGACAGCGGCGTGGACGGCAAACATCCGGACCTCAAGGGCGTGCTGACCGGGGGCACGGACGTGTCCGGGGCGGGAGCCGCGGACGGCAGGAAAAGCATCGGCGCCAAACCCGAGCACGGCACCCTGGTGGCGACCATGCTCGCGGGCCGCGGACACCAGCCGGCAAAGTCGACAAAATCCACGGCCCGGCCCTCAGCCCCAGCCGGAGTAGGCCCCGACGGGATCGTCGGCGTCGCCCCCGAAGCCGAGATCCTCTCCGTCTCCACCTGGCTCGGATCCGCTAACCCGGGCGGAAAGAGCGACCAGGACCAGATCCCCGCCGCGGTCCGCTGGGCCGTCGACAACGGCGCCCGGGTCATCAACATCTCGCTCGGCAGCACCTCCCCGGAGTGGCCGCAAAGCTGGGACGCGGCGTTCCTTTACGCCGAGCAGAAGGACGTCGTCATTGTCGCCGCCGCCGGCAACCGGGTGGGCGGCAACATCCAGGTGGGCGCCCCGGCGACCATCCCCGGCGTGCTGACGGTGGCCGGCCTGAACCGCAAGGGCGTCGCCAGCATTGACTCCTCGTCCCAGGGCATCAGCATCGGCGTGGCGGCACCGGCCGAGGACCTGGTCGGCGGCCTGCCCGGCGGCGGCTACGCCGAGTGGGCGGGCACTTCGGGCGCAACCCCGATCGTTGCCGGCGTCGCTGCCCTGATCCGCTCGAAATGGCCGGAGATGTCCGCCAGCCAGGTTATTAACCGGATTGTCAGCACCGCGAAGGATGCCGGGCTGCCGGGCAAGGACCCGCTGTACGGCTTCGGCGTGCTGAACGCCGAGGCTGCACTGAAGGCCGATGTGCCGGAAACCACCCTCAATCCGCTGGGTTCGATCTCCGATTGGATCCGTGTGCACCGGCGGGGAAACCCGGTGAGTCCCGCCCCGGCCGCCGCACCCAGCCCCTCGAGTGCGGCGCCGACCCTGCCCGAAGCCACCCTTCCCGTCGCGGAGGCCCCGTCGCCGGCCGACAGCGCCGTCCCGGCAATGGTGGTCCTCGGCTTCGGCGGGCTCTTCGTCTGCATCATCGCCGGGGCCGCCATCCAGCTGCGCCGTGCCCTCCGCGGGCCCGGCACCGCACCCGTGCCGGGCACCGACCCAGGCACCGCCGCGGGCCCCCGCGACCCGGGGGCAGCGGCGCCGGATTCGGTGCAAGACCAGGCCCCGCAGTAGTTAGTGAAGTTTTTCACAAACTACGGTATTCTTGATCCATGGCATCCACCCCTCAGCTCCAGGACCGTCCCAGGGTACTCGTCGTCGGCGGCGGGTACGTCGGCCTGTACGTAGCCCTCAAACTGCAGAAAAAGATCGCGAATGCCGGTGGCATCGTCACCGTCGTTGATCCGCTGCCCTACATGACTTACCAGCCCTTCCTGCCGGAAGTGGCCGGCGGAAACATCGAGGCGCGTCACGCCGTCGTCTCGCACCGCAAGCACCTCAAGCAGACCGAACTGATCCAGGGCCGCGTCACCTCGATCGATCACGCCAACCGTACGGCCGTGGTGGCGCCGGCTGACGGCGGCGAGAACTTCGAGATCCCCTACTTCGACGTCGTGCTGGCCGCCGGCGCGATCACCCGCACGTTCCCGATCAAGGGCCTCGCGGACAAGGGCATCGGCCTGAAGACGATCGAGGAAGCCGTCGCCCTGCGCAACGGTGTCCTGGAGCGCATCGAAACCGGCTCGCTGATGACCGACCCGGCCGAGCGCGCCCGCGCCCTGACGTTCGTCGTCGTCGGTGGCGGCTTCGCCGGCATCGAGTGCATCACCGAAATGGAAGACCTGGCCCGCGCCGCGGTCAAGAAGAACCCGCGCATCAAGCAGGAGGAAGTCCGCTTCGTCCTGGTCGAGGCCATGGGCCGCATCATGCCCGAGGTCACGGCCAAGCAGGCCGAGTGGGTCGTCGAGCACCTGCGCAGCCGCGGCATCGAGGTGCTGCTCAACACCTCGCTGGACAACGCCGAGGGCTCCCTGAAGCTCATCAACCTGCCGGACAAGACCCCTGCCCAGGAATTCGAATCCGACACCCTGGTTTGGACTGCCGGCGTGCAGGCCAACCCGATGGTCCGCTCCACCGACTTCCCGCTGGAACCCCGCGGCCGTGTCCGTGTCCTCCCGGACCTGCGCGTCTCCGGCGACGAAGGCATCATCGAAAATGCCTGGGCCGCCGGCGACATCGCGGCCGTGCCGGACCTCACCGGCAGCGGCCTGCCGGACGGCACCTGCGTCCCGAACGCCCAGCACGCGCTGCGCCAGGCCAAGCGGCTTGCCAAGAACCTGTGGGCCTCCCGCTGGGACAAGGAGCTCAAGGACTACAAGCACAAGAACCTGGGCGCCGTCGCCGGCTTCGGCGAATGGAAGGGCGTTGCCAACATCAACCTCGTCGGCCGCATCGGCCTCAAGGGCCCGCTGGCCTGGCTCGCACACCGCGGCTACCACGGCCTGGCCATGCCGACGGTCGAGCGCAAGATCCGCGTGATCTCCGGTTGGTTCTGGCAGCTCTTCCTGGGCCGCGACACCACCCAGCTGATGGACCTGGACAACCCGCGCGGGGCCTTCGTGGCCGCGGCGACGCCGGCTCCGAAGCCGGCGGCTGCTCCGGCTCCGGCCGCCGATAAGCCGGCCGAAGCGCCTGCGAAGGAAGCTGCCCCGGCCAACTCCAAGTAGCCGGCAGCAAGCCGACGACGGCGGCCGTTCCCCTTCGGGGGAGCGGCCGCCGTCGTCGTTGGTGCCGCCGCCGGCACCGCCTGGATTGCCGGTCGGATTGGCCGTGGGACGGGCCGACCTGCCTAGACTGGGCCCATGACTCCCGCTGAGAAGGACCTGAACACCTTGCTGGCGACCATGCGGCCGGTGGTGCGCGAGGGCGAGTACGTCTATGCGCTGTGGCCGCACGGCAAACCGCTGGCCGGCCACATTGCGGCCGCGGTCCGGGAAGCCGAGGGTTTGACCGTGGTGCTGCCGCGGGCCGACGCCGATGCCCTGGGCCTCAAGTACGACTTCGTGGCGGCCTGGATCACCCTGCAGGTGCATTCCTCGCTCGAAGCGATCGGACTTACTGCTGCCGTCAGTGCCGCCCTGACCGAGGCCAAGATCAGCTGCAACGTGCTGGCCGGATTCCACCACGACCACCTGCTCGTTCCGGTGGCCGATGCCGAACGCGCCCTCGAGGTGCTCCACGAGCTCTCCGCGGACAGCCGCAGCGCGAACGGCGGCGGGCAGTTGCCGGTGCCGAAGCTGGTCCTGCGCGGCGAACAGCCCGAGGACCGGCCGGCGCTCCTGGCCCTCACCGCAGCGGCCTTCTCCATCTCGCCGGTCACGGGCCTGCCGGTTGAAGGGGAGCCGGAGGAAGTGGACCTGCTGCGGCGGCTCTTCGATTGCGGGGAGTACCTGCCGGATTTCAGCATTGTCGCCGAGCTGGATGGTGAGATCGTGGGCCATGTCATCAGCACCCGGGGCAGGGCGGGGGAGCTGGAGCTGCTGGGGCTGGGCCCGATCGGGGTGGTGCCGCGGCTGCAGCGGCACGGAATCGGATCGGCGCTGATGAAGGAAACCATCGACCGTGCGAATGCCGCGGGGGAGCGGGGCATTGCGTTGCTCGGCAGCCCGGAGTATTACGCCAGGTTTGGCTTCGTGCCTTCCACCTCGCTCGGCGTGCAGGCGCCGGATCCGTCCTGGGGCGACCATTTCCAGCTGCTGCCGCTGGCGCTTTGGCCCGGCGGGGTCAGCGGGACGTTCCGCTACGCCGAGCCCTTCGACGGGGTGCCGGCGGCGTCGTAGGGAGCCGTGGCCGGGATACCATTGACCGGGCGCCCCAGTAGCCCAATTGGCAGAGGCAGCGGACTTAAAATCCGCGTGTTGTGGGTTCGAGTCCCACCTGGGGCACTTCATAATTGCCGCACTGCGCGCCACAATTGCTGCTCGCGGCCCCGGCAGGCGCCTTGGGGCGCCGGGGGTGGTGGGCCCTGGCGTGGCCTCCCGGGCCGCCCCCAAGCCAATCACCGCGCTTTTCCCGCACGCTGATTTCCTCTATGCAACGAGTGTTATAAGGATGTGACCGTAGTCACTTATTTTCGGGCGGAAATTGCATTAGCTTGAATCTAAATCAGGAACACCTGATCTTTCGCATCAAAGGCCGTTCGCACCTTTAGATCGAGGAGATTTCTCTATGACTTCACTCCCCCAGGTGGCGCCGCGCATCGCTAAGCTCACAGTGCTTAGCCTCGGCGTCGCCCTTCTGGCTACGGCTTGTGGCGGTACGTCCACCGCGCCGGCGTCAAGCGGCTCGGCATCCGCCCAGGCCGCCGGCATCGCTTGCCCGGCCCCGAGCGCAACCGGAGGCTCCACCAGCTCGGCCAGCGCGGCAGGCTCCGTGCCCGCGTCCTCGACCACCACGGATACCCCGCTCAAGATCGGCTCGCTCCTGCCGACCACCGGTTCCCTTGCCTTCCTCGGCCCGCCCGAAATCGCAGGCGTGAACCTTGGCATCAAGGAAATCAACGACGCCGGCGGCGTCCTCGGCAAGCCGGTCCAGGTCATCCACCGCGACTCGGGCGACACCAAGACGGACATCGCCACCCAGTCCACCACCGCGTTGCTGGGCCAGGGTGTCAGCGCCATTGTCGGTGCCGCCTCCTCGGGTGTTTCCAAGACCGTGATCAACCAGATCACCGGCGCCGGAGTCATCCAGTTCTCGCCGGCCAACACCTCGCCGGACTTCACCACGTGGGACGACAAGGGCCTCTACTGGCGCACCGCTCCGTCGGACGTCCTGCAGGGCAAGGTCCTCGGCAACTACATGGCCACCTGTGGCGCCCAGACCGTTGGCATGATCGTATTGAACGACGCTTACGGCACGGGTCTGGCAAAGAACGTCAAGTCGGCCGTTGAATCTGCCGGCGGCAAGGTTGTGGCGGAAGAGCTCTTCAACGAAGGCGATTCCCAGTTCAGCAGCCAGGTGGACAAGGTCCTCGCGGCCAAGCCGGATGCCATCGCCCTGATCACCTTCGACCAGGCCAAGAGCATCGTCCCGCTGATGACGGGCAAGGGCATCAAGCCCACCCAGATCTTCATGGTGGACGGCAACATGTCCGACTACAGCAAGGATTTCAAGGCAGGCACCCTGAAGGGCGCCCAGGGCACCATCCCGGGCACCTTCGCCAAGGATGACTTCAAGAAGAAGCTCCTCGCCATCGATCCGGCGCTCAAGGACTACAGCTACGCAGGCGAGTCCTACGACGCCGTGAACCTGATCGCACTGGCTTCTGAAGCCGCCAAGAGCACCAAGGGCGTGGATATCGCCAAGCAGCTCAAGGCGGTCTCTGAAGGCGGCGAGAAGTGCAACAACTTCGCCTCCTGCGTCACCCTGCTCCGTAACGGCAAGGACATCGACTACGACGGCCAGTCCGGCCCCGTAACGTTCTCCGACGCCGGTGACCCGACGGAAGCCTACATCGGCATCTACGAGTTCCAGGATGACAACAGCTACAAGCCCGTCAAGGAAGAATTCGGCAAGCTGTAAAGCCGCTCTCCAAGACAAACAAGAGACCCCCGTCCCCTCCGGACGGGGGTCTCTTGCGTGCCGGAAGCAGGGAGGGGAGCGGGGGCGAAGGACGCGACCGGGCCTAGGCGTCACGCAGGTCAGTCCTTCGGGCCGCCCCGTTCAGTTCGACCCCGCAGAACCAGCCCAACCCGCCGGGTGGAGGCCCAAGACTCTGCTGCGCGTGACGCCGTCGCATAGCCGGGGAGGGGTTCCGACGGCGCGCTGTGGCCGCCGGGGCTAAAGCAACGGATGGAGGCTACGGAATCGGACAAAGGCTGCTCGGATCCGGGCTGCGTCTGTCCGGAACCGCCGCGGAAACCTGGCTTGGGTGCCGCAGAGCGTTCGGCGAGAGTCACGCAGAGGGTGACGGGGGCAGGCGCCGAGCAAGTGGCTGTCGCCGGAGCCCTGCGGGGACCCTGGGCGCCCGGGACGGCACCCACGGGAACCGGACACGCGCCGGGCATGCAGAAGGGCCGCCACCGGCTGGTGACGGCCCTTCTGGACAGCGATGGCCGGACTAGTCGACCGTGTCCGCCAAGGTGCCCAGGTACAGCTGGATGACCTTGGGATCCTTCATGAGTTCCCGGCCGGTTCCCGTGTACGCGTCCTTGCCCTGGTCCAGGACGTAGCCGCGGTCGCAGATCTGCAGGCAGCGGCGCGCGTTCTGCTCCACCATGATCACGGAGACGCCGGCCCGGTTGATCTCGTGCACCCGCAGGAAGGTTTCGTCCTGCTTGACGGGGGAGAGGCCTGCCGAGGGCTCGTCGAGCAGCAGCACGGCCGGGTCCATCATCAGGGCCCGTCCCATGGCGACCATCTGGCGCTCACCGCCGGAGAGCGAGCCGGCGCGCTGGGCCCGGCGCTTGGCCAGCTCCGGGAACAGCTCCGCGACGAAGTCGAACCGCTTGGCGAAGTCCTTAGGGCGCTGGAACATGCCCATCTGGAGGTTCTCTTCGATGGTCAGGGCCGCGAACACGTTGTTAGTCTGCGGGACAAACCCAACGCCCCGGCTGACCAGCTTGTTGGCCTTCAGCCCGGTGATGTCCTGGCCGCGGACCACCACGGAGCCGGAGTGGACCTTGACGAGGCCGAACATGGCCTTCAGCAGGGTCGACTTGCCGGCGCCGTTGGGACCGATGATGCCAATCAACTCACCCTTGCGGGCCTCGATGCTGCAGCCGTTGAGGATGTTGACGCCCGGGATGTAACCGGCCACCAGGTCGGTGACCTTGACGACCGAATCGCCCTCGTATGCGTTAGTCGCGGCGGTGGCCGCACTCGTGGCGCTCATTCTGTGTCCTTCTCTGTCCGGTTCGGCTCAACGCGGTTCGGCTCTGTCCGGTTCGGCTCGCCGAGGCCCGGTTCCTCGGCGCTGCGCCGGCCGTGCGCCGCACCGCTGGCGGTGTCGTGCCCGGGCGCCTCCGTCACGAGCACGTCGGCGGAGATGATGCCCGCGTTCTCGGTGCCGACGATTGATTCCTCGTCCGCCTCGAGTTCGGCTGCCAGCACCTTGATGCCTTCCGAATCGCCAAGATCCACGTCGTGGTGGGCGCCCAGGTAGGCGTCAATCACGGCGGGGTTCTTCATGACCTCAGCGGGCGGCCCCTCGGCCACGATCTTCCCCTCGGCCATCACCACGACCCAGTCGGCGATGTGGCGGACCATGTGCATGTCGTGCTCGACAAACAACACGGTCATGCCCTCGGCCTTGAGGTTCTTGATGTGGTCCAGCAGGGACTGGGTGAGCGCCGGGTTGACGCCTGCCATCGGTTCGTCCAGCATCACGAGCTTCGGACGAACCATCAGCGAACGGGCCATTTCGAGGAGCTTGCGCTGGCCGCCGGAGAGGGACGCCGCGTAGTCGTCCTTCTTGGCGTCGAGCTTGAACTTCTCCAGCAGCACGTTGGCTTCTTCGGTGATCTTCTTTTCCTGGCCGCCCCAGATCCCCTTGAACAGGGCCTTGGAGAGCTTCTCACCGGATTGGTGTGAAGCGCCCAGCCGCATGTTTTCCATGACGGTGAGCTTGCCCATGACCTTGGTCAGCTGGAAGGTGCGGACCATGCCCATGCGGGCCACCTTGTAGGAGGAGACGCCGGCCAGGCTGTTTCCTTCGAACTGCCATTTGCCCGTGTTCGGCGTATCGAAGCCCGTCAACAGGTTGAACAGGGTGGTCTTGCCGGCACCGTTGGGGCCGATCAGGGCCGTGATCTTGTGCCGCGGGATCTCGAGGTATTCGACGTCGACGGCGTTGATGCCGCCGAAGCTGCGGGTGACATTTTCCGCCACCACAATCGGGTCGCGCTTCTTGCAGCCGGGAGCAATCTCGCCGGCCGCAATCGGACGCGTGTCCGTCATGTAGTCGATGCCCTCCGCGGTCTCGGTGGACCCGAGGCCGGGCTTTGGTTCTTCGCTGTGCATGCTCATGCGAACGCCAGCTCCTTCTTATTGCCGAAGACGCCCTGAGGCCTGAAGATCATCAGCAGCATCAGCGCGATGCCGACCAGGATGTAACGCAGCTGGCCGGCCTGGACCGTGTTCAGCCACGTGACCGCGCCCGATTCGATCAAGCCGTACAGCACGCCCTGGGTGAGCGACAGCACGACCCAGAAGATCATCGCCCCGACGACGGGTCCCAGCACGGTGCCGAGACCGCCGAGCAGCAGGCAGGTGTAGAGGAAGAAGGTCAGCTCGGTGCCGTAGTTGGCCGGCTGCACCGCACCGCGGGGGAGGGTGAAGACCATGCCCGCGAGGGCTCCGAGCACGCCGCCGATGACGAGGGCCTGCATCTTGTAGGAGTAGACGTTCTTGCCAAGCGAGCGGACCGCATTCTCGTCTTCACGGATGCCCTTGAGGACGCGGCCCCAGGGGCTGCGCATCAGCAGCCAGACCAGCAGGCAGCAGACGATCACCAAGGCCCAGCCGACGACGCGGATGAAGAAGTCGCGGTTGTTCATCCCAAAGTAGGACCCTTCGGGGAACGGGTTCATGGCGTAGAAGTCGCCTTCGAAGGCGGCCAGGCCGTTGGCGGAACCGGTCACCGAGGTGAGCTGGTTCGTGGTGACGATGTAGCGGACGATTTCCGCGGCCGCGATCGTCACGATGGCGAGGTAGTCGGCCCGCAGCCGGAGTGTGGGGATGCCGAGCAGCAAGGCGAAGATCGCCGAGCAGACGACGGCGATCAGCAGGCCCACGAAGAACGGCACGTGGAACGTCAGGGTGGAGATGGCGAAGCCGTAGGCTCCCACCGCCATGAAGCCGGCCTGGCCGAAGTTCAGCAGGCCCGAGTAGCCGAAGTGGACCGCCAGGCCGAGCGCGGCAAGCGCGTACGCCGCCGTCGTCGGGCTGAACAGCTCACCGGCAGCGCTGGAAAGAATGAATCCGAAGTCCATGTCTGTCTCCTAACCCACGCGCTCGCGGCGGCCCAGGATGCCCTGAGGCCGGAACAAGAGGACAACGATCATGATGAACAGTGCTCCCACGTACTTGAGGTCGGCGGCGAGGCCGAAGACGGTGGTCAGCTCCACGAAGATGCCGACGATGATGGATCCGAACAGGGCGCCCCAGACGGTGCCGAGGCCGCCGAGGGTCACGCCGGCGAAGATGAGCAGCAGGATCTGCGAACCCATATCGAAAGTGACGCCGGGACGGTAGTACGCCCAGAGAATGCCGCCGAGCGAGGCGAGCATGCCGCCGGTGACCCAGACGATCCGGATAACCGCGTCGACGTCGATGCCGGAGGCCGCGGCCAGTGCCGGGTTGTCGGCGACCGCGCGGGTTGCTTTGCCCAGCCGGGTCTTGAGCAGTACGACGCCGAGGACGGCGATGACCACGACGCTGATGAGCAGGGACCAGAGGTTGTTGGGCGAGATGGAGACCGGCCCGATCTGGATTTCCGCGCTCTGGGCGAAGGGCAGCTGCTGGGTGGCGCCGCCGAAGTAGAACTGGATCACGTAGCGGACGGCCAGGGCGAGGCCGATGCTGACGATCATCATCGGGACCAGGCCGGTGCCGCGGCGCCGCAGCGGCTTCCACAGCCCGGCGTCTTGGACGTAGCCGAAGAGCCCGCCGCCGAGGAGGGCGAGGATGATGGAAAGCCAAAACGGCAGGTTCATGGCGTTGAAGCCGAAGACGAGGACGGCGCCAAGCGTGACCATCTCGCCGTGGGCGAAGTTGGTCAGGCCGGTGGTACCGAAGATCAGCGACAACCCCACCGACGCGAGGGCGAGCAGCAGGCCGAAGCTCAGGCCCGCCACCAGGCGGTTAAGCAGGTTCTGGCCGAAGTCTTCCTGCTGGACCACGATGCCCTTGCCGAAGGCGAAGATCACCGAAAGATTGGATGTCTGGCTGAAGCTGACCTTGCGGGGGTTTTCCTGGCCCTCGGCGAGCTTGATGCCCTGGGGCAGGGTTTTCACGTCCAGTTCGACCTCGTAGGTCCCCTGGGTGGGGACGCCGATGGTCCAGGAACCGTTGGGACCCGATTTGGTTGTTCCGGTAAAGTCGCCGCTCTTAGCGGTGATGCTGACACCAGCGAGCGGGGCGCGGTCATCACCGCGGAGGAAGCCGCTGATGCTGTTTTGGAACGAGGTGCTCGACGGGGATGGTGTCGGCGAGGGGGTCGCGGCCTGGGATGCCGGGGCGACGACGAGCAGAAGGGCGGCCACGGCGGCGAAAAGGGCCCCCACAGCTTTCAGCATTCTGCCGCGCCGTCGCTGCGACAGGCCTCTCGGTGTGCTTCTCAAATTGAAAACCTCCACATGGGGGTGGTCTGGGTTGCGCCATTGCAACCGCTGCGAACGGTCAGGGGACGAGGGTAGAGCGGATACTTCGATGCGATGGAGCGGTTCTTGCTTGTGATGTTCGTCACCCTGTTGGGCCAATGTTACAGGCCGGGCGGGGTAACTAATGCCGCTGCGAGCAGGCAGAACGTCGCGATCGCGTAACAACCGTGAAGCCGGCGCCCAAGCGGGATTTAGCCGAGCTAAAGAAAACTTTTGTTGTTCCCGAGGATTCCTAAACATTCGGCGAAGAAGCGCTTCACCGGGGCGGAAGCAGGGCGGGGGCGGGCCGCCCCAGATCACGGTTTTGTTGCGGCGGGAACCCGAAGGGAACTATCCCTGCCTGCCGGGCGTGGGAATTGGTAGCGTGAGTCATAACGATCCTCACCACCGATCATCACCTACCCCCTTAATTTGGAGGACACCAGCAATGGCACTTGGCGGAAACCCGATCTTCAACGGAAAGAACTTCCGTGGAGCCACCCAGGCACCGCCTGCCCCGCAAGCGCCGTACGGGCAGAGCTACGGCCAGAACCAGTACGGCCAGAACCCGTATGGCCAGGGCCAGTTCGGCCAGGCCCAGGCCGGCTGGAACCCGTCGCAGCAGGCGATGAGCAGCGACCAGCTGCAGGACATGTACAACCGCCCGGCGGCCGGACCGGCCGACAGCGGCCGCATGACCTTCGATGACGTCATCATGAAGACGGCGGCCTGCCTCGCCGCCGTGATCGCCGGCGCGGCCGTCACCCTCGTGGTGGCGCAGGGCCTCGCCTCGATGCTGATGATTGTCGGCGCGCTGGGCGGCTTTGTCCTGGCCCTCGTCAACACCTTCAAGAAGCAGCCCTCGCCGGCGCTGATCCTGGCCTACGCAGCCCTTGAGGGCCTGTTCCTCGGCGGCCTGACCCGGATCCTCGACGGGATGTTCCCCGGCGTCGGCCTCCAGGCCGTGATCGGGACGCTCTCCGTCTTCGCCGTGACCCTGGTGTTGTTCAAGAGTGGCAAGGTCCGCGCGACGCCCCGGGCCATGCGCTTCTTCATGATCGCGATGATCGGCTACGCCGTCTTCGCGCTCGTCAACATGGTCATGATGTGGACCGGCGCCGTGCAGACCCCGTTCGGCCTGCGTACCCAGGTGGAGCTCTTCGGTATCCCGCTGGGTGTCTTCATCGGCCTGCTCGCGATCGGCCTCGCCGCGTTCTCCCTGATCATGGACTTCACCAGCATCGAAGCCGGCGTCCGCAGCGGCGCCCCGCAGCGCTTCTCCTGGACCGCGGCGTTCGGCCTCACGGTCACCCTCGTCTGGCTCTACGTCGAGATCATCCGCCTGCTGGCCATCCTGCGCGGCGACGACTAGCCGGCAGCCGCACAACAGCACGACTTATGAAGCGGGCCCCGCCGGATGGCGGGGCCCGCTTCATGCCTTCCCCTCGGGCCAGCCTCAGGCCGGCTTCAGGCCGGCTTCAGTCCAGCCTGCGGGCTCCCGCCGCGGGGCGGACGCGGAAGACCTCCGGGGCGGCGTAGCCGGCGCGCGCGAAGGCCCGCCCGACGTCGGAACGCACCCGCTGCTCCGCGCCTGCCGGGGTAAGGGCGATCGCGGCGCCGCCGAAGCCGCCGCCGGTCATCCGGGCGCCGATGGCGCCGCCGGCGCGGGCTGTGTCCACCGCGAGGTCCAATTCGGGGCAGGAAATTTCGAAATCGTCCCGCATCGAGGCGTGCGAGGCGTCCAGCAGCGCGCCGATGGCCTGCGGCCCGTCGCCCTCGAGGAGTTCCACGGTCTGCAGCACGCGGTCGTTCTCGGTGACGACGTGGCGGACCCGGTGGAACGTTTCCGTGTCCAGCAGCCCGGCAGCCTCCTCGAGATCCCTGACCCCGACGTCGCGCAGCGCCCGGACGCCGAGCACATCGGCGGCCAGCTCGCAGGACGCGCGCCGGGCCGCGTAGCCACCGCCGGCATGCGAGTGCGAGACCTTCGTGTCGATCACCAGCAGCACCAGGCCGGCTGCCTCGGCGTCGAACGGCACCAGCCGGACGCTCTGGTCCCGGCAGTCGAGGAACACGGCCCGGCCCGCGGCGCCCCGGAGCGAGGCCGACTGGTCCATGATCCCGGTGGGGGCTCCGACAAAGTCGTTCTCCGCGCGCTGGGTGGCCAGGACCATGTCCTCCACGCTGAGCCCTGCGCCGGTCAGCTCGTTGACGGCCAGGATGATGGCGCATTCGATGGCATGCGAGGAGGACAGCCCGGCTCCCCGCGGCACGTCGGAGTCCAGCAGCAGGTCCAGTCCGGGGACGGCGATACCGCGCTGCTCGAGGGCCCAGAGCACGCCGAGCGGATACTTGGTCCAGCCCCTGGCCGTGGCGGGGTCCAGGACGCAAGCGTCCGCCGTCGTCAGCCCTTGGTTTCCGAACGTGGACAGCATCCGCAGCGTGGAGTCGGGCCGGAGCCGGACGGCCACCCGGGCGGTCCGGTCGATGGCGAACGGCAGCACGAACCCCTCGTTGTAATCCGTGTGTTCGCCGATCAGGTTGACCCGCCCCGGGGCCTGCCAAACGCCGTCCGGGGCGGCCCCGAAGACCTCCTTGAACCGCGACCGAAGTTCCTTGGTGCCCGGCGGGGGGTTCATAGGGTGCTGCTTTCCGTGGGGACTGGGTAACCCTTGGCGGCTGCGTCGCGCAGCCGGGCCGCGACGGCCTCCGGCGTGGTGTCGTTGATGAATGCCCCCATCGCTGCCTCCGAGCCGGCCAGGTACTTGAGCTTGTCCGCGGCGCGGCGGGGCGAGGTCAGTTGCAGGTGCAGGTAGCCGGCGGGGCGTAGCAAACTGTCCAGCGGCGCCTGCTGCCACGCGGCGATGTACGGGGTGGGGGTGGGGTAGAGGGCATCCAGGCGCCGCAGTAGGTCCAGGTACAGCTGTGCGAGTTCGTCCCTCTCTTCGCCGTCGAGGGCGGCGAGGTCGGGGACCTGCCGATGCGGGACGAGGTGGACTTCCAGCGGCCAGCGGGCGGCGAAGGGCACGTAGGCGCTGAAAAGCCGGCCCTCGAGGACCATCCGGCTGCCGTCCGTGCGCTCGGCGCGCAGCAGCGATCCGGTGAGCGTGTCCCGGCCCCCGGCGTCGTCGTAATGTTTCCGCGCGGCGGCGGCCAGCACGGCCGCGCGCGGCGGCAGGTAGGGGTAGGCGTAGATCTGGCCGTGCGGGTGGTGCAGCGTGACACCGATTTCCGCGCCGCGGTTCTCGAACGGGAACACCTGCCGGATCCCGGGCAGCGCGCTGAGCGCCGCAGTGCGGACGGCCCAGGCCTCCACCACAGTACGGGCACGAACCTCGCCGAGGCCGCCGAAGGAACCGGTATGGTCCGGGGTGAAGGAGACCACCTCGCAGCGCCCGTACGCCGGCACGCTGGTTCCCCATGCCGGCTGCGCCGGGAGCTGGCCGAGGTCGGGGCCCAGCGAGGGGAAGCGGTTTTCGAAGACCGCGACGTCGTAGTCCGGCGCCGGGATTTCCGAGGGGTTGGCCGAGGTGCTCGGACACAGCGGGCACTCATCGGCCGGCGGAAGGTGCGTCCGGGACTGGCGGTGCGCGGCGATCGCCACCCATTCGCCGGTCAGCGCGTCGAAGCGCAGCTCGCCGGCGGCGGCCCGTCCGTCCAGCTCCCGGCGGTCGTCGTGGGCCCGCGGCCGACGCCGCCGCGTGCCTGAATCGGCGGCTGCCTCCCCGGCGGCATCATCGAAGTAATAGAGCTCCCGGCCGTCGGCGAGGGTGCCTTGGGTGATGCTGTTGGCGCGCATTCCATCATTCGATCAGACTTCACGACTTTCCGGCAAAGCCCCGCCGTGTACGGGCGGGCACACGGTTCGGTACCGTGGTGCCCATGGACCTCCCTGCTTCCCCGGCCTCCCCAGACCCTTCCGTCGCCGCAGTTTCCGCTGCCGCAATTTCCGCCGCAGGCGGACCGGGCACCTCCACCCGGCGCTACGCGAGCGGCAGGCAATACGAACTGCGCCGGGGCGACGCCCTGGCCGTGGTGACCGAACTCGCGGCCGGCCTGCGGCTCTACAGCCGTGCGGGCACCCAACTGACCGAGAGCTACGGCGACGCCGACATCCCGCCCGGCGCCACCGGGATCACGCTGGCGCCGTGGGCAAACCGCGTGGAAGACGGCATCTGGTACCTCAACGGGAAGAAACAGCAGCTCGATATCACCGAGGTGGCCAGAAACAATGCCAGCCACGGGCTGCTGCGGAACGCCTCCTACGAGTTGGTGGAGGAATCGGAATTCTCCGTGACCCTTGAGGCGGCTGTGTTTCCGCAGCACGGCTACCCGTTCCTGCTGCGGCACCGGGTGCGCTACGAACTGGAGGAGGACCTTGGGCTCACCGTCCGCCAGACGCTGATCAACGATTCGCAGGAGCCGGCCCCCTTCGTCCTCGGCGCGCACCCGTACCTGCGGCTGGGGGAGGTGCCGAGCGAAGAACTCACCGTGACCGTCAGCGGCCGCACCCGGCTGGTGACCGACGAGCGCCTGATTCCGCGCAGCACCGAGCCGGTCGCCGGCGACTTCGACCTCCGGGCGGGCCGGCTCGCCGGGGACCTCGACCTGGACTGCGCGTACACGGACCTGGACTTCGACGGCGGCCTGGCACGCAGCACACTGCGCGCCGCCGACGGCCGCAGCGTAAGCCTCTGGCAGGACGAGCACTGCCGCTACGTCCACGTCTTCGTCACCGGCAAGTTCCCGGGCCGGACCACGGCCGTGGCGCTTGAGCCCATGACCGGACCGGCCAACGCCTTCAACAGCGGCGACGGCCTGGGCTGGCTGCCTGCGGGGGAGTCCTTCACGATGAGCTGGGGAATTACTGCCTCCCTCGGCAGCTAGCCGGCCAAAGCCCCGCTGCCCGTACCCTTGCCCGGATACCCCGGCTCGTTCCGCGCCGTTTCCTTTGCGCGCCGCACTAGGGAATTATGGGGCTATGACGCCAGCTGAGGACGCCACCCAACGACCCGACTCCGAGCTCCCCGGATATGCCGCGCCCGGCCTTTCCGCCCCTCCTGCCGGCCCCGCCGCCGGCGTAGCTGCCGGAGTGCCTGCCGGCCCGGTGCCGGGCGCTGCCCCGACGGCACCGCGGGCCCGCAGCGACCGGGAACTGGACGAGGACATCCCCTACGGCGTGCGGATTGCGGCGTCGTGGGCGTGGCGGATCGGCCTGATCCTGCTTGTCACCGGCGTGCTCGTCTGGCTGCTCAGCAAAATCAGCTTCCTCATCATCCCGGTGATGGTCGCCGCCCTGCTGGCCGGACTGCTCAGCCCGGTCACCCGCTGGCTGCGCAGGCGCCGGGTGCCCAACGGCGCCGCCGTCGCCATCACCCTGCTCGGCTTCATCGGGGTTATCGCCGGCGCGCTCGCCCTCGTCGGCCGCCAGCTCACCGCCGGCTTCGGCGAGCTCTGGAGCCAGGCGCTTACGGGCCTGCAACAGGTCCAGACCTGGCTGGCCGACGGCCCGCTGCACCTGACTGCCGCCCAGATCGACACCTACGTCAAGGAAGGAGCCGACGCGCTGCAGAAGAACAGCAGCAGCATCCTCAGCGGCGCGCTGACCTTCGGCAGCACCGCCGGGCATTTCGCCGCCGGGCTCCTGATTGCCTTGTTCGTCACGATCTTCTTCCTGCTCGAAGGCGAACGGATCTGGGGGTTCCTGGTCCGGCTGATGCCGCGGAAGGCCCGTCCGGCCGTCAACGGCGCCGGCCGGCGCGGCTGGACCTCAATGGTCAGCTACACCCGGATCCAGATGTTCGTGGCCTTCGTGGATGCCCTGGGGATCGGTGTCGGAGCAGCGATCATCGGCGTCCCGCTGGCCCTGCCGCTTGGCGTGCTGGTGTTCATCGGTTCGTTCATCCCGCTGGTCGGCGCACTCGTCACCGGCGCAGTAGCCGTGCTGCTGGCCCTTGTGGCCAACGGCCTGGTCAACGCCCTCATCATGGTCGGTATTGTGCTGCTGGTCCAGCAGCTGGAAGGCCATATCCTGCAGCCCCTGGTCATGGGCAAGGCCGTCTCGCTCCACCCGGTCGCCGTCATCCTGTCCGTCGCCGCGGGTTCCTACCTCGCCGGCATCCCGGGCGCCCTGTTCTCCGTGCCGATCCTCGCCGTAGCAAACTCGGCCATTCGGTACATTGCGGCCAGAACGTGGGAACATGATGGAGAGCTGGCAGCCGCAAGCCCGCAGGGAGCCCCTGCCCTTGCCGGCGCCGGCCAGGACCCGGGCTTCAGGGAGGTCCACCGCCCTGGCGCCGACGCCGGAACCCCTAAAGGAGACTAGTTCGTGAATACCCTCGAGAGCCTGCCCGTCACGTTGGACGATGTCCTGGAGGCGCAGAAGCTGCTCGACGGGATTATTACGCGGACCCCGGTGGAGTCCTCCCGGGCGCTGGGCAGCATCGCCGGCGGCGACGTCTACTTCAAGTGCGAGAACCTGCAGCGCGCCGGTTCCTTCAAGGTGCGCGGCGCCTACGTCCGGATGGCCAAGCTCTCCGCCGAGGAGAAGAAACGCGGCGTCGTCGCGGCCTCGGCCGGCAACCACGCCCAGGGCGTGGCCGTGGCGGCGAAGTCCCTCGGCATCAAGGCCCGCATCTACATGCCGCTCGGCGTCGCCCTGCCCAAGCTTGCCGCGACGCGCAGCCACGGCGCCGAGGTGGTGCTGCACGGCCACAACGTCGACGAGGCGCTGGCCGAGGCCAAGCGCTACGCGGACGAATCGGGCGCCGTCTTTGTGCACCCCTTCGACGACGTCGACGTCGTGGCCGGCCAGGGCACCGTGGGACTGGAAATCCTCGAGCAGATCCCGAACGTGGACACCATCCTGATGGGCGTCGGCGGCGGCGGCCTGCTGGCGGGCGTCGCGGTGGCAGTGAAGGCAAGGGCCAAGGAACTCGGCCGGGAGATCCGGATCATTGGCGTGCAGGCCGAAAACGCCGCCGCCTACCCGCCCTCACTCGCCGCCGACGCCCTCGTCCCGCTCAAGCGCGTCTCCACCATGGCGGACGGCATCGCCGTCGGCCGGCCGGGGCAGCTGCCCTTCAGCATCATCCGCGAGCTCGTCGACGACGTCGTCACCGTCAGCGAGGACGCGCTGGCCCGGGCGCTGATCTTCCTGCTGGAACGGGCCAAGATGGTGGTCGAACCGGCCGGCGCCGTGGGCGTGGCCGCCCTGATGGAAGGCAAGATCGAAAACCCCGGGACCACCGCCGTCGTGCTCTCCGGCGGCAACATCGATCCGATGCTCATGCTCAAGGTCATCCAGCGCGGCCTCTCCGCTGCCGGCCGCTACATGACCGTGCGGATGATGCTGGACGACCGGCCCGGCTCGCTCGCGACCATCGCCCGGATCATCGCCGAAAACGACGCGAACGTGACCGGGCTGGACCACACCCGGGTGGGCGGCTCGATCAGCATGGGCGACGTCTCCATCACCGTCAACCTGGAAACCAAGGGCCACGAGCACTGCGAGCAGGTCCTCGGCGCGCTCCGGGCCGAAGGATTCCAGCCGATCGTGGTGCACTAGGCGGCCGCCGTGCTAGAAGCGTCCAAGGCCGAGCGGCGGGATACCCCCGCTGCCCGGGCCCGGCTGGGCCTGCTGGTGGTGGGCTCCTTCGTGCTGTTGCTCTACGCGATCGAGATCGTCAACTCCCTGACGATGCATTCGCTGAACGCCACCTTCGGACTGCGCCCGCGCTCCGCCGACGGGCTGCTGGACATCCTGACCTTCCCGCTGCTGCACGCCAACCTGGCCCACCTGCTCTCCAACACCCTGCCGCTGATCATTTTCGGGTTCCTGGTGTTCCTGTCCGGCGTGCGGGTCTTCGCCACGGCGCTGGCCTCCAGCTGGCTCGGCTCGGGAGCGGCGGTGTGGCTGATCGGCGGGTTCAACATCACGGTGGGAGCGTCCGGGCTGGTCTTCGGGCTCTTCGCGTTCCTGCTGGTACGGGGCTTCTTCAACCGCCACTGGGGCCAGATCCTGCTCTCGCTGGTGCTCTTTTTGGCCTACGGCGGCATCCTCTTCGGCATGCTGCCCATCGTGGCGGGCTACGTCTCCTGGCAGGCGCACCTGGGCGGGGCCGCCGGCGGCGTCGTCGCGGCCCTGCTGCTGAGCCGGCGCCGGTAGTTAGAGCCGATGCGGTAGTTAAACGGCGACGCCGGCCTTCCCGTTGCAGGGGAGGGCCGGCGTCGAGCACTGGTGCCGTTAGCCGACGTACGGCTTGGCGGAGATGATCTCCACCGTGATGTCCTTGCCGTTCGGGGCGGTGTAGCTGAGCTTGTCGCCTTCCTTGTGGCCGACGATGGCGGAACCCAGCGGGGACTTCTCGCTGAAGACGTCCAGCTCGGAGTCGCCGGCGATCTCGCGGGAGCCCAGCAGGAAGGTCTCTTCGTCCCCGGCGATCTTCGCCACGACGATCATGCCGGCCTCGACAATGCCGTCGTCGGCAGCGGCCTCGCCCACGTGTGCATCGCGGAGCAGCACGGTCAGCTGGCGGATGCGGGCCTCGATCTTGCCCTGCTCTTCCTTGGCCGCGTGGTAGCCGCCGTTCTCCTTGAGGTCGCCTTCCTGGCGGGCGGCTTCGATCTTCTGAACGATGTCTGCACGCCCGGCGCCGGAGAGGTGGTCCAGCTCTGCCTTCAGGCGGTCAAAAGCTTCCTGGGTAAGCCAAGCTGCAGTTGCGCTGTTGGTGGTCGACACGGACTTCTCCTTTTGATGGTCAAACAAGCTGGTCAAACAAGCAAAGACCCCGCCACGGTGGCCACTTATGGATCTCAGTAACCAGCTCAGCGGGGCAGGGGTATTGATCCATTGTAGTCAATGCTGTGGATAAACCCAAGAACCGCTGCGGCGCAGATCACACTGTGTTACGCCTTGAGCCCTGCCCGGGCCCGGGTTCCGGGCCCGATTCCTTCGGGATGCGGCTACTTCGAGGCGTCCGGAATCCAGCAGTTGTCCACGACGGCGGACACGGCCTGCGATTCGGTGCGGATGGTCACCCGGTGCACGGTGGTGCGGCCGCCGTCGGCGCCGGCATCGACGGCGTTGGGACCGACGTCGACGACCTTCCAGCCGACGACGGCGAATTTGGCATCCAGGGCCTTGACGGCGCACTTGGCGGCCGTGGCCGGATTCTTGGTGACCTGGAAATCCGCCTCCGCCACGGTGGCGTCGGGCGTGCTGTAGCCGATGTCCTTGAAGCTGACGGATTCGGTGGAGGCCGACGTCGAAACCCAGGCCATGAAGCCGATTCCGGCCGCGAGGGCAGCGATCAGGATGTTGCGCTTGGTCCTGCCGCCCAGTGTGCGCTTTTGGCCGCCGTAGCGATTGGCTAGGCTGGTAGGTGCCGGCGCGGGCGCGGCAGGCTGCTCCTCGGAAGTCACCAGTCCAGTTTAGTGTGGATCGGGCAGGGGAATTTCCGCACCGCCGTTCCGCCCGCGCAGCACCGACCCCGCAGAAGAAAGAGGAGCCGTCCAACGATGACAGCGTCCCCCAGCCCGTCAGCCAAGCTTCGGCTGCTCGCCGTCCACGCGCACCCCGACGACGAGTCCAGCAAGGGCGCCGCGACGATGGCCATGTACGCCGCCTCCGGCGTCGAAGTCATGGTGGCCACCTGCACCGACGGCTCCCGCGGCGACATCCAGAACCCGGCGATGGAGAGTGCGCCGCACCCCAAACGGGACATGGCGGGCGCCCGCCGGCTGGAGATGGACAACGCGGCCAAGGTCCTCGGAATCCGCCAGCGCTGGCTGGGCTTCGTCGACTCCGGCCTGCCCGAAGGCGACCCGCTGCCTCCGCTTCCGGTCGGCTCGTTCGCCACCCTGCCGCTGGAGCGGGCCGCCGCCCCGCTGGTCCGGCTGGTCCGCCACTTCAAGCCGCAGGTCATCCTTAGCTACGACGAGAACGGCGGCTATCCGCACCCGGACCACATCATGGCGCACCGGGTCGCCGTCGAGGCCTTCGAAGCCGCCGGCGACCCGGCACGCTACCCCGGAACCGGCGAAGCCTGGGCACCCAGCAAGCTCTACTACGACCGTGCGTTCAGTCCCGAACGCTTCCGCGCCCTGCACTACGCCCTCGAGGAAGCCGGCCTGCAGTCGCCGTATGCCGAGCGGCTCGCGGCCTGGCTTGAGGCGGACGCGGAAGGGCACACCCCGCCCGCGCCCACGCACCCCACCACCACCCAGATCGAGTGCGGGGACTTCTTCGAGGCCCGCGACGACGCCCTGCGCTCGCACCGCACCCAGATCGATCCGGAGGGCTTCTTCTTCGCGGTGACGCCGGCAATGCAGCGGCAGACCTGGCCGTGGGAGGACTACTCGCTGATCCAGTCCCGGGTCCCCACCGACGTGCCCGAGACGGACTTCTTTGCCGGGCTAAGATAGTTCCAGCAGGGACTTCTATGCCGCGTAGAAGAGTGGTACCGGAAGACCCGCAAAAGACGTTCCCCACAGAAGGTTCCCACCGTGCATTCCTTGTTCATCGCCCTGGCGGCTTCCCCGGCACCGACACCGACGCCGTCGCTGCGCCCGGGACTCGACCAGGACCAGGTCACCCCGGGCCTGCTGGGTTTCCTGCTGACCGCGTTCATCGTGGTGCTAACGGCGCTGCTGATTGTGGACATGGTGCGCCGGATCCGTCGGGTCCGTTACCGGGCGCAGGTGGAGGAAGAGCGGGCCGCCGCCGAGGAAGCCGGACAGGTCCAGGCCGGGCAGCCCGGGGGCGGCAGCCTGGGGGGCCACCCGCAAACCGGCGACGGCGCGGACATCCGGCCGGAAGCCAACGGTGATGCAGGGTCCGGGAACCGCTGACCGCGGCGCCTCCGATGCCTCACCCTGGGCGGCCAACGCCCTGGGCGGGGAACCCTCCGCCTATCTCCGCCAGCACGCCGGCAACCCCGTGCACTGGCAACCCTTCGGCGACGAAGCGTTCGCGTTCGCCGCGGCCCGGGACGTTCCGGTGTTCCTGTCGATCGGCTACGCCGCCTGCCACTGGTGCCATGTCATGGCCGGCGAGTCCTTCGAAGACCAGGACACCGCCGACTTCCTGAACGCCAACTTCGTCCCCGTGAAGGTGGACCGGGAGGAACGCCCCGACGTCGACGCCGTCTACATGGCCGCCACGCAGGCCATCAGCGGCGAGGGCGGCTGGCCGATGTCAGTCTTCCTGCTGCCTGACGGCCGGGCCTTCCACGCCGGCACCTACTACCCGCCGCGGCCGATGCCCGGCAGGCCCTCCTTCCGCCAGGTGCTGGAAGCCGTCCGCGAGGCCTGGCTGGAACGCCGCGACGCCGTCGAGCAGAACGCCGCCACGCTGGCGCGCGGCATCGCCGCCGCGCAGTCCGCGTCCGCCGTCCGCTTGGACGCGCCCGCGGCCGTCCTCGACCCGGCCCTGATTTCCGCGGCGGTGCGCGCGCTGGCCCGCTCCGAAGATGCCGCGGGAGGCTTCGGCGCCGCGCCCAAATTCCCGCCGTCGGCCGTCCTGGAGTTCCTGATCCGGCACGCAGCCACGGCCTCCGACACTGCGGAGGCGGCCCGGGACGTGGCGGGCCGCACGCTCGCCGCCATGGCGCGTTCGGCACTGTTCGACCAGCTCGACGGCGGCTTTGCCCGCTACTCCGTGACGCGCGACTGGTCCGTGCCGCACTTCGAGAAGATGCTCTACGACAACGCCCAGTTACTTCGCGTCTACGTCCACTGGGCCCGTCTCGGCGGCACGGACGGGTACCCGGCCGCGGAGGCCGCCGCCGTCGCGGGCAGCACCGCGGACTGGATGCTCGACTCGCTGGGCCTGGCCGGTGCGGCGGCGCAAGCTAGCCAAGGCGGCGCCGAAGGCCCGGCGGCGCTTGCGTCGTCCCTCGATGCGGACACCGTGGTGGACGGGGTGCACTCCGAGGGCGCCAGCTATCTGTGGACCCCCGGAGAACTGGCGGAGCTGCTGGGGCCCGCGGACGGCGCCGCCGTGGCCCGGCTGATGCATGTCTCCGATGCCGGCACCGTGTCCGAAGCCGGGTCGCCGCTGCATCCCGGCCACGCGCTGGACGGCCCGGAAGGCGCGTTGTGGCAGCGGGTCCGGCCCGTGCTGCGGCTGGCCCGCGCGGCGCGGCCGCAGCCTGCCCGGGATGACAAGGTGGTGGCCGGCTGGAACGGGCTGGCCCTCGCGGCGTTGGCCGAGGCCAGTGCCGTGCTGGACCGCCCCGAATTGCTTGGCGCGGCCGAGCGGATCGCCGGCTACCTGGAACGGGTGCACTGGACCCCGGGTCAGGGCGGGGAGCCCGGCCGGCTGCTCCGGGTGTCCCACGACGGGTCTGCCCGCGGGATCGGCGGCCTGCTGGAGGACTACGCCTTTTGCGTGGAGGGCCTGTTCGCGCTTTACGCCGTCTCCGGGCGGACGCGATGGTATGCCCTGGCCGAGGCCATCCTGGCGTCCGCCTGCACCCGGTTCGCGGCCGGTGGGGCGCTGCGAGACGCCGCCGGGGAATCAGCACAGGTCCTCAACGCCCAGGGGGGCCGGGCCGGAATGGATCCCTTCGACAACGCCACCCCCAGCGGTGCGGCCGCATTTGCCGGGGTCCTGCTGTCCTCTGCCGCGCTGTCCGGATCCTCGGAGCGCCGCGCCATGGCCGGAAACATCCTGTCCCTGCTGCCGCCGCTAGCCACCAACGCACCCCGGGTGGCCGGGTGGCTGCTGGCCACGGCGCGGGCCGCGCTGGCGGGCCCGGTGGAAGCCGCCGTCGTCGGGGCCGACACGCCGGAGCGGACGGCGCTGCACCGCGCGCTGCTGCTCTCGCCCAGCCCGGGACTGGTGATTGCGCTCCAGGACCCGGCAGGGGACGCCGGGGGCGGCCAGGTCCCCCTGCTCCGCGGCCGCACTGCGGGGCCGGGCGGGTCGCCGCAGGTCTACCTGTGCCGCGGCATGGTCTGCGACCTTCCGGCGGGTTCGGTCGCCGCGCTCCGTGCCCGGCTGGCTACCATGGCGGAATGACATTTGCCCCGGGGGACCAGGCTCCCTTTGACCTGGTGGTCTTTGACTGCGACGGCGTCCTGGTGGACTCGGAGGTGATCTCGGTCCAGGTGGACCAGCGGGTCCTGGCCGACCTTGGCTGGGAGCTGGAGATCGAGGAAATCGTGCGGCGCTTCGTCGGCCGGAGCGAGGCCAACTTCATCGCCACCGTCGAACGGGAACTGGGCATCGAACTGGCCGAAGGCTGGGACAGGACCTACCAGACGTGGTACCACGATGCCTTCGAACGCGAGCTCACCACCGTCGACGGCGTGGAGGAGGCCCTGGACCGGCTCCGGCTTCCGCACTGTGTTGCCTCCAGCGGCAGCCACGCGAAGATGCGGCGGACACTGGGCCGGACCGGGCTGCTAGACCGTTTTGCCGGCCGGATCTTCAGTGCCACGGAGGTGGCCAACGGCAAGCCGGCCCCGGATCTTTTCCTGCATGCGGCCGGGGTGCTCCGGACCGCGCCGGAGCGCTGCGCCGTCGTCGAAGACAGTGCCTACGGGGTGCAGGCGGCGCGGGCCGCGGGGATGCACGCGTTCGCCTATGCGGGCGGAGTGACCCCCGCGGAATGGCTCGCCGGCCCCGGCACCACGGTCTTCCACGACATGCGCCAGCTCCCGGAGTTGATTGCCGCGGGCCGGCCGGGCTGAGGGTGGCGCCGGCGCTGGATTTCCCCAACTTTGGAGTGGGCGCCCGGTGTGTCGGGCCGGAACCCCGGCGGTTCCCGGCGTCTGGAATTCAAAGGTGGGGAGAACCCAGTCGGCCCGGCGGCCCGGCCGGGCTCAGCGGTCAGCCCAGGACGGCGATCGCGATCGCGATGTAGTGCGCGGCGAAGGCAAAGACCGTGAAGGCATGGAATAGCTCGTGGAAGCCGAAGTGCTCGTAGCTGAAATTCGGCTTCTTCAGCGCGTAGAACACGGCGCCGGCAATGTAGAGGGCTCCGCCCACGCAGATCAGCACGGCGGCGGGGGCGCTGGCGGCGAAGAAATCGGGCAGGTAGAACAAGGCCCCGCAACCCAGGGCGATGTAGATCGGCACGTAGAGCCAGCGCGGGGCGTGGGTCCAGAACAAGCGGAAGAGCACCCCGAGCACCGCGCCGGACCAAATCACCCACAGCAGCAGCACGGCCTTGGGTCGGTCCAGGAGCGCCCAAGCCAGCGGTGTGTAGCTGCCGGCGATCACCAGCATGATGTTCGTGTGGTCCAGCCGCTTCAGCACGATCTTGACCCCGGGGGACCAGTTCCCGCGGTGGTAGACAGCGCTGACGCCGAAGAGCAGCACCCCTGTGAAGGCATAGACCGCCGAGGCGGTCTTCAGCTCGGCGGTCGGGGCCAGAAGTACCAGCACCAGGCCTGCAGCAAAGGCCAGTGGCGCCGTGACGGTGTGGATCCAGCCGCGCCATTTCGGCTTGATCATCAGGAGCTCGGCGATCCTGACGGCGGCGTCGTCCACCGGGCTGCTTTCCCGGCCCTTGGGGCTGTTTTCGCTGTGCGCGGACCGCTCGGATCCGGGCTCCGGACTGGTGCTCTCCATGCCGCAATAATAACCTACGGTCCGGTAAGTTACCCGCGGGTAACAAGGTCCGCGGAGGAAAATCGCGACCGCGGTGTGCGTGGTACCTGCCCTCCGGCGGGTAGCCTAGGAATGCACTGACGTCAGACCTCAAGGAAGCCAGGTGAATCTCCGGATGGAACTGCCCGGGTTCCTGTATGGCTTCTACGAGCGCAGCCTCCAACGGTCCCTTGACCCGGAGCGCGTCCCCAAGCACATCGGCGTCATGGTCGACGGCAACAGGCGCTGGGCCCGGCAGTTCAATGCCCCCACCAGCCAGGGCCACCAGGCCGGCGCGGACAAGATCCACGAATTCCTCGGCTGGTGCCAGGAGCTGGGGATCAAAGTCGTCACGCTCTACATGCTCTCCACGGACAACATGAACCGCTCCGGCGAAGAGCTGGACCTGCTGATGGGCATCATCGCCAACACCCTGGACCGCCTCGACGAAGACGCCGACATCTCGGTGCACGCCATGGGCGCCCCGGAACTGCTGCCGGACTACCTCGCCGAGCGGCTCAACAAGCTCACGGCCCGCACCCCCGTGCACGAAAAGATCCACGTCAATGTCGCCGTCGGCTACGGCGGCCGCCGGGAGATCGTCGACGCCGTCCGCGAACTGCTGCACGACGCCGTCGCCCGCGGCGCCGACATCGGCAAGCTGGCCGACGAACTCAGCGTCGACGACATCTCGCGTTTCCTCTACACCCGCGGCCAGCCCGACCCCGACCTCGTGATCCGCACCTCCGGGGAGCAGCGGCTGTCCGGCTTCCTGATGTGGCAAAGCGCCTACAGCGAGTTCTACTTCTGCGAGGCCCTGTGGCCGGCGTTCCGCAAGGTGGACTTCCTCCGCGCGCTGCGCGACTACGCCGGCCGGCAGCGCCGCTTCGGTTCCTGACACGGTTCATCCGGGCTTCACCTGATGTATTCAAGAATCGCCGAAAAATGGATCGGCAATGCGCGGGCCGTGGACGTACGTTAATCCCATCAGCGGGCAAACCGCCGGCTGATCGGGGAGGCCAGTACATGGAGCGGAAGTTCGCACCGGATGTATGGGAGGCCGCGTCCGGCCTCGAGGCCGAGCCGCCTCACCAATAACAATTCCGGGCCAGCGGCCCGGGGCTGGAGTCGATGTGGCTATTTCTGCAGAACTGCCCGGCGTCATTTCCGACCAGGGCAAGAAAGCTACCTCTCGCGCCAAGCGAGCCACTTCCAAGACCGGCGCAGCGCATTCCGACGCTGCCGCCGGTCTTGCTGTTTCCGGGGAAGGAACAGCAAGCCGGGAGGCCGCCCGAAGCTACGTGATCGACACCTCCGTGCTGCTTTCGGACCCGCGGGCGCTGCTGCGCTTCGCCGAGCATGAGGTGATCCTGCCGATCGTTGTCATCACCGAGCTTGAAGGCAAGCGGCACGACCCGGAACTGGGCTACTTCGCCCGCAAGGCGCTGCGCCTGCTCGACGACCTCCGGGTGGAGCACGGCGGCCTGGACCGCGCGATCCCGCTGGGCAACGACGGCGGCACCCTGATGGTCGAGATGAACCACATCTCTGCCGAGGTGCTCCCGGCCGGATTCCGCGGCGGCGACAACGACAGCCGGATCCTCGCCGTCGCCAAGAGCCTCGCCAACGAGGGCCGCGACGTGACCGTGGTGTCCAAGGACCTGCCGATGCGGGTCAAGGCCTCCGCCATGGGGCTGCTCGCCGACGAATACCGCAACGAGCTCGTCAAGGACTCCGGCTGGACCGGCATCGCCGAGATCGACGCCGCCGAGGACGAGCTGGCCACGCTCTACGGCCACGAACCGGTCTTCATCCCGGCCGCGGCCGAACTTCCAGTGAACACCGGCCTGGTGCTTCTCTCCAACCGCGGCTCCGCCCTGGGCCGGGTCGGAGCCGACAAGCAGGTCCGCCTGGTCAAGGGGGACCGGGACGTCTTTGGCCTGCACGGACGCTCGGCCGAGCAGCGGCTCGCGATCGACCTGCTGATGGACCCGTCCGTGGGCATCGTGTCCCTCGGCGGGCGGGCCGGCACCGGCAAGTCCGCGCTGGCCCTGTGCGCCGGCCTGGAAGCCGTCCTGGAACGGCGGGAGCACCGCAAGGTAATCGTGTTCCGGCCGCTCTACGCCGTCGGCGGCCAGGAACTCGGCTACCTGCCCGGCTCCGAGTCCGAGAAGATGAACCCCTGGGCGCAGGCCGTCTTCGACACCCTGGGCGCGTTGGTCAGCGAGGAAGTGGTGGAGGAGGTCATGGACCGCGGCATGCTCGAAGTCATGCCGCTCACGCACATCCGCGGGCGTTCACTCCACGACGCGTTCGTGATCGTGGACGAGGCGCAATCCCTCGAGAAGAACGTCCTGCTCACCGTGATGAGCCGGATCGGCCAGAACTCCAAAATCGTGCTGACCCACGACGTCGCCCAGCGCGACAACCTCCGGGTGGGACGGCACGACGGCGTGGCAGCCGTCGTCGAAACCCTCAAGGGCCACCCGCTCTTCGGCCACATCACCCTCACCCGTTCCGAGCGCTCGCCGATCGCTGCGTTGGTGACGGACATGCTCGAGGGGGCGGAGATCTAGGCCGGCTTTCTTGGGGCCGTGGTTGGGTTGGCCCGCCACGGCCCTTTCGCCGTCGCTTAGACACGTCCCATCGGCCCCGACGGTCGCGGGCGACCTCTGGGGGCCGATGTGCCGCGATGCGCGACTAAGCGAAAGGCCCGCGGCGCGGCTGGCGAGCTTCCCATCTGCGTGGGGCTGCAAATTCGCCTCGGGTTATCCGATGCCCAGGAACTTCGCGGTGGGGTCGTGGCCTTGGACTTCCAGGGTCCAGTCGGGGCGTTTGAAGGTATCGGGGGTGAGGCGGACCCGTTGGGAGTCCTGGAGTTCGCCGCCCCAGTTGGCGCGGGTGATGCCGTTGAGCTCGTAGCCGAGGGAGCGGGAGACGCCGAGCGACCGCTGGTTCCAGGCCGCCGCCTCGGATTCGGCGACTTCGGCGCCGAGCCAGTCAAAGGCGTAGAGGGCGACGGCGGCCCGCATTTCCTTGCCCAGTCCGCGGCCCTGGACGCTTTGTCGGAGCCAGGAGCCGGTGCTGACCGTCTTCAGGGTGGCGAAGTCCTTGGCTTCGACGTCCTGGCAGCCGACGAACTCGCCGTCGTGCCAGACGCCCAGCAGCAGGGTCCATTCCTGCGGGGACATATTCCCGCGGCAGCGCCAGTACCACTGCGCCATGTTCGGGCCGAGCTCCCGGGCCGGCATTTCCGCCCAAGGCCGGCTGAACGGGCTGCGGCCTGGTTCGTGGACGCCGCTCAGGGCTGCCTGCACCGCGGCCGGGATGTCCTCGTCGCGGATGGGCCGGAGCGTGAGGCGGGGCGTGGCCAGCGAGAGGGCGAACGGGGGCCAGTAGGAGTCGGGCGCGGTCATCCCGGAAGCCTAACGGCGGGGCGCGGTGGCCGCCAGTCACACGCCGACCCTGGCGGGGAGCGGCACGGACACGGCAAAATCCAGTAGCATCCGAGGGTGATCCATCGACTCGGCGAACTTGGGGGAGCCGCCCCGCTGGCCTTCTGGCTGGCGCTGCTGGCGTGCGCGTACTTCGCCGTCATGGCTGCCCGGCTGACGGTCATCGACGTGCGGCACCACTTGCTGCCCAACCGGATCATCTTTCCCTCCTACGCGGTCGCGGGCGTGCTCCTGGTCGGCGCTGCCGCGGCGCAGGCGGTGGCGGGGGTCCCGACCGCAGCGTCAGCGTCAGCGTCAGCGCAGGACGGCGGGGCCGGGCTGTTCGGCGTGCCGGGGCTCCGGGTCGTGGCCGGCGGGGCCGTCCTCTGGCTGTTCTACTTCATCCTGCGGGCCGTCTATCCGCCGGGGATGGGCTTTGGCGACGTCAAGCTCGCCGGCGTACTGGGCATGTACCTCGGGTTCCTCGGCTGGGGGCAGGTCTTTGCCGGAACGTTTGCGGCGTTCCTGTTCGGCGGACTCTGGAGTATGGCGTTGCTCGTTTCGCGGCGCGGAACGCTGAAGTCGGACATTCCGTTCGGCCCCTTCATGCTGGCCGGGACTGCGGCCGCGATGCTGTTGCCCGGAGGTTAGGCTGGCGGGATGGCCACCCCTGAATTCATCCTGAAACTGCGTGAGAAGATCGGCCAGGAACCCCTCTGGATTCCCGGCGCCTGCGCCGTGGTCTTCGACGACGCCGGCCGGGTCCTGCTCGGCCAGCGCGCCGACAACGGCCGGTGGGGCCTGATCACCGGGATCCTGGAACCGGGCGAGGAGCCCGCGCCGGGCCTGCTGCGCGAAGTCCTGGAGGAAACCGGCGTGGTGGCCGTTGCCGAAAGGCTGGTCTCGGTGGACGCCGTTGGTCCCACCACCTACCCGAATGGCGACGTCTGCCACTTCCTGACGCTCGTGTTCCGCTGCCGTTATGTCTCCGGGGAGGCGCGCGTCAACGACGACGAATCCCTCGCCGTGGGCTGGTTCCGGCCCGAAGAATTCCCCGAGCTGATGCCCGGGCATCTGGAATCGATCGAACAAGCCCGGGATCCGGACGGCGCGGCGCACTTCCGGAGCTGACGTAGGCCGGTCCGCCCGGCCGGACCGCGGACATGATTGTCACAGCCCGGCCATAGCCTGCTTCCATCCAGCTCTCCCAGCTGGCGACAGTGGCCCGGGCACGCCCGGGCCGGAAACGGGGAAGCATGACAGATTCAGCACTGACGCACGTTTATGTCCTCCTGGACCGCTCCGGTTCCATGAGCTCCATCGCCGATGACACCGTGGGAGGCTTCGCGGCTTTCGTCCGCGAGCAGCAGGCGGTGGCGGGCCGATGCAAGCTTTCGCTAGCGCAGTTCGACGACGTCTACGAGCGGGTCTACGCCGCGGTGGACATCCGGGACGTTCCGCCGCTGGTGCTCCAGCCGCGCGGCACTACGGCCCTGCACGACGCCATGGTCCGGCTGATCGGGGAGGCCGGCGCTGAGCTGGCGGCGCTGCCCGAACCGGAGCGCCCGGGCACCGTGCTCGTGGCGGTGCTCACCGACGGCCACGAAAATGCCTCACGCGAGGCCAGCGGTGCCATGGTCAAGGCCCTGGTCGAACGTCAGCAGCACCAGTGGGGCTGGCAGTTCACCTACCTTGGGGCCAACCAGGACGCCGTCCTGACGGCGCACGGGCTGGGCATCCGGGCCGAGGATGCCCTGACGTACGCGGCCGGCAACGTGGACGCCGCCTTCTCCGGCCAGTCCGCCAAGACCCGGCGGCTCCGGGAAGCCCGCATGGCGGGTGCCAGCCTGGACGAAGCCGCTGCCTACTCTGCCTACACCGCGGAGGAACGCCGCGCCGCGGGAGGAGAGGTGCCGCTGGAGTAGCACCGCCCGCCTTTCGGATGAGCGCCGTGCCGGCTAAACGCACGACGGCGGCCGGCGCCTTCCGCTGGGAAGGTGCCGGCCGCCGTCGGACGCTACGGGCCGCGGAGCCTGGCGACTAGGCCTTGTGCGGCGGACGCGTCATGGACATGACGTCCAGGGCGGTGTCGAGCTGCTCTTCGGTCAGCTCGCCGCGCTCCAGGAAGCCCATGGCCACGACGGTCTCGCGGATGGTCAGGCCCTCGGCGACTGCCTTCTTGGCGATCTTGGCGGCGTTCTCGTAGCCGATGAACTTGTTCAGCGGCGTGACGATGGACGGCGAGGCTTCGGCGAGGAAGCGGGCGCGCTCCACGTTGGCGGTGATGCCATCGATCATCTTGTCCGCCATGACGCGGCTGGTGTTGGCCAGCAGGCGCACGGATTCGAGCAGGTTGGCGGCCATCACGGGGATGCCGACGTTCAGTTCGAAGGCGCCGTTGGTGCCGGACCAGGCGATGGCGGTGTCATTGCCGATGACCTGGGCGCAGACCATGATGGAGGCCTCGCAGATGACCGGGTTGACCTTGCCGGGCATGATCGAGGAGCCGGGCTGCAGGTCCGGGATTGCGATTTCGCCGAGGCCGGTGTTGGGGCCGGAGCCCATCCAGCGGAGGTCGTTGTTGATCTTCATGAAGGAGATCGCGATGTTGCGCAGCTGGCTGGACGCTTCGATCAGGCCGTCGCGGTTTGCCTGGGCCTCGAAGTGGTCGCGGGCCTCGGTCAGCGGCAGTCCGGTGTCGGCGGCGAGGAGTTCGATGACGCGCTCCGGGAAGCCTGCCGGGGTGTTGATGCCGGTGCCGACGGCGGTGCCGCCCAGCGGGACCTCGGCGACGCGGGGGAGGGAGGCGTTGATGCGTTCGATGCCGTAGCGGACCTGCGCGGCGTAGCCGCCGAACTCCTGGCCGAGGGTGACGGGGGTAGCGTCCATGAGGTGCGTGCGGCCGGACTTCACCACGTCCTTGAACTCGATGGCCTTGCGGTCCAGCGAGTCGGCGAGGTAGCCCAGCGCCGGGATCAGGTCGTTGATCAGCGCCGAGGTGGCAGCCACGTGGACCGAGGTCGGGAAGACATCGTTGGAGGACTGCGAGGCGTTGACGTGGTCGTTCGGGTGAACCACCTTGTCGCTGCCGGCTGCCTTGAGCGCGCGGGACGCGAGCTCGGCGATGACCTCGTTGGTGTTCATGTTCGAGGAGGTTCCGGAACCGGTCTGGAAGACGTCGATCGGGAAGTCGCCGTCGTACTTGCCGGCGGCAACCTCATCGGCGGCGTCCGCAATCGCCTGGGCAAGCTCGCCGTCGAGCACTCCCAGCTCTGCGTTCGCCTGGGCTGCAGCCTTCTTGACACGGGCGAGGGCCTCGATGTGGGCGCGCTCCAAGGTCTTGCCGGAGATCGGGAAGTTCTCGACCGCGCGCTGCGTCTGTGCCCGGTACAGGGCGTTCACGGGAACGCGGACTTCGCCCATCGTGTCGTGTTCAATGCGGAATTCTTCAGTGTTCAAGTCTGCTGTGGAAGTCATGGGCCTAGCTTATTCCGCCCAAGCGTCGCACCGAAAACCATGAACCGGCACTGAAACGAGGCCCCTAGAGCTCACCGATCCCGGAGACGAGGTCTGCCCGGCCCTCGGCGAGGCTGTACGCAAGCCCGATCACGGCGGCACGGCCGCTTCCGACGGCGTCGGAAATCACCCGGGAACTGTCCACCAGGCGCTGCGAGGTCTGCTTGACGTTCTCCACCACCATGTCGTTGACCTCGTGCTGGTCGTTGCGCAGCGAGGTCAACACCGACGGCGTGATCCGTTCGACCAGGCTCCGCATGAAACCAACCGGCATCTGGCCGGTCTCCACGGCGTCCTTGGTGGCGATGACGGCACCGCAGCTGTCGTGGCCAAGGACCACGATCAGCGGCACACCGAGCACGCTGATGCTGTATTCGAGCGAGCCGAGCACGGCGTCGTCGATCACCTGGCCCGCGGTCCGGACGACGAACGCGTCGCCGAGGCCCAGGTCGAAGATGATTTCGGCGGCCAGGCGCGAGTCGGCGCAGCCGAAGATGACGGCGAACGGATGCTGGTTCTCCACCAGGGAGGACCGCCGCGAGGCGTCCTGGTTCGGGTGCGAGGATTCGCCGGCGACGAAACGGTCATTGCCTTCGCGCAGGCGGCGCCAGGCGAGGGCGGGAGTCAGATAAGTAGCCACGGCCCTACCTTACGACGCCGGGGTGGCTGAGGGGGAAACCGTGGCTGCCGGGTTACCTTCCAGCGACTTAACGACCGCCGCGGCGAGCACCGAGAATTCTTCCAGCTGCGCGGGCCCGGTCAGGATCACTGTGGTCCCGCGGTAATCGAGCACCATGGATTTCTCCCCCTTGCCGGTGTCGCGCAGCTGCCAGTCGCGGCCGCCGGCGGTCCGCGTCCCGGTCACCGGCGCGTTTTTCGTCTGCTGAAGCAGCCAGGTCGGGTTGGCCTGCCGGGTCTGAACCAGCCCGATGAAGGACTCCTTGGGCGTCAGGTAGCCGACCTCCCAGGTGGCCACGCCACTGCCGGAACCGGACTCCCAGCGGGCGTAGTTCGAGCGGAATGTGTCGCCGGTTTCCGGGGTTACCGGTGTGAATCCCGCCACACCCTCGGCGTTTTGCGCGATGGCGCTGACGTTGATGTCCGGACGGTACCCATCGCTCTTAGGCGAAGGGTTCATCAAGACCACCGGCAGGAACGCGCCAATGCTCAGGGCCAGCGCGATGATCATACCGATCACCGAGGCGTTGGCCCGCTTTGCCGCTGCGGCGCGGATGACGGGCTTGACGGGCTGTTCGCCGGCGGCGCTTTCGCCGTCCGGCGTTGCACCAACGGAGGGCGATCCGGGGGCCTCGGGCGACGTGTCCTGCAATTCATTCACCCCTCTATAGTCGCCCATTCCGGACCGATCTCACATTCGGCGGGAGGGCGCCTGCCGAATCCGGGCAGGTTCACGGTTTGGTCATTCCATGACCGATGGAGGCCGCCGCGACTATGATCAGTACCAGACGAATCACCGCGGTGGCCGGAGACCGGATGCCGCGGGTTCAATGATCGCCACTCGAAGAAGAGGTTCACGTGTCACCAGCGTCCATGACCCAGAAGTACTCCACGCTTTCCCCGTCGCTCGCCGTCGGCATCGACGAGCCTGACCGCAACCTTGCCTTGGAGCTGGTCCGCGTCACGGAGGCCGCGGCCATCGCCGGCGGCCACTGGGTCGGTTTTGGCGACAAGAACAAGGCCGACGGCGCCGCCGTCGACGCCATGCGCTCCTTCCTGCAGACCGTCCACTTCAACGGCGTCGTGGTCATCGGTGAGGGCGAAAAAGACGAAGCCCCGATGCTGTTCAACGGCGAGCGTGTCGGCGACGGCACCGGCCCCGAGTGCGACGTCGCCGTCGACCCGATCGACGGAACCCGGCTGACCGCCCTCGGCATCAACAACGCCCTGGCCGTCCTGGCCGTGGCCGAGCGCGGCTCCATGTTCGACCCCTCCGCCGTGTTCTACATGGAGAAACTCGTCACCGGTCCGGAAGCCGCCGACATGGTGGACCTGCGCCTGCCGGTGAAGCAGAACCTGCACTTGATCGCCAAGGCCAAGGGCGTCAAGGTCAACCAGCTCAACGTGATGATCCTGGACCGGGACCGGCACCGCCCGCTGGTCGAGGAAATCCGCGAGGCCGGCGCCCGCACGAAGTTCATCATGGACGGCGACGTCGCCGGCGCCATCGCCGCGGCCCGTGCCGGTACCGGCGTCGACGCCCTGATGGGCATCGGCGGAACGCCGGAAGGGATCGTCGCCGCCTGCGCCATCAAGTCCCTGGGCGGCGTCATCCAGGGCCGGCTCTGGCCCACCAGCGACGAAGAGAAGCAAAAGGCCATCGACGCCGGACATGACCTGGACCGGGTGCTCTCCACCAACGACCTGGTCTCGAGCGACAACTGCTACTTCGCGGCTACCGGAATCACCGACGGCGACCTGCTCAAGGGTGTCCGCTACTCCAAGGACAAGGTCCTCACCCAGTCCATCGTGATGCGCTCCAAGTCGGGCACCATCCGCTTCGTGGACGGCGAGCACCAGGCCAGCAAGTGGGAAGGCTACGCCCGCAAGAGCTAGCACCAGCGGCACTCAAGAGATCCCGGGACGCGCCCTGCGTCCCGGGATCTCTTATTTGTGCGGCAGCCCGACGTCGGCTTGCCGGGCTTTCGCCGGCATTGGATAGGGTGGAGCCATGACTTGGCTTGTTACTGGCGGCGCAGGATATATCGGTTCCCATGTGGTCGCGGCTTTGCGCGCGGCGTCGATGCCATCGGTGGTGGTGGATTCACTGTCCAGCGGGCACCGGGAATTCGTCCCGGACGACGTGCCCTTTGTGCACGGGAACATCCTCGATGCCGAGCTGATGGCCCGCACCATGCTCGACCACGGCGTGACAGGGGTGATCCACCTCGCCGGCTTCAAGTACGCCGGTGTCTCCGTGCAGGAGCCGCTGCTCACATATGAGCAAAACGTCACCGGAACGGCGGAACTGCTCAAGGCGATGGAGCTCGCCGGAGTCGACAAACTGGTGTTCTCTTCCTCCGCAGCCACGTACGGCACCCCGTCCGGGGACATCGTCACCGAGGACACGCCCACCCGGCCGGAATCCCCGTACGGCGAGAGCAAGCTCATCGGCGAGTGGCTCATCCGGGACCAGGGACGGGCCCGGGGACTGCAGCACACCTCGCTGCGTTACTTCAACGTCGTCGGCTCCGGATCGCCCGAGCTTTACGACACGAGCCCGCACAACCTTTTCCCGATCGTGCTGCGGGCACTGACGTCGGGGAAGACCCCGAAGATCTACGGCACCGACTACAACACCGAGGACGGCACCTGCGTGCGCGACTACGTCCACGTCGCCGACCTCGCGTCGTCCCACGTGGCCGCGGCCCAGGCCCTCGCTGCGGGCCGGACACTGGAGCGTGTCTACAACCTCGGATCCGGCGACGGCCTGTCGGTCCGGCAGATCATGACGGCCATGGCTCAAGTGACCGGCATCGACTTCGAGCCGGAGATCGGGCCGCGCCGGCCCGGGGATCCCGACCGGATCGTCGCCGACGGGACCCTGGCCGGCCGAGACCTTGACTGGAAGATGCGCCACTCTGTCGAGGAGATGGTCGCCAGCGCCTACGAGGCGCAGAAACGCGCGGTTTCGGCCGGAAGCTAGCGCTACTTACCGAGCCTGGCGCGCAGGCCCTTGAGGAGCTGGGCGGCCTTGCGGGCGAGCTGGTACGCGCCGTAGCGGACCTTCTTCACCGGCAGGTCCCAGGTTCCGGGGTACGAAATTTCACGGCCGCCAAAGGATTTCTTGAACGCCGTGAATCCGGCCCACTTATGGTCGGGCTGGTCCGCGGGGGCCACGCCCCAGAGGTCCACGTGCGCCAGGCCCTTGTCCTTGGCATCGGCCATCAGCGTGACCAGCAGCGGGATACCCGCGCTGAGCTTCCGGTGCGTGTCATCCAGGGCGGCGTGCGCATAGGTGCGGGTGTCCGCGGAGTCGTAGGCCAGGGCCGCAGCGATCGGCTTGCCCTCGAGTTCGGCGATGAAGAGCGTGGCGGCGCCGGCCGGCATCAGCGAACGTGCAACCTGGGTCAGGTACTCGTCACTTTGCGGCTTGAAGCCGTTGCGTGCCGCGGTCAGGTGCAGGAACTCCAGCAGCACGGAAATTTCCGCGGGATCCTGGCTGGACCGGAAGGTCACACCCTTCTTATGGACGTTGCGGTACAGGTTGCGGTTGACCGGCTTCATGTCCGCCAGGACGCCCTTGAAGTCGCGGTCCAGGTCCACGATCCAGCTCAGTTCGGGCTGCAGGTTCGCCGGCGCGGGCCGCAGGCCGCGGCTGCGCAGCACGGTGCCGGCGTCGGCGGCCGCGAACCCGGCGCTGACCGGTTCCAGCCGGATGCACACCGCCCCGCACCGTTGCGCCAGCGCCGTCAGGGACTCCAGCGCGGCGTCGAAGGCGGCTAGGGACTCCGCCAGCGGCCCGTACGGCACGTACAGCACCTTCCCGGCAGGGTTGCGTTCCTCGACGGCGAGGAAACGCCAGCCCTCCCCGGCCTGCTCGTGCACGGTGCGGCCCAGGGCGCGCTGGACGTCGGCCCAGTGCGGGCCCTGCAGGAAGTAATCCACGGTTCAGGCCTTCATTCCGGTAGAGACGGCAAAGGCCACGGCGGGCCCGGTGGCACCCGCGACGGAGTGCACGTTGACCGGCGCCTCGGCGGCCGGGAGGAATGCCGAAGCGCCCCGCTCCAGCTGCAGATCGCCCTTGGGGGAGTCCAGCAGGATTGCGCCGGACACCACGATGATGACCGCGGCGCCGGCCTGCGCCAGCGGCACGGGTTCCGCGCCGGGGCGCAGTTCCACCCGCTGCAGCGCGAATTCCTGGAACGGCGGCCGATAGATCTCCTGGCCGAGCATCGTCGTCTCCGCGCTGAGCGCCGGCACGCCGACGGCCTCGAAGGCGATCGTCTTCAGCAGTTCCGGCACGTCCACGAATTTCGGTGTCAGCCCGCCGCGCAGCACGTTGTCCGAGGACGCCATCACCTCGATGCCGAGCCCGTGCAGGTACGCGTGCACATTGCCGGCGGGCAGGTACACGGCCTCGCCGGGGGCGAGGGAAATCCGGTTCAGCAGCAGCGAGATCAGCACGCCGGGATCCCCGGGGTAGTCCTGGTTGAGGTTCACCACCGTGGTCAGCTCCGCCCCGTGCGATGCCATGGGCGCGCCGGAGACCAGCGCGGCGACGACGGCGGCCGTCGCGGCGGCGACGTCCTCGCCGCCGGCGATCAGCCGCTCGAAGGCTGCCCTAAGGGCCGCCGGTTCGTCGGACCGGGCCAGGTCTTCAAGCAGCCGGGGGAGCAGGGCCGGGACGTCCAGGCCCGCGACCTCAAGGCACTGCACCAGGTGCAGGAACACGGCCCGCGACTCTGCCGCCGGCCGGAACCCGCAGAGGGCCTCGAACGGCGTCAGGGCGAAAATCATCTCCGGCTTGTGGTTGTCGTCCTTGTAGTTCCGCTCCGTGGCGGCCCGGTCGACGCCGGCAGCCTCCTCGCGGGCGAACCCGGCCCGCGCCTGCTCCAGCGTCGGATGCACCTGCAGGGACAGCGGGCGTTCGGCGGCAAGAACCTTGAGCAGGAACGGCAGCCGGGGACCGAAGCGGGCCACGCTGTCGCCGCCCAGATGGTGCTCCGGGTCGCTGGCGATCAGCTCGTCCAGGGCCAGCCGGCCGCCGTCGCCGTCGGCGGCTGCTGCGGTGACTGCCAGCGACGGGGAGTCCGGGTGGGCGCCGATCCAGAGCTCGGCCTCCGGGCCGCCGGAGGCCGGCCGGCCGAGCAGACCGGCGATCGCGGTGGTCGACCCCCAGGCGTAGGGCCGGAGGACGTTCTCAAGTTCGTACACGGAATACCTATCTGCTCATGGCGAGCTGGTGGCTGGAACCTGCTGGAGGGACGGAACAACCGTCCGGACCTAGAGTGGCGCGCACTGGCCGTTGGTGGCCACCAGGTTGCGGATGGACTGCTCATCGCCGTTGCGTTTGAAGTCGTTGAGCATTTTCTCCGTGATCGGCTCGCCCTCCGGCGTGGTGGTCACGGGGGTGAAGTCCGACGACGACGGCGACGGCGAAGGCTCGGTGGCTGAGAGTGCTCCGGCCGCGGAGAGCGGTCCGGGCACCAGGGCCGGCTGGCGGATGGAGTCGTCGGCTGCCCCGGCCGCGGGAGCGGGGCCGAGCAACTTGTCCACCGCCTGGTGGATCTTGTTGAAGTCCGGCACCGTGGAGAAGGAGGCGTCGAAGTCCGGCGGCCCGATCGTCAGCCGGCTTACGGGCTGGCCCTTGGACTTCATCGCGAGGTCCACGAAGCTGCCGAGCTGGCTGGCGGAAATGTTGGAGTCGACCACCTTGGTGCCGGCCTTGACGATCCCCTCGAATTTCGCGAGCAGCGTCGCGGGATCCATCTGCTTGAGCATCGCCTGCTGGACGCACTGCTGGCGGGCGATCCGGGCGTAATCGTCGACGAATTCTCGGGAGCGGCCGTACCAGAGGGCGTGATAGCCGTCGAGCTTGTTGTCGCCGGCCGGGATCCAGCCCAGCGGCATGCCGTGGATTCCGTTGGCTTCGTCGATGGTGGGGCCGCTGATCGGGACCCACCCGCCGGCCTTGATCCGGATGCCGCCCATGGCGTCGATGAGTTTGGCGAAGCCGTCCATGTCCACCAGCACATAGGCCTGGACCTTGATGCCGAGGGTACCGGAAACCGCCTCGAGGGTGGCTTGGGCGCCCGGGTCCTGCACGCCGGGGTAAAGATCCTTGTACTTGTTGGTGACCTCGGTGTTGATGGCGTTGATGAGGCACTCATTGCCGCAGTCGTAGCCGTCCGGGTAGATCTTCCGCATCGGGGAGCCCTCGCTGAACTGCGCGTTCTGGAGGTTGCGGGGGATGGAGATGATCGCCGCCTTGCCGGTCTTGGCGTCCACGCTGATCACGGACAGGCTGTCCGGGCGGCGGCCGGTGCGGTCCGCCCCGGCGTCGCCGCCCATCATCAGGAAGTTGTAGCGGCCTTCGGACGGCTCCATGGCCGGGCCGTTGGCGAAGATCGTGCCGATCGCGTCCCGGCCGACGTTCAGCAGGTACGCCGCGTAGCCCAGGCTGCCGCTGCTGAGCAGCATGGCCAGCACCAAGGTGGCGACGACGGCGGTGCGCGTCCCGGTCTCAAGCAGCACCGGGCGGACCAGGCGCAGCGTATTCAGGAACAGGGCCGCCCAGCCGAGGGCGAGCAGCGCAAGCACGATGACCAGCACCAGCGAGGTGGCGGGATTGGCGATGAAGTTGATCAGCGTCGGGCGGGACACCACCAGCAGGACCAGGGCCGCGATGACCAGGACCCATGCGGTCAGGGTGACGCGGAGCGCGAACCGCCCCAGCCGGCGGTTGCCCGCGACGGTCTGGGCGCTGCCGGGGACCAGCAGCGTCATCAGGATCAGCAGGAAGGCGCGCTTGGCCAGGACCGGCGACGCCGCTCCGGAGGGGTAGCGGACCGGGTCCGTCAGGGCGCTCCGTGGCGGCTGCGACTTTTCCTGCGCAGCGGCGAAACCTTTGCTCATGTGCTGGACCCCTACCGGCCGCCCCGCGTGACGCTGTTTTCGTCCGAGAAGACTTCGGCCACCTTGCTGCGCAGGTTCGCACCCTTCCGGGTGGCGGCGTCGTTGAGTTCCTGGGCAAACTGCACCAGTTCGGACCGCAGCTGGTCCGCGAGGGCGTCCGTGCCCGAGGCCAGCATCCGGACCGCGAGCAACCCGGCGTTGCGGGCGCCGGCGATCGAGACCGTGGCCACCGGCACACCGGCGGGCATCTGAACGATGGACAGCAGCGAGTCCATCCCGTCCAGGGTCTTCAGCGGCACGGGCACGCCAATCACGGGCAGGGGAGTCACGGAGGCGAGCATGCCGGGGAGGTGTGCTGCGCCGCCGGCGCCGGCGATGATCACGCGCAGGCCGCGTTCATGCGCGGTCTGCCCGTAGCGGATCATCTCGGTGGGCATGCGGTGGGCGGAGACGACGTCAGCTTCGAAGGGGATACCGAATTCGGCCAGCGCCTCGGCGGCGGCCTCCATCACGGGCCAGTCGGAGTCGGACCCCATCACGAGGCCCACAATCGGGGCGGCCCCGTTGCCGGAGTTCCGGGAAACGGAGTCTTGGGCTTCGGTGCTGGCGTTCACGCGTTCTCCTCGGGGTTCCCCGGGGCGGCGGCATGCGCCCGTCCGTCCCGGATAATGTTGGCGACGGTCGCGGCCCGCTGCCGGACGGAGTCGACGTCGGCGGCAGAGGCCCCGACCAGATTGACGTGCCCGATTTTGCGGCCAGGCCGCACGGCCTTGCCGTAGCAGTGGACTTTGGCGGCCGGCTCACTGGCGAGGGCCGCGGGGTAGGCGGAGAACAGGTTCTGGTTCGCGCCGCCGAGGAAATTCTTCATGACCACCACAGGTCCCAGCAGGTCGGTGGCTCCCAGCGGCAGGTTCAGGATGGCGCGCAGGTGCTGTTCGAACTGGCTTGTGACCGAGCCGTCCTGCGTCCAGTGGCCGGTGTTGTGCGGACGCATGGCGAGTTCATTGATCAGGAAGCCGGCGCCGACCCCGGGGGTTTCGAACATCTCCACGGCCATGACGCCGGTGACGCCGAGCTCGTTGGCGATCCGGACGGCGGCCTCCTCGGCCGCGGCGGCGACCTCCAGCGGGATGTCCAGGGCGGGGGCGATGACTTCGTCGCAGACGCCGTCGACCTGGACGGTGTGGACCACTGGCCAGGCCCGGGATTCGCCGTCGGGCGTCCGCGCAACCATGGCCGAGAGTTCACGGCTGAACTCCACCTTGGCCTCGGCCAGCAGCGGGCTCATCGCCTCGAACCAGTCGGCCGCGTCCGCGGCTTCGTCGGCGGAGGCGACGATCCGCACGCCCTTGCCGTCGTAGCCGCCCCGCGGCGTCTTGAGCACCACCGGCCAGCCGGCGTCGTCCCCGAAGGCAACCAGATCCTGCACGTCCGCCACGGCGGCCCAGCGCGGGTTGGGAAGCTCCAGCCGGTCGATCGCTGCGCGCATCACCAGCTTGTCCTGGGCGCTGACGAGGGCATCCGGGCCCGGGTGGACGTTGACGCCGGCCTCGATCAGGGCGCGCAGGTGCCCGGTGGGGACATGCTCATGGTCAAAGGTCAGCACGTCCAGGCCGCGGGAGAACTCCAGCAGGTGGTCAAGGTCCGTGTAGTCGCCGACCGGGGCCTTGGCCACGGCCGCGACGGCGGAAACGTCCTCAGCCTCGGCGAGGACACGGAGTTCGAAGCCGAGGGCGGTCGCGGCAGGGGCCATCATGCGGGCAAGCTGGCCGCCGCCAACCACACCGATTACAGGAAAAGTCACATCTCCCAGCCTACCGAACACCTGCGCGGAACCGGCCTTCGCACGCCCGGGCCTCCCAAACAGCCCTCTAAAAAGCGGCATTTTTGGCGCGGTTTGCCGGGCGCCGCCGCGGATTGGGGCCGGCCGGGGGGGCGAACACCCGGGAAACGGCGCTAAAATGGGCCGTTGGCCATGTGGCCGCCAGATTCCACCAGATTCAAACGGCCATGGAGGGTCATGATTAACACACTTGCAGATCGTGCGCGTGGGCTTGCCTCGCTCTTCTGGCGCGAAGTGGCCAAGTTCGGCGCCGTCGGCGGTGTCGCCTTCATCATCGACAACGGCCTGACGTACTACCTGATGCACGGCGCCATGTCCGACAGCGAGGCGAAGGCCCGCTTCGTCGGCGCAACCGTCGCCACGATCTTCTCCTGGATCGCGAACCGCTTCTGGACCTTCCGCCACCGGCGCCAGGAAAACGTACTGCGTGAATTCGCCATGTTCGTCCTCATCAACGGCATTGGCATCGGCATCTCCACCGGCCTCACCGCCCTCGCCAAGTACGGCATGGGCATCACGGACAAGAACATGCTTTTCTCCGCCGGCATCGTCGGCATCCTCGTCGCCACGGTGGTGCGGTTCTTCGCCTACCGCTTCCTGGTTTTCAACAAGGAACTCGACGACGAGCCGGAGTTCTCGCACGACCACGAAATCATCGAACGGCACCCGCACGGCCAGGACGCCGTCAGGGTTCCCGGGCAGGGCCTCCAGGACCCGGACGTTCCCGGAGCCGAACCCGACCACCGCTGATCCGGTCCCTCCGCTGACAAGGCCGGCCCGGGTCAGCTCCGGCTGACGCGCTCGTCACTGAGCAGCCGGTCGGTCACCGCAACGTCCGGGTGCACCAGCACCACGGAACCATCGCGCTGCCACGCCCCGAGGGACTGCGCCAGGACCGATTCGAGGCCCTCGGCGGCCCGGACCAGCAACCGCTCCCCGCCCTCCGCGGACTCCGCCGCCGGGCCCTTCGCCGGGGCGGCAAAACCCTGCAGCAGCTCGGCGTGGCTGTACGCCCCGCCCGCAGCACCCTGCACGGCCCGGCGGCCGGCTTCCGGGTCCACGTGCGGCATGAAGAAGTCGCCATGGGAGCGCACCTCGGCGGCGTAGTCCACGACGCCGGAAGGCAACTCGCCCAGCCAGCGCATCGCCAGCGCCGGCAGCGCGACCGCCACGACGGCGTCGAACGCACCTTCCGCGGCCGCCGGCCCCGGCTCCGCGGTGGCGAGCAGCTCGGCTTCCACGGCGTCGAGCACCACTTCCATGCCGAGCTGCCAGGCGGCCAGCGCGAGCACCACGGATTTCCAGTGCGCCGGCAGATCCAGTCTCAACCGCGTTCCCGGCTCAGCGTCCAGCTCGTCCTGCAAGAGATTGCTGGTCTTGGCCACCCAGTTGTCCAGCACCCGGCCGGAGAGTTCCACGCGTTCGGCGTCGGGCCCGTACCAAGTCAACCGGGGCGAGGTCGACTGGCCGGATCGCAGGGCTGTCATCAGTTCGATTGCCGGGATGCTCATGCCCTCATCTTGCCACGGCGGCGCGGGCGTGATATCGGTCACAGCCGGAACGGTGACCCGTCCCGGAGGGTGGCAGGGCGGTGGAGGGCGGCGCCGGAAAATCAGCGTGAACGCAGGAGAATCGCAGAAAAAGCACAAGAAAGTGGTCAGCAGGCTGTCAATTCCTTGCCAGCGGGCGGACGGAGCGCGAAAACTCCCGGGCGTGGCGTGCCCCGGCATTCTGACGGGAATTGATTATTATCTCCGCTGCGGCTTGACTCCCGGATACTTACACGCGTGTAATTAGGTATCGAAAGCCAATGCGCATCAGGCGGCACACAACCGAGTGTCCGAGGGTCAGGCAAAGGCTGCAAAATCAGAGAGGGAACGCCAATGGGGCTTGCAGAGCGTATCCATGAAGATGAAGTTGTCGCCGGCCAGGCGACGGCAAAATACCGTTCACGCGGGGTGCCGAGTGACTGGTACGTCGACCCGGCCGATCCGGACGCCGCGGAGCGGTACAACGAACACACCCAGGATTCGCTGCAGGACCAGGCCACGGCCTTCCTCGCAGCCCATGAAGCACTTCTGGCGGGGAATCCGGAGCAGGACAATGATCCGCTCGACCCGCCAATGGAACTGCAGACCCTGCACTCCGGAACCACCGCCCAGCCGGTGTGGATCGGGCTGCCGTCCCGGCAGGACTTCGATGACGAAGGCGAGCTCGGATGGCAGACAGACGCACTCTGCGCGCAGACCGACCCGGAGGCCTTCTTCCCTGAAAAGGGAGGCTCCACCCGCGACGCCAAGAAGGTGTGCGGTGCATGCAATGTACGCTCACAGTGCCTGGAGTACGCCTTGTCCAACGACGAGCGCTTCGGCATCTGGGGCGGCCTCTCCGAGCGGGAACGCCGCCGGCTTAGGAAGCGGGCAGTCTAATTCTTCAAGAAGTACGAGTCACCGCCGTTGTGGTAGCCCACAACGGCGGTGACTATCTCCCCAGGACCCTGGCGGCATTGGCGGCGCAGACCCGTCCAGCGGATGCAGCCATCGGGATCGACACCGGATCACGCGACCACTCGGCGGCACTGCTTGAGCAGGCGCTCGGCAAAGCCAGCGTCACCGTCTTCGACCAGGCCAGGACCGGTATGGGCGGTGCCGTCCAGGCCGGACTGAAGGCGCTCGCGCCCTGGCGCGGGGACGCCGGGCACGCCGCCTCCGAATGGATCTGGTTGCTGCACGACGACGCCGCGCCGGCTCCCGAGGCCCTCGCCGAGCTCCTGCACGCCGTGGAGCGGGCGCCATCGGTCACCGTGGCCGGCTGCAAGCAGCTGGACTGGCACGCTGGCCGACGGCTGATCGACGTCGGACTTTCCACCAGCCGCTGGGCCGAGCGCCTGACGCTCATCGAAGCCGACGAACTCGACCAGGGCCAGTACGACGGCCGCAGCGACACCTTCGCCGTCAACTCGGCCGGCATGCTGGTGCGCCGCGACGTCTGGGAGGAGCTCCGCGGCTTCGACCCTGCCCTTCCGGGCAGCGGCGACGACGTCGACTTCTGCTGGCGCAACCGGCTCGCCGGCCACCGCGTAGTGGTGGTCCCGAGCGCCCGGATCTTCCACGTGTCGCACCGGCCGCACGCCCAGGGCAACGCGACGGCGGCCCGCAAGGCCCAGGTCCACCTGCGGCTCAAGCACGCCTCGGCCTGGAAGGTTCCGCTGCACGCCGTCGGCGCCCTGCTGGGCAGCCTCTTCAAACTTGTCCTCAGCATCGCCGTCAAGGACCCCGGCCACGGATTCTCCCAGCTGCTGGCAACCCTTGGCGCCCTCGGGAGGCCCGCGGCCGTGTACCGCGGCCGGCGCAACGCGGCCCGCACACGGCGCATCCGCCGCTCCGTCATCAAGGGGCTGCTGACGCCGCGGCGCGAGGTCTGGGCGCACCGGCGTTCGCTGATGGAGGCGCTCGGATCCGACGATACCGAGGCGTCGTCCAGGCACGACCCGCTGGCCGAACAGCCCAGCGGCGATTCCGCCGACGACTTCGCCGCCCTGGACACCACCGGGCGCGGCTGGGCGGGAAACGGCGCCCTGCTGGCGCTGCTGCTCACCGCCGCAGCCTCCCTGATTGGCCTGCTGAGCCTGTTCCGCGCCGACGCCGTCACCGGCGGGGCGCTGATCCCGGTCTCGGCCCGCCTCGGCGACATCTGGAACCATGCCTCTGGCTGGTGGATTGCCCTCGGTGCCGGCCTGCCGGGCCACGGCGACCCGTTCGGCTACGTGCTCTGGGGGCTGGGCGTCCTTGGCGCCGGCAACACCAACGGCGCAGTGGCCTGGCTGCTGGTGCTGGCCATGCCGTTGTCCGCGCTGGGGGCCTGGTTCGCCGCCGGCGCCCTGACGCGCCGGCGCAGGCTGCGTCTTGTTGCCGCGCTCATCTGGGCCGGCGCTCCCGCCCTCCAGGTGGCACTCAACCAGGGCCGCCTCGGTGCGCTCATTGCGCACGTGATGATGCCGTTGCTAATCCTGGCCCTGCTCCGCGCCACCGGCTCCGTCCCGGGCCGCGGACGCTACGCCGTCCCCGCGCCGGGCGAGCGGCGCTTCACCGAGGCGCCTCCCGTCAAGCCCGGAATCAACGGCACGCCGTCCTGGACCGCGGCGGCCGCGGCGGGACTGGCGCTGGCAGTCGTTACCGCGGCGGCGCCCTCGCTGCTGCTGCCCTCCTTCACCGTCGTCATACTGTGCGGCGTGCTGCTGCGAGGCCGTGGGCGGACCGTCTGGTGGTCGCTGCTTCCCAGCCTTGCCCTGTTCCTTCCCTTTGCCCTCTCTGCCCTGGACCGGCCGCGGGCCCTGCTGGCCGACCCGGGCCTGCCGCTGGGCTTCGATGCCGCGCCGCTCTGGCAGCAGGCGCTGGGGCAGCCGCTGCGGTTCGAGTCCGGCGCCGGCCTGGCCGGACTGACGGTCTTCGGGCCGGGGGCCGTGCCGTGGGCGCTGCTGCTGGCACTGCTGCTCGGCCTGCCCCTCCTGCTGCTGGCCCTCACCGCGCTGTTCCTCCCGGGCCGGCGTGGCACGGGCCGGCGGCCGCGGCTGGCCCGCAGTTTCTGGGCCGCCGCCGTGCTGATGCTGGCGGGCGGCTGGCTGGCCGGGCACGTCGCCACCGGCGCCAGCGCCGACGTTCTGGTCTCCCCTTTCACCGGGCCGACGGTATCGGCGGCGGCGTTCGCGCTGCTGGGTGCGGCGCTGCTCGGCGCCGAAGCCGTCCTCGACGCCGCAGACGCGACCGCTACGGCCGCACCGGGCCGGGCGTTTTTGGTTCGCAAAATCCTCATCCGGGGCACCGCCGTCGCCGCAACGGTGCTCCTGCTCGCCGGGCCCCTGGCCGGGCTCGCCGCGTGGGCCGCGCACAACGTGCTGCAGTCCGACCCGCCTCCGGCCGCCGCGGCCGCCCCGGGCGGGGACGCGTCAGATGCCGCCGCCGGCAGCATCGCGGGGGCGGATGCGGACACCAACGCTGACCATGGCAATGGTGCGCTCGGCACCCGCCGGCTGGTCCAGGCCAGCAAGGCCCGCACGCTCCCGGCGACGGCCATCGACCGCGGCGAGGGACCGGAACAGACCCGGACCCTGGTCCTCTCCGCCAAGGAGGACGGGACGTTCGCGGCCGCGCTCATGCGGGGCGACGGTACCAGGCTGGACGAGCTGTCCGCCGTGGCCTCCGCCCGTCAGGTGATGGGCGAGCCGGGCAAGGAAACGGTCCGGGACGACGACGCCGTCGCGGCTTCCCTGCGCAGCGTGGTCGCCACGATTGCCGCCGGCCAGGGCGTGGACCCCCGCCGGCAGCTCGAGCAGCTCGGCGTCGGGTTCGTCGTCCTGGAGGCCAGCGACAGCTCGGCGGAACTGACGGCCAGCCGGATGGACGCCGTTCCCGGCCTCGTGGCCGTCGGCCAGACCGACGTCGGCTGGTTGTGGCGGATCAGCCCGCTGAACGAGACGGCTGCCAAGGCCGCCGACGTCGCGCACCGCGTGCGCGTCGTCAACGCTGCCGGCACCACCGTCGGGCTGCTGCCCGCAGGGGTGGTCGCCGCCGACGCGGCCGTGCCTGCCGGGCCCGAAGGCCGGCTGGTGGTCCTCGCCGACCGCGCCGATCCGGGCTGGAGCGCCTGGCTCGATGGCCGGCGCCTGACCGCCACCACCGCCGACTGGGCGCAGGCGTTTACCCTGCCGGCCCAGGGCGGCCAGCTCAGCATCCGCTACGAAAACCCGTGGGCCCTCTGGACCGGAATCGTCCAGGCCGTCGTGATCGGCCTGACAATCCTGCTGGCCATCCCGATGCCTGCCCGCCGCCCGAACACTGGGCTCTCCAGGGACGAAGGCTCCCTGCGTAAGGAACATCAGCATGCATGACAACCATGGGGCCCCAACGCCTCCGGAACGGCCCGAACCGGCCAAGCAGCCCCAGACACCGGCGGTTGGGAGCCGGCGGGACAGAAGCGCACGCGGCGCCCAGCCGGACACGGCCCACACCGGGGTTAACGCGTTGGCCCGGCTGAAGAGCTTCTCGGGGGCCGTCGGCGGAGTTCTCTCCGCCGCAGTGCTCGTCGCCGCCGGCGGCGGGCTGGTCGCGGCAGCCGCACTCACCCCGCAGGTCACCGGCAGCCGGACGCTGGAGGCGCCGCTGGCCGCGGTTCCGGCCGGCAGCAGCGTGGGCATCTGCCCCGGACCTGCACGGCTGCTCGAAGGCACGCCCGTCGGCACCGACCCGCAGTTCAGCCCGGAATCGGCGACCGCCAAGAGCGCGGTCAGCGCCGTCGTCATCAGTTCCAGCACCGGCGCACTTCCCGGAAGCCGGCTCGCCGCGCTGGCCGGCAGCCGGCTGGTGGAACTTGCCAAGGCCACCCCTGCCACCGCGGGGCCGGCCGTAAGCCCCGCCCCGGGCGCCCCTTCGGCGCTGCGGGCCGGCGTGGTGCCGCAGCGCGCTGTCGACGCCGTCAGTGTGCTCAGCGCGGATGCCCAGGGAAACCAGCAGCCCTCTGCCGGGGCCGTGATGAGCTACACGGCCACGGACGGGGATCTGCGCGGCACGGCTGCCGCCGCCTGCCAGCGTCCGGCCAACGACCTGTGGCTGGTCGGGGCGAACACCGCCCTCGGCCGGACCGCCGTGCTGAACCTCAGCAACGCCTCCGGGACGCCGGCTACCGTCAGCCTGGATCTCTTCGGCGCCAAAGGCCCCATCCAGGCCCCCGGCAGCCGCGGGCTGCTGGTCGCGCCGGGCAGCACCCGGTCCATCATCCTGGCCGGCCTGGCGCCCGGGCAGGACCAGCTGAGCGTGCGGGTGCGCAGCACCGGCGGCCCCGTCGCAGCCGTCATCCAGCAAAGCGTGCTGCGCGGGCTGACCCCCGGCGGGGTGGATTTCATTTCGCCGGGAACGGCCCCCGCGACCCGCCAGGTCATCTCCGGCATTGATATCCAGAACCCGGACGCCCTGGCGGCGCTGGCCGCCAAAACCGGCTTTGCCGACGCCAAACCTGCCCTGCAGATCACCGTCCCCGGCGCCGCGGACGCCGTGGTGGAAGTGAAACTATTCGGGCGCGACGGCCAAAAGGCCCTGCCCGGCGGCGGCGTAGTCACCGCCAAGTCGGGCGCCGTCACCGAGGTCTCCCTCGCGGGCGTCCCGGCGGGGCACTACACGGTGGCGGCCAGCTCGGACGTTTCCTTCGCCGCCGCGGCCCGGGTCACCCGTGGGCTCAAGGCCGAGGAAGCCGCCGATTTGGCCTGGGCGCCGTCTTCGGCGAGGCTCGGAAGCCAGCACGTCGTTCCGGTGCCCCGGACGGGCGAGCGGTTCCTGATGTTCGGCGCGCCGGAAGGCCGCGCCAAGATCTCGTACACGCCGATCACTGCCGACGGCAAGGTCCGGGCCGCGGCCACAATGGACATTGCCGGCGGAACCACCGCCTCCGTCAGAATTCCCGGGGACGTGGGTGGCTCGCCGCTGGTGGGGTACCTGGTCTCGGCGGCGGGGGATGCGGCCTACGGGGCCGTCATGCTGCAGCAGGGCGGCAGGTCCGACATCGCCAGCATCCCGGTTCTCCCCGGGGCGGCCGGCCAGGAACAGATCCCGGTCACCCTCGGGTATTAACCGCGACGGCCGGCGCCCAGCAACGGCGGCCTAATAGCGGCGGCGGTACACCGGGTCCAGCGACTCGGGCGGGACGCCGAGCATCTCCGCGGTACGCTCCACCACCACGTCATGCACGAGGTCCTGGAGTTCGTCGCGGCTGCCGCAGGCCTGCTCGACAACCCTCCGGTAAAGCGTGATCACGGGGCCCTCCTCCGCCGTCGCCGGTGTGTAGGAGCCCATCGGCGCCGGGGTGCCGTCGGCTACGAGCTTCTCGAGTCCGGGCGGGATTTCCTCGACCGCAAAACGGACCCCGTCCAGCGGCTTGCCCCAGATATCGTGCAGGCGCTGGGCCGAATCCAGGACAAAGTCATCGAAGCGGTCCGAACGTGTCCGGTAGCCGGGCAGCGTCGGGAGCATCAGCTCGCCGCGCAGGCCGCGGCCGTGCCGGTTCCTGCGGCGTTGCCGGAAGCTCTTCCCCTTGGCGGCGCCGCCGTCGCCGGGGTCAGCCAACCGGACCGTAAAGCCGGGATCATGGTGCGATGACTGCATATCTTGACTCTAAACCCGGCGCCTGATTTCTGCGATATGGCGGCCGCCGCGACCCGCCGTCGGAGCCCGCCCGACGCCGTCGGCCGCCCTGGGCGCGGCGTCCCGGGGCCGGACGGGCGTTTCAATGCGCGGGAGCGGGCAGGTGGGGGAGTAGTCTGTGATGTCGTGGGTGCAATTCGTCAGTGTTCAAGGTCAGCCTGCCGCAATTCGGCGGTGGCTACTTTGACGTACGTGTATGCCGACTCCACCGCGGTGCTCGGCCCGCTGGCCACCTACGCCGAGCCGCACTGCTACGACCTTTGCGAACAACACGCCGGTACCCTGACCGTGCCGCGGGGCTGGGAAGTCCTGAGGCTCGCGATGCCGGCCACTCCGGCCGGTCCCGGGCCCGATGACCTGCTGGCCCTTGCCCATGCGGTCCGCGAGGCCGCCGCCCGGCCCGCAGCCGCAGAGCCCGCCCAGGGCCAGCGTTCCGCGCATCCGGCCCTCGAAGCCCCGGCCGCCGCCGACGGTACGCGCCGCGGGCACCTGCGCGTCCTGCGCGAACCCTCCTGAGCCGCGAACTGGCGGTAGGCTGGGAACTGAAATTTCCGTACGCCACCGGCGCCAGCGGCGTCGCCCCCAGGGAGCCTTCACCATGCCACTGATCAGTCCCGAACTGTTGTCTGTCCTGCGCTGCCCCGTGACCGGCTCAGCCCTGGTACAGGAGGGCGAAGAGCTCGTCGCCGCGTCGCCCGACTCGAACGGGCAGAAGCTGCGCTACACGATCGAGGACGGCATCCCGCTGCTGCTGCCGCCGGAGCTGCTGGCCGCGGCCACCGCCGCCTCCTCCGATCAGCACGACGGCGGCCGTCACGACGGCGCGCCCCGCCACGCCGCAGAGTAGCCCCGTCCTCCGGTGCGGGCGGCGGACGGAACAAGCGCCGCCGACCCATCGGAGGGCGCCTCGGCGCCGAACCACTTGCAGTCCCTCCAGCTATATTCCGGCTACCCCAAAGGATCCCCATGACTTTCGACTATAAAATTGCCGACATTTCGCTGGCCGAGGCCGGCCGGCACCAGATCCGCCTCGCAGAGCACGAGATGCCCGGGCTGATGTCCCTGCGCGAGGAGTTCGGCGCGAGCCAGCCACTCAAGGGTGCCCGGATCGCCGGCTCCCTGCACATGACGGTGCAGACGGCCGTGCTGATCGAGACCCTCACCGCCCTCGGCGCCGAGGTCCGCTGGGCTTCCTGCAACATCTTCTCCACCCAGAATGAGGCCGCAGCCGCCGTCGTGGTCGGCCAGGGCACCGTCGAGGACCCGCAGGGCGTTCCGGTGTTCGCCTGGAAGGGCGAGACGCTCGAGGAATACTGGTGGACGGCCGAGCAGATCCTGACCTGGCCCGGTGCGGACAGCAACCCGGACCTGGGACCGAACATGATCCTCGACGACGGCGGCGACGCCACCATGCTGGTGCACAAGGGCGCGGAATTCGAGGCCCTGGGCGCCGTGCCGGCGGCAGGCGACGATGAGTCCGAGGAGGGCCGCGTCTTCCTCGAGGTGCTGCGCGCCTCGCTGCAGAAGGACCCGCAGAAGTGGACCCGGATCGGCTCGCGCCTGCTCGGCGTAACCGAGGAGACCACCACAGGCGTCCACCGTCTCTACCAGCTCGCCGAGCAGGGCAAGCTGTTGTTCCCGGCGATCAACGTCAACGACTCCGTCACCAAGAGCAAGTTCGACAACAAGTACGGCATCCGCCACTCGCTGCCGGACGGCATCAACCGCGCCACCGACGTGCTGATGGGCGGCAAGGTCGCCGTCGTATGCGGGTACGGCGACGTCGGCAAGGGCGCCGCGGAGGCGTTCCGGGGCCAGGGCTCGCGCGTTATCGTCACCGAAATCGACCCGATCTGCGCGCTGCAGGCGGCGATGGACGGCTACCAGGTGGCGACGCTCGAGAGCGTGCTGGCTGAAGGCCACATCTTCATCACCACCACGGGCAACAAGGACGTCATCATGGCCGAGCACATGGCCGGGATGCGCGACAAGGCGATCGTGGGCAACATCGGCCACTTCGACAACGAGATTGACATGGCCGGGCTCGCCCGGATCCCCGGCATCACGAAGGTCGAGATCAAGCCGCAGGTGCACGAGTGGGTGTTCGATGCCGGGACCGCGGAAGAGCGCTCCATCATCGTCCTGTCCGAGGGCCGGCTGCTGAACCTCGGCAACGCGACCGGGCACCCCTCCTTCGTGATGAGCAACTCCTTCGCCAACCAGACCATCGCGCAGATCGAACTGTTCACCAAGGCGGGCCAGCCGGAAGGTGAGCGCAAGTACGAAAAGCAGGTTTACGTGCTGCCGAAGATCCTCGATGAGAAGGTGGCCCGGCTGCACCTTGGCGCCCTCGGCGTGCAACTGACCGAGCTGACCAAGGAACAGGCTGCCTACCTGGACCTCGACGTCGCCGGCCCGTACAAGCCGGAGCACTACCGCTACTAAGCGCGACACTGCGAGCAAAAGGGGCCCTGGACTTAGCGTCCGGGGCCCCTTTTGTGACCGTATCGTGGCGCTGGCAACGGCGGGCCGCACCAGAAATTCACATATGCTTTCAAGGTAACGTCTGGAAGGACCCGAGTATTGTGATCGCCCCGAAAAGCTGGAGCACCGGCCGGAAAGCCGCCGTGCTGGCAGCCGTATGCGCCCTGGCAGCCGGCGGCGGAGTCTTCGCCGCGGCAGGACCCCTGGCGCACGCCTCCTTTGCCTCCGAAGCAGGATCGCCGGAGCGATCGACCCAAGGCCTGGCCTTCCCGGTGGTGCCCCCGCTCCAGCTCGCCGTAGCGCCCGCCGACGCCGCCGTCCAGGTCAACCCGGCCGCCCCGGTCACCCTGAAGGTGGGCAACGGCCGGATTGAGCGGGCGGCGCTGACAAGCGAGACGGGCCAGTCCGTGGACGGGAAGCTCAGCGCCGACGGATCCAGCTGGGCCGCCACCGGGCCGCTGGAATTCAACACCCGCTACAGCTACAGCTACTCAGTGGTTGACGGCGCGGGACGATCGACCGAGAACACCCGCAGCTTCACCACGGTGACCACCGCCAACGAGGCGGACGCTGCCATCTATCCGCTGGACGGCATGAAGGTCGGGGTCGCGCAGCCGCTCCAGCTCACCTTCAGCGAGCCGGTACTGAACCGCGCCGCCGTCGAAAAGGCTATCAAGATCAGCTCCACCTCGGGCCAGGTCGGGGACTTCCACTGGTTCAGCAACACCATGGTCCGGTACCGGCCGCAGAATTTCTGGGCGGCCAACAGCACCATCACCATGGACATCAAGCTCTTTGGCGTCAATCTGGGCAAGGGCCAGGTCGGCAACTTCAATAAGTTGGTCACGGTCCACATTGGCGACAAGAAGGTCGCCGTGGCGGATGCCAAGGCGCACACCTTCACGGCCTCGATCAACGACCGGCAAGTCGGGCGGTGGCCCGCGACCATGGGGGACACCCGGTTCCCGTCGGCGCGCGGCTACCTGGTGCTGATGGAGAAATACCGGGTGGAGCACATGGACGCCCGCACCATCGGCCTCAAACCGGGCGACCCGGCCTACTACGGGCAGCTCGACGTCAATTACGCCACACGACTGACCCCCAGCGGCGAGTTCATCCACCAGGCCACGGCCTCCGCGATGCCCTACATCGGCAAGGTGAACCTCTCGCACGGCTGCGTCGGCCTGGGACCGGCCGGCGCCAAGTGGGTCTTCGACAACATGACGACCGGGGACGTGGTCCAGGTGGTCAACACCGACGGCGACTATGCGGCGTACGACGACGGCTTCGGGGACTGGAACATCCCCTGGGCGAAGTACGCGAACTGAGCCGGGGCGCCTGGCAAGGCGCCGGGGGATTTGCACAATGGGGGAATTGCAGTTGGGGGATGCGGGATGGCCAAGACGGTAAGGCAAGGCAAGAGCGGTCGAAGTACCGGCAAGATGCTGGCAGTAGCCGGGATCTGCCTCGCCATCTGTGCCGGCGGAATCGGCGTCGCCACCGGCCCGGTCTGGGCGGACAGCGACCTGCCCTCGGAAGCGGGGTCGCCGATGCGCAACGTCTCGGGCCTGGTTGCGCCTGTCGTGAAGGCCGTTGAACTCGGGGTAACGCCGACCGACGGCGCCCGGGACGTCAACCCGGCCGCCCTGCCGTCGGTCAAAGCCGTCAACGGCGTAATAAAGGACGTGGTGCTGCGGCCCGAACCCGGCGGCGCCCCGGTCCCCGGCACCACCAGCGCGGACGGCTCCACCTGGACCGCCGGGGACCCCCTGGAGTTCGACACCCGGTACCACTACAGCTTCACGATCGTGGACCTGGCCGGCCGGGAGACGAAGAAGGTCCAAAGCTTCTCGACCGTCGCCACGGCCAACGAAGCCGACGCCGCGGTCTATCCGCGGGGCGGCAGCACCATTGGCGCCGGGCAGCCCATTGAGATCGTGTTCAGCGAGCCGGTCATCAACAAGGCGGCCATGGAGAAGGCCGTGAAGGTTACCGTCTCCTCCGGTCAGGCCGTCGCCTGGCGCTGGTACTCGGACCGGCGCGTCCGGATCCGGCCGGAGCGCTTCTGGGCCGCCAACAGCCGGATCACCGTGGACCTGAAACTGTTCGGCGTCGACTTCGGTAACGGCATGGTCGGCAACTCGAACGTCCCGGTGTCCTACAAAGTGGGGCCGCAGCGGCTCGCCGTCGTGGACGACGTCACGAAGACGATGAAGGTCTACTTCGACGGCCGGCTGGTCAAGACCGCACCGGTCACCCTCGGCGGCGAGGACTGGCTATCGCCCTCCGGCTACGCCGTCATCATGGAGCAGGAACGCCGCTCCAAATTCAACGCCGGCAGCATCGGCCTCAAGCCCGGCGACAAAGGCTACTACCCGCCGCTTACCGTCGAGTACGCCAACCGGCTGACGACGTCGGGCGTCTACGTCCACCAGGCACTGGAGTCCGCGTGGGGCGCGGTGGGCCGGTTCAACGTCTCTCACGGTTGTGTTGGACTGCTCCCGGCGGACGCCCAGTGGTTCTTCAACAACATGAGGACCGGCGACGTGGTGCAGACCCTGAACACGGGGGCGGCGCCGGTGGAGCCGCTGGAAGGCTTCGGTGACTGGAACATCCCCTGGGCCCAGTACGGCAAGCGCTGAGCCCGCGCGGCCGGCAAACGCCGAGCCCCGCGGCCGGACCACGGTCAGCGGGCCCGCTGGTGCGGCAGCCGCCCAAGCCGTGCGCCGAGGCGCGCGTTGCGTTCCCGGGTGAGCCGCAGACGGTCCAGCTCGCGGCGGCTCCGCTCGCCCAGCACCGCGGCCAGGTATTCCTCCGGCCCGGTTCCGGCCGGCGGCGGGGGAGCAACGTGCGCCGCTAGCTCGGTGGCCAGCGACTGCGCCATCGCCACCCGGGAGCCGGGGGACATGCGGTGGGCCTGGCGGATGAAGAGCGAGGCGCGGCGGGCCGCGGCGTCCGGAATCCGGCCAATGTCCGCGAGCGACACCCAGGGCTGGAGGTGGAACGGCACGCTGTGCAGCACGGGAGCTTCGGCCTGCACCCGCCGTCGCAACGCATAGGTGCCGGCCACCAGGTCACCGAGCCGCTTGGACTTCCCGTTGAAGAGCGCGACGGCGATCGCCAGTCCGCCCAGCGTCGTGTAAATCTCGAGGAAACCTATCAGCCCCCGGATCAGGGCATGCCGGAAACGGATCGCACCGCCGTCGTCGCGCACGATCCGCAGGCCGGTGGCCAGCTTCCCCAGCGACAGGCCGCGGCTGAGGGTCTCCACCGTGACGGGCAGCACCACGAAGCAGAAGACGACGACGACGGTGACCAGGGCGCCCATGGCGGCACGATCCAGCTCGGGGGCGGCGGCGCCGACTACCACCAGCAGGCCCCAGAGCACGGCGGTGTGTGCCAGGACGTCCAGCAGCAGGCCCAGCGCCCGGGCGGCGAACGACGCCGGCCGCAACTCCAGGACGACGCCCTCGCCTGTGATGATGGAACTCAACCCGGACCCCCGCTCGTCTGCCAGTCAGGCACAGTCTAACCATCGTCAGGTGCCGGTCCTGAGCGCGGACAGACCTTTGCCGCCACGTTTTCCGGGGCAACCGGGGCCGGAACTGCCCGTTCGCGCCGTGGTGGGGCCGCAACTGCCCGTTCGCGGGCGCTAGGGTGGTGCCGTGGACATCGAGGCGTTCTCCCTGGTGAACGGGGACAAATGGGCGCGGCTGCACGCGCTGGCGCACCAGCGCAGGCTCAGCGGGACCGACGCCGACGAGCTGTTGCGGCTCTACCAGGGCGCATCGGCCGACCTTTCGCTGCTGCGGTCCGTGGCCCCCGAGAGCGGGCTGTCCGCCGCGCTGTCCGCCAGCCTCGCTCAGGCCCGCACCCGCTTCACCGGCGCGAGATCCAACTTCATGGAGGACCTCGCCCAGTTCTTCGTCGTCGCACTGCCCGCCGCCCTCTACCGGATCCGCTGGCTGACCGCCTGGTGCGGGCTCGCGTTCTGCCTGATCGCCGCCGCCTATGCGCTCTGGATCGGCAACTCCCCGGAGGCCCTGCGCGCCCTGGGCTCGGATGCCGAGGTCCGCCGCTACGTGGAGCAGGACTTCATCAACTACTACTCGGAGAATCCCGCCGCGTCCTTCGCCGGCCTGGTCTGGACCAACAACGCCTGGATCGCCGCTCAGGCCGTGGCGCTGGGCATCACCGGGTTCTGGGTCCCGATGATTCTGATCGGCAATGCCCAGGGTGTCGGTGTCGCCGCCGGGGTCTTCGCCGGCGCCGGCAAGCTCGACGTGTTCTTCAGCTACATCCTCCCGCACGGGCTGATGGAACTGACGGCGGTCTTCGTGGCCTGCGCGGCAGGGCTGCGGATCTTCTGGGCAGTGGTGGCGCCCGGGCCGCGCCGCCGCTCGCAGGCGCTCGCCGCCGAGGGCCGCTCGCTCATCACCGTGGCCCTCGGCCTGGTCCTGGTGCTGCTGGTCTCGGGCGTGGTTGAAGGCTATGTGACGCCGAGCGATCTGCCGGTGTGGGCCAAGATCACCATCGGCGCCGCCGTCCTGGCCGCTTATTGGGCGTACGTGCTGGTGTTTGGCGGGCGGGCGCACCGTTCCGGCGCCACCGGTGACCTCGGCAGCGGGGACGCCGGTTACGCCGAAATTTCCGCCTGAATCCGCCCGGCCACGGGGTGGCACCTCGCCGGGGCTGAGGCCCTGACGGTAGGCTCGGTGTCAGATATGTGGCGTTGCCGGCCCAAGGCCCGGCGGCGCGGAACCCTATGGAAGCGAAGCTGCAGTGACCGAAAAAAGTCCCACCCCTCCGAATCGGCAGGATCCGCACCTGGATTCTGCCGACGACGCCGGCGAGCCTGCCTTCGAGTGGATGAAGCCGGCCGGCGCGGGCAAGCGGTCCGACGCGGCGTCCGGAGCTCCCGAGACTGAGCGGACCGCCGCGGCGCCGGACGCTGAGCCCACCGCCGCGGCGCCGGACGCTGAGCGCACGGCCGCGACGCCGGTTCCGGTCGATCCGGCCGGAACCCCGGCCGCCGGTGAACGCCAGGGCCGGCGCGCCGAACGGAAGGCAGCCGACGACGCCGCGGCCGGCGCTGCCGGGACCGAAGAATTCAACGAGTCGCTGCCCACCTCGGCCCTGCAGGTCCGGCCGCCGCGCGAAGAGGTAGAACGCCGCAACGCCGAGCGCGAACATGCCGCCAACGCCAAGCCGGTCGCCCCCCGGGTGATGCAGGTCCTGCTCGCGGTCTGCTACCCGGTGATCCTGCTGGTCCTGGCCGTCCGCGCCGTGACCAGCCCGCTGTTCCTCTGGGTGGAATACAACCGCCCGGGCTTCCCGGGGGACGGCTACGGCTTCAACACCGACGACCGGATGACGTACGGCTCCTACGCTGTCGACTACCTGAGCAACTGGTCCGGCCCGCGCTACCTCGGCGAGCTCGTGAACCGCTCCGGCGAGCCGCTTTTCAAGGACGGCGAAGTCAGCCACATGGCCGACGTCAAGCTTGTCATCCTCTCCGCCTTCGGAGCCGGTGCCTTGCTGGTGGTGCTCAGCCTGGTTGCCATCCTGTACCTGCGCCGGCGCAGCACCGGGGGAGTGCGCCGCGGCCTGTTCGCAGGTTCCATTGTCACGCTCGTGATCATCGTCGGCCTGGGCGTACTCGCGGTGCTGGGCTGGGAGCAGTTCTTCACCGAGTTCCACCGCGTCTTCTTCGCCAACGGCACCTGGACCTTCTCCCTTCAGGACACCCTGATCCGGCTGTTCCCGGGCCAATTCTGGGTTGACGCCGGGATCGTGATCGGTGCCCTCGTCCTGCTCGCAGCCCTGCTCACGCTGATCCTCACCTGGCCGACCCGCAAACGCCGCGGACTGCCACCCCGGGTCCGGAATGCCTCCGCCGCCGAGGACGCCGGGGACGTCGCCGCGGACCCGGCCGAGCTCAAGGGCCGCCGCTTCAAGCGCAGCCGGAACGGCGCCGTCGACGGCCCGGCCGGCCGCGACGCAGACGCCGGAACCGACGCCGGCAGCAACGAAGCGGCAGCCGCCCGCCGCGAGGGCGCCTCCTAAGCCTGGAGACCCGGAGACCCACAGACCCGGAGAGACAAAAAGCGGCCGGCACGAGAGTGCCGGCCGCTTTTGCGTGCGCCGCTGCCGGGCGCCGCGTCCCTAGCCGTAGATCCGGTCGATGTGGGCCTGGAAATCACGCACAACGGCGGAGCGCTTGAGCTTCAGTGACGGCGTGAGGTGCCCGGACTCGACCGTGAAATCGGCGTCAAGCACCACGAAGGTGCGGATCGACTCCGCCTTGGACACCAAGGCGTTGGCGTCGTCGACGGCGGCCTGGATGGCGGCCCGGACCTGGTCGTTGGCCGCCGCCTCCGTGGCGCCCATGACGGGGATGCGCTGCGCGGCACACCAGTTCTCCAGGCCCTCCGGGTCCAGGTTGACCAGGGCTGACACAAACGGCCGCCCGTCACCGACCACCACTGCCTGCGCCACCAGTTGGTGCTCGCGGATCTTTTCCTCCAGCGGTCCGGGTGCCACGTTCTTTCCGCCCGCGGTGACCAGCAGGTCCTTCTTCCGCCCCGTGATGGTCAGGAAACCGTCGGCGTCCAGGGAGCCGAGGTCGCCGGTGCGGAAAAACCCGTCGACGAACGCTTCGGCGTTGGCCGCCTCGTTGGCGTGGTACCCCTTGAAGACACCGATGCCCTTGACCAGGATCTCGCCGTCGTCGGCGATCCTGATGGTGGTGCCGGGCACCGGGATGCCCACGGTCCCCACTTTGGTGCGGGTCGGGGTGTTGGCAGTGCACGGCGCCGTCGTTTCGGTCAGGCCGTAGCCTTCGAGGACAGGGACGCCGGCGCCGCGGAAGAAGTGCGCATCGTGGGAACTGAGCGGGCTGGCCCCGGAGACGGTGTAGCCGAGGCGGCCGCCGAACGCCTGCCGCAGTTTCGGGTACAGCACCCGGTCGAAGACGCCGTGCTTGGCGCGTAGGAGCCAGCCGGGCCCGGCGCCCTCACCGCGGGCGGCGGCGTCGAGCGCCTTTGAGTAGTCGACGGCGACGGCGGCGGCCGCCTCGAAGAGGCGGTCCTTGCCGGCCAGCGCCGCTTTGTGCGCGGCGCCGGCATAGACCTTCTCAAAGATCCGGGGCACCACGAGGAGGAAGGTGGGCTGGAACGTGCCGAGGTCCTCCAGCAGTTCCTTGGCATTGGAGGTGTGGCCCAGCGTGGTCCCGGCACTGAGGCAGATCACCTGCACGGCGCGGGCCAGGACGTGGGCCAGCGGGAGGAACATCAGCGTCCGGGTGGGGGGCTGCAGCAGGATCTCCGGCAGGAACAGGACGATGTTCTTCGCGACGAGGGCAAAGTTGCCGTGCGTGATTTCGCAGCCCTTGGGCCGGCCCGTGGTGCCGGAAGTGTAGACCAGGGATGCCACATCGGCGAGGCCGGCCGCCGAGCGCTGCCGCTCCAGCTCTGCGTCGCTGACGCCGGTGCCGGCGGCAGCCAGGCTGGCGAGGTTCGGCGCCGCGCCGTCGTAGTCCATCCGGACCACGCCGAGCACCCGGCCCGCCAGCAGCTCCGAGCCGTCCAGCACGCCCTGTACCAGCGTGGCCTTCGCCGCGTTTTCGACGAAGACGCGGCGGGCGCCGGAGTCGTGCAGGATCCACTCGACCTGGCTGGCGGAGGAGGTCTCATAGATGGGGACGGTGACGCCGCCGGCGAACCAGATGGCGAAGTCCACCACGGTCCATTCGTACCGGGTGGCGGACATGACCGCGACCGTCTCGCCCGGGGTAAGTCCGCCGGCGATCAGCCCCTTGGCCAGGGCCGTGACCTGGTCCAGGAACTGCTGGGCCGGAATGTCTGTCCAGCCGGCGGGGCCCTTGCGGGCATAGAGCGCATGCACCGGATCCTTGGCGTGCTGCTCCAGCAGCAGGTCCGTGACATTGCTTTCCGGATCCAGCTCGACGAGCAGTCCGGTGCTAGCTTCTCTCACAACCCGTGTCTCCCGTTCCGGTCCGCGGCCCCGCGGACGCGGGCTCCGCTAGTAATCCTGCCCTAGATCCAGGACGGCATCCACATCCGCAGGCGCCAGTCCTGGTACGTAATCAGCTCCGCGGTCCACACCGGGTAAAAGAACGCCGAGAGCAGCACGGTCGCGACGACAAACAGCGCGACGAGTAGGAGGCCGGAGCGGCGCCGCCAGAGCGGGTCGGTGCGCCGGCCCAGGACCAGCCCCAGGCAGTACACGAGGGCCAGCACCAGGAACGGCTCGAAGGACACCGCATAGAAGAAGAACATGGTGCGTTCCGGGTACATGAACCACGGCAGGTAGCCGGCGCCCACGGCGGCCAGGATGGCCCCGGCGCGCCAGTCGCGCCGGCCCGCCCACCAGAAGAGCAAGATGCCGAGGCAGACCGCCGCGCTCCACCAGATCAGCGGGTTGCCGACCGAGAGGATGGCCGAGGTGCAACTGGGCAGCTCGCAGCCGGCCGTTCCCTGCTTGGACGACTCATAGAAGAACGACGTAGGCCGGCCCAGCACCAGCCAGCTCCAGGCACTCGCCTCGTAGGGGTGGTCCGCGCTCAGGCCCTGGTGGAACTTGTAGGCCTCGAGGTGGTAATGGGCCAGCGAACGGAGTGAATCGGGCAGCCAGCCCCACTGGGCCGAGGGGTTGGTTTCGGCCCAGTGCCGGAAATAGGCGTTGCTGGAGCGGAACCAGCCGGCCCAGGTGGCCGTATAGACCAGTGCCGCGACCGGGACGATGCTCAGGAAGGCGCCGATGCCGTCCTTGAGGATGCCGCCCGTGATCCAGCCATGCACGCCGGCGATCCGGCGCGCGCTGAGGTCCCACAGGACCGTCATCAGCCCGAAGCCGGCCAGGAAGAACAGGGCGGACCATTTGGTGCCGACCGCGAGACCGAGGCAGACACCGGCGGCCAGCCGCCACCAGCGGATCCCCAGCCACGGCCCGGCCGCAAGCTGCAGCCGGGAGGGGCGCCCCTCGGCGGAGGCCGCGGCTTGTCCGCCGAGCCGCTTCGCGAGCCGGCGGCGGCCGTCGTCGCGGTCCATCAGCAGCGCGCCAAAGGCCGCGAGGATCCAGAACATCAGGAAAATGTCCAGCAGCGAGGTGCGGGACATCACCAGGTGGTGGCCGTCCACCGCCAGCAGCACCCCGGCCACGGCGCCCAGGGTGAGCGAGTGGAAAAGCTTCTGCGCAATCAAGGCGAGCAGGAAGATCGAAAGGGTGCCGGTCAGGGCGGCCCCGAAGCGCCACCCGAACGGGTTTTCCGGGCCGAAGAGCCACATCCCGGCGGCGATCATCCACTTGCCCACCGGCGGGTGGACCACGTACTCGGGGCTGTCCAGCAGTACCCCGGGGTTGCCAGCGATGAAGGAGTCGTTGGCCTTGTCCGGCCAGGCGCGCTCGTAGCCGCTGACCAGGAGGGAGTAGCCGTCCTTGACGTAGTAGGTTTCGTCGAACACCAGGTTGTGCGGGGTGTCCAGCCGGACGAAGCGCAGGATTCCGCCGAGCACCGCGGTGAGGGCCGGGATGAGCCAGAACCACAGGCGCAGCGAGGGCGGATAGTCGCGCCAGCTGCGGATGTTGCCGATCAGCCGCTCTGTCAGGTCCTCGGCGTCGAATGCCTTGCCGGGACGGCTGATCCAGCGGTGCCCCTCGAGGTTGCGTCCGGTGCCCGGCAGGTCCGGCCTCCGGGCGTGGTGGCGGGTGCTGTCCGGGCTGCCGTCGGCGGGCACGGCCTCGGCTGAACCGGCCTCGGCAGGCCGCATGGGGGTCTGCGTCACGTTGCCATGCTACCTTTCGCGGCCGCGATCGTCGGTCCCGCGCGCCCGCCGGCAGTAGGCTTATGGGGTGGATCCCGAACAAAGCACCTCCCAAGGCAATTCCCCGGCGCCCGCCTCCGCCGACGCCGTTCCGGCAGCGGGGACGGCCGCCGGACCGGGCCGGATCGTGCTTGCCGCCACCCCGATCGGCAACGTCGGCGACGCCTCCGCCCGGCTGATCGGGCTGCTGGAAACGGCGGACATCGTCGCCGCCGAGGACACCCGGCGGCTGCACCGGCTGGTTCAAAGCCTCGGCATCACCGTGGCGGGCCGGGTGATCAGCTACCACGAGCACAACGAGGCAGCCAAGACCGGCGAACTCCTGGACCAGGTCCGCTCCGGCAAGACCCTGGTCATGGTGACCGACGCCGGCATGCCCTCGGTCTCGGACCCCGGCTTCCGTCTGGTCGAAGGCGCCGTCGCCGCCGGGCTCACCGTCACCGCCGTTCCGGGCCCGTCCGCCGTACTGACCGCGCTCGCCCTCTCCGGGCTGCCGACGGACCGCTTTTGTTTCGAGGGCTTCCTGCCGCGGAAGGCCGGCGAACGGACGTCGCGGCTGGCGGACCTCGACGCCGAGCGTCGCACCATGGTGTTCTTCGAGGCGCCGCACCGGCTGGAGCCCATGCTCCGGGCCCTGCACGAACGCTTCGGCGCCGACCGCCGCGCGGCCGTCTGCCGGGAACTCACCAAAACCTACGAAGAGGTCATCCGCGGGACCCTGCGCGAACTGCTTCGCTGGGCCGAAACCAACGAGGTCCGTGGCGAGATCGCCGTCGTCGTGGGCGGTGCGCCCGAGCGGGAGCCGGGTAAACCGGAGGACCAGGTCGCGGCCGTGAACGCGCTGATCGCCCAGGGCATCCGGCTGAAGGAGGCCGTCGCCGCGGTGGCCGATGACGCCAGGGTCAGCAAACGCGAACTCTATTCCGCCGTTCTCGCCGCGCGCTGACGCGGGGCTCCGGCCGCGGGCTGCGGGGCCGCGCCGCCGTTGTGCAGCTGCACAGCAGATCCGGCTTGGTCTAGTGCGCAGATGCGTAGACACCCCGGAGAGCCCGGCAGTACCGTGGCAGTAGTCCAGGCCCGCGGCGCAAGCCGGTGCGGGGCTGATCAGAAAATTTTCCGAACCCATTGCTGACGAGGGAGTCATTGTGACTGTAACTGCCCAGCCCACCGTTACCGCGGAGCGCGAGGCCGCACTGCTGGCGTCCGTGCCGACTGGCCTGCTGATTGACGGACAGTGGCGTCCGGCCGCGTCCGGCAAGACGTTCGACGTCGAGGATCCCGCCACCGGCAAGGTGCTGTTGAGCCTGGCCGACGCCGGTCCCGAGGACGGCGCCGCGGCCCTGGACGCGGCCGCCGCCGCGCAGGAGTCCTGGGCCAAGGTCCCGCCGCGGGAGCGCGGTGAGATCCTGCGCCGCGCCTTCGAGCTCGTCACCGAACGGGCCGAGGACTTCGCGCTGCTGATGACCCTGGAGATGGGCAAGCCGCTGGCCGAAGCCCGCGGCGAAGTCACCTACGGCGCCGAGTTCCTGCGCTGGTTCTCCGAGGAGGCCGTCCGCGCGTTTGGCCGCTACTCGGTTTCCCCGGACGGCAAGTCCCGGCTCCTGGTGGCCAAGAAGCCGGTGGGGCCGTGCCTGCTGATTACGCCGTGGAACTTCCCGCTGGCCATGGCCACCCGCAAGATCGCCCCGGCCGTCGCCGCCGGCTGCACCATGGTGCTCAAGTCCGCGAACCTCACGCCGCTGACCTCGCAGCTCTTTGCTGCCGTCATGCTGGAAGCCGGCCTGCCCGCGGGCGTGCTGAACGTGATCCCGACCTCCACCGCGGGCGCCACGACCGGCCCGCTGATCAAGGATTCCCGGCTCCGTAAGCTTTCCTTCACCGGCTCCACCGAGGTGGGCCGCCGGCTGCTCGCGGACGCCTCCGAGACGGTGCTGCGGACCTCGATGGAACTCGGCGGCAACGCCCCGTTCGTGGTGTTTGAGGACGCCGACGTCGACGCCGCGGTAGCCGGAGCAATGCTGGCGAAGCTGCGGAACATGGGCGAGGCCTGCACCGCGGCGAACCGCTTCATCGTGCACGAGTCCGTGGCCGACGAGTTCGCGGAGAAGTTCGCCGCGAAGATGAAGGACATGACCACGGCCCGGGGCACCGAGGCGGACTCCAAGGTCGGCCCGCTGATCGACGCGAAGAGCCGCGACAAGGTCCACGAGCTCGTCACGGACGCGGTGAACGCCGGCGCTGTGACAGTGCTGGGCGGCGCCGCCGTCGAGGGTCCGGGCTACTTCTACCAGCCCACGATCCTCAAGGGCGTCACCGAGGGCACCCGGATCCTGTCCGAGGAGATCTTCGGACCCGTCGCCCCGATCATCACCTTCGACACCGAGGACGAGGCCGTCCGGCTCGCGAACAACACCGAATACGGCCTGGTGGCGTACGTCTTCACGAAGGACCTCAACCGGGGCATCCGGATGGGCGAACGCCTCGAAACCGGCATGCTGGGCCTGAACGCCGGCGTCGTGTCCAACGCGGCAGCACCGTTCGGCGGAGTCAAGCAGTCCGGCCTGGGCCGCGAGGGCGGCCTCGAAGGCATCGAGGAATACCTCTACACGCAGTACATCGGCATCGCCGACCCCTACGCCGGCTAGCTTCGGCGAAGCCTGCGGGCGGCGTCGCGGACCCTGGACCAGGATTCCGCGGCGCCGCGTCCGGCTGACCTGGCCGGGACCGAAACGGCCCGCAGCGGTGTCCATGCCCGGCGCCGCCAGCGGGCCGTGAGCGACGGCGGCAGCCAGATGGCGCGCCAACGGGTCCACCACGAAGCGTGGGCGCGCAATGCGTCCCGGACCTGTTCGACCCTGTCCGCGGGAGAGCCCGGCAGGGAGCCCGGCAGGGAGTCCGGCCGGGAGTCCGGCCGGGAGTTGCCCGCCGGGGAGTCCGTGTCGGGGCGGCCGTAGCGCTGCCGTTCAAAGTCGGCGCTCAGGGAGGCCACGGCAGCGTGGGCCGGGGCGTCCACGCCGCCCGGCTCGCCGAGCGCCGCTGAACCGCGCAGCCGGGCGGAAAAATGCCGCGGCGTTTCGCTGCTGCGCGGCGGGATCCCGAAGTCCGTGGCCAGGTCCCGCAGCTCCGCCCAGGCCGGGGCGGCTGCCCCCGACAAGCCGGAGGCCTTGAGCCGCCGCCGCCGGACGCCGCCGCGCGCCAGCGCCGGGGCCGACAGCAGCAGGAGCACCAGCAGCAGCCCGCCGGAGCCGTACAACAGGGGGACCAAGCTGCTGCCGGACCCGTCCCCGCCCGCGGTTGCGGGCAACGGCAACGGTGCGGGCGCAGGGGCCGCCGTGGGTTTGAGGTCATCCTCGGGGATCAGGCCATCGTTGTTCTCGTTGGTGCTGGCGCCGCTGCGCGCCGCTGGCTCGGTGGCGTAGCCCGGCACCACGCCGCGCGAGGGCGTCGGCTCGAAGGCCACCCAGCCGACGCCCTGGAAGTACAGTTCGGGCCAGGCGTGCGCGTCACGGGCGTCCACCTCATACTCGGGCAGCGCCCCCAGGCCCGGGATCGTCACGGTGGACCCGGTGGCGCGTCCGGGAGCGTAGCCGACGGCGACCCGGCTCGGGATCCCCTCCAGCCGCGCCATCACGGCCATCGCCGAGGAGAAGTGGATGCAGTAGCCGCTCTTCTGGGCCAGGAAGTCCGCCAGCACTGACAACCCGTTGCCGTCGTAGCCACCCTGGACGGGGGACTGAAGCGAGTAGCTGAACTCCGCGGAACGCAGGTACTGCTGGATCGCCATGGCCTTGGCGTAGTTGCCGCGGCTTCCCGCAGTGACCGTGTCCGCAGTCTGCCGCACGATCTGGGGTACGTTGGCGGGGACCCGGGTGAAGGTGTCCGGCACCGCCTGCGCCCTGTCCGGGGAGTCAGCCAGCACGGCCCGGGTGAGCTTCGGCGCCACCGACGCCACAACGTACTGCTGGTTGCGCGAGTTGGTGTCCAGGCCCTTGATGCTCAGCGTGGCCGGATCCCAGCTCCACCGGCCGGTCAGGCCGTTCACCGACTCGGGCGCGTAGGGGGCGGGCAGGTACGGGCTCGTGAACTGGCCCGTGTTGACGGCCGTGACCACCCGGACCTGTTCTTCCACGCTGGGGGCGGGCCCCGGGTCCATCCTTCCGGTGCCCGGCTGCCGGCTGGCGTCACGGTCGTCCGGCGCCCACGCATCGCCGTCGAAGCTGTCCACGGTGACGGAGCGCAGGTACGGCGCCTGCGAGGCGTTGGTGGCGTAGGTAATCCGTCCGTCGCCGGTGGGGCTGCGCAGGCTGTTGCCGAGGCTGATCATGGGGTTCAATCCGCTCGCGGATCCCCAGGGATTCAGCCGGGATCCCTGCGGAAAGATGCCCTGGTCGAAGCCCGGGATGGCCAGCTGGAACAGCAGCGTCAGGACCAGCGCCACCGCCCCGGTCAGGGAAGCGCGTTTGAGCTGGCCGGGATTGCGCGCCGTGTCCGCCCGGGTCCGGGAGTTGGGGTGGAACCAGTGGCTGCTGGCCAGGATCATGAGGTAGCCCGCCGCGGCGCCGGTGAAGCCCAGCCAGCCGACGCTCTGCGGTTTCACCATGGCCGGAACCACCAGGATGGCCAGGATCCCGAGCCCGCTGGTCGCCGGCAGCGCGAGCGGGACGGCGAGGGCGTCGACCAGGATCACCACCAGGCCGAGCACCCCGCAGATCAGCAGGACGATGCCGGCGTTGGGCGCCACCGGTGAGCTCTCGGCGAGCACGGTCTCGCTGGCCCGCCGCAGGTACCGCTGCAGCTGGGCCATGGTGTCGCCGGACGGAATGAATCCGGCGATGCTGTGCTGGCGGAAGAAGGTGAAGGTGAGGACCAGGGCCAGCACCACGAAGCCTCCCGCGCCGACCAGGACGCCGTGCAGCCGCAGGGCCCGGAGCCCCGCCATCGCCAGCGCGACGGTGAAAACCGTGGTGAGCACTGCCGGGTACCAGGCCCAGCCGCGCAGCACGCCGTTGAGCCCCAGCGCCGCGCCGGCGACAGCCACCGCGACGGCGAGCCCTATTGCCCAGGGCTCGACACCGGCACCCTTCGGCCCGGCGGCCGCGCCCGGCACCGGGACGGAGGGCCGTCCGGGCTCGGCCGCGGACGGTCCCGGGGCCCTGTCGCGCTGCGGGGTCAGGGTCATCGCCGGCCTCCGGCGACGGGCCGGGCACCGTCGGCCGCCGCTGATCCTGCGGCCGGCGGAAGCCCGGCGGCGCCGTCCTGGTCGAAGGCGGACCAGGCGGCCGGCAGCGGGGTGGCCGCGGAGACGGCGACGGCGCGCCAGCCGCCGCGGCGCAGGATCTCCAGGACCGGCCCGGTGTCAGCCGCGCGGTCCGTGACCAGGAGGGCGAAGGCATTCGCGCCGAACCCCGCCGCCGGGGCCAGCGCGCGCGCCTCCGCCGGCGAGAGACGGCCCAGGATCGCCAGGATCGGCCCCCGCAGGCGGTGCGCGGAGAGCTTGTCCATCAGCCGGTCGTCGAAAGGCTGCGGCCCGGCGTCGGCTGCGCCGTGGCGCGGACCGCTGAGCGCGATGGCGGCCAGGCTCTCCGCAATGGACTGCAGGCCGCCGGTCCCGGCGTACTCGTCGGCCTCCGGCTCCGGCGCCGACGGCGAATTCAGGAAGGCTGGATCCCCGGCAGGGTCCAGGCAGCGCAGCGCGTAGTTGCGCTCGCCAAGGTGGGTGCTGATGGACATCGCGGCCGTGACGGCCCATTCGAAGGCGTCGCTGGTGACCAGTTCATGCCCGTCCGCGGCGGCGCCGCCGGAAACGTAGCCGGCGCCCTGAGCATAGGCCTGGAAGCGCTGGTCCAGGATGATCGTGGCTTCCGGAGTCGTGACCGATTCCTCCTGCCGCACCATGAGGGAGCCGTGCCGGGCGGTCGCCGCCCAGTGCACGCGTCGCATCGGATCGCCGTGCCGGTACTCGCGGGTCATGACGTCGTCGTCGCTGGGGTTCGCGCGGATCCGCGTCGCGGTGACGCCGTCGTGGCCGCGTGCGCCCGCGAGCCCGGTCGCGGGGAGCTCGACGGCGGCGGGGGTTACCGTGAGGACGTCGCCGGCGTCGATCGCGTGGCGGTGCACGGAGAGCCCGAAAGGGTCGCTGAATTCGGCCGTGACCGGCCCGATCAGGAACTGGCCGCGTTTCGCGCTCCGAAGCTGGTATTCGTAGCGGCTGGTTCCCGCGACGGCGGTCCGCGCCGGGAAGCGGAACACCGGGGACTGCCCGAACCGGGACGGCAGCTGCTCCTCCATCAGGGCCAGGCCGTTGCCCGGACCGGTGCGGGCCACCGCCAGCCGGACGGTGGTCGTCGCGGAGGTCTCCACCGGGGATAGGTTGAAGTCGCGGTAGACCCGGAACCGGGGTTTCAGCACGCGCGTGCCGGCAAGGGACAGCAGCGGGAGGACCAGCAACAGGAGCGCCAGCGCCAGCAGGTCGCGGCGGCCCAGTATTTGAGCGGCCAGCAGGGACAGGAGGCCCGCTCCCAACAGGCCCCAGCCGCGCGAGCTGAAGATGTGCCCAGGGAACCGGTCCAGCACCGCCACGGCCGCCTCAGCCCCCTAGCGGCCGGTGGGGAGGGCCGACGGCCGCGCGGCGGAACGGCCGCCGTCGCCGTCGGTGCGGGTCCGGGCCTGCGCTGGCGCCGTTTCCTGCCCGACCGGCACCCGCGCGAGGATGGACCGGATGACGCTCTGCGGCGTCTCTCCGGTGCTGGCGGCCTTGCGGTCCAGGATGATCCGGTGGGCCAGCACCGATTCCGCCACGCTCACGACGTCGTCGGGCAGCACGAAGTCCCGGCCCTCCAGTGCGGCGGTGGCCTTCGCAGCACGCAGCAGCTGCAGCATGGACCGGGGGCTCGCGCCAAGCCGGAGCATGGCGCTCTCCCTCGTGGCGCGGCCCAGGGCCACCGTGTATTCCTTGATCGGACGGGATACATAGACCTGCTGGACGGTGGCGATCATTGACGCCACCTCGTCCGCGGTTACCACGGCCGTCACCCTGGTCAGCGGGGACGTGGCCTGGTGGGTCTCCAGCATCTCCATCTCGGCGTCGCGGTCCGGATAGCCCATCGAGATTCGGGCCATGAAGCGGTCGCGCTGCGCTTCCGGCAGCGGATAGGTGCCTTCCATCTCGATCGGGTTCTGCGTCGCCACCACCATGAAGGGTTCGTCCAGTTTGTAGGATTTCCCGTCCACCGTGACCTGGTGCTCCTCCATGCACTCCAACAGTGCGGACTGGGTCTTGGCGGAGGCGCGGTTGATCTCGTCGCCGATCACGATGTTGGCGAACACCGCGCCGGGGCGGAACTCGAACATCCGGGAGGCCTGGTTGTAGATGGACACGCCCGTGACATCGGAGGGCAGCAGATCCGGGGTGAACTGGATCCGGCTGACGGAACAGTCGATGGTCCGGGCGAGGGTCTTGGCCAGCAGCGTCTTGCCCACGCCGGGAACGTCCTCGAGGAGCAGGTGGCCTTGGGCGAGGAGCACAGTCAGCGCCAGCTTGGCGGCTTCGGCCTTGCCGTCGATCACCGTGTTGATGGCCCGCAGGATGCGCTCGCTGGCGGCGTGGAATGCCGCGGCCTCCATCGGCGCCGGAATAACGCCGGCTCGCGCCGGGAGGCCCTGCGGCTCCGGCAGCGCTTCGTCAACGGAGGTACGTCGGTGGTAGTCCATCGGCAGCCTTTCAGCCCTGGTGCGGTCCGGGCGGAGCGGCGGGAAGGCCGGGCCCCCACTGCTGCACGCCTGTCTTGGTATCAGCGTACTAACACAACTGACAAAGCAGACAGAGAGTTCCGGGTAATTCTCCGCCCGGCCCGCAGCTAGGCTGGAAGGATGTGCAATCCGCTGATCCCCGCACCCTTCCACGAGACCGGCAGCGACGGAAGCGGCGCCGGCCCGTCCGGAACTGCCCCGCCCGGCCGCAAACCGTATCCGCCGGCGCCGGAACCGCTGCCCGTCCCGGTGATGGACAACCACACCCACCTGGACTTCCCGGATGCCGATTTTGCCAACGGGAGCCCGGCAGTCAGCATCAAAGATGCCCTCGACGCCGCCGAGGCCGTGGGGGTCCGGGGCGCCGTGCAGGTGGGCTGCGACCTTGAGTCATCCCGCTTCACCGTGCAGGCGGTGGAGGAGGACTCGCGGCTGCTTGGCGCCGTGGCGCTGCACCCCAACGACGCCCCGGCCTACGCGGCCCGCGGCGAACTGGAGGAGGCGCTGGCGGAAATCGAGGCGCTGGCCTCCCACCCGCGGATCCGTGCCATCGGCGAGACCGGCCTTGATTTCTTCCGCACCGAGGGGGAGGGGCTCGCCCAGCAGCGGTACTCCTTCCGCCGCCACATCGATATCGCCAAGCGGCTTGGCCTGACTCTGCAGATCCACGACCGCGACGCCCACGACGACGTCGTTCAGGTGCTCCGGGAGGAGGGCGCTCCGGAACGGGTGGTTTTCCACTGCTTCTCCGGCGGCGAGGAGCTCGCCCGGACCTGCAACGCCGAGGGCTGGTACATGTCGTTCGCCGGGACAGTGACCTTCAAGAACGCGGCGAACCTGCGCGCGGCCCTGGCCATCGCCGAGCCCGGACGCATCCTTGTCGAAACCGACGCCCCGTTCCTCACGCCGCACCCGCACCGGGGGAGGCCAAACGCCAGCTACATGATTCCTTACACGGTTCGGGCGATGGCGGAATTGACAGGCCGCGAGCTCTCCGCGCTGTGCACGCAGTTGGCCGAAAATACCCTGCAGGCATACGGATCCTGGGACTAAAGGCAGCACCCGCCGTCACTCTGGCAACATACCGGGTATGCACAAAATCTTGGTTGGTTTATAACGCTACGGTTACAGTGGACAACTATTAGCCGGGGTCGGGGAAGGCCTTCGGAGAATTTCACAACCTCAGGGCGCGCATTGTGGCAAAGGATCCACGTGTGCGCTCTCGTTTGGAAGTGTGGCGGTGCCCGCGTTTTCCGCAAATATCCGGAGCTGCTCCGGAGCTGCCCTTGGGGGTGTTTGCGCCGGGGAAACGTGTGCGCTTTTCCCCGTGCCCGGATGGTCCAAAAGATATGGGCAATCGTGGTCAAGTTCTTCACATCGGACGGCAAGTTCAGCTTCGTCAAGGTCGGCGCGCAACTCGTGGTGCTCGTGGCACTCGTGCTCGGCCTGGTCGCCTTCGTTGGCAACAACAAGACGGTCACCCTCAACGTCGACGGACGAGTGAGCTCCGTGCAGACCTTCGGCGGCACCGTCGGCCAAGTGGTCCGCGGCGCCAAGGTCGAGCTGCAGGCCGCCGACAAGGTGTCGCCTTCGGCTGAATCCCATGTGCAGGACGGATCCGTCATCAACGTCAACCTCGCCAAGGCCGTGAAGGTCAGCGTGGACGGCGCCGAGCGGACCATCACCACCACCGCGCCCACCGTCGAAGGGCTCGTGACGGAACTCGGCGTCGCCTCCGCCTCGAAGGTCTCCGTTCCGAAGGACGCGCAGCTGGCCGTCTCCGGTTCCTTCGTCAGTATCTCCACTCCGAAGGCCGTGACCCTCGTGGCCGACGGCAAGGCCACCAAGACCATGACGACGGCGGCGACCGTCGGCGGCGTTCTCGCCGACGCCGGCGTCAAGCTCGGCGCCAGCGACCGCACCTCGCAGCCCGGCAACGCGCCGGTCGTCAACAACATGGTGGTCAAGGTCTCCCGCGTTGACACGTCCAAGACCGCGGCCACCACCGAAGCCGTACCTTTCGAGACGCTGACCGCCGAGGACGCGGCGCTGCCGAAGGGCGAGCAGAAGGTCATCCAGGCCGGTGTGGCCGGCAGCATCAGCAAGAGCTTCAAGCTGGTCCTCGTGGACGGCCGTATCGCCTCCCGGACGCTCGTGGCCCAGAAGGTCACGCGCGAGCCGGTCACCGAAAAGGTCAGCATCGGCACCAAGGAGAAGCCCAAGGTGGAGGCTGCCGCCCCGGCCGCCGCAAACACCGGCGCCGCGGCCCCGGCGATGATGAACGTGGGCATGTGGGACAAGATCGCGCAGTGCGAGTCCGGCGGCAACTGGTCCATCAACTCCGGCAACGGCTACTACGGCGGGCTCCAGTTCGACGTCCAGACCTGGCTCGGTGCCGGCGGCGGCGCGTATGCCCCCAACGCCAGCCAGGCCAGCAAGGCCCAGCAGATTGCCATTGCCAACCGCGTCTACGCTGAGCGCGGACTGTCCCCGTGGGGCTGCGGCTGGGCGGCCTCCAGCTGACACCCCATTCCGGCCCGCGTGGCCGGTCAGGCAACCACGGTTGCCGCATCGGCTGACCACCGCCGCGGCGCACCTTCGAAGGCCGGTCCCGGATCCCGGGACCGGCCTTCGCCGTTGCCGCCGCGGGATAGGATACCTAGGTGACTGAACCGACCCCCTCCGCCCCCGTCGAGCGCTCCGCGGCGACCGCCGGTGCCCCAGCGCAGCTCCTGGGCGCCTCCGACATCCGCAGGCTGGCCGAGGAAATCGGGGTCCGTCCCACCAAGACCCTGGGCCAGAACTTCGTCATCGACGGCAACACCATCCGGCGCATCGTCGCCGCGGCGGACATCAGCGCGGGCGAGACCGTGCTGGAAGTCGGCCCGGGCCTCGGCTCGCTGACCTTGGGCCTGCTGGACGCCGCCACCTCGGTCGTCGCCGTCGAAATCGACCCGGTCCTCGCCGCCAAACTGCCCGACACCGTGGCACGCTGGCGCCCCGGCGCCGTCGAAAATTTCCACCTGGTCCTCGCCGACGCGATGAAGGTGACCGAGCTGCCGGTGCAGCCCACGGCGCTGGTCGCCAATCTTCCTTACAACGTGGCCGTCCCCGTCGTGCTGCACCTGCTGCAGCATTTCCCGAGCCTGCGGCACGGCCTGGTCATGGTCCAGGACGAGGTGGCCGACCGGCTCGCCGCCGGCCCGGGTTCCAAGACCTACGGCGTCCCCTCGGTCAAGGCAGCCTGGTACAGCGGCATGCGCAAGGCCGGTGTGATCGGGATGAACGTCTTCTGGCCGGCGCCCAAGATCCATTCCGGGCTCGTCGCCTTCACCCGGCGGGAACCGCCGGCAACCTCCGCCACCCGGGAAGAGGTCTTCGCCGTCATCGATGCGGCCTTCGCCCAGCGGCGCAAGACCCTCCGGGCCGCTCTGGCGGGCTGGGCCGGAAGCGCCGCCGAAGCCGAACGCTGTCTCCGGGCCGCCGGCGTCGACCCCACCGCCCGGGGCGAAGTGCTCGATATCACCGCCTTCGCCCGCATCGCCGAAGCACACGCCCGGCCCGGCACCTGAGCGCCGCGGCCGACGGTTCTGCTTGGAGCCTCAGCCTGCCATGCCATAGCGTGGAGCCATGAACGCAGTGAGAGGGCGCTTTGCCGCCAGGACTGTCCGGGTCAAGGCACCCGGCAAGGTGAACGTCTCACTGGATGTCGGACCGCTACGCCCGGACGGCTACCACTCGGTGGCAAGCGTCTACCTTGCCGTATCCCTGTATGAAGAGGTCGCCGCTACCAGCACGGACACCGGCGAGATAACGGTCAGCATCAGCCCGGCCAGCACCCTTGACCTGGACGGCGTCGACATCCCGCTCGACGAACGCAACCTTGCGTACAAGGCCGCGGCCATCATGGCCGATGTCTCGGAGCACTCCACCGGCGTGCACCTCGAAATCATCAAGCGGGTTCCGGTCGCCGGGGGCATGGGCGGCGGCTCGGCCGACGCCGCGGCCACCCTGCTGGCCTGCGACGCGCTGTGGAACAGCGGGCTCTCCCGGGACGAACTGGCCCACCTCGCTGCCGAGCTGGGGGCCGACGTGCCGTTCTCCCTGCTGGGAGGGACTGCCGTCGGACTGGGCCTGGGCGACGAGCTCTCCCCGGCGCTGGTGAAGGCTCAGACGGACTGGGTGCTCGTCACCGCGGATTTCGGCCTGCCCACCCCCGCGGTCTATAAAACCCTGGACCGGCTGCGCGCGGACGAAGGGGTGGAAGTCGAGGAGCCCACCGCCGTCGATCCCCGCGTCCTCGCCGCGCTGCGCAGCGGCGACGCCGATGCGCTCAGCCGGGTCCTGGTCAACGATCTGCAGCGCGCCTCGATCGAGCTGGCACCCGGGCTCCGCGACGTCCTGGGGCTGGGCGAATCCTGCGGCGCGATCGCGGGAATCGTCTCCGGCTCCGGCCCCACGGTGGCGCTGCTGGCGCACAGCCCGGCCGCGGCCGAGGGACTCGCCGAAGACCTGCGCCACCACGGCCTCGACGCCCAGGCGGTCCACGGCCCGGTGCACGGCGCCCGGATCATTTCCGATACGCTCCTTTAGTAGCTTTGACTGTATATACGTCATATACGTCAGAGCTACGTCAGCTAAGCAGCGTCTTTAGCTCGACCATTTCATCTAGGAAAGCAGTTCCCAGTGGCACACCTGCTCGGCGGCGAGAACCTCACGGTCTCGTACGCAACCCGTACCGTCCTCGATGGCATCACCCTCGGCCTTGAAGAGGGCGACCGGATCGGCATGGTGGGCCGCAACGGCGACGGCAAGTCGACGCTGATGCGGCTGCTGGCCATGCGTGCCACCCCCGACTCCGGCCGGGTGACCAAGCGCAGCGAGGTCAACATCGGCTACCTGGACCAGAGCGACGTGCTCGACGGCGACCTCACCGTCGGCGCCGCGATCGTCGGGGACCAGGCCGACTATGAATGGGCCCGCAACCCGCAGATCCGCGAAATCATGGGCGGGCTCGTGTCCGACGTCGACTGGCACGCCAACGTGCACGCGCTCTCCGGCGGGCAGAAGCGCCGTGTGGCGCTGGCCAAGCTGCTGATCGAGGACCACGATGTCATCATGCTCGACGAGCCCACCAACCACCTCGACGTCGAGGGCGTCGCGTGGCTGTCACGGCACCTGAAGACCCGCTGGCGGCCCAACCAGGGCGCGTTCCTCGTGGTCACCCACGACCGCTGGTTCCTCGACGAAGTCTGCAACAAGACCTGGGAAATCCACGACGGCATCATGGACCCGTTCGACGGCGGTTACGCCGCCTACGTGCTGGCCCGCGCCGAGCGTGACCGGGCTGCCTCCGTGACGGAGGGCAAACGCCAGCAGCTCGTCAAGAAGGAACTTGCCTGGCTCCGGCGCGGCGCCCCCGCCCGCACCGCGAAGCCTAAGTTCCGGATCGAGGCAGCCAACGCCCTGATTGCGGATGTCCCCGAGCCGCGCGACTCGACGGCCCTGAGCAAGATGGCCACCGCCCGGCTCGGCAAGGACGTCCTGGACCTCGAGAACGTCTCCCTCGACTTCCTCGGCGGCGAGCCCGGGCAGAAGCTCTTCGACAACATCACGCTGCGGCTCGCGCCGGGCGAGCGGCTGGGACTCGTGGGCGTCAACGGTGCCGGCAAAACCACCCTGCTGAAGCTCCTCAACGGCGAAATCCAGCCCACCTCGGGGAAGGTCAAGCGCGGCAAGACCGTGGTCACCGCGGTCCTGACCCAGGAGGTCAAGGAGCTCGACGACGTCAAGGACCTGCGCGTCATCGAAGTGATCGAGCGCGAGAAGCGATCGTTCAACGTCGGCGGCAAGGAGTTCACCGCCGGGCAGCTCGTGGAGCAGCTCGGCTTCACGAACGAGAAGCAGTGGACCCCGGTCAAGGACCTCTCCGGTGGCGAACGCCGCCGCCTCCAGCTCCTGCGCCTGCTGGTGGGGGAGCCGAACGTCCTGATGCTTGATGAGCCCACCAACGACCTCGACACGGACACCCTCGCCGCCGTCGAGGACGTGTTGGACGGCTGGCCGGGCACGCTCGTGGTGGTCAGCCACGACCGCTATCTGCTGGAACGCGTCACGGACCACCAGATGGCCCTGCTCGGTGACGGCAAGATCCGTGCCCTGCCGCGCGGCGTGGACCAGTACTTGGAACTGCGCGAGGCTGCGCTGGCAGGCTCCACCATCACCGGCGGCGGCAACCCGGTCACCTCCTCCAGCGCCGCTGCGGCCCCGGCTGCCACCGGACCGTCCGAAGCCGAAAAGCGCGACGCCCGCAAGGCCAAGAACCGGATCGACCGGCAGCTGGGCAAACTCAAGCAGCAGGAAGACAAGATCCACGCCCAGATGACCGCCGGCGCCGGTGACGCCTCCAAGTTCGACGAGCTCGCCGGCCTGAACGCGAAGCTGCAGCAGCTCGCCGCCGAACGCGAGGCCCTCGAACTCGAATGGCTCGAAGCCCTCGAGGTCCTCGGCGAGTAACGCCCACGGCGGAGTCTTCTCCGGACATGTTCCGTGTGCAGGGTCAGGAATGGGCATGCCCGCTGCAGCCCTGCAGGACTCACGGACATGTCCGTCGTTCGGGCCCGGGAATGGGCATGCCCGCTCCAACCCTGCAGGACTCACGACATGTCCGTCGTTCGGGCCCGGGAATGGGCATATTGGTGATATGTCCATTGCCCGCGAGCAGGGACGGGCATGTCCCTCGGGTGGGCGTGAAGCGGGGCCGCCGGGGATGTCCCTCGGCCCGCGAGCAGGGACGGGCATGTCCATTGCCCGCGAGCAGGGACGGGCATGTCCCTCGGGTGGGCACACGGAGGATTGCTTATGGCTCCCGTTCCGGGCTCAGGGCCGCTGCGCCGCGTAGGTGACCGCTGGGCAACCATTGGGCGGGGTAGCTCAGTCCTCGCTGCGGAGTCCCGGGTCCTTTTGCAGGCCGGTGAGGCCGTTCCAGGCGAGGTTGACCAGGTGCGCGGCGACTTCGCGTTTGTCCGGGGTCCGGCTGTCCTGCCACCACTGCCCGGTCATCGCGACCATGCCGACCAGCATTTGGGCGTACATGGCTCCGTCGGCTGCGCTGAAGCCACGGTGGGCGAACTCGTCGGCCAGGATGTACTCGACCCGTGCCGCCACCTGCGAGAGCAGGGTGGAGAACGCGCCTTCGGGCTGTGACGGCGGGGCGTCGCGCATCAGGATGCGGAAGCCGTCGGTCCGGTCCTCGATGTAGCCCAGCAGCGCCAGGGCGGCCCGCTCCACCAGGACGCGGGGCTTGGCCTCCTCGGAGAGCGCGTCATTGATGGAGCCGAGCAGGATCCGGAATTCGTGCTCCACCACCTGGGTGTAGAGGCCTTCCTTGGAGCCGAAGTGTTCGTAAATCACCGGCTTCGAAACGCCGGCTGCGGCGGCAATCTCTTCGAGGGTGGTGCCGTCGAGGCCGCGGAGGGCGAAGAGTCCCCGGCCGATGCCGATCAGCTGGGTGCGCCGCTGGGGCCCGGTCATTCGCGACCTGGGGATGTAGCCGGAGGCCCGCACCGGCCTGCCGGTGCGGTGGTCCGCCCCTCCGGACACGCCTGCGCTGTTGCTCACAGCACCATCATGCCTTACAGCGGTGCCCATCCCCGGGCGTTGAGTCGCACGAGCAACATCCTTCGTGGCAGAATTGTCTCTTGTGCCACCGGCTCGCTGCCGTGGCATGGTCCGCTCTGGTGTAATGGCAGCACCCCGGCCTTTGGAGCCGTGGAGTATAGGTTCGAGTCCTATGGGCGGAACTGTCGTGGGCGCCCGCAGCCGGAGGAACCGGTCCGGGCGGGCGGGGGCCGGCGGAAGTCCAGTAGGATGAAGAGCATGCCGCGACCGGATTGCGGTCCGGCACGGCCGCGCGGAGCCGGCAACAAGGTGGACCACCTGGCTGTCGCCCCGGGTCAACCGAGATCGACCGAGCAGCGGCACTGAGTCAGGCCACTGAGCAAGGAGAGCCCGTACGTGAGCCCCGAGAACACCGGCCCCGCCGCCGTCATCGTCCTAGCTGCAGGCGCCGGTACCCGGATGAAATCCCGTACCCCCAAGATCCTCCACGAGATTGGCGGTCGCTCCCTCGTCGGCCACGCCCTCAACGCCGCCCGCGCCATCCGGCCCCGCGAGCTGGCCCTCGTGGTCCGCCACGAACGCGACCAGGTCGCCGCGCACATCGCCGAAATCGACCCGCAGGCCTTGATCGTCGACCAGGACGACGTCCCCGGCACCGGCCGTGCCGTCGAAGCCGCCCTCGAGGCCCTCGACGCGCTCCACCCCGAAGCCCGGCTGAGCGGAACCGTCGTCGTCACCTACGGCGACGTCCCCCTGCTCACCGGCGAACTGCTTTCCGAACTGGTCGCCGTGCACGAGGCGGACGGCAACGCCGTCACCGTCCTCACCGCCGTCCTGGACGATGCCACCGGCTACGGCCGCATTCTCCGCGGCGTGGACGGCACCGTGACCGGCATCCGCGAACACAAGGACGCCAGCGACGTCGAACGCGAAATCCGCGAAGTCAACTCCGGCATCTACGCTTTCGACGCCGGCGTGCTGCGGGACGCCCTGGTCCACGTCACCACGGACAACGTCCAGGGCGAGAAGTACCTCACCGATGTCCTCTCCCTGGCCCGCGCAGCCGGGGGACGGGTCGCCGCCGTCGTGACCGAGGACCGCTGGCAGGTCGAAGGCGCGAACGACCGCGTTCAGCTCTCCGCCCTCGGCGCCGAACACAACCGGCGCATCGTCGAGGCCTGGATGCGCGCCGGTGTCACCGTCGTCGACCCGGCCACCACTTGGATCGACGCCACCGTGACCCTCGACGAGGATGTCCGCCTGCTGCCCAACACCCAGCTGCACGGCTCCACCACCGTGGCGCGCGACGCCGTCGTCGGCCCGGACACCACGCTGACCGACGTGCGGATCGGTGAAGGCGCCAAGGTGGTCCGCACCCACGGGTCCGGCTCCACCATCGGCGCCAACGCCAGCGTAGGCCCCTTCACCTACCTGCGCCCCGGCACCGTCCTGGGCGAAACCGGCAAGATCGGCGCGTTCTACGAGACCAAGAACGTCACCATCGGCCGCGGCTCGAAACTCTCCCACCTCGGCTACGCCGGCGACGCGGAGATCGGCGAGGACACCAACATCGGCTGCGGCAACATCACGGCCAACTACGACGGCGAGAAGAAGCACCGCACGGTCATCGGCTCCGGTGTCCGCACCGGATCCAACACGGTGTTCGTGGCTCCGGTCCAGGTGGGCGACGGCGCGTACAGTGGCGCGGGCGCCGTGATCCGCAGCGACGTCCCCGCAGGCGCACTGGCCTTGACCATCGCCAAGCAGCGGAACTCCGAAGGCTGGGTCCTCTCGCACCGCCCGGGCTCCATCTCCGCCGCGCTGGCCGAAGCCGCCGGCGCCACCTCATCATCTTCCAGTACTCCGGCATCGACAGAAGAGGGCTAGCAAACATGAGCGAAATTACGGCACACGGGGAGAAGAAGCTGGTGCTCGCCGCCGGGCGGGCACACCCGGAGCTGGCGCGCGAGATCGCCAAGGAGCTGGGCACCGAACTGCTGCCCCTGGACGCCTACGACTTCGCCAACGGCGAGATCTACGTCCGGGCCGGCGAAAGCGTCCGCGGCACCGACGCCTTTGTCATCCAGGCGCACCCGGCACCGCTGAACAACTGGCTCATGGAACAGCTGATCATGATCGATTCGCTCAAGCGGGCCTCCGCCAAGCGCATCACCGTGGTCTCGCCGTTCTACCCGTACGCCCGCCAGGACAAGAAGGGCCGCGGCCGCGAGCCGATCTCCGCCCGCTTGGTCGCGGACCTGTACAAGACCGCCGGCGCCGACCGCATCATGAGCGTGGACCTGCACACCTCGCAGATCCAGGGCTTCTTCGACGGCCCCGTGGACCACCTGATGGCTATCCCGCTCCTCGCGGACTACATCCGCACCCGCGTCGGCTCGGACAAGATCACCGTCGTGTCCCCGGACACCGGGCGCGTCCGCGTAGCCGAGCAGTGGGCCGAACGCCTCGGCGGCGCGCCGCTGGCCTTCGTGCACAAGAGCCGTGACCTGACCGTGCCCAACCAGGCGGTCTCCAAGACCGTCGTGGGCCAGATCGAGGGCCGCACCTGCGTGCTGATCGACGACATGATCGACACCGGCGGAACCATCTCCGGCGCCGTCCAGGTGCTCAAGAACGCCGGTGCCAAGGATGTCATCATCGCCGCGACCCACGCCGTGTTCTCCGACCCGGCGTCGCAGCGCCTCGCCGAATCCGGCGCCCGTGAAGTCGTGGTCACCAACACCCTGCCGATCTCCCCGAGCAAGCACTTCCCGCAGCTCACCGTGCTGTCCATTGCTCCGCTGATCGCCCGCGCGATCCGCGAAGTGTTCGACGACGGCTCCGTCACGAGCCTCTTCGACGGCAACGCCTAGCGGCTAAGCAGCAACACCCAGCCGCGTGCCCGTCCGAGCACCCGGTACCCGGTGCCGGGCCCCGTTTTCGCTAAACGGGGCCCGGCACTGCTAAACTCGTTCCGATACCTTGGCGAGGGAGAGCACCGGTAAACCGCTTGCACGGAAAATGTGCGCGGTTGGCTGTACTGCTGGTCTCCGTAATCGACTGGGTCTGAATCTCCCTTCTGAAGGGCGGCCCGGCCGCCCGGCGTTGAAGGTCGCTGACAGACCTCCGCCCTTGCTGAACACCGTTCGTCCCAGAGGAGATATCCATGTCTGAGCAGAAGCTCGCAGCAGAAGTCCGCACCGAATTCGGCAAGGGCTTCGCCCGCCGCGCCCGCATGGCCAACCTGATCCCGGCCGTCATCTACGGCCACGGCGCAGAGCCGATCCACATCACCCTGCCGGCCAAGGCCACCACCCTGGCCGTCCGCACCGCCAACGCCCTGCTGTCCCTGGACATCAACGGCGAAGAGCACCTCGCCCTGGTCAAGGACATCCAGCGCAACCCGATCAAGCAGATCATCGAGCACCTCGACCTGCTGACCGTCCGCAAGGGCGAGAAGGTCACCGTTGACGTCCCCGTTCACGTCACCGGCGACGTTGCCCCGGGCAACGTCCACAACCTCGAGATGACTACCGTCTCGCTCGAGGCCGAGGCAACCCACCTGCCGACCGCCGTCGAGGTCAGCATCGAAGGCCGCGGCGCCGGCGAGCACATCCACGCGTCCGACCTCGTGCTGCCGAAGGGCACCCTCCTGCTGGCAGACGCCGACGCCCTGGTTGTCAACATCTCCGAAGCCGTCGAAATCGTCGAGGAAGAAGAGACCACGGAAGAGGCTGCTCCGGCCGCCGAAGCCGCAGAGTCCTCCGAGGCTGCCGCCGAGTAATTCCGGCGCATTCTCAGGTGGCCGGGTCCCGACGGGGCCCGGCCGCCGTCGTCTCCGCCCCCCGCCGCACCTGGCCCGACGCCCCAAGAAGGATTGATCCATGACTGACAGCTGGCTGATCGTAGGCCTCGGCAACCCGGGTGCCGAATATGCCCACAACCGGCATAACGTGGGTCAGATGGTGCTCGATGAACTCGCGCACCGGGTCGGCGGCGGCTTCAAGTCGCACAAATCCCGCGCCCAGGTCCTCGAGGGCCGGCTCGGTATCGGCGGTCCCCGCGTGGTGCTCGCCAAGCCCCTGAGCTACATGAATGTCTCCGGCGGGCCGGTCTCCGCGCTGGCGAAGTTCTACGACATCGAGCCCGCCCGCGTCATTGCCGTCCACGACGAGATTGACATTCCTTTCAACACCGTCAAGCTCAAGATCGGCGGCGGCGAGGGCGGCCACAACGGCCTGCGCGATATCTCCAAGGCGCTGGCCACGAAGGACTACCTGCGGGTCCGCGTGGGCGTGGGCCGGCCGCCCGGCCGGATGGACACCGCCGATTTCGTGCTGCGGGACTTCGCCGCGCCGGAGAAGAAGGAACTCCCGTTCCTGATCGACGCGGCTGCCGACGCGGTGGAGGCACTGGTCCGTGACGGACTCCAGTCTGCCCAACAAAAGTTCCACCCCGCGAAAGCCGAGTAGCCGCCCTCGCCCTGCCGAGTAGGCGGGAGCCCAGTGACACCCGCCCCGTCTCAAGGGCCGGTATTCCTTTCCAAGCGTCCCGGCTTGCCGTTATGATCTGTCTACTTGTCGGGGGATAGGGTTACGCTACTTCTAGGCGGACGGTTTCAGGTTTGCCGTCCGCACAGCGGTACGAAGGAAACTAGATGTCGAGGGATTCACTGGGCTGGGGGAATGTTTCCACTGCATTGGCACCGGCCGAAGTTCAAGAGGCCGCGGGGCCGGTGAATAGACACGCGTGGTCCGGTCTGGCACGCGGCGCCGATGCCGACCGCGTGCGGGCCGCCCTGACCGCGCCCGACAGCATGGGTGTGGTCATCACGGGGGACCGGGGAGTCGGCAAATCCCTCGTCGGACGCAGTGCCCTCGCCGGATTCGGTCCGGACGTCTTTACACTCCAGCTCCGAAGTTCCGGCTCCGGCTCCGCCACGCCCTACGGATGCCTCGCATTCACCCTGGCCCGGCTCCCGCAAAGCGCCCTCGGATCGCCCACCGCGATCCTGCACGGCATCACCTCGCTGATCCGCAACGACGCCGCCGGCCGAAAGTGCGTGATCCTGCTGGACAATGCGGGCTCCCTCGACGAACAAAGCACCGGGGTGCTGCTGAATCTGCTGCAAACCGGAACGGCCAGGCTCGTCGCCACCGCACAGCGCGCCACCGACCTGCCGCCCGACTTCTACTGGCTCATCACCTCCGGCCAGCTCGCCGAGGTCCGGCTCGACACCATGACCGAGATCGAAACCCGGGAAGTGCTCCAGGCTGCGCTCGGGCACCGGGTCTCAACCGCCCTGGCAAGCCAGATGCACGAACTCGTCGGCGGCAGCCCCACGCTCCTGCAGGCCGTCGTGTCGGAGCAGATCGAACGCGGCAATCTGGTGCTGTCCGGCTCCGTGTGGACGCTGGTGGACGAGGTCGTGCTGGACGGGAAGACGGCGCTGGAGGATATCGTCAGGGCCCGGTACGCCAGGGAATCGCCGGAGGCGCGGGAAGTGATCGAGGTGCTTTCCTGCGCACGCTGCATGTCCCTGTCCCGGCTTGCCCGGATGTACGGCCCGGGACTCATCGCTGACATGGAGGATGCCGGGCAGATCGTCGTCGACCGCACCGACCAGCACCTCGTAACGCTCGGGGACCGGTACCTGGGCGACATCGTCCGGAACTGGCTGAGTGTCGAGCGCCGGCTGGAGCTGCGCGACAAGGTTCCCGGCCACCAGGAGCATGAACTGGCGGAACTGACCGTCGAGGACCTGCTGGCCTACGCGGCCTGGACGCACGACTGCCACGCCGAGCTGGCGCCGGCCCACGCGCTGGCGGCAGCCCAGGCCGCTGTCCGCCTCTTCGACCCGAAGTTCGCGCTCAAGTGCGCCGGCAGCATCAGCTCCGGCGACGGCGAATGGCCCGCCGGGCAACTGCAGAAGGCCGCCGCGTACTTGCAGCTGGGGCTTCCGCTGCAAGCGATGTCCGCGCTCGACGACATCTCCGAGGCACAGATCAACGGGCTGGAGCCGGAGACCTTCGCCGAGCTGGTTGCGGCCAAGGCCGATTGCATGGCGTGGCTGGAGGACCGCAGCGGGAAGGTGCCGGAGCTTATCCGGCAGGCCCGGCTGCGGCTGCAGGAATTCCGGCAGGGCGACCCGCCGGCCGGCGCTGAAGCACTGGCCCGCGCCGGCCTGTGCCTGGACCTGTGCGAGTTCAATTACCTGTCCTTCATCGGCGACTACGAGCCGATGATGGAGCGGCTCCGCGCCGCCGCCACGGCCGCCGACGCCGACGCGCTGGACCCGGTGCACCGGCTCCGGACCTCGATCATCCTGATGGAAGCCCTCTGCGTGACGGGCAAGGAACTCGAGGCCCGCCAGCTGATGCGCGAGATCGGCGGGAAGCTGGGCGACTGGTCCAACGTCCCGCGTATCCGCGAGAACTTCGCCTGGCGGGCCTTCAACGTCCTGCTGCTCTCGGGCCAGTGGCGCCAAAGCATCGACATGCTCAAGGACGCCAGCGGGCGTGCCGGGCACGGCCTGCATTCCGGCAGCGCCGCCACCGACCTCGCCGTCGGGCTCGCCTATGTGTACGCGGGCCGGGGCTACCTGGCCCTTGACCCGCTGCTGGCCGCGATCGCCCAGCTTGAAGTCAGGACCAGCCTGCATGCGCTGCGGCAGGCCTACGCCGCAACGGCCTTTGCGTACGCGCAGATGGGCAATTCAGTGCAGGCCACCGTCTACCTGGACCGCGCACGCTCCGCCGACGGGCCGGCACGCTTCGTGGTCAGCAGTTCGACCGAGTTCTGCATGGATATGGCCTCCCGGTGGCTGGGCGACCCCGAAGCGAAAGACCGGCTGGTTCACGCCGCCGAGCGGCACTTCCGCAACGGCCGCTACACCCTGGCCGGGATCTGCATGCTGGGCGCCACGGTCAACGGCAGCGTCAAGGACTTCCAGTTCATGGAAGACATCGCAGCGCTCCGGCAGGGCCCGCTCGCGGAGCTGTCCCGGGTGGTGGCGGTCGGAAGCCGGAAGAAGGACGCCGTCGTGATGCTCGAGGCCGCCGGACAGGCGGCCGCGCTGGAGCTCGACGCCGTCCAGGCCAGGTGCGCGGCGCTCGCGTTCGACTTTGCCAAGGCGGCCGGGCTGGCGGGGACCGCGACTGCGGCGCACAACATGCTGGAGGTCCTGTCCGAATCGGTGCCGGCGCTGCCAATCGTTCCCCGGACCAAGGGGCCCCTGCTGACGGAGCGGGAGCGGCAAATTGCGGCCCTCGCCGGGAATGGAGTTTCCAACAAGGACATTGCCCTGGAAGTGGGTATTTCGGTTCGAACGGTGGAGGGGCACTTGTACCAGGTATTCACGAAACTCGGGGTGTCCTCGCGGAGTGATCTGCTTGGACTCATCTAGGGCCCGGGCGGAAACGCCTGTGGAGGAGGAGAACCGCGTCCTGACGGGGCGCTCGGAGGACGTAAGCTCCGCGGTGGAGGCACTCCAGGGCGGCACGCGGGTCGCCGTGCTGCTGCTTGGGGACCACGGGATCGGCAAGTCAACGGTGATGGAGGCCGTCGCGGCCAAACTCAGCGGCGAGGTGACGCCGGTGCGCCTGCACGGCAGCCCGGCCCTGAGCCACGTGCCGTACGGCGTCCTGGCGCCGTTCATCGTCGACTTGCCTGTCGAGGACGCCACCTCCCAGCTGGCCGTTTTGCGGATCTTCTGGAGCTACCTCGAGGGGCAGCGGCGGGCGACCCAGAAACCTCTCCTGCTGATTGTCGACGACGCCCATGACCTGGATGAGGCGACGGCCGGTGTCCTCGTGGAACTCGCCGCCGCCGGCTGGGCAAAACTGCTCGTCAGCGCGGCGGCCCGCCCGGGACTGCCGGAGCCGCTCCTCCAGCTTTGGTTCGAGGGCATTGCCGAACGTCACGACCTGCGCCCGCTCACCCGGGAGCAAACGACCGAAATCCTGGTGCACCAGCTGGGTCCCCAGGTCCTGCCCAGCGTCGCCGAGGTGCTCTGGGAGGCGTCCGCCGGCAACCCGCTGCTGCTCAGCTGCCTGGTCGACGACGCGAAGAATGACGGTACGTTGCTCCAGCGCAACGGGGTGTGGCTGCTCACCCGCCCGCTGAACAGCCACGGCGAACGGCTGACCGACGTCGTCCGGCGCCAACTGCTCCGGCGCTCGGCCGACGAACGCAAGGCCCTGAACCTTGTGGCGCTGGCCGAGCCGGTGTCCCGGACGCTGATTGAAGCCTTGGTGGACGAAGCCACCGTGGCGGGGCTGATCGAAGAGGAGCTGGTCCGGGTTTCGGACGCCCCCCAGCCTGAACTGCGGCTGTGGCATTCGGTCTACGGCGACACTCTCCGGAACCTGATCTCCCCGGCACGCAGCCTCCAGCTCCGGCAGAGCCTGCTGCGGCTGATGGACCGGGAACCGGCGTCGGCCGAGGGCCTCCTCCGGCACGTCAGCTGGTCGATGGAATGCGGCGTCGAGGTCGAGGACCGGCAGCTGCTCCGGGCCGCGGTGCTCGCCAGCAGGCTCTTCGAGGACGACCTCGCCCGCAAGGCCGCGTCCCAGGTCAAGGACCCGGAGCTGCAGATCGCGGCGCGGTCGGTGATAGCACGCACGCACTACAACACCTCCAACCATGCCTCTGCCCGGGACATCCTGGAGGCGGATTTCGCCAAGGGACGCACGGTTACGAGCCTGCTCACCGGGTCCCTGCTGTGGGCGGCGGTCCTCTCCGCGCTGGGCCATTCCCCGGCCGACATCATTAAGCGCGCTGACGCACTGCTGCGCGCCGGCGAGCGACTCGCCGCGGAGAACCCCGGCGACGCCGACAGCATCCTTACCGCCACCCGCGACCGGGTGCGGACCATCCGCAGCATGGTCCTGGCACTCGCGGGCGACGGCGAGGGCGCGGCGGCCGCCGGAGCCCCGGACCGTGAAACCGGCGGCAGTGTTTCCGGCGGCGACGATGACCGGCCGCCAGCCGCCATCAATCTTGACAGGGCCTTCAGCCTGGCGCTCCAGTCGGAGCAGCTGTTGGTTCAGGGCAAACCTGACAGCGCCTTCGCGGCGGCCACGGCAGCCTTGGAAGCAGCCGGGGCCGACCACGGCGAACTGTATTTCCTCTCCGACTTCCTGGTGGTCCGCGCCGTCACAGCGGCTATCCACGCAGGGGACTGGACCGCGGCGGAAAGCCTGCTTGGAGGGTTCGTGGCGGCCTTTGGACCAAGCCTGATCTCGTTCGGCGGCGGGGTGCACGCGGCCACCGGCATCATCCTGCTCTACCAAGGCAAGGCGGCGGAGGCCAAACGGACGCTGCGTGCGGCGCTTGAGGCCCTGCGGGTCGCGGATCCCCAGCAACTGTTTTCCCTGACGGCGGCCATGGCCTTCGCCGCCGCTGCCGAGATCGGCGCCACGGAGAAAGCCGCAGGGTTGCTGGCGGACTACGAATCCGCCCGGCCGGCTGTCTCTAGATACCTGCGGACGCTCTCCGAGATGGCAGTGGTGTACGGCAAAGCCAGGCTGGGCGGCCACCGTCGCGCGGCGGAGGAGCTGGAAAAACTGGGCAGGCCCGACGGCGCCGGCGACACCGCGGGACTGGAGTTCGACGCCCTGGCCTTCCGGCTGGCCCTCGGCGATACGGATGCCGCCGTGCGGCTGCGGGAGCTCAAGCCGGTACTGGAGGGCCGCCGGGCCGCGGCCGTCTGCGGCTACGCCGAGGCGCTCGGCACGGAGCAGCCCGCGCAGCTGATTGACGCCGCCAAGAGCTGCGAGGAAGCCGAACTTTGGGGCTTCGCGGGCCTCGCGTACGGCGCCGCCGCGAGCGCCTACCACGCCGCCGGCGACACGCTGCGGGAGCGGATGGCAGTGTCGCAGCAGCAGCGCTGCCGCGATCGTGCCGAGAGCCTGCCGGGGCAGGAACCGGCCGGGCCGGACGACACGCTCGGACTGCTGACCCGCCGGGAACGCGACATCGTGGCGCTGGCCGTCCGCGGCCTGAGCGACCGTCAGATCGCCGCGGAACTGCAGGTCTCGGTCCGGACCGTTGAGGGCCACCTGTACCGCAGCTACGCCAAGTTGAACATCAGCGGACGCGACGAACTTCGAAGGGTGGCCGGGGAGTAGGTGTTTCCTGCTTCGCCGGAGCGCACCACACCGGCGGCACTCGTAGACCGCCGGCGACTACTTGGTTTGCGGCCCGGGGGCGCCTCGGGGTTTCCGAGTACAGCCACGTAGACCCGGGATCGATACCCGCACCGCAATCGAGTACTACCTACGGATGCCTTTGCCCGGGGTAGTCCATACCGTGGAGATATCACTGGTTAAACATTGATTGCGAAGGTCTCTCCCATGTTTCAGCAAGAAGCCGGCGTGCCTGCTGGCAGCGGTAAAACGGACGCGCTCTTAGCAATACACCGGCCAACCCAGGGACGGCAGGATAAACCCTTCACCCGACAACAGACTGTTTCGGAGATCGTCGAAACCCTGACCTCAGGAGCAGGCTGCGGCGTCGTGCTCGTGGGCGAACACGGGGCCGGGAAGTCCTTCATCGCCCAGCGCGCCCTCGAACAGCTCGGCGATGACTACCTGGTTGTCCAGGTCCGCGGGAGTTCCATAGCCTCAAAGCTGCCCTACGGCGCCCTGAGCGTACTCCTCAATGACCTCGATGCCTCGCACCTGGAACACCCCCTCATGGTGCTGCGCGGACTCACCCACCTGCTGCAGACCAAAGCCCAGGGCCGCGGCGTCGTCCTGTTCGTGGATAACGCCCACGACCTGGATGACCTGTCCTGCATGATGGTGGCCCAGCTCAGCGCCGGAGGGCACGTGACGCTGCTCGCCGCCAGCGTGGACCTGCACCATGTTGGCGGGGACATCATGGGGCTCTGGAAGGACGACCTGCTCCGCCGCGTGGACCTGGAACCCTTCGACTTCGCCGAGACCTCGGCCACGCTCAACCAGGAGTATGGGGGACACTTCTCGCATTCCGCCGCCCGGGCGCTCTGGACTGCCAGCGGAGGGAACGCGCTCTTCCTGCATTCGCTGGCCCGGGAGCAGATCAAGCTCGGCACCGTCGTCCGGCAGGACGGCTCGTGGATCCTGGACGGACGCCCAATCGCGCTGACCGGTGAGGTGCGGGACGTCGTCAAGGCCCGGCTGAACCGGCTCAGCCCGGGCCAGCGCGACGTCTTCGAACTGTTGGCGCTCGCCGGCGCCGTCCCGCTGCAGACGCTCATGAGGATCTTCAATCCGCAGGACATGGACAACCTGCAGGAGCGCGCCCTGATCCAGGTCAGCCACGACCACCCGCCGATGGTCAGTGTCGCCAACGCGGTCACCGCGTCAATCGTCGCCAGCGTGGTCCCTCCGGGCCGCAGCGCGGAGCTCCGGCGCCGGCTCACGGCCGTGCTGTCGGACACCGAACAGGCCAAAGCCGGCGGAGCCACGGACCTCGCCTGGGCGCTCGACTGCGGGGAGCGGATCAGCGCGGAAACCGCCGTGGCGGCCGCACGCCAGGCCAACAACGCCTCGGATCCCACTTCGGCGCTGAGGTTCATCCACGAAATCGATGGTTGCGGGGCGCTCGCCGGGGCGGTCGTCGAAACGGTGAAGGCCCATATCTCGTTCAACAACAACGAGTCCGCGCGGCGGATCCTCCACGGACTCGATGATTCTGCCGCCGAGGAATACCCGCTGACCGAGTGGGTCGCCCTGCAGCTCCTTCGGGCCGAGCTGGACCACCGGAGCGCGGCCACCGCAGCCGAAGCCCCGGCCAGGTTGCGGATGGTCCGCGAGCGCCTTTACGGGCAGCCCGCGGAAGATCCGGCCGAACTGGAATGGGCCCGCGGGCAGCTGCGCCTCGCCGAAGTCAAACTTGCCGCCTTCGAGGGCCGCTATGACGACGTTCTGGCAGTCCGTGCCGATCTTGACCCCGAACTGGGCAGCGAAACAGGCATTCTCACCGCGAGCCTGCTCTGCGAGACCATGGCCGTCAGCGGAAATGTCCTCGGCGCCATGGCGCTGGGCAAGCAGATTATGGCGGCGGCCGCGACCGTCCCGCTGGCAGACACCACCGTGCGCGACATCAGGGGACGCTTCCTGCTGCTCCTGCTCCTTTCCGCGAAGTTCCGGGAGGCGTCTGCCTTCATTGCGACCGCGACCGGCACGGCCGAGCCGCACGCCCGCCTCGGGGGGATGTTCGAAATCGGCCAGGGTGTCATCGATCTTCATGCCGGGCGCCTTGAGAGCGCCATTCCCTGGCTGGAGGCCGGGATGTGGCAGCTCCGGACCCAGGATCCCGACGGGTTGTCCGGCCTGGCCACGGCCGCATGTGCTTATGCGGCAGGGCTCGCCGGCGACGAGGAAAAAGCCAGCCTGCTGCTCGCCGAAGTGGCGCAGCCGCAACGCCACGGTTCCTGGCTGGTTGGCCGGGTGACGCGCTACTTTGAGCTTTGCGCGCTGGCTGAACTCGGCCAACGCGCAGCTGCCATCCGCACCCTCCTCGCCGAGGCGGCGAGCGAGGCGGACGCCGGCTCGCCGGCCACCGGGCTGCTCTTCCTGTCCGCGGCGGCACGGCTCGGGGACCGCCAGCTTTGCCAGAAGCTTGCCGGCCTCGCCGCCCAGGTCACCGGGCAGTTCGCCCAGCTGTGCCTGCGCCTGGCAGAGGGAGTGAAGGACGGCGCCAGCGAGCAGCTGCTGGCTGTGGCCAAGGATGCCGATGCCGCCGGGAACGCGCTCTTTGCCCGCGACGTGGCCCGGCGGGCGGTCTGCTGCGCCAATGAAGCCGGGAACCGGATCGCGCTCCGCATCTCGCAGCGCACGGAACAGTCCCTCGATGACAGGTTCGGAAGCCCCGGAAACGGCCTGCATTCGCTGACCACCTCCACGCTGACGGCCCGCGAGTGCGAAGTGGCTGTCCGGGCGGCGGCCGGAACATCCAACCGCAAGATCGCGGAACAGATGCACGTTTCGGTCCGGACGGTGGAAGGCCACCTTTACCAGGTGTACTCAAAACTCCATGTCGCGAGCCGATCGGAGCTGAAGGATGTCATCTCGGCACCGGCGGCCAGCGCCCGCATCGGCTGACCGGCGCAGGGGCAGACCCGGCACGCGGGGCTCGGTCGACGACGGTGCGAGGGGCCCGCTGTGGAAGGCCTGACCGATGCGGCCACCCTGATCGGCCGATTCGGCGTCGTCCGGGACGTGATCCACTGCCTGCGCGAGGAGGGCAGGGCCGGGGCCTTGATTGTCGGGGGAGCGGGGTCCGGGAAAACTGTCGTCATCAAGGCCGTGCTGGCGGAGCTTCGGCCACAGGGAGCGGTGATCCGCCTCGCCGCCACACCGGCGCTCGCAGCGGTCCGCTTCGGAGCGCTGACGCCCTACCTGGCGGGCCTGCCGGACCACGATCTCGATTCCTATGCGGCCGTGCTGGGGGCGGTGACTGCCAGCCTCAGATCCGAGCCGGCCCTCGCGCTGTTCGTGATCGACGACGCCCAACACCTGGACCGGGGGACTATCCAGCTGATCGCGCAGGCGGTCGCCACCGGCGCGGCGCGGCTGCTCGCCGCCTGTCGGCCTGGTCCGCTGGTCCCCGAGGAGTTCCTGGCGCTCTGGGGCGACGGCCTCATCTCGAAGTTTGACCTGGCCGCCCTGAGCCGGGGTGAGGTGCACCAACTCTGCGAACAGGTGCTGCGGGCGGACGTGTCTCCGTGGGTGAGCGAACTGTTCGCCAAAATGACCGCGGGCAATCCGTTCATGCTGATGTCGCTGATAGACCATGCACGGGACACGGGCGCGATCGGAAAGCGCCGCGGAACGTGGTTCCTCCTGGCCCCGCCGGACCTCGGCGATGTCCCGGCAGCGGATCTGGTGGACCACCAGCTCCGTTCCATGTCAGCGGAGGAAAAAACCGCCGCCGCCATCGTCGCCCTGGCCGGGCCCCTGTCGCTGGGCCAGATTCTCCGGTTCAGCAGCCCCCGTGCCGTCGACGCCCTTGAAATGGCCGGAATCATCACGGTCTCGCGGGACCTGGACCGCATCGTCAGGCCGGCCAGCCCGCTCATCGGCGAAATCATCCGCCGCCGCGTCCCTGCGGGCCGGAGTGTCAGCCTCAGGTCCAGCCTCCTGGCCCTTCCCTGGGTGGGCGCCGTGCACCCGGACGCATTCCTGAACCAGGTGCGCTGGTCGCTGGATTCCGGCGCGGAACCAGCGTCCCCGGAGCTGCTCGCGGCTGCCACGGCCGCCAACGCGGGCCTGGACGCCGCGACGGCGATCCGGGCCGCCGGGGCGATCCAGGAGGACCGGTTCATGTCGGAGGCCAGGATCCAGCTGGCCTATTCCAGCTATATCCTCGGCCGCCACGGGGAGGCGGCCGACTTTCTCGAGGCCGCGCAGCCGTGGCGGTACGGCCGCGCGTCCTATCTCGCCGCACTCCTGGCTGCCCGGCTCGGGAACTTGGTGGCAGACGTCGATGTGCCGCGTGAGGCTGGCGCCGGGGAACCGATTCCCGGCATCCGGGATGAGCCGGCGTGGGCGGAGGCAAGCGTGGGCCTCGCCACCGCACTCTTGCTGGAGGACTGGGAGGGCAGGACCACGGAGCTTCAGGAGAGGCTTCGGGAGCTGATCACCGCCGCCGACGCCAACGCGGAAATCCGTATCCCGGCAATGTCGCGCCTGGCCGAGGTCTGGACCGCGCAAGGCCGGGTGCTGGAGGGACTGGGTCTCGGCCGGGAGGCCTGGCGCGACGTGCAGGAGGACGGCCTGGTGCTTCCCCTCGTCCACGAGGACGTCCTGGCGCGGTACTGCCTGAGCCTGATCCGGGCCGGGGAGTGGGAGGAACTCGCTTCGGTCCTGGACGACTATTCCTCGAACCTGGCCCCGCGGCTGGTGTACAGCGGCGGACTGCTGCACGTGATGCGCGGCTACTCCCGGCTGCGGCAGGGGCGGGTCCCGGAAAGCCTGGCGGAGCTGCTGCTCGGCGTCGAAGAACTCCTGATCGCCGACCCCTGGGAACTGTCCGCCTTCGCCCGTGCGGTGACAGCCTACGCCGCCTCCGCCGTCGGGCATCCAGGCGAGGCGGCAGAGCAGGCGCAAGCCTTCCGCAGCGCCGCCTACCGGGCGCCGGAGACACTGCGGCTGCTCGCGGAGGCTTACTGTACCGCCGCCGAACAGGCCTCCGGCGGGGACGCGAACGACGCGCGCCGCGAGCTGGGCCGGCTCGCGGACGAGGCGCAGCAGCAGGGGCTCAGAGCCGTCGAGACCGACATCCGCCGGTTGGCCCTCCGTGGCGGGGACACTGCAGCCGCCGCGGCGCTGGCGGCCAGCAGCGGCGCCGTCGACGTGCCGGAGGCGCGCCTGCTGCGCGCCTACGCGCTCGCCGTCACGGCCGCGGATTCGACGGCGCTCACGGCGCTCAGCGACCAGGCCATGAACGCGGGGCACCTGCTGCTGGCGCTCGAAGCCGCGCAGCAGGCCGCACGACTGCTGGAGAACGACCCGGAAAAATGGAAGCTCACAGCCGTGCAGCGCAAGGTGCACCGCCGGATGGTCGCGGCCGGCATGTCCGGTCCATTGAACAACGCCCAAGGTGAACACCGTGCCGAGTTGACCGCCCGCGAATCCGAGATCCTGAAGCTGGTGACGGCCGGGGACACGAACGCGGAAATTGCCGCCAAACTCACCGTTTCCCAGCGGACCGTCGAGGGGCACCTGTACCGGATCTTCGGGAAGCTCGGCGTCAGTCGCCGCGGCGAACTCGTGGAAATCCAAAAGGATCTTGATTTGCCCTAGCCTCCAGACCGACAGTAACCAAGGCATCGAGGGCGCCCAGTCCCGCAGTTACATTCGTCCCCCGGTGGCCTGCGTATCGAGCGAGTGACACCAACGCCGGACGAGTATGGCCAAGTAGTTCCGCAGCCAGGAAAGAGGGAGAAGTCGGGTAAATCCTACTCGTGTGCAGATCCGGCCCCCGCGATTGACTTAAGTCAGTCCCGGGAACGACTCAAAAAGTCCTAAAATTAGTATTTAGAGGGCGGTATTGGAACGCGGGCAACCGCAGCAGCCACCGGAAACGCTGGCTGCGTAGACACCTCCCACACCCGAACTCCTTCATTGGAACGGTACGGTGCCGCAGGCGGCAGCCGTACCCCAAAGACGGAGCCGGCGGCGTCAGAGCCTTCTGAGACCGAGGCTCTCCCCCCAGCCGCCGCCGGCTCCCTTTTTACGGTCTGCAGCACGGAAAGTCGGGGGAAGTGCCGTAGACGCGGCAACGGACACCGCGCCCGCCCTAGTAGGCGAGGCAACGGTTCGGATCAAAGCCCCGCCAGGGTGCCACGGCACCCGGCGGGGCATTTGACGTTCCGGAACCGTTTCGGGACATGTGCCGGCTTCACCGCGGAGCACAATCCGGCGGGCCGCCAGCGGTACGGATGTCCCTGTGGCCCGCTTGGCCCGACTCAACGGCCGGGCCGAAACCGGGCGCCGCCGGAACGTGGGATAATTAGGTCTAATCCGCGTGACGTAATAGGACCAGCCCGGCCGGGCGCCCCCGCTACGCCCCAGCGAAAGCCGATCCAGGAGTTACTGCCCATGGTTGCCACACCAGCCCATCTCCTCCGCTCAGCCACGGCGCTGGGCAACGAGGAGGTCCTGCGGATCCGCAACGACTTCCCGATCCTGCACCGGTCCGTCAACGGGCACCCGCTCGTCTACCTGGATTCCGGTGCCACGTCACAGAATCCGCTCAGCGTGCTGGAAGCGGAGCAGGAGTTCTACGAACGGCGGAACTCCGCGGTGCACCGCGGCGCGCACTACCTCGCGGTGGAGGCCACCGAGGCCTTCGAGGACGCCCGGGAGACCGTGGCGGCCTTCATCGGCGCGGACCCGGACGAACTGATCTGGACGTCCAACGCCACCGAGGGCCTGAACCTGCTCAGCTACTCCTTCCTGAACGCCTCCCTGCCCGGCGCCCCGGCGGAAGCTGCCCGCTTCGCGCTGGCCGCCGGCGACGAGATCGTGGTCACCGAGATGGAGCACCACGCCAACCTGATTCCCTGGCAGCAGCTGGCGGACCGGACCGGCGCCGTACTGAAGTTCATCCCCGTCGACGATGCCGGCGCCCTGGACCTCGACGCCGCCGCGCGCCTGATCGGCGGCCGAACCCGCGTGCTGGCCTTCACCCACGCCTCCAACGTCCTGGGGACCATCAACCCGGTGTCCACGCTGGTCCCGCGGGCCCGCGCCGTCGGTGCCCTCGTCGTGCTGGACGCCTGCCAGTCCGCCCCGCACCTGCCCCTCGACGTCAAGGCCCTCGACGTGGACTTCGCCGTTTTCTCGGGGCACAAGATGCTCGGCCCCACCGGAATCGGCGGACTCTACGGGCGCTCGGAACTGCTCAATGCCATGCCTCCCTTCCTGACCGGCGGCTCCATGATCACCACTGTCACGATGGAGCGCGCCGGTTTCCTGCCCAGCCCGCAGCGCTTCGAGGCCGGCACCCAGAAGATCTCCCAGGCCGTGGCGCTCGCCGCCGCCGCCAACTACCTCAGCGAAACCGGCCTGGCCCGGATCCACGCCTGGGAAACGGAACTGGGCCAGCGGCTCGTGGCAGGCCTCGCGGCCATCCCCGGGATCCGCGTGCTGGGCCCGGCGGCGGGGGAGGAACGGATCGGCCTGGCCGCGTTCGACGTCGCCGGAGTGCACGCGCACGACGTCGGGCAGTTCCTGGACAGCCGCGGGATCGCCGTCCGCGTGGGCCACCACTGCGCCCAGCCGCTGCACCGCCGGCTCGGACTCACCGCGAGCACGAGGGCCAGCACCTACCTGTACAACACCACGGACGACGTCGACGCGTTCCTCGACGCCGTCGCCGGGGTCCGCGGATACTTTCAAGCCTGAGGACGGCACTGCATGAGTCTTGACCAGCTGTACCAACAGATCATCCTGGAGCACTCCAAAGCACGCCACGGCAGCGGCCTGGCCGGCGCCGGAGTGCCCGAAGGGGCCAGCAGCGGCCAGTCGCACCAGCTCAACCCGGTCTGCGGCGACGAAATCACGCTGCGGGTGGCGGTGGCAGGCGGAAAGGTCAGCGAGCTGCGCTGGGACGGCGAGGGCTGTTCGATCTCGATGGCGTCGGCCTCCGTGCTGACCGACCTCGCCGAGGGACTGGATCCGGACGAGCTGCGCAGCGTGATCGACAGCTTCCGCGAGGTGCTGCGCTCCCGCGGCAAGGTGCCCGCCGACCCGGAGATCCTGGGCGACGCAGCGGCCTTTGAAGGTGTGTCCCGCTACGCCGCTCGGGTCAAGTGCGCGATGCTCTCCTGGGTCGCTGCCGAGGACGCCCTCGGCCAGGCGGTCGCGGCCCAGAACCGTACCTCCTAGGTCCGTACCTCTTAGGACCCAGGCGGCCAGGACCCAGGCGGCCAGGACCGCAGGGGCCAGGACCGCAGGGGCCAGGACCGCAGGGGCCTCAAGGGGCCCAGCGGCGCCGCCGGACCAGCAATGTGAGCAGGGCGCCGAGGACGGCCCCCAGGGTGTTGGCCAGGACATCGGCCATCGTGGGATAGCGTCCGGGCAGGAAGAGCAACTGTGCAAGTTCGATGGCGCACGAGATCAGGAGCCCGGCGGCCGCGCCGACCCACCAGTAGCCACGACCGATGATCAAGGCCACGAGGGCGCCCAGCGGAACGAAGAGCAGCACATTGGCGGCGGACTCCACAAAGCCGTAGTCGACCCAGCCGGGAATGCCTCGGCCGTGCAGCCACCTCAACGCCGCGCGCAGCAGCCCGGCGACCGGGCGGTCCACCGGCTGCGGCCACAGGGCGACGGCAGCCAGCACCGCGACGTAGGCGATGAGTCCCCACGTGGCCACGCGCTGGGGCCGCAAGGCATCCCCCTTCGGCAGTGGACAGGCATTTTCCTGAGTCTAGCCCCGCCGCCGCCGCGGGGTTAACCCAACTGGCTCGCAGTTGTTGTCGTTTTGAAGAGTCATAACGTCAACAACTGCGAGCCAGTTGGCCGGGGGAGAGCCGGTCAGTTCAGCAGGCCCGTGATCCCGATCGCCGCCGTCGCCGCGCCGAGCAGCATCGAAATGCTGACCAGCACGACGTGGACGGTGAGGAAGCGGGTGGCCTTGCCGCCGGCGTCGCGCGCCCGCGGGTCCTTTATGACCCGGCGCAGGAACTGGGGCCAGACGGCCAGGGACCAGACGCCGGCCACGATCAGGACGGCGGCCAGGGCACCGGGCAGCTCCATCGCCTAGTGGCTTTCGAGCCAGGCCTGGGCCTGCGTGGACTGGATGTTGAGGGCCTTGCCGACCATCGGCTCGGCCGCGTCGGCGATCTTCCCGCCCAGCAGCGGCACGGACGAGGTGACCGTTCCCTCCAGCTCGATCCGGGTGCTGCCGCCGTCGGCCACGAGGCGCTGCACGGCGTTGACGTCCAGCGGGGCGCCGGCGACCTTCAGCGAGATGTTGCTCTGCCGCGAACCGTCGGCCTCCGGGGCGCCCCAGCTCTCCAGCTGCGTCACCTTCAGGCTCTCACCGACGAACTTACGGGCCAGGTCCGGCATCCGGGTCGTGGGGATGGTGCGGACCGTCGTGGTGTTGAAGGCGCCGGCGGGGTCGCCGTCGACGGTAAACGATTCAAGGGTTCCGCCGACGAGTTCGCTGGTGTGGCGCAGGAAGTCCTCGTTGACGAAAACTGCCGTGACGCTCTCAACGCTGTGCGGAAGGGTGGTGGATGCACTCAGGGCCATTGGGGGTCCTCCATGGGGTGGGGCTGGACGTTTCGGGCTCCCAACATCCTACGCGGTGGGCCCCGCCGGTTCCGATTCGGCGGCTGGCTCCGTCTCTGCGAGGCGCTGCGCCGCTGCCGCTATATTCCGCGACATCGCGGGGAAAATGAGGCTGTGGAACGGCAGGACCGCGAGCCAGTAGAGCTTGCCGCTGAGGCCCTTCGGGAAGAAGATGGCCCGTTGCCGGTAGCGGCTGCCGGTGCCCTCGGGTTCGACCGAAAGTTCCAGCCAGGCCCGGCCGGGTGCCCGCATCTCGGCCCGCAGCCGGAGCAGCCGGCCGCGGTCGATCCGCTCGACCCGCCACCAGTCCACCACCTCGCCTTCGGCCAGCAGGTGCGGGTGCCGCCGGCCGCGCGCCAGGCCCGCGCCGCCGGTGAGCTTGTCCAGCCATCCGCGTACGCTCCAGGCCAGCGGCAACGAGTACCAGCCGTTGCGGCCGCCGATGCCTTCGATGATGGTCCAGACGTGTTTCGGGTCCACCGCACTGGAGTAGCTGCGCTCGTCGAGGTAGACGCGGTGGCCGGCCCACTCCGGATCGCTCGGCAGCGGATCGGCGTCGGCTCCGGCGCTGGCCCAGGTGGTCTCCACCTGGCCGTCCCGTTCCTTGCCCAGCGCCAGGGCGACGGCCCGCCGGTAGGGGGTGAGGCCGCCCTCGGGCAGCGGGATGTAGGAGTCGATGTCATGCTCCCGGGAGACGGCGTCGTGCTGCAGCGACTCCACCAGGGGCAGCGACATGGACAGCGGGATCGGCGTGGTCAGCGCGACCCACATGCCCGCGAGCTTGGGCGCGGGGATGGGAAGGGCAAGCACCACCCGGTGCGGGAGTCCGGCCTCCGCCGCGTACTCCTGCATCATCCCGGCGTAGCTGAGCACCTGCCGTGAGCCGATGTCGAAGGTGCGGTTGATCTTGCCCTCCAGCGACGCCGCACCGACAAGGTAGTACAGCACGTCCCGCACCGCGATGGCCTCGATCTTGTTCCGTACCCAGCTGGGGGCGGGCATCACCGGCAGGGTCTCGGACAGGTGCCGGATCATTTCGAAGGAGGCCGAGCCGGAGCCGATCACCACGCCGGCCTGGAACACGACCGCGTCCACCGGGCCGTCGAGGAAGACCTTGCCCACGGCCTCGCGGGAGCGCATGTGGGTGGAGAGCTCGGCGCCGGAGGGGTGCAGCCCGCCGAGGTAGACGATCCGGTCCACGCCGGCCCCCGCCGCCGCCTGCGCCGCCGTCTCGGCCATCGCCTTTTCCTTGGCCTCGAACCCGGCGCCGCCGGCCATCGAGTGGACCAGGTAGTAGAGCACGTCGACGCCGTCCAGCGCCTCCTGCAGCGCCGCGCCGTCGTCGAGGCTGCTCTGGACCACCTCGACCTGCTCCAGCCAGGGGACGCCGGCGATTTTGGCCGGGGTGCGGACCAGGACCTTCACCCGGTGGCCGGCCTCAAGCAGCCGGGGGACCAGCCGGCCGCCGATGTAACCGGTGGCGCCGGTCACGAGCACGGTCTTCGGGTTCGTGGCGTTGGGGGTGCCGTTCATGGGTGGCTCCTTCATCATTGCGGATATAAGCCATTCGGAGCGCCGGCCGCGCTGGACTGCAGCCTGGACGGCCGGATCCCCGTCCTGCCAGCTTAGTCCCGGGTGCCGGCCCGCCTCCGGGTCGCGGTAGGCTGGAAGTACCCGGGATTCTTGCGAATTTCGGGTATTCGTGTTGCCTGCATGCCCGTGATCACTCCAGGAGTTCCCGCCATGAGCCTCAACGGCCCTTCTCTCACCGGTCTGCGGCGTGTCCTCGCCGAGGACACGTCCTTTGCCCGGGTGCAGGCCGAAGCGTCCCGGCCGTTCACGGCCCGCAGCGAGGACTACCAGATCAGCGCCCCCGCCGGGCTGCGCGCTGCGCTGCTCGCGGAGATGGCCGACGGCCTCGCGTCCGACGGCGGGGCTGCCGACGGCGCCGCCGCCCCGGTGGTGCTGGCCGTCACCGCCACCGGCCGCGAGGCCGAAGACCTTGCCGCCGCGCTGGGCGCGTTCCTGCCGGCCGGCACGGTCGCGGAATTCCCCAGCTGGGAGACCCTGCCGCACGAGCGGCTCTCGCCGCGCTCGGACACCGTCGGCCGCCGGCTCTCCGTGCTCCGCCGCCTCGCGCACCCCGAGGCCGGGGGCGCCCTGCGCGTCGTCGTCGCCCCGGTCCGGGCCGTGGTGCAGCCGATCGTGGCCGGGCTCGGCGAGCTGGTCCCGGTGACCCTCAAGCTCGGCCAGGAGGTCCCGTTCGGCGACGTCGTGAAGAACCTCGCCGACGCCGCCTACGCCCGGGTGGACATGGTCACCCGGCGCGGCGAATTCGCGGTCCGCGGCGGCATGCTGGACGTTTTCCCGCCCACCGAGGACCACCCGATCCGGGTGGAATTCTTCGGCGACGAGGTCGAGCAGATGCGCTGGTTCGCCGTCGCCGACCAGCGCTCGCTAACCGCGCCGGGCGTGCACCACCCCACCGAACTGCACGCCCCGCCCTGCCGCGAAATCCTGATCACGCCCTCGGTGATGTCCCGGGCCGCGACGCTGAAGTCCCAGCTGCCGGCCGCGGCGGACATGCTGGAAAAGATCGCCGGCGGCATCGCCGTCGAGGGAATGGAATCCTTGGCCCCGGTGCTGGTCGATTCCATGGTGCCCTTCCTGGACCAGTTCCCGGAGGGCTCCATCTCGGTGGTGATTGAACCCGAAAAGGTCCGCACCCGCGCCCACGACCTCGCCGCCACCAACGAGGAGTTCCTCGAGGCAGCCTGGTCCACGGCCTCCGACGGCGGGACCGCCCCGCTGGATTTGAGCTCCGCGGCCTCGGAGGCCCTGCACTCGGCGAGCTTCCGCTCGCTGGGCGAGACCCGCAGCACAGCCCTCGCGCACGGAGTCTCCTGGTGGTCCATCACCTCGCTCGCCAGCGACGAGGAACTGCTGCCGGAGATCGACGTGCTGAACCTGCACGCCCGCGAACCCCGCGGCTACCAGGGCGACGTGGCCGAGATGATGGACTTCATCGGTTCGCACGTGCGGGACCAGTGGCGGATCGTCGTCGCCACCGAGGGCCCCGGCCCGGCGCAGCGCCTCGCCGAACTGTTCCACGACAACGACATCCCGTGCGCCCGGGTGGAAACCCTCGACGCCGACCCGCAGCCCGGCCTGATCGAGGTGACCACCGCCGCCGTCGGCCGCGGTTTCGTCCTTGACCGGCTCAAGGTGGCCCTGCTGACCGAGGCCGACCTGCTGGGCCGCACCTCCGCCGGGTCCACCAAGGACATGCGCCGGATGCCGTCCAAGCGGCGCAACGCCGTGGACCCGCTGCAACTGCTGGCCGGCGACTTCGTGGTGCACGAACAGCACGGCATCGGCCGGTTCGTGGAGCTGATCCAGCGCAAGGTCGCGGGCGGGGGAGACGGCGTGCGCGAATACCTGGTGCTCGAATACGCGCCTTCCAAGCGCGGTGCCCCGGGTGACCGGCTCTTCGTCCCCACCGACCAGCTGGACCAGGTCACCCGCTACGTCGGCGGCGACACCCCGGTGCTGAGCAAGATGGGCGGCTCGGACTGGGCCAGCACCAAGTCCAAGGCGCGCAAGGCCGTCAAGGAGATCGCCGGCGAACTGATCCGGCTGTACTCGGCCCGGATGGCCTCCCGCGGCCACGCCTTCGGCCCCGACACCCCGTGGCAGCGCGAACTCGAGGAAGCCTTCCCCTACGTGGAGACCCCGGATCAGCTGACCACCATCAACGAGGTCAAGGCGGACATGGAACGGGAGATCCCGATGGACCGCCTGGTCTCCGGCGACGTCGGCTACGGCAAGACCGAGATTGCCGTCCGGGCGGCGTTCAAGGCGGTCCAGGACGGCAAGCAGGTGGCCGTGCTGGTGCCCACCACGCTGCTGGCGCAGCAGCACTACGAGACCTTCACCGAGCGCTTCTCCGGCTTCCCGCTGCGGGTCAAGCCGCTGTCCCGCTTCCAGGGCGCCAAGGAGGCCAAGGAAACGGCCGAGGGAGTGAAGAACGGCTCGGTGGACGTCGTGATTGGCACGCACCGGCTGCTGTCCAAGGACTTCGCGTTCAAGGACCTTGGCCTCGTGATCGTGGACGAGGAGCAGCGCTTCGGCGTCGAACACAAGGAAGCGCTGAAGAAGATGCGCACCAACGTGGACGTCCTGGCCATGAGCGCCACCCCCATCCCGCGCACCCTGGAGATGTCGCTGACCGGCATCCGCGAAACGTCTACGCTGGCGACCCCGCCGGAGGAGCGGCACCCCGTGCTCACCTACGTCGGCCCGTACACGGATAAGCAGACGTCGGCCGCGATCCGCCGCGAGCTGATGCGCGAAGGACAGGTCTTCTTCGTGCATAACCGGGTTTCCACGATCGAACGCACCGCCGCGAAGATCCGCGAACTGGTCCCGGAAGCCCGCGTCGAGGTGGCGCACGGCAAGATGTCCGAAAGCCGGCTGGAACAGATCATCGTGGACTTCTGGGAGAAGCGCTTCGACGTCCTGGTCTGCACCACCATCATCGAGACCGGGCTGGACATCTCCAACGCCAACACCCTGATTGTCGACGGCGCGGACAAGTACGGGCTCTCCCAGCTGCACCAGCTGCGCGGGCGCGTGGGCCGCGGCCGGGAACGGGCCTACGCCTACTTCCTCTATCCCTCCGAAAAGCCGCTGGGCGAGGTGGCGCTGGAACGGCTCAAGGCCGTAGCGACGCACAACGAACTCGGCGCCGGCATGCAGCTGGCCATGAAGGACCTCGAGATCCGCGGCGCCGGCAACCTGCTCGGCGGCGAACAGTCCGGCCACATCCAGGGCGTCGGCTTCGACCTCTACATCCGGCTGGTCGGCGAGGCCGTGGCGGACTACCGGGGCGAGGCCGAGGAGAAGGCCGCGGAGATGAAGATCGAGCTGCCGGTCAACGCGCACCTGCCGCACGACTACGTACCCGGTGAGCGGTTGCGCCTCGAGGCCTACCGGAAGCTGGCCTCGGCACTGAGCAACGAGGCGATCGAGGAGGTCGAGGCCGAGCTCGTGGACCGCTACGGGGAGCTGCCGCTGCCGGCGAAGAACCTCGTCGCGGTGGCCCGTTTCCGGGTCGGGGCGCGCGAGGCCGGCCTCACTGACGTCGCCCTACAGGGCAACTTCATCAAGTTCTCGCCCGCCCAGCTGCCGGAGTCCAAGCTGATGCGGCTGGCCCGGATGTACCCCGGCTCGCAGGCGAAACCGGCTTTGGACGCGGTGCTGATCCCCAAGCCCAAGACGGCCCGGATCGGCGGCCGCGACCTGCAGGATGCCGAGATCCTGGCCTGGGCCAACGGCGTGATCGAGGCGATCTTCTCCGACGTCCCGCTCTCGGTGGGCTAAACCGTGATGGGAGGACACCACGCCGCGTCCGGGGCCGCGGCGTGGGTGGCTATTGCCTCGACCGGGCCCTACGCGCTGGGCTGGTATCCGCTGGATGCAACCGGCATCGTGATCGGCGGGATGGCAACGGCCGGGACTGCGCTGGTCTGCGACTGGGACCACCGCTCCAGCACGGTGGCGCATGCCCTGCCGCCGCTCTCGAACATGATCGCCGTGGGGATCGAGAATGCCTCCGGCGGCCACCGCCAGGGCACCCACTCGGTCCTCGGCGCCGCGTTCTTCGTGCTGCTCGCGGCCATGGCCGGGCAGGCCCAGCTGCAGACGGACTGGGGGCTGCTCTCCGTGGGCGCAGGGCTGCTGTGCATGTTCATGATCAACATTGCCGCAAAGGCGCTGAAGCTGTTTCCCAAGTACGGCTGGATCAGCAACTGGATCTTCGCCCTGACCATGGCGGGCCTGGTGACCTGGTTCGCGCCGCACCAGTGGTCCTGGCTGCCGGTGTCGATGCTCACCGGCGTCCTGGTGCACATCGTGGGCGACATGATCACCACCGGGGGAGTGCCGCTGCTCTGGCCGCTGGTGGTCAAGCCGCCGAAGTTCCTGCGCAGGCTGCCGCTGGTCAAGGACGTCTGGAAGGCCAACGGGGCATTTTCCATCCCGCTGCTGGGCCGGGCCGGCTCGCGGCGCGAATGGTTCGTGCTGATCCCGGTCAGCGCGTACGCCATGGTCGGGATGTTCTCCGCCGTGCTTGCCCTGGCCAAGGGGCACTTCCCGGCCGCCCTCGCGCTGGGGACCGCGCTGGTCAGCCGCCTGCTGGCCGTCGTCGGCGGCTAGGGCCGCCGCGCTTTTCCGCTGCGGTTCCGGACGTGCGCGGCCCGGATCCCGGGTGCCTTAGCCCGCATCCGCCGCGCTTGTCCGGACCCGCCGCTTAAACAACTGAAGCCCCGGAAAACCGGGGCTTCAGTTCGAAACGTGGTTAGCTCTCGCCTGCGGAGTCGGAGCGGCCCGTGATGGTCTGCGGGATCCAGAACGCCAGGGCGAACAGGATGAGGCAGGCGGCCATCGGCCAGGGGTTGCCCAGGCTGAGGAAGGACAGCGAATACAGGGCGCCGAAGAACAGGGCCATCATCAGGACAAACAGCACGACGCTGGATGCCAGGCTGTTTTCGCCGCGCTGGGTCTTGGTGGTGTTGCTGGACATTCGTTCCTCCTCGGCCCCGCGGGGCTCAAAAACTGTGGCGGCAGCGGCTGTGACCGGTGCACGGTCAGTACGCGGACGAACCCTGTTCGCCCTTGACGATCGCGATGCCGGAGCTGGCGCCAATACGTGTTGCACCTGCAGCAATCATAGCCTGCGCGTCGGCGAGCGAACGCACGCCGCCCGAGGCCTTGACACCGAGCCCCGGACCCACGGTGCGGCGCATCAGGGCGACGTCCTCGGCCGTGGCTCCGCCGCCGTTGAATCCGGTGGAGGTCTTCACGAAGTCCGCGCCGGCCTCGACGGCGGCCTCGCAGGCGAGGACCTTCTGGGCGTCGTCGAGCAGTGCGGTCTCGATGATGACCTTCAGGATGGCGCCGCCGGAGTGGACGGCCTCGGCGACGGCGCGGATGTCATCCACCAGGGCGCCTTTGTCGTTTGCCCGTGCCGCGGCGATGTTGATCACCATGTCGATCTCGTCGGCGCCGTCGAGCACCGCGCCGCGGGCTTCGAAGGCCTTGACGTCGCTGGGGGTGGCGCCCAGCGGGAAGCCGATCACGGAGCAGCTCAGCACGCCGGAACCCCTGAGCGCGGTCTTGACGGTCTTGACCCAGATGGGGTTCACGCAGACGGACTTGAAGTGGTACTCGGCCGCCTCGGCGCAGACCTTCAGGACCTCGGCCTCACTGGCCTCCGGCTTGAGCAGGGTGTGGTCGATGTACGAGGCAATGTTGCCCGCAGCGCCCTGGTTGTCGGTGCCGGCGGCGTCGGTGGCCGTGTTGGCTTCGTTGCTCATGATGGTCCCTTTCCTGGCGGACCTGGTTCATGCCCGGTCCGGCGTGCTGACACGGCGTGTGTCGTGGCTTCTCAGTGCACCATCTTGCCATAACGCCACCTGGCCGGCGTCGGGCCTACGCCGCCTGCGCGAGGGGCTCTGAGAGGGACGCCTGAAGCAGCGCCGCGGCGCAGACGCCGGCGGCGGAACCGGCGGCGACCAGCAGGCCCAGCCGTACGCCGTCGTACGCCGCCGCGTCGCCGATGGCCCAGATCCCCGGCACGGAGGTGCGGTAGTCCGTGCCCACCACGATGCCGCCCTGCGGCGCGGTGGCCAGGCCGGCGGTGCGGGCGAGGCTGTCGCGGGAAACGCGCTCTTCGGCGAGGACTACGAGGTCCCCGCTCATGCTGGAGCCGTCGTCGAACACGATCCCGGCGGCGGGCAGCGCGGAGCCGGCGAGGGTGGGGACGACGGCGGACGGGCGCAGCGTGGTGCGGACGGGCCGGACGCCGCGCGCCCGGAGCACCGCCTCGGCCTGGCCCGCGGCGGTGCCGGTGCCCACCAGGATGCCCAGCGGCCTGCGGCCCAGGACCCGGGTGACGTCCTTGACGGCGTCGCCCAGGCGGGTGGCGTCATCAATCGTGGAGTAGCTGAGGCAGCGGCCCGCACCCTCGATCGGCGCGAGGGCCGGCGTCGAACCGGTGGCGATTACCAGCTGGTCGTAGCTGAACTCGAGGCCGTCCGCGGTGGTGACCCGCCGCTCCGCCGCGTCGATGAAGCTGGCAGGCTGCCCGAAGCGGACCGAGACCTGGGGCAGGGCGGCGAGTTCCAGCAGCTCCTCCGGGGCATCGTCGCGGTTGCTGAGCACGGTGATGCCGCCGGCGAAAGGGGTGCGCGTGAGCTGGCGGACCAGCGCCTGGGCGGCCGGGCCGGCCCCGGCGACGACGATCCGCGGCCGGGTCTGGGCGGTGGCGGACACGGTGGAGATGGCGGACGCTTCCGTAACGGACATGTGCTGGCCCTTTCGCTGGTGGGCCGGATGTGGCCCGTGTTCTTGATGTTCCCCAGCGTAGGGGGCCGGCTTTTCGCGGAGGTTTCCGCGGTGTTGCAGTATTCTCGCGGTTCGTTCGCCAGTTGTTACCAGCTGGTAATGCCGTGGGTCACACCCGGATCCGGTAGCCGCGCTTGACCACCGTCTCCACCAGGCTGCCGTCCGGCAGCGCGGAGCGGAGCCTGCTGACGGTCATGTCCAGGGCGTGGACCGATCCGCGCAGCTCCAGCAGTTCGGAGAGCGCGTCGCGGGACAGCACGGCCCCACCGGCACCCAGCAGCGCCCGCAGCAACAAGAGCGGCGCCGGGGCCAGCTCCACGGCCTCGCCGTCGATCCGCAGCGACCTGCCGCGCAGCTCCACCGCGCCCGAGGCGGTAGCCAGCCGCCGTACATGGTTCAGGGCCAGGTGTTCCACGACCAGCCGGATCAGGGCGCCCATCCGAAACCGTTCCGGGATCAGCGGCTGCACCCCGGCGTCGAGCAGCGGCTGGGCGGTGATGGGCCCGACGACGGCGGTGGCCACCGTGGTCTTCAGGCTCTCCACAAGCTGTTTGTAGAGGCCCATCTCGTGCGCCGTGCTCCACAGCGCATCGACGGCGGGGGCGCTTGTGAAGGTCAGCACGTCCAGGTTGCCGCCGCACGCCGCCTCGATCAGTTTCGGCAGCCGGTCCGCGCCGTCGGGCTTGACCCAGCGGTACGGAGTGACGGTCATGACGTTGGCGCCGGACATCCGCAGCCGCTCCAGCTGCCGGACATCGGTGTAGCCGTGCAGCTGCACGGCGACGGTCTTGCCCCGCACCCCCTCGGCCAGCAGCATGTCCACCAGGGTGGAGGTGGTCTCGTCGCTGCTGATCCCGACGTCGGCCAGGCCGGCCGCGCGGACGGCGCCGCGGGCCTTGGGGCCGCGGACGAACATCCGGGTGGCGCCGAGGGTTTCCAACAGCTGTTCGCCGATGCCGAAGGTGTCCGCCGCCTCGCACCAGCGGCGCATGCCGTAGGCGGTGGTGGCGATGCAGAGCTCCGGCCGGGCCTCGATGATGGCGCGGGTGTCCTCGATCAGCCGCAGGTCCTCCTGGACCGGGGCGATCTTCAGCGCCGGGGCGTGCAGCACCTCCGCGCCGCGCCGTTCCAGGGCCTCGATCAGGTCCTGGGAACGGCGGTGCGAGGTGACCCCGATCCTGAAGCCCTCCAGCGGCAGCTCAGCCTTCTCCTGCGCTTCCTCCGCGGCGGGTGCCCCGGGCGAGGGTGCTCCGGCGGCCTGCGCTCCCGGGCCGGCGGCGGCAATGGCCTCCAGCGCGCTCACGGCGCTCACGCTCCCATCAGGGACGCGGCGAGGCGGTCCAGTTCGGCTTCGGCTTCGGCACAGCCGCGGTTGGCCTCGGCCACCCTCACCACCTCGCCGATCACCAGCACGGCGGGGTTGCTGCAGTCCGCGGCCGCCGTCGTAATGCTGCCCAGTTCGGCGATGGTGGTCCGCTGGCCCGGGCGGTAGCCGCGTTCGACGACGGCCATCGGCATGTCCGCGCGCATCCCGGCGCGCCGCAGTCCCGCGGCCAGCTGGTGCAGGGTGCCAATGCCCATCAGCACCACGATGGTGCCGCCCAGCCCGGCCAAGTGCGTGTGTTCCTTGTCGGTCAGCGGGGCGTGTCCGGAAACCACGGTGAACATGTGGCTGACCTCGCGGTGCGTGACCGGGATCCCGGCCGCGGCGGGGACGGAGATGGCGCTGGTGACCCCGGAGACCACCCGCACGGGCACGCCCGCCTTCACGCAGGCGGCCACTTCCTCGCCGCCCCGGCCGAAGACGTACGGGTCCCCGCCCTTGAGCCGGACCACGTTCTTCCCGGCCAGGGCTGCGTCGACCATGAGTTCCTCAATGCCGGACTGGCTGACGGGGTGGTGGCCGGGCCGCTTGCCCACATCCACGAGCTCCGCCGTCGTCAGTGCGGGCAGTTCCTGGTAGGGGGCGAGCCGGTCATAGAACACGACGTCGGCGTCCCGCAGCGCCTGGACGGCCGCCACGGTCAGCAATTCAGTGGTCCCGGGTCCGCCGCCCACCAGGGTGACATGGCCGGCGGGGCCGGCGGCGGGCTCTGTCGCGACCGGGATGCCGGTCTCGTGGCAGCGCTCCAGCAGGGCCGCCCAGCCCGGCTGGCCGTCGTCGACCGCGGCGACCAGGAAGGGCCGCTCCGGCAGCGCGCCGTCGTGCGCCCCGCCGTCCGGGCGGCTGAGCCGGGACACCACGGCCCCGGCCGCCTGGTAGCGCCGGACGGCCTGGCGGGCGGCGGTGTCCGCGCCGGTGACGAGGACTTCGCGGCCGCTGAGATCGATGCTGAGCTGCATGTTAGGCCTGGCTTTCGGTAGGGGCAGACGAGACGGCGGGGCCGGCAGTTGCGGGGCCGCTGTCGGCGTCGGCGGGACGGACCGGGATGCTGGCGGCGATCAGCACCGGCTGCTGCCCGGCCTGCGCCTTCTCCTCCGCGGTGGCGGGGCGCATCTGGCCGCGCTCCGGGACGAAGGAGATCGAGTCGTCCTTTTGGTCCGGGGCGTTGACGAAGGAGCGGAAGCGGCGCAGCCGTTCAGGGTCCTTGAGCGTCTCGGCCCACTCGTCCTGGTAGGTGTCCACGTGCTTGGCCATGGCTGCCTCAAGGTCCGCGGCGATGCCGAGCGAGTCGCGCACCACCACGTCCTCGACGTGCTTCAGGCCGCCGTCGAGCTCTTCCTGCCAGCGCGCGGTGCGCTGCAGCCGGTCCGCGGTGCGGATGTAGTACATCAGGTAGCGGTCGATGTACTTCAGCAGGGTCTCCTCGTCCAGGTCCTGCGCGAGGAGCTGGGCGTGCGCCGGCTGGAAGCCGCCGTTGCCGCCCACGTAGAGGTTCCAGCCCTTGTCCGTGGCGATCACGCCGACGTCCTTGCCGCGGGCCTCGGCGCATTCGCGGGCGCAGCCGGAGACGCCCATCTTCAGCTTGTGCGGGCTGCGCAGTCCGCGGTAGCGCAGCTCCAGCGTGATCGCGAGGGCGACGGCGTCCTGGACGCCGAAGCGGCACCAAGTGGACCCGACGCAGGACTTCACGGTGCGCAGCGACTTGCCGTAGGCCTGGCCGGACTCGAAACCCGCGTCCACGAGTTCCTTCCAGATGTCCGGGAGCTGTTCCAGCCGGGCGCCGAACATGTCGATCCGCTGGCCGCCGGTGATCTTGGTGTAGAGGCCGTACTTCTCGGCGACGGCGGCGATCACGCCGAGCTTCTTCGGGGTGATCTCGCCGCCCGCGATCCGGGGAACCACCGAGTAGCTGCCATCCTTTTGCATGTTGGCCAGGGCGCGGTCGTTGGTGTCCTGCAGGGTCCCGCGGCCGGCGTCGAGCACGTAGGCGCTGTGCTGGCTGGCGAGGATGTTGGCGATGGTGGGCTTGCAGATGTCGCAGCCGGCGCCGGTGCCGTAGCGGGCCAGGATGTCCTCGAAGGAGGCCAGTTCCAGGACCTTGATGGCGTCGAAGAGTTCCTGCCGGGAGAGTTCGAAGTGTTCGCAGAGGGCCTTGGAGACGGCGACGCCGGACTTGGCCAGTTCGCCTTCGAGCAGCTTCTTCAGCATCGGCACGCAGGAGCCGCACTGGGTGCCGGCACGGGTGCAGCCCTTGAGGTCGCCGAGGTCCTGGACCGGGGGGTTGCCCTCGCAGGCGCCGCAGCCATTGACGGCGTCGCGGATGGCTCCGGCGGCCACGTTGTTGCAGGAGCACAGGATGGCGTCGTCCGGGAGGCTGGCCTCCAGGGCTTCGCCGCCGCCGGCCGCGGTGAGGTAGGCGCCGGGTTCGGCGGCCAGTTCGCGGCCGAGCATGGGGCGCAGCGAGGTGTACGGGGTCGCGTCGCCGACGAAGATGCCGCCCAGCAGGGTCTTGGCGTCGTCGGTGGTGACGATCTTCTGGTACACGCCGCGGGCCGGGTCCGCGTAGACGATTTCAAGGGCGTGGTCCGTGCGGGCGAAGGCGTCGCCGAAGCTGGCGACGTCGACGCCGGAGAGCTTGAGCTTGGTGGCGGTGTCGAAGCCCGGGAAGGTCGCGCCGCCGCCGTGCAGCCGGTCCGCGACGATCTCCGCCATGGTGTTGGCCGGGGCTACCAGGCCCAGGCACATGCCGCCGAAGTTGGCGACCTCGCCGATCGCCCAGACGCCGGGCACCTGGGTCTGGCAGCCGTCGGAGATCACGACGCCGCCGCGCGGGCCGAGTTCGAACTGCTGCTGTGCGCCCTCGTCGGCCCGGAACAGTTCGTCGCGGGGGCGTACGCCGATTGCGACGATCACAATGTCGGCCTCAACGGTGCGGCCGTCGGCCATCAGCACGCCGGTGACCTGGCCGTCGTCGTCGGAGAGGACCTCGGCGGGGAAGACGCCGCCGTGGACGGTGAAGCCCTTGGCCTCGATCAGCCGGCCGAGCGCCTGCCCGGCGCCCTCGTCCAGCTGGGTGTTCATCAGCCAGGGGGAGCCGTTGATGACGATCGGCACGGCGCCGAGCTGTTCGGTGCCGGCCGCGGACTCGAGGCCGAGCAGGCCGCCGCCGATCGTGACGGCGTTGACCTTCCGGCCCAGCTTGGCGGTGAGTTCCGCGATCGCCTGGTTGATGGCCCGGACGTCCTCGAGGGTGCGGTAGACGTGGGTGAGTTCGGCGCCGGGGATGGGCAGGCGGGCGGCGTCGGAGCCGGTCGCGACGACCAGTTCGTCGTACGGGTAGACGGTGCCCGCGGCGGTTTCCACGGTTTTCGCGGCGGTGTCGATGCCGGTGACGCGCTCGCCGGTCCTGAGCGTGAGGGCGTCGTGGTCCCACATTGAGGCGCTGCCCAGGGTGAGGTCCACGTCCGCATCGGTGAGCGCCTTGCTGAGCGCGACGCGGTCGTAGGGGAGGTGCGCTTCCTCGGTGAGGACGGTGACCTGCCAGCCGTCGAGGCCGCGGGCGTGCATGGCGTCGGCGAAGCGGTGCGCGGCGGGTCCGCCGCCGGCGACGACGACGCGTCGGGGGACCTGCCGGGATTCCGTCCGGGAGCGTTCGTTTTCGGGGCTGGCGGTCTGTCCGGTCACGGGTGGCCTTTCGTTGGGCCGCAGGCGGTGCTCTGCAACGGTTAGATCCAGCTGCTTCGATCGGCCCGTGCTGTCGGCGGCATCGATCGGCTGGTCCGTTCAGCCTAGGGACCGGCAGTTTCGCTTCAGTTTCCCTTTTGTTTCGTGATCTTAACTTCTGCATCACGGCTGCGTTTCGGGCTGCGTGAGGTCTCTTTTACCGGCCGGACACATTGGCAGCACGCCGTTGAAACACCCCGCTCCTAGCGTGGAGCCATGGCCGCAGCTGTGGCCAGGAAACTTTGAGAGGGGCCGACATGACTGCCGTACTGGAAAGCGCAGCCCGCAGCTTTGTGGAGCGAACCGCCGACGAAAGCGGCTGGCACCGGGTGTGCGCCGTGGAAGACCTGGAGCCCGGCTGGGGCGAGGCCGCGCTGATCGCCGGACACCAGGTGGCCTTGATCCGTACCGCGGCCGGTGAGGTGTTCGCCGTCGAGCACGCCGATCCTGCCACCGGCGCCCATGTCATGGCCCGCGGCATCACCGGCTCCCGCGGTGCGCGCCCCACGCTGGCCTCGCCGCTGCACAAGGAGGTCTACGACCTCGGGACAGGGGAGTGCCTAGGCACCCCCGAGCTGCGCCTGGGCACGTACGCCGTCCGGGTGACGGACGGCTTCGTCGAGGTGGCGCTCTAGAGCCCGAGCGCCTCGCGCACGTCGGCCAGGACGCCGTCCAGGGCCGCACGGGCTTCGAGGCGCGCCTGCGGCAATTCGGCGGCGGATCCGACGCTGCGGATCACCTCGAGGTAGCACTTGAGCTTCGGTTCCGTGCCGCTGGGGCGGATGATGACGCGGCTGCCGTCCTTCGTCAGGTAGAGCAGTCCGTCGGTGGGCGGGAGCTGTTCGCTGCCCTCGGCCAGGTCCGCCGCGGTCTCGACGGCGGAGCCCCCGAAGGAGTCCGGCGGGCTGACCCGCAGCCGGTTCATCATGGCGTCCAGCAGGCCCAGGTCCGCAACCCGGATGCTGAGCTGGTCGCTCGCGTGCAGCCCGTGCACCAGGTACAGCTCGTCCAGGGTGTCGAAGATCGTCTTGCTCTCGGCCTTCGCGGCCGCGGCGAGTTCGGCGATCAGCACCGCGGCCGAAATGCCGTCCTTGTCCCGCACCAGCGACGGCGCGACGCAGTAGCCCAGCGCCTCCTCGTAGCCGTAGAGCAGGCCGGGCACACGGGCGATCCACTTGAATCCGGTGAGGGTTTCCTCGTGGGCGTAGCCCGCGGCGGCGGCGATGCGGGCCAGCAGCCGGGATGACACGATCGAATTGGCGAAGACGCCGGCAGCGGCACCCCCTGCGGCCCCGTCGGCGGCCAGCCGGGCCACGACGTGTGCCCCCAGCAGGGCGCCCACCTCGTCCCCGCGCAGCATCCGCCAGGCGCCGGTGTCCGGGTCCTTCGCGGCAACCGCGGCGCGGTCGGCGTCGGGGTCGTTGGCGATCACAATGTCGGCGTCCACCCGGGCCGCGGTTTCCAGCGCGAGGTCCAGCGCGCCGGGCTCCTCGGGGTTGGGGAAGTTCACGGTGGGGAAATCGGGGTCCGGTTCCGCCTGCTCGGCCACCAGCGTGACGTCGGTGAATCCCGCGGCCTTGAGTACCGCCACGGCCGTCTCGCCGCCCACACCGTGCATGGGGGTCAGGACGATCTTCAGCTCGCGGGCCGGGAAGCGCTCCGGCACGGCGAGGGCGGCGACGGCGGCCTCGTAGTCGCTGGCGATGGAGGGATCCAGCACCGTCCAGCCCCCGGCGGCCAGGGCAATCGAATCCAGTGCGCCGACGGCGTCGATCTCCGCGGCGATCAGCGCATCGTAGGGCGCCACGATCTGGGCGCCGCGTCCGCTCTCCTCGACGGCGTGGCGGCCAAGGTAGACCTTGTAGCCGTTGTCCTGCGGCGGGTTGTGGCTTGCCGTGACCATCACGCCGCCGTCGCAGTCCAGGGCGCGGACCGCGTAGGCGAGCAGCGGCGTGGGCAGCGCCGCCGGCATCAGGAACGTCTCGATGCCGGCGGCGGTGAAGATCGCGGCGGTTTCTTCGGCGAAGATGTCGGAGTTGTAGCGGGCGTCGTAGCCGACGACGGCGCGCGGCCGGGTCCCCGGCGCGGCCTGCGCAACAGCGCTGCCGAGGAAGGCCGCCAGGCCCGCGGCGGCGCGGCGCACCACGACGCGGTTCATCCGGTTCGGCCCGGCGCCGAGGGCCGCCCGCAGGCCCGCGGTGCCGAACTGGAGCGTGCCGCTGAAGCTGTCCGCCAGTTCCTGCCGTGCTCCCGCTGCTCCCTCGTCGGTAAGGCGGACCAGCTCGGTCAGGGCGGCGGCGGTCGCGGGATCCGGGTCCTGGGCCGCCCAGGTGCGGGCGTCGCTCAACAGTCGGGTCAGTGCGGCATCGGAAGACGTCATGGGTACCAAACTAGCGTCAAAGCTGGGCCGGGCGCGCCCCGACAAGCGCGGGCGGGGCTTACAGTTCCATCACACCCGGGCGGCCAGGGGCGCGCGGGCTGGCACATCACGGCAGTGTTTCCGGCCGGTGCTGCCGCGAAGGGTCGGCTCGGCGCAGGTCTTCCGAAGGATCGGCTCAAGACCGCGGCGAAGGCAGTGGCGGGTCATTGACACCCATTTTTCCGGACACGTAACGTCTGGAATATGAAAATGGGGCGTGGAGTGGAATGGGCCGTGCACTCGTGCGTCAACATGGCCTGGACGCCGCCGGGGGAGGCCGTGAACAGCGCCAGGCTCGCGGCCTTGTACAAGCTCCCCGCGGCGTACCTGAACAAGCAGCTCCAGGCCCTGGTCCGCGCCGGGATCCTGACCTCGGTCTCGGGCCCGCGCGGCGGCTTCCACCTCGCGCGCAGGCCGGAGAACATCACCGTGCTGGATGTGGTCCTGGCCCTGGAAGGGCAGGAGCCGGCCTTCCGCTGTGAAGCCATCCTCGGCGACATGCCGGAGGCTGACCGGCAGGAGAACTTCGTCCGGACCTGCCTGATCTCCCAGACCATGCGGCAGGCGGAGCTGGCCTGGCGGCAGGCGCTGGCACGGCAGACCATCGCCGGGATCGCCGACTCGATGGAGCGTCGGCTTCCCGGCGGCCGCGACAAGGCCGTCCGCCGTCTCACCGCAGGCCTGGGCTAGGGGCGCTGGGGGCGCTAGGGGCTTTAGGGGCCCCGGCCTGCAGGGGCCGGCTTAGAGCTTGGCGATGATCTCCGCGAGCAGCTTGGAGATGCGCGGACCCGCGGCCTGGCCGGCCTCAAGGACCTCCTCATGGCTCAGCGGCACCGGGCTGATGCCGGCGGCAAGGTTGGTGACCAGCGAGATGCCGAAGACCTCCATGCCCGCATGGCGGCCGGCGATGGCCTCCAGCGCGGTGGACATGCCCACCAGGGACGCGCCGATCCGCTTGGCGTACTGCACCTCGGCCGGGGTCTCGTAGTGCGGGCCGGTGAACTGCGCGTAGACGCCTTCGTCCAGGCTGGGATCTACCTCACGGGCCAGGCCGCGGATCCGCGAGGAGTACAGGTCGGTGAGGTCCACGAAGGTAGCGCCCTCGAGGGGGGACGTGGCGGTGAGGTTGATGTGGTCGCTGATCAGCACGGGGGTGCCCGGCGCCCAGTCCTCGTTCAAGCCGCCGCAGCCGTTGGTGAGGACCAGCGTCTTGCAGCCGGCGGCGGCCGCGGTGCGAACGCCATGCACGACGGCGCGGACGCCCTTGCCCTCGTAGTAGTGCGTGCGGGCGCCCAGGACCAGGGCGCGCTTGCCTTCCCGGGTCAGCACCGAGCGGATGGTGCCCACGTGGCCCACCACGGAGGGGGAGGAAAAGCCGGGGACCTCGTCCGCGGAGAGCGTGGCGGTGGTCTCGCCGATCAGTTCGGCAGCGTCGCCCCAGCCCGAGCCAAGCACCAGCGCGACATCGTGGCTGTCGACGCCGGTCTCTTCGGCAATGTAGTCGGCGGCGGCGCGGGCGGCGTCGAAGGGGTCCGTGTTCAGGAATTCTGTATTACTCACTGGTACAAGCTACCGTGCCCGTGCCGCACCGCACAGCATCTTTATTGGTGGCGCCGGTCCGGATGATGGACAATGGATGATTGTGACTACGCATCCCGATTTCAGTGCCCCCCGGATCGCAATTCTTGGCGGAGGGCCCGGTGGCTACGAAGCCGCCATGGTCGCCGCATCGCTGGGAGCGCAGGTCACCATTATTGAGCGCGCCGGACTCGGCGGATCGGCGGTGCTGACCGACGTCGTGCCGTCCAAGACCTTGATCGCGACGGCGGACCTGATGACCCGCGTGGGGGAGGCCGGCGAGCTGGGTGTGAAGTTCGACCTCGACGGCGGCGACTGCAGCCCGACGATGCGTGCGGACCTCAAGCACATCAACGACCGCCTGCTGGGCCTCGCCCGGCAGCAGTCCGCCGACATCCAGAAGGGCCTGGAGGGCCAGGGCGTCCGCATCCTGCTCGGCTCCGGCAAGATGCTGGACAACCACACGATCGAGGTCCTCACTTCCGAGGGCACCGAGACCATTGAGGCCGACGCCATCCTGCTCGCCGTCGGCGCCCACCCGCGCGAACTGCCCACGGCCCGGCCGGACGGCGAGCGCATCCTGAACTGGGCACAGATATACAACATGGATGAGCTGCCCGAGGAACTGATCGTGGTGGGCTCGGGTGTCACCGGCGCCGAATTCGCCTCCGCGTACAACGGCCTTGGCTCCCAGGTCACCCTGATTTCTTCCCGCGACAGGGTGCTGCCCGGCTCGGACACGGACGCGGCCGAGGTGCTGGAAGGCGTCTTCGAACGCCGCGGCGTGAAGGTGTTGTCCCGGGCCCGCGCCGAGACCGTGGAGCGCACGGAGGGCGGCGTCGTGGTCACCCTCGGCGACGGTTCCAAGGTCACCGGCAGCCACTGCCTGGTGGCCGTCGGCTCCATTCCGAACACCGCCGGGATCGGCCTGGAGGAGGCCGGCGTCGCGCTGACCGAGAGCGGCCACATCAAGGTCGACGGCGTTTCGCGCACCACCGCGCCGAACATCTACGCCGCGGGCGACTGCACCGGCGTGCTGGCCCTCGCTTCGGTCGCGGCCATGCAGGGACGCATCGCGATCGCGCACTTCCTCGGCGACAGCGTCACCCCGCTCAAGCTGCACCAAGTGGCCTCGAACATCTTCACCTCCCCGGAGATCGCCAACGTCGGCGTCTCCGAGGCGGAGATCGACTCCGGCAAATACCAGGGCGACGTCGTCAAGCTCTCGCTGCGCAGCAACGCGCGCGCCAAGATGCGCAACCACAAGGACGGCTTCATCAAGATTTTCGCCCGCAAGGGCTCCGGCACTGTGATCGGCGGCGTCGTGGTGGGGCCGAACGCCTCCGAGCTGATCTTCGCGATCTCCCTCGCGGTGACGCAGAAACTGCACGTCGACGACGTCGCCAGCACCTTCACGGTGTACCCGTCGCTCAGCGGCTCCATCTCCGAAGCGGCACGGCGGTTGCACGTCCACATGTAGCTGGCCGAGAGTTCCTTTCGGCCGCGAAAAGTCAGCACCGGCGCCCCCAGGGCGCCGGTGCTTGGCTTTAAGCCCGGTGCGTCGCTTTGAGCAGGGGAGCCATCTTCCGTGCCGGTTTACAATCTGACATTTCATGCATATATTGTCAGAATGAATAGCCGTCCAGACGCCATCATCGACGCGGCCTACGTGTGCTTCACCCGCCACGGTGCCCGCCGGACCACAATGCACGACCTGGCGGAGGAAGCCGGCATGTCCCGGGCGGCCCTGTACCAGTACTTCCGCAACAAGGAAGACGTGTTCCGGGCGCTGGTCGAGCGCCTGCTGGCCGGTGCCCTCGCCGCCTCCGAACATGCGGCGGAAATGGAAGGGCTCCCCGAGGCGCGGCTGGCAGGGATCCTGTCGGCCAAGCTCGGTCTGGTGATGCAGATCTGGCGGGACAGCCCGGCACATGCGGCAGAACTCCTTGGCGTCGACACACGCCTGAGTTCGGACGTGCTTGGACGCTACGACGAGGCAATGCTCGGTCTGCTGACGCGGACAGTTCACGATTCTTACCCGGCGGCGGACGCCCCGGAAGCGGCCGAGATCCTGCTGGCCTTCACCCGCGGCCTGGAGGCGGGCGTTTCCAATCCAGCCGCCCTGCCCGAGCGCCTGCGTCGGGGCGTCGAAGTCTTCGTCACCGGTCTCAACAGCCTCACTCCTACGAAGGAACAACCATGACCACAGCAGTACTGATCACCGGAGCCTCCTCCGGCATTGGCCGCGCGACAGCCGAACGGCTGCTCGCCCAACCCGGGTTCACCGTCTACGCCACCGCGCGACAGCCTGAGGCGATTGCCGATCTTGGGCGTGCCGGAGCCAAAGTCCTGGCGCTCGACGTCACCGACGAAGCATCGATGGTCGCGGCCGTTGGCGCCGTCGAGGAACAGCACGGCAGCGTCGGAGTCCTCATCAACAATGCCGGTTACGGCGAGTACGGGACGATCGAGGAAGCCGAGCTGGATGCGGTCAGGCGTCAGTTCGAGACCAACGTTTTCGGCTTTTCCCGGATGATCCAGCTGGTGCTGCCGGGGATGCGGGCCGCCGGGGCCGGGCGGATCGTCAACATCGGTTCGATGGGAGGCCGGGTCACGTTCCCCGTCGGCGGCTACTATCACGCCACTAAGTACGCCGTGGAGGCCATCACTGACGCGCTCCGCTTCGAGACCGCGCCCTTCGGCATCCACACCTCCCTGATCGCCCCGGGCCTGATCCGCACCGGCTTTGGTGCCACCGCCTCCCGGACCCTGGCCGCCTCCGGCAAAGCGGCAGGACCGTACGCGGCCCTGCGGGCTGCCGCGGACGAGCAAATGGCCACCTCCTACGCCTCGCCGGTCCTCGCTGCCGAACCCGACGCCGTCGCCAGCGCGGTTGAGCACGCAGTGACGTCCCCCCGGCCCCGGCCCCGCTATACCGTCACCCCGGCCGCCAAAGCCATCGTCCAGTCCCGGCGGTTCCTGGGCTCGGGACTTTTCGATGCCTACCTCCGCCTGCAGTTCAAGAGCAAGAAATGAAGCCCACCGACAGTTGGCCCGCACCCTTCGACCCCTCGACGGCGCGGGTTTACGCCTACAACGAGATCCGCACCCACCTGCCTGCCGAACTGCTTTGGCAGGTGCTCATCGAAGCGGCCGCGTGGCCCCGGTGGTACCGCAATGCCCGCGACGTAAGCATTGATGGCGGAGGGCAACAGCTGACCAGCGCATCGACCTTCACCTGGACCACCTTCGGCCTCCGCGTGGCCAGCACAGTCCGGGAGTTCGCCCCGCCCAGCCGGCTGGCCTGGGAGGGTGCCGGGCGCGGGTCCTCCGGATACCACCGCTGGGATCTGCAACCCACCCCCGACGGCGGCACACTCATTGTGACCGAAGAGGTCCAAAGCGGAATCATCGCGCGGCTTCTGGGACCGGTAGTAAAGCGGAGCATCGAACGGCAGCACCAACACTGGCTCGAGGCCCTGGTCGAGACGGCGGAAGCCGCAACGCTCAGGCCGTAGGCCACGTCGACACCAGGGACGGTGCACCTTACCGACTCGCACTGGCGGAAAAGGGAGGGACCGGCGGAAGTTTCCGCCGCTCCCTCCCTTTTTGTTCCGCTCAGGCGGCCGCTTAGAACGGGTACGGCGCGATGTCCGGGCGCATCGTGAGCCACTGGATCTCCGTGAAGGACTCCATATTGGCGTGGTGGCCGCCGATCCGGGAACCGTTGCCGGAGTTCTTCGTTCCGCCGAACGGGGAGTTCGCCTCGTCGGAGACCGTCTGCTCATTGATATGGACCTTGCCGGAGTCGAGCCGGTCCGCGATGGTCATGGCCATGCCGACGTCGCCCAGGATGCCGATCGACAGGCCGTATTCGTTGTCGTTGGCCAGCGCCACGGCCTCGTCAAGGGTGGAGAACTTCATCACCGGCGCCACCGGACCGAAGATCTCGTCCTTCCACGCCGGGCTGTCCTCCTTCAGGTCCACCAGCACGGTGGGCTGGTAGAACCGGCCGTCGTGGGTGCCGCCGGCAGCCAGCCGGGCGCCGGCCTGCACCGCGTCCTGGACAATTCCGTCCACCCGGTGCAGCTGGCGTTCGTCGATCACCGGGCCCAGTGCCACGGTGCCGCTCTTCGGATCCCCCACCGGCAGGTGGCCGGCCTTCTCGGCGAGGGCGGCGACGTAGTCCTCGTAAATGTCCTCGTGCACTATGTGCCGGCCGGCCGCCATGCAGATCTGGCCCTGGTGCATGAACGATCCGAACGCCGCCGCGGAAGCCGCCTTCGCCAGGTCGGCGCCGGGCAGCACGATCAGCGCGTTGTTGCCGCCCAGTTCGAGGTGGGCACGCTTGAGCAGCCGGCCGGCGGTTTCGCCGATCTTGCGGCCGGCCGCCGTCGAGCCGGTAAAGGCGATCACCCGGACTTCGGGGGCTTCGACGACGGCGGCGCCGATGTCCGCGCCGCCGGGCAGCAGCGAGAGCAGTCCCTGCGGGAGTCCGGCCTCCTCGAAGATCCGCATCAGCGTCACCCCGCCGCAGACCGCGGTGCGGGGGTCCGGCTTGAGCAGCACCGCGTTGCCGAGGGCGAGGGCTGGGGCGACGGCGCGGATCGAGAGGATCAGCGGGAAGTTGAACGGTGCGATCACCGAGACCACGCCCACCGGCCGGCGTCGGGCGAAGGACCAACGGTTTTCGTTGGAGGTGAGCACGTCGCCGGCCGGGAGTGAGGGCAGTGCAGAGGCGTCATAGCATTCGTTGGCGGCGATGTGCGTTTCCAGTCCGGCCTTGGGCGGGATGCCGCCGGATTCGCGCACGATCCAGTCCTGGATTTCCGCGCCGTGCTCCTCCCAGAGCTGCCCGGCACGGCGCAGTACGGCCGCGCGGTCCTCGGGATTGCGGGCGGCCCATTCCTTCTGTGCCTTGGCAGCGGCCGTGGCGGCCTCCCGGACATCCGCAACGGAGGCGACACCGTAGCTGCCCAGGGTGTCGCCGGTGGCTGGTTCGACGGCGTCGGCGGTCCCACCGCCGCCGGTGCGCCAGCCGTTGAGGTAGATCTTGCCCTCCCAGAGGGCTGAGTCGAGCAGGGACATGTCTGTCCTTTCATCGTGGGGCTGCCTGAGGCAGTCTGGTGCGGCCGTACGCCGGGCCGAAAGCGTACGGGCCGATCCCGTCCATCACATGCTGTGCCGGCGCCGCCGTCAAGACCCTCGGTGACATTCGGCCCTAGCCCGGCGCTAAACGGTGCTCGCACAGTGGACCATGGCCAACATTTACCTTCCGTTCGGGACCGTCGAGGGCCAGACGGCCCGGATCGCCGAGTACATCGCCTACGTCATCCGTGAGCACGGCCACGAGGCACGGACCGCCGACCTGCAGACCGCCGGCGACGCCCTCCCGGATGAGTACGACGCCGTCATCGTCGGCGCCTCGGTCCACATGGGCAAGCACGAGGGGGTCGTCACCGACTTCGTCCGCGCGAACAAGGCCGCGCTGGAACGTTTGCCTTCGGCGTTGTTCTCGGTCAGCCTCGCCGTGGTCGGGGACGAGGAACGGGCGGAAAGCTATGTGGAGAAGTTCGAGGAGGAAACGGGGTGGCGGCCGGCGCACGTCGGCTTGTTCGGCGGGGCCCTGCTGTACAGCGAGTACGGCTTCCTCAAGCGGCACATGATGAAGAGGATCGTCAGCGGACAGGGTTCCCCGGACACGGACATGTCCCGCGACTACGTCTATACCGAGTGGGACGGCGTCCGGCGCTTTGCGGAGGACTTCCTGGCCGGCTTGCCCACCGCCAGCGCCTAGACGACCGCGGCCCGAACGCTTCCCGACGCCGAACTGCCCCTGGCCATCCGGGCCGCCAGCAGGTAGACGGCACCGGTGATCAGCGGGACCGCGCTTGCCGCCGCGAGCGAGGCGATCGGGCCCGACCGGCCGAGCACCGTGATCAGCAGCGGCAGCGCACCCAGGGCCAGCAGCAGCCAACCCGCCAGGGCGGTCCGCTTCAACCCGAGGATGGCGGCCGGGAACGCCAGGGCGACGACGCCGACAGCCAGCACCGGTCCGTTCACTTCCTGGAAGCTGCGCGCCATGGTCGAGTCGACGGCAAACCACCCGCAAAGCGCCACGAAGGCCGCCGTCAGTGCCACCAGCAGGGGAGCTGCCCCCGCCGGCCAGAACCAGGCGAGGGCCGCTAGGACCAGCATCGGAATCGCCCAGGCCAGGAGCACCGTCAGACCGGACGACCCGCCCGGTTCCTCCAGGGCGTAGCCGCCGATGAATGCCGCGCCGAACACGGTGAAGACCGTCATCAGCACCGCGCCCGTCCGGGTCAGCGCGGTCGCGCGCCGCTGCGGATCCTTCTGCCGGTTGAGCACAACTCCGAGCACCACGGCGACCACGACGACGGCGGCCACGGCCACGATGATGGGGACCGACATGGGTGCCTCCCAGGGGCGGTGGGATCCTGTGCTTATTGAAGCCCAGCGGGGAAGCGCGGCCAAGGGGAGAAAGGCCTGATGGGGCGAACGAGTGCAATCGTCAAACCTGTCTCAGGCCGGGCCGTCATACGCCGTCATTTGGGGTCTTCCATCGAGGAGCGGTCTTGCTATCGTCGCAAGTAAGAATGCCGCCACGCGGCCAAGCTGGCGAGCCCTTGCCGGCTCCTCGACGAAGGACCACCATGAAGCGCACACGACTTTCCGTTATCGGCCTCATCGCAGCCGCAGGACTCGCCCTGGCCGGATGCGGTTCGGCGTCCACAACGCCTGCCAGCTCCGCACCGGCAGGCGGCCCGGACACCTCGTTGAGCGACGTCAAAAGCGCCGGGGTGCTCAGGGTCGGAACCGAAGGCACCTACAAGCCCTTCTCCTTCCACGCCAACGGCAGCGGCGAACTGACCGGCTACGACGTCGAGATCATTACCGCCGTCGCCGGCAAGCTCGGCGTCAAGCCGGCCTTCCAGGAGACGCAGTTCGACGCCATCTTTGCCGGACTCGAAGCCAAGCGGTTCGACGTCGTCGCCAACCAGGTCTCGATCACGGACGAACGCAAGGCGAAATACGACTTCTCCACCCCGTACACCGTCAGCACCGGCGTCATTGTCACCAAGTCCGACAACGGGGACATCACCTCCTTCGACAGCCTGAAGGGCAAGACCACGGCGCAGTCGCTGACGAGCAACTGGTACAAGCTGGCACAGCAGAGCGGAGCCAACGTGCAGGCGGTCGAGGGCTGGGCACAGGCCATCACGCTGCTCAAGCAGGGCCGCGTCGATGCCACCATCAACGACAAGCTCACGTACCTTGACCAGCAGAAGACGGCCCGCGATGACAGCATCAAGATTGCCGCCGAGACCACGGACAAGTCACTCAGCGCCTTCGCGTTCCGCAAGGGCTCGACCAGCCTGACCGCCGCCGTCGACAAGGCCCTCACCGAACTGCAGGCCGACGGTACCCTCAAGAAGATTTCGCAGAAGTACTTCAACGCCGACGTCACCAAGTAGCCGGATGGAAACCGTCGAAGAACGCGGCTCCCGATCATGACGATCAACTGGGATCTCGTCTGGGGGTCGCTGGGACCGATCCTGATGGGGGCGATCACCGGAACCATTCCCGTGGCGTTGGCCTCGTTTGCCCTGGGGCTGCTGCTTGCCCTGGTGGTCGCCCTGATGCGGCTCAGCCGCAATCCCGTCCTCTCGGCGATCGCACGGATCTATATCTCCGTAATCCGAGGCACGCCGCTGTTGGTTCAGCTGTTTGTCATCTTCTACGGGCTGCCGTCCATCGGCATCACCATCAGTCCATGGCCCAGCGCGATCATCGCCTTCTCCCTGAACGTGGGCGGCTACGCCGCCGAAGTCATTCGGGCGGCCATCCTGTCCGTTCCCAAGGGCCAGTGGGAGGCCGGCCACACCATCGGCATGTCGCGGCGCCAGTCACTGGTGCGGATCATCCTGCCGCAGGCCGCGAGGGTCTCGGTCCCGCCGTTGTCCAACACCTTCATCAGCCTGGTCAAGGACACCTCGCTGGCCTCGCTGATCCTCGTGACCGAGCTGTTCCGCCAGGCGCAACAGGTGGCGGCCTTCAGCCAGGAATTCATGCTGCTGTACCTGGAAGCAGCCGTCATCTACTGGATCATCTGCCTGGTCCTCGCCGGCGGCCAGTCAGCCCTCGAGAAGAGATTGGACCGCTATGTCGCCCACTGAATCCGATCTCCCGGACGCCGGCCTCCCGGACGCAGCACCGGACGCCACCCCGCTCCTGTCCGTCCGCGGACTCCGCAAGGCGTTTGGGCAGCACGAAGTGCTCAAATCCATTGACGTGAACGTCCGCCGGGGTGAAGTGGTCACCCTGATCGGGCCCTCCGGGTCCGGCAAAACGACGGTCCTACGGTGCCTCAACGGCCTCGAAGTTCCCGACGCCGGCGTCGTGGAGTTCGACGGCGACCTCACGGTCGACTTTTCGGCGCAGGTGTCCAAGAAGCAGCTGGCGGCCATGCGGGACCGCAGCGCGATGGTGTTCCAGCACTACAACCTGTTCCCGCACAAGACCACCCTGGAAAACGTCATCGAGGGCCCGGTCCAGGTGCAGAAGCGGCCCAAGGCCGAGGCCGTCAAGGAGGCCCGGGAACTGCTCGCCCGGGTCGGGCTTGCCGACAAGGAAAACAGCTATCCCTTCGAGCTCTCCGGCGGCCAGCAGCAGCGGGTCGGCATCGTGCGCGCCCTGGCCCTGCGGCCGCAGCTGCTGCTTTTTGACGAGCCGACGTCGGCGCTTGACCCCGAGCTGGTGGGTGACGTCCTGACCGTCATCAAGGAGTTGGCGGACGAGGGCTGGACCATGGTCGTGGTCACCCACGAGCTCGCCTTCGCCCGCGAGGTTGCCGACGAAGTCATCTTCATGGACGGCGGGGTGGTCGTGGAACGTGGGCACCCGGACACGGTGCTGCGCGCCCCGCGCGAGGAGCGCACCCGGCAGTTCGTGGACCGGCTGCTGAACCCGTTCTAAGGCAGGTCCCTAGGCCACCGCGCCTTGGAAGTGCTTCTCGATGAGCCCCTTGATGTCCTCGTGGCAGCCGCCGCAGCCGGTGCCGGCGCGGGTGGAGGCTGAGACCTCGGCCACCGTCCCGCAACCGGAGGAAACCGCGGCGGCAATGGAAGTCCCGCTCACCCCGGCGCACCGGCACACCGTGCGGTCCGGATCAGTAGCAGTAGGAGCAGCTTGGTCCGGGCCGTCCAGGCGCAGCAGCAGCGACCGGTCCGCGGGGAGCTCCGCGCCGCGCTCGAAGAGCTGCACCAGCTCCGCCCCCGTGCGCGGCATCCCCACCGCCACGAGGCCCTCAAGCACACCGGCGCGCGTGCTGATCTTGACGTAGCGCCCGTGCTCCGGGTCGGCCCACTGGGCCACCTGCAGCCGGGCCCGGCCGCCAACGGCGCCCGCGGTCAGGGCTTCCTCGTCCCACGGATCCGCGGAAACATCCCCGGCCACGGCCATGGTCAGCCCGCGGGCCTTGAGCACCAGCACGCCCGGCTGTTCCGCCGGCAGCGGCGGCAGGGTTTCCGCCCCGGCCGGGGAGCCGGAGGCCAGCAGTGTCAGGTATTCGGCGAGCCATTCGGCCTGCCGCCAGCCCGGTCCCACCAGCCCGGACGGGCCCCGGGCGCTCCGGCAGTCCAGGCAGTCCGGGTCGGGGCAGCGGACCTCGGCGCAGTCGCCGATCGCGAAGATGTGGGGTTCGTGGTGCGCCCGCAGCCGGTGGTCCACCAGGATGCCGGCCGCCGTCGACAGTCCGCAGCCCTCGGCGAGTTCGGTCCGCGGCCGGACGCCGCAGGAGAGGACCAGCAGCTCGCCGTCGATCGCGGCACCGTCCTCCAGCAGCAGCGCGGAGAAGCCGCCGTCGGGCGCGTTGTGTTCAACGGCGACCGAGCGCGCGTTGCCGGCCACCTTCACGCCGCAGTTCCGCAGCGAAGCTGCCAGCACGGCGCCGCCGCCGCGGTCCATGTTGCGCCCCAGCGGGTGCGGGCCGTTGTGCACGACGGTCACGGCGGCGCCCTCCTCGGCTGCGGCCAGCGCCGTCTCGAGTCCCAGAACGCCGCCGCCGAGGACCACCACGCGCTTTCCGCCGGCTACCGCCGCCTGCAGCGCCGAGGCATCCGCCAGGTCCCGCAGCGCCGTCACGCCGGCGGGCAGCACCGGGGCGGCCGGATCCGGGTTCAGCCCGGTGAGGTTGGGGATTACCGGACGGGAACCGGTGGCGAAGACAAGCCGGTCGTAGCCGGGGGAGCTGCCGTCGCTGAGGAGGACCTGCTGCCGGGCGCGGTCGACCCGGCGGACCCGGGTGCCCAGCCGGACATCCACGCCGTCGGAGACCAGCGCCGCAGCATCGGCCAGCGCCATGGCGCCTGCCGTGGTCCGGCCGACGCCGAGGTCGGCCACCAGCACCCGGTTGTAGGCCGCCTCCGCCTCCTCGCCGACCACCGTCAGTTCCACCAGGCCTCCCCGCACCGCGGGCAGCAACTCGTCGATCAGCCGCGCCGCCACCGGGCCGAAGCCCACCACCACAATCCGTTCCGTCATGATGCACCTTCCATCTGGAGGACTTCGGCCTGCACTCCTTCGACCCGGGAGCCTGCCGCAGCAGGCCGCAGCCACACCTTGCTGGTCTTGAATTCCGGCATCCCGGAGACCGGGTCCGTGGCGGCCTCGGTGAGCCGGTTCGCGCTCTCCCATCCTGGGAAGTGGAACGGCAGGAACACCGTCTCCGGCCGGATCCCCGCGCTCAGCTCCGCCCGGCAGAGGACCTCGCCGCGCCCGTTGGCGACAGCTACGACGTCGCCCTCGGCGATGCCCTGCGCCGCGGCGGCGGCCGGGTGGATCTGCAGCCGCGCCTCGGGCTGTGCGGCGGCGAGGGCGGCCACCCGGCGGGTCTGGACGCCGGACTGGTAGTGCTCCAGCAGACGCCCGGTGATCAGGGTCATCGGGGTGCCCGCCGGGTCAGCGCCGCCCGCCGCGACCGGAAGCGTTCGACGGCGCGGCGCCACTGGAGTGAACACCGCCCGGCCGTCCGGATGGGCGAAGGAGTCCAGGAACAGCCGCGGCGTCCCGGAGCTCCCGGCCGGGTAGGGCCAGTAGGCTTCCTCGCCGCGGTCCAGCAAGGCGTAGTCGATCCCGGAGTAGTCGGCCAGGCCGCCCGCGGAGGCGAGCCGGAGCTCCTCGAACACGGTCTCCGGATCCTCGCTGAAGGTCGAGGGCGCGTCCAACAGCGCGGCCAGCCGGGTCATGATCCAGAGTTCGCTGCGCACCCCGGGCGGGGGAGTGATGGCCCGCCGGCGGCGCAGCACCCGGCCCTCGAGGTTGGTCAGGGTGCCTTCCTCCTCCGCCCACTGGGTCACCGGCAGGACCAGGTCCGCCTCGGCCGCGGTCTCGGACATAAAGAAGTCGCAGACCACCAGGAAGTCCAGGCTGCGCAGCCCGGCGATCACGGCGTTCGCATCCGGGGCGGAGACCGCCACGTTGGCGCCGTGAACGAAGAGGCAGCGGACGCCGTCGGGCCGCCCCAGCGACTGGAGCAGTTCGACGGCGGGGACGCCGGGACCGGGGATCGAGGATTCCGGGACACCCCATACGCCGGCGACGTGGGCGCGGGCGGCGGGGTCGGTGATCTTGCGGTAGCCGGGAAGCTGGTCCGCCTTCTGGCCGTGCTCGCGGCCGCCCTGGCCGTTGCCCTGGCCGGTGAGGGTGCCGTAGCCGCTGCGCGCCGAGCCCGGCAGGCCCAGCAGCAGGGCGAGGTTGATGGCGGCGGTGGCCGTGTCCGTGCCGTCCACGTGCTGCTCCACGCCGCGGCCGGTGAGGATGTAACTGCCGCCCTGCCGCGCACCTTCGGCCAGCCGCCGGGCGGTGTCGCGGACCAGTCCGGCCGGGACCCCGGTGAGGGACTGCACGCGCTCCGGCCAGTAGGGGCCGACGCTGCGGAGCAGGGCCGGGTAGCCGGTGGTCCGCTCCGCGATGTAGGCGCCGTCCGTCAGGTCCTCGTGGATGACCACGTGGGCCAGGCCCAGCAGCAGGGCCAGGTCGGTGCCCGGCAGGGGCTGCAGGTGCAGGCCGCCGCCGTCGGCAGTGAATGCCGCGGTGGCGGAGCGCCGGGGGTCGACGACGATCAGCCCGCCGGCGTCGCGGGCCCCTTGCAGGTGCTGGACGAACGGCGGCATGGTCTCGGCGACATTGGAGCCCAGCAGCAGGACGGTGCTGGCGGAACCCAGGTCCGCCAGCGGGAACGGCAGGCCCCGGTCCAGGCCGAAGGCCCGCATCCCGGCCGCGGCGGCCGAGGACATGCAGAACCTGCCGTTATAGTCGATCCGCGAGGTGCCCAGGGCCAGCCGGGCGAATTTGCCCAGCTGGTAGGCCTTCTCGTTGGTCAGGCCGCCACCGCCGAACACCCCGACGGCGTCCGGCCCGTACGCGGCGCGGGTGTTCTTGACCGCGGCGGCGGTGAGCTCCAGGGCCGTGTCCCAGCTGGCCGGTCGGTGCACGCCGTCGGGGCCCCGGAGCAGCGGCTCGGTGACGCGCCCCGGGTGCTCAAGCAGCGACGCCGAGGTCCAGCCCTTGCGGCACAGGCCGCCGCGGTTGGTGGGGAAGTCCCGGCCGGCCACCTCCAGCGGAGTCTCGGGCCGTGCCGGAGCTGCAGCCGCCGGAACTGCCGACGCCGGTTGCACCTCCGGAACGGTCAGTGTCATGGCGCACTGGAGCGCACAGTACGGGCAGTGCGTGGCGGCACCGTCGCTCATTTAGACGTGTCCTTTTCCGTGGCGGGTGGCGGGGCGCAGGTAGCAGGTCCAGCAGACGGCCAGCATCACCAGGTAGGCCGCGACGAAGCCGTAAAAGGCCGGGGTGTAGGAGCCGCTGGCGGTGTTGGAGGCGTTCAGGACCTGCGGGATGACGAAGCCGCCGTAGGCGCCGATCGCGGAGATCAGGCCCAGCGCGGAGGACGCCAGCCGCTGGGTGGCCACGGTGCTGGCCCCGGACAGGGCTGCCCGGCTGTGCAGGGCGAAGATCACCGGGATCATCCGGTAGGTGGCCCCGTTGCCGAAGCCGCTGGCGGTGAACAGCGCCAGGAACAGGGCCAGGAAGAGCCAGAAGTTGCCCAGCGGCAGGGTCCAGACCATGGTCAGGGTGATGACGGCCATCGCGGCGAACGCGGTCACGGTCATCCGCGCGCCGCCCAGCCTGTCCGCCATCCTGCCGCCGTAGGGCCGGGCCAGCGAGCCGACCAGCGGCCCGAGGAACGCCAGGGACAAGGCCACGGTCCCGACGGCGATCGAGGAGAAGGCCGGGAAGTAGTCCTTGATGAGTTTGGGGAACACGCCGGCGAAGCCGATGAAGGAGCCGAAGGTGCCAATGTAGAGCAGCGCCATGATCCACAGGTGCGGTTCCTTGACCGCGGCGAGCGAGCCGGCGACGTCGCCCTTGGCGCTGGTCAGGTTGTCCATGTACTTCCAGGCGCCGAAGGCGGCGAGCAGGATCAACGGGATCCACATCAGCCCGGCCACCGGCAGGTTCACGGTCCCGGCGGCCAGCACGGTAATGGCGACCGGCACGGCGAGCTGGGCGACGGCGGCGCCCAGGTTCCCGCCGGCGGCGTTCAGCCCCAGCGCCCAGCCCTTTTCGCGGGCCGGGTAGAAGAAGGTGATGTTGGCCATCGAGCTGGCGAAGTTGCCGCCGCCGAATCCGGCCAGGGCGGCCACGAGCAGCATGACGCCGAACGGGGTGCCGGGGTTTCCGACGCACAGGGCCAGCCCGGTCGAGGGGATCAGCAGCAGCATGGCCGAGACGATGGTCCAGTTCCGGCCGCCGAAGCGGGGAACCATGAAGGTGTAGGGGATCCGGAGCGTCGCACCCACCAGGCTGGGCATCGAGATCAGCCAGAAGATTTCGTTGGTGGAGAAGCGGAAGCCGGCCGCGGGGAGCTGGACCACCACTATCGACCAGAGCTGCCAGACCACAAAGCCCAGGAACTCGGCGAAGATGGACCAGTTCAGGTTCCGCCGGGCGATGCCGCGGCCCAGGGACTCCCACTGGGTCTTGTTCTCGGCGTCCCAGTTGGCGATCCAGCGGCCCGGGCGGTACTCGAGCGCGGGGCCGCCGACGGCGGTGCGCTCGGCAGCGTGGGCGGCATCGGCGTCGTGGTTCGGGGAAACGCCGGTTGCGGCGTCGGCAATGCGTTCAGCAGTCACGGGGACCTCCTTCGGGGTTGTCCCTCAAAACTAGGGACGCCGCATTTCCGGGACGCTCGCGCTTTGTTAACGTGCTGTGACGTTTGCCTATCGGCTCCTTTGTGACGGCGTGAGGCGGCGTGGGCGCCGCAGCGGGGGCGACCAACAGGTGGGACGACACGAATTGTCCAAATAGTGGAACATTTGTCCATTGCGTGGACACGAGGAACTAATATCAGACATATATCCATTCCTTAGCCGGACGCCTCTCCGCAGGGCGATCCGGTCTTCATGAAAGCGTCACTACATGTCATCCACTGCCACTTCGACGGAGCATGGGTCCGCCAAGCAGGTGAACTCGCGCGGCCGCGTGATCGTCGCCAGCTTGATCGGCACCACCGTTGAGTTCTACGACTTCTACGTCTACGCCACGGCCGCCGTCCTGGTCTTCCCGAAGCTCTTCTTCCCGGGCCAGAACGAGACCACCCAGCTGCTGAGCTCTTTCGCCGTCTTCGGCGTTGCCTTTATCGCCCGCCCGCTCGGCTCGATCGTCTTCGGCCACTTCGGTGACAAGTTCGGCCGCAAGGGCACCCTGGTCGCCTCGCTGCTCACCATGGGCATCGCGACGTTCCTGATCGGCTGCCTTCCGACGGCCACCGTTCCCGGCTGGACCTTCTGGGCCCCGGCCCTGCTCGTCGTGATGCGCTTCGCCCAGGGCCTCGCCCTCGGCGGCGAATGGAGCGGCGCGGCCCTGCTGGCCACCGAGAACGCCCCGGCCAACAAACGCGCCATCTACGGCACGTTCCCGCAGCTGGGCGCGCCGATCGGCTTCATCATCGCCAACGTGATCTTCCTGGTCTTCAGCTACACCCTGAGCCCGGCGGCCTTCGAAGCGTGGGGCTGGCGCGTGCCGTTCCTGCTCAGCGCCGTCATGGTCATCATCGGCCTGTACGTCCGGCTCAAGCTGATCGAAACCCCGGCCTTCACCAAGGTCATCGAATCCAACGAGGTCGCCAAGCTGCCGCTGGGCCGGGTCTTCAAGAGCAGCTGGCGCCAGCTGATCCTGGGCACGTTCATCATGCTCGCCACCTACGTGCTTTTCTACCTGATGACCACATTCACGCTGACCTACGGCACCCGCGCATCCAGCCTGGACGCCGCCAAGGCCGCCGCCGAGAAGGCCGGCAAGCCGATGACCGAGGCGGCAGCCGCTGCCTTTGTCCCGGGCCTGGGCTTCACCCGCAACGACTTCCTCTGGATGCTCATTGCCGGCGTCGTGTTCTTCGGCATCTTCACCCTGGTCTCCGGTCCGCTGGCCGAAAAGTACGGCCGCCGCAAGATGCTGATTGCCGTGACCGCGGGCATCTTCGTCTTCGGCCTGCTGTTCGTTCCGCTCTTCAGCGGCGGCTTCGTCGGCACCATGGCCCTGCTGATCATCGGCTTCTCCCTGATGGGCCTCACGTTCGGGCCGATGGGCGCGCTGCTGCCGGAGCTGTTCCCGACCAACGTCCGGTACACCGGCTCGGCCATCAGCTACAACGTCTCCAGCATCCTGGGCGCGGCTGTGGCACCGTTCATCGCCGTCTGGCTCTGGGAACTGGCGAAGGGCAGCCCCGTGCTGGTGGGCGTGTACCTTACCGCCATGGCCGTGCTGACGCTGATCGCCCTGTTTGTGAGCAAGGAAACCCGCGACCTGGATTACGAGAACAACGTAGCCTGACGCTCCAGCCCGGATATTGGCTGAAATGCCCGGTGTGTTCTGTGGACACGCCGGGCATTTCCGTGTCCCGGGGCGGTGGCGGCTGAATAACTGGGCAGGAGCGCGACGACGGGGCCCCGCGACGGGCCTGCGGCGGGGCCCTTACCGGGCGTAGCGCTCGACGAAGTTGCGCAGGATGGCCATCGGCTCGGTGACGTTGTGATGCCGGGCCTGGGCCATCAGCTCCTCGGCGGAGTCGGGTGGGAAGTAGCCGGCGTGGCGGTAGATGTCGATCCGCGTGGTGAGGCCGTCGGCGTCGAGCTCGGGGTGGAACTGGGTGGCGTAAAGGTTAGAGCGGATCCGGAACATCTGCACCGGGCAGGTCTCGGAACTGGCCAGCAGCACGGCCCCGCCGGGCAGCACAGTGCAGGCCTCCTTGTGGCCCACGAACGCCGTGAACCGCTCCGGCAGGCCGCGCAGAAGCGGGTCCTGCTGCCCGGCGGAAGTGATGCTGACGGTGACGCCGCCCAGGCCCTCGCCGTAGGTCCGGTCGATCACGGCGCCCTGGTGCAGTCCCAGGGTGCCGACGCCGTAGCAGGCGCCCAGGAACGGGAAGTCCTCGGCCACGATCCGGTCCAGTAAGGCGAACAGCTCGCGCTCCACCCGGTGCTGGACGTCGCTCTTATGCTCCGCGGGGTCGCTGGAGGTAAACGGGCTGCCGCCCACAATCACGCCGGAGTACTCGCTGAGCTCCAGCCGGGGCAGCGGGGCTGCCTCCATGCGGACCCGGTGCAGCTCGGTCTCGGCGAGCCCGGTGTAGCGCAGGTAGGCGAGGTATTCGTCGTCGGCGGCGGCGTCCTCGGCGCGGGAGGCGAGGAGCAGAAATGGCTTCACGTAACTAAGTCTGCCCCCGCCGCCGGCGATGCCGCTATTCGGCCGGCTCGCCGTCCTCGATCATGGCGATCACGGCGCCCGCGGAGACGGTCTCGCCGGCCGATGCGGAGAGCCCGATCACGATGCCGGCGCGGTGTGCGGTAAGCGGCTGTTCCATCTTCATGGCTTCGAGCACGACGACGAGGTCGCCTTCGGAAACCCGCTCGCCCTCGGCGACGGCCACCTTCACGATGGTGCCCTGCATCGGGGAGGTCAGGGCGTTGCCGCCGGCCGGCGCCGCCGTGCCGGCGCTCCGGGAGCGCTTCTTGGCTTTCGCCGGCTTGCCGCCACCGCCGCCGGAGATGGAGCCGAGGGACGCCGGGAGCACCACTTCGAGGCGCTTGCCGCCGACCTCGACGACGACGCGCTGGCGTTCGCCGGCGTCGGCTGCTTCAGCTGCGGTGCCGGTGGGAGTCCAGGCGGGGATGTCGTTGACGAAGGCGGTCTCGATCCAGCGGGTGTGGACCTTGAACGGGCCTTCGGCGGGGGCGAAGTCGGGGTCGCTGACGACGGCGAGGTCGAACGGGATGACGGTGGGGATGCCCTCGACCACCATTTCCTCGAGGGCGCGGCGGGAGCGCTGCAGGGCCTGGGCACGGGTGGCACCGGTGACGATCAGCTTGGAGAGCATCGAGTCGAAGTTGCCGCTGATGACGTCGCCCTGCTCCACGCCGGAGTCGATCCGAACGCCGGGACCGGTGGGATTCAACAGCTTGGTGATGGTGCCGGGGGCGGGCATGAAGTTCCGGCCCGGGTCCTCGCCGGTGATGCGGAATTCGATCGAGTGGCCGCGGACCTCGGGGTCACCGTAGCCGAGCTCCTCGCCGCGGGCCAGCCGGAACTGCTCGCGGACCAGGTCGATCCCGGTGACCTCCTCGGAGACGCAGTGCTCCACCTGGAGGCGGGTGTTGACCTCGAGGAAGGAGATGGTGCCGTCCTGGCCGACGAGGAACTCGCAGGTGCCGGCGCCGAGGTAGCCGGCTTCCTTGAGGATGGCCTTGGAGGAGTCGTAGAGCCGCTGGTTCTGCTCCTCGGTGAGGAACGGGGCGGGTGCCTCTTCCACCAGTTTCTGGTTGCGGCGCTGCAGAGAGCAGTCGCGGGTGGACACGACGACGACGTTGCCGTGGGCGTCGGCGAGGCACTGGGTCTCGACGTGGCGCGGGGCGTCCAGGAAGCGCTCGATGAAGCACTCGCCGCGGCCGAACGCTGCGGTGGCTTCGCGGACGGCGGATTCGAAAAGCTCGGGGATCTCCTCGCGGGTGCGGGCGACCTTGATGCCGCGTCCGCCGCCGCCGAAGGCTGCCTTGATGGCGACCGGCAGGCCGAACTTGTCGACGAATTCGAGGATTTCCTCGGCGGAATTCACCGGATCGGCGGTGCCGGGGACCTGCGGGGCGCCGACCTTCTCGGCGATGTGGCGGGCTTGGACCTTGTCGCCGAGGGCGGAGATGGCCTCGGGGGAGGGCCCGATCCAGGTGATGCCGGCGGCGATCACCTTCGAGGCAAACTCGGCGTTCTCGGCGAGGAAGCCGTAGCCGGGGTGGATGGCGTCGGCGCCGGAGCGCTGGGCCACCTCGATCAGCTTGTCCATCACAAGGTAGGACTCGGCGGCGGTGTTGCCGCCCAGGGCGTAAGCCTCGTCGGCGAGCTTGACGTGCAGGGCATCGCGGTCCGGATCCGCGTAGACGGCCACGGAGGCGATGCCTTCATCGCGTGCGGCGCGGATGATGCGCACGGCGATTTCGCCGCGGTTGGCGATCAGCACCTTGCTCAGGCGGTGGGTGCCCGGCGTGGTGGCTGCGGGCACTGGCGTTGCGGACTGCTCCGAATTTGCTGACAAGGCGTCTCCTTCTTTCCTTCAGGGAGCCTAGCGCGGTTTTGTGGGTTCCGCCGATATTACTTGCGGATCCCGCGCGTAAACGGCCGATCCTTTGTGGGGTTCCTACAAGGTGGTGCGAAATGGCTCACTCGGCACGGACCGCGGAGGTGCCCCGGAGTTCACTCGGCGCGGATGTCGGCGGGGTCGGCGGCCCCGCCGGTCCAGAGTTCGGTGACATTCACTTTGGCCTGGCCCAGCAGGCTGCGCAGGGTGGAGATGGAGAGCCCGACGACGGTGTGCGGGTCGCCGTCGACCTTGCGGATAAAGGCCCCGCCGTAGCCGTCGATCGTGAAGGACCCGGCGCACTGCAGCGGCTCGCCGGTGGCGATGTAAGTGTCGATCTCGTCCTCGCTCATCTCCATGAAGTGCACCTCCGCGGAGGAGACAGCGCCCAGCGTCGCGCCGGTGCCGGTGCCGGCGTCGTCGTCGTCGTCGTCCGAGGATTTCGGGTCCGTGTCGCGGCAGTCGACCAGCCAGTGGCCGGTGTGCAGCACGCCCATGCTGCCGCTCATCCGGAGCATCCGCTCCCTGGCGACGTCGGCGGTGTACGGCTTGCCGTGGGCCTCGCCCTCGAACTCGAAGACCGAGTCGCAGCCGATCACCAGGGCGCCGTCGGCCTCGGGCAGCGAGGCGACGGCCTCGGCCTTGGCGCGCGCCAGCAGCAGGGCGGTGTCGTGCGGGTCGGTCACACCGTAGCGGGCCTGCACGGCGTCCTCGTCGACGTCCGAGACGAGGACGTCGTGGGCGATGCCGGCGTTGCTGAGCAGCTTGGTGCGGGCGGGGGACTGGGAGGCAAGAATGAGGCGGGTCACGGCTCCAGCCTAGTTCACGGGCGGTACAGCAACGCGGGGTCACTTCGCGCCCATCCGAAGGGGATTTATGGGCGCGAAGTGACCCCGCGTTGCTTTGGTCGGTGCCGGCTAGCGTGCGGCGACTTCCTCGGGCTCGCCGGCGCCGGCAGCGTCGGCGTCGGCATCGGCGTCGGACGTCGGCTTGTGCAGCTTGGCGCCCTCGACGTCGACGTCCGGCAGGATGCGGTCCAGCCAACGGGGGAGCCACCAGGCCTTGCGGCCGAGCAGGTACATCACGGCCGGGACGATCGTCATGCGCACCACGAACGCGTCCACCAGCACGCCGAAGGCCATCGCGAAGCCCAGCGGCCGCACCATGTTCAGGTGCGAGAAGATGAAGCCGGAGAACACACTGACCATGATGATCGCGGCCGCGGTAACCACGGCGGCCGCGTGGCTGAAGCCGGAACGGACCGCGTGCTTGGCCGTTTCGCCGTGCATGTAGGACTCGCGCATGCCGGAGGCGATGAACACCTGGTAGTCCATGGCCAGGCCGAACAGCACGCCGATCAGGATGATGGGCAGGAAGCTCAGCACCGCGCCCGGGTTCTCGACGCCGAACACGGTTCCCAGCCAGCCCCACTGGTACACCGCGACGACGCCGCCGAACGCGGCCGCGAGCGAGAGCAGGAATCCGCCGGTGGCCAGCAGCGGCACCACGATGGAACGGAACACCAGCAGCAACAGGATCAGCGAGAGCCCGACGACGATCGCCAGGTAGGGCGGCAGCGCGGCGCCGAGCTTGCTGGAGACGTCGACGTTGCCGGCGGTCTGGCCGGTGAGGCCGATGCCGACGCCGGTGGCGTCCTGGATCCGGCCCTTTTCGGCGCGCAGATCCGAGACCACCTCGACGGTGCTGGCGCTGGCCGGACCCTCCTTTGGCAGGATCTGGAAGACGGCGGTGCGGCGGTCCTCGCTCAGCGCCAGCGGCACCGCGGCGGCAACGTTGTCCGTCTTGCGCAGGATGTCTGCGACGTCGAACTGCTTGGCCTGCGCCTCGGCGGCACTGAGGCCCGCGGGGAAGTCGCCGACGACGATGATCGGCCCGGTCATGCCCTCGCCAAAGCTCCGCTTGGTGACGTCATAGGCCTTGAACGCCTGCGAGGCGACCGGCTCCGAACTGGCATCCGGCAGGGCGAGCCGGAGCTGGCTGGCGGGCAGGGCCACCACGCCCAGCAGGAGCACGCCGGCCACCAGGGCCAGCCAGGGGTGCCTGGTGACGACGCCGCCCCAGCCGTGGCTGCTGCGGTATTCATCCCTGGCACGGTCCTCGGTCTCGTGGCCCGGGGCGGCGTTGTGCCGCTCCGCCTTGGCCCAGGCCCGCTTGGAAATCAGTTTGCGGCCCACCAGGGACAGGACGGCCGGCGTCAAAGTCAGGGCGACGACGACGGCGACGGCCACCGTGGCGGCGGCGGAGAGACCCATGACGGCGAGGAACGGCAGCCCCGGCACCACGAGGGCAGCGAGGGCAATGATCACCGTGAGGCCGGCGAAGAGCACCGCGTTGCCGGAGGTACCGGTGGCCAGGGCCACGGACTCTTCGGGATCCATGCCCTTGAGCAGCTGGCCGCGGTGCCGGTTGACGATGAACAGGGAGTAGTCGATGCCGACGGCCAGGCCGAGCATGAGCGCCAGCATCGGGGAAATGGAGCTCATGTCGACGGCGCCGCTGAGCGCGAAGGTACCGCCGACGCCGACGGCCACGCCGACGATTGCCATCAGCAGCGGGAGGCCGGCGGCGACGAGGGTGCCGAGCATGATGATGAGCACCAAGGCGGCGACGGCGATGCCGATGATCTCCGCGGTGCCGAAGATCTCGGAGATGTCCTCGCTGATTTCCTTGCTGGGCAGGGCGGTCACGTTGGCGGCGGAGACCTCCTTGACGATGTCCTGGACTTCCTGCCGCACCTCCGGCTTGAGGCCGTTGATCGAGGTCTTGAACTGCACCTGGGCGATGGCGGCCTTGCCGTCCTCGGAGACAAAGCGCAGGCCGTTGGAGGCCTCAAGCTGGCGCTTGCCGAGCGCCAGCTTGGCGTTGCCGGCCTCGAGTTCCTTGGTGCCGGCGTCGAGCTTGGCCTGCCCGGCGGCGAGGGCGGCCTTCTGCTGGCCGAGCTGGGCCTCGACGGCCGCGGGCGGCAGCCCGGCGGCGGCCATCTGCTGCTCGGCGTCGGCCAGCTGGGCCTTGCCGGCGGCGAGCTCCGCAGCGGCCTTGTCCAGCTGGGCCTTGCCCGCCGCGGCCTTCTGCTCTCCGGCAGCAAGGTCCGTGACGGCCTTGTCCAGCTGGGCCTGGGTGGCGAACGGATCCACGGTCCCCTGGACGTCGGGGAGGGTCTTCAGCTTGGTCAGCGCGGCGGAGACCGCGTCCTTGCCGGCCTGGCCGAACTGCGCGTCGTTGGCTTCAAAAACGATGCTCGCGGAGCCGCCCGAGGAGGACGGGAGTTCCTTTTTGAGCTTGTCCGCCATCTGCTGGGTTTCGGTACCCGGGATCTGGAAGTTGTTGGACAGCGTGCCGTGAAGCGCCGCCGCGGCGCCGCCGACGGCAACCATGACGGCAAGCCAGAGGGAGATGACGAGCCAGCGGTGGCGGTAGGAGAACTTGCCGAGTCGATAGAGCAAAAGAGCCATGTCAGGACCGATCTGGGGAAGGGGCGGCGGGTGGGGTGGCGGCCGGGACGGCTGCGGGGGAGGCAAATCCGGAGCCCAGCAGGCCCATGGAGTCGATCAGGAGTTGGCGCAGGGTGGAGAGCGATTCGGGGGTGAGTGAGCCGCCGCAGCGTGCGAACCAAACATCCATGGCGGCTTTGCCGCAGTAGATGACCGAGCCGGCGAGGGCGCGCAGGTACAGCTCGTCGATTTCGACGCCGGAGCCCCGGGCGAAGCGTTCGCGGGCGGCGTCGATGATCTCGGCGGTGCAGTGGTCCCAGGCCTCGAGCTCGGACCGGTTGAGCTGCGGGTTGGACTGGCCCAGGCTGTAGAGCTCAGCCAGCGGAGCAATGGTCATCGGGTCGGCGAGTTCAACCAGGGCCGCCTGCGCTGATTCCAGGATCGGTTCGTCGGCCGGGCGCAGCCGGAACTGCTGGAGCGCGGTGTCCAGGAACCCGTGGGTTACGGAGGCGATGACCACTTCGGTGCTGCTGAAGTAGTTGAAGAAGGTCCGGCGGGAGATGCCGGCGGTTTCGGCGATGTCCTCCACCGTGAAGTTGCCCGGGCCCCTGGAACGGAGCAGGCCGAGCGCGGCATCCGTAATGGCCTGCCGGGTGGCGGCCTTGTTGAGTTCGCGTCGCGACGGCGGCGCCGCCCCGCCGTCGGGGTCGGAAAGGGGCGGAGTGGGCATGCACTTACACTATGTGCATGTTTGCACTCAGGGCAAGTTTCTGGGCTCAGCTCGTCAGCTGGACGGACTGGCCCGTTGCGCCGGGCTCGCCGGCGCCCAGCGGGATGGCAAACACCGCCGTGCCGTAGGCGCAGATCTCCGTCCAGTTGTTGGCCATGTGGGCCGTGTCGAACCGCATCGCCACGATCGCGTTGGCACCGCGCTGCGCGGCCTCCGCGACCATCCGCGCCATGACCTCCTGCCGGCTCTCGTAAAGCACCTGGGTCAGTTCGCGCAGCTCGCCGCCGGCCAGCGAACGTAATCCCGCCACGACCTGGGCGCCGACGTCCCGCGACCGCACGGTCAGTCCCATGACTTCGCCGAAGACGGCGTCAATCCGGTGGCCGGGGATGTCGTTTGAGGTGACGATCAGCATGAGCTGAGCCTAGCCACTTTGCGCCCCGGGACAAGGGAAGGTTTCGGGGAACGGCACGGCCTGGAAGCATTCACAGGAAGATGAAAGGTTCTGGACAGCTCCCGCCGAAGCCCGCGGCACACACTGGAGTCACGTCTTGCGAAAGACCACTGACCGCAGAGCCGTCGCTGTACGGCAGATCCAGGAGAGCGCACATGTCACGTACCAAGAGAATCACGCTCGGCATTTCGGCCGCCGCCCTGGCGCTGGGCGCCGGCGTCGGAGTCGCTGGGATGGCCTCCGCCACCACGACGCCGACCCCAACCCCCAGCTCCACCGCTTCCCCGGACGGCAGCAGCACAAAGGGTGACGGCATGGGAATGCGCGGCGGGCACGGCCCTGGCGGTGAACGCGGCGAACGCGGAGGCTTCGGCGGTGCGCGGGCATCCGAACTCGCGGCCAAGCTCGGCGTGGACGAAGCCAAGGTCACCGACGCGCTGAAAGCCTTCCGCGACGCCCACAAACCGACCGCCCGGCCGGCTGAAGGTACCCGGCCGGACAGGGCGGCCATGGAGGCGGAGCTGGCCAAGTCCCTCTCGTCCTCGTTGGGCATTGACGAGGCCAAGGTGACGGCGGCCCTGACGGAGCTCCGCACCGCCGAACAGGCGGAACGCGCCGCGGCGCTGAAGACCAGGCTGGACAAGGCTGTCAGCGACGGCACCCTGACCCAGGCCGAGGCCGACGCGGTCACCAAGGCCGTCGAGAAGGGCGTTATCGGCGGAGGCGGCCACTAGGGCGCAGCAGCACCAGGACCATAAAAAGTAGTCCCCGGGAGGAGAACCCCGGGGACTACTTTCGTCAGGCGCTGGGCTTAGGCCTTGGCGCCGGCCAGTTCGCGTCCCTCGGCAGCCGGGACACCGCCGTCGGCGTCCACACGGGAGGCGTCCACAACATCGGCGTCCACGACGTCGTCGCTGAACGGGTCACCGTTGCGCGGGGCGTTGTAGAGCGACTCGTCCAGGATGCCCTGGCGCTTGGCCACGATGGTGGGGACCAGGGCCTGGCCTGCCACGTTGACCGCGGTGCGGCCCATGTCCAGGATCGGGTCGATCGCCAGCAGGAGGCCGACGCCGGCCAGCGGCAGTCCCAGCGTGGAGAGTGTCAGGGTCAGCATGACGACGGCGCCGGTGGTGCCGGCGGTCGCGGCGGAGCCCAGCACGGAGACGAGGGCGATCAGCAGGTACTGGGTGAAGTCCAGCTGGATGCCGAAGAACTGGGCCACGAAGATCGCGGATACAGCCGGGTAGATCGCGGCGCAGCCGTCCATCTTGGTAGTGGCGCCCAGCGGCACGGCGAAGGAGGCATAGGCGCGGGGCACGCCCAGGGAGCGTTCGGTCACGCGCTGGGTCAGCGGCAGGGTCCCTACGGAGGAGCGGGAAACGAAGGCCAGCTGCACCGCGGGCCAGACACCGGAGAAGTACTGCTTGATGGACAGGCCGTGGCTGCGGACCAGGACCGGGTACACCACGAACAGCACCAGGGCGAGGCCAACGTAGATGGCAAAGGTGAACTTGCCGAGCGAGCCGATGGTGTCCCAGCCGTAGACGGCCACGGCGTTGCCGATCAGGCCGACGGTGCCGAGCGGGGCGATCCGGATGATCCACCAGAGGACCTTCTGGATCACGGCGAGTGCGGAGGCGTTGAGGTTCAGGAACGGCTCGGCGGCCTTGCCCACCTTCAGGGCCGCGATGCCGACGGCGATCGCGATCACGAGGATCTGCAGGACATTGAAGCTCACGGCGGTGGTCGCGACGCCGTCCGTGACGGTGGTGCTCGCGCCGAGGCCCAGGAAGTTCTTCGGGAACAGCCCGGTCAGGAACGCCCACCAGTCACCGGACTTGCCGGCGTACTCGGCCTGCTTGGTGATGCCGGTGCCAGCGCCGGGCTGCAGCAGCACGCCCAGGCCGATGCCGATCAGCACCGCGATCAGCGAGGTGATCGCGAACCAGAGCAGCGTGTTCCAGGCCAGCCGGGCCGCGTTGGAGACGGCGCGCAGGTTGGAGATGGAGCTGACGACCGCGGTAAAGATGAGCGGCACGACGGCGGTCTGCAGCAGCGAGACGTAGCTCGAGCCGATGGTCTGCAGGGTGGCGCCGAGGGCGTTGGGGTTGGCCTTGGTGCTGCCTGTGTATTTCGCGAGCAGGCCAAGGCCCAGGCCCACGATCAGGGCGGCGATGATTTGGAAGCCGAATGAGCCGGCCCATTTGTGCAGCTGGAAACCGGGCTTGCCTGCGGTTGCGGGGGTGCTTGTCTGAGTGGTCACCTGAATACGCTAGGACCGGGCTGCATAACACGGCGAACAAACGTTGAGAAATGTTACGCGCCCCAGATATTCCCCCGCCCACAAGATCCCCGCAAAGACGCCGAAAGACCACCCGTTTATGAAGTTATTCCACCCCAGAGTGTGGCGATTGTCTCGCCATAGGCCCGGGGGAGCAGGCATCCGGCAGCGTGCGTCTAAGCGAGGAACGAGCGAGCACGCAGAGGATGGCTGCTCCCCCGGGACACCAGGCAGGGTGCCTGCAACAGTCCCGGCCTACCCCAGCAGCGCCCGCTTCAGCGTGTCCAACCCCACGGAGCCCATGTTGAGCGCCTTGGTGTGGAAGGCCTTGAGGTCGAAGCCCGGCCGGGATTCGAGCTCGGCGCGGATCTGCTCCCAGAGCCGCTGGCCCACCTTGTATGACGGCGCCTGCCCCGGCCAGCCGAGGTAACGGGTGAACTCGAACTTCAGCTGGCCCTCGCTGATCGCAAGGTTCTGCTTCAGGAACTCGTACCCCGTGTCCGGAGTCCAGGTGCCCGACCCCCAACGCTCGGGCACCTCCAACTCCAGGTGCACGCCAATGTCGAACACCACCCGGGCCGCCCGCATGCGCTGCATGTCCAGCATGCCCATGTGGTCGCCCGGATCCTTCAAATAGCCGAGCTCCTGCATCAGCTTCTCGGCGTACAGTGCCCAGCCTTCCCCGTGCCCGGAGGTCCAGCAGACGTTGCGGCGCCACTTGTTCAGCAGCTCCCGCCGGTAAGTGGCCGTGGCGACCTGCAGGTGGTGGCCCGGAACGCCCTCGTGGTAGACCGTGGTGGTCTCGGCCCAGGTGGTGAAGGTGTCCTCGCCCGGCGGCACAGACCACCACATCCGGCCCGGCCGGCTGAAGTCGTCCGAGGGGCCGGTGTAGTAGATGCCGCCTTCCTGGGTGGCGGCAATCTTGCACTCGAGCGTCTTCATGGCGTCCGGGATGTCGAAGTGCACGCCAGCGAGGTCGGCCACAGCCTTGTCGGAGAGCTCCTGCATCCAGGCCCGGAGGGCTTCGGTGCCTTTGAGCTCGCGGGCCGGATCGTTGTTCAGGATTTCCTTGGCCTCTTCGACCGTGGCGCCGGGCCGGATCTCGTTGGCCACGCGCTCCTGTTCGGCGATCAGGCGGTCGAGTTCCTGGACACCCCAGGCGTAGGTCTCCTCAAGGTCCACCGTGGCGCCGAGGAAGGAGCGGGAGGCCAGGGCATAGCGTTCGCGGCCCACGGCGTCCTTTTCCGGGGCGGCCGGCAGCAGTTCGGATTCCAGGAAGCCGGCCAGCCGGGCATAGGCCGCGCGGGCGGCGGCAGCTCCGGCGTCGAGCTTGGACTGCACGTCTTCGGGCAGCGGACCCTCGGCGGTCTTTGCCTCGGCGGCCAGCTTGGCGAAGAAGCCGTCGTCCGCGGCGTGCTTGGTGGTCTGTTCGATCACGATCCGGACCTGGCGGGCGGCGGAGACCCGGCCGGCGTCCCGGGCCGTGCGCAGCGACACGATGTAACCGTCCAGGGCAGCGGGGACATTGTGCGCGCGGCCGGCGATGTGCTCCCACTGCGCGGCGGTGTCCATCGGCATCAGGTCGAAGATCGCGCGGATCTCCTGGGCCGGGGAGGCGATGTTGTTCAGCTCGGCCAGGTCCCAGCCGGAGTCGTGGATCTCAAGCTGCAGGCCGAGGCGCTCGCGCATCGCGTCCAGGGTGACGGCGTCGACGTCGTCAGCGGGCTCCAGCCCGTCCAGCGCGGCGAGGGCCTCGCGGGCCGCGGCAGCGAACTCCTTATGGCCGGCGGGGGAGAAGTCCGGGTACTCGGTTTCGTGGCCGGGCAGGCCCAGCTCGGTGGCGAAGCTCGGGTTGAGCCGGATCAGGGTGTCCGTGAAGGCGTCAGCGACGACGTCGATCGCGGTCTGCGGGCGTGCCGGAACCGGATTGTCGGGCGTGGTGTTCTGAGTTGTTTGGGTAGTCACCCGAACGAGACTAGCCGGGCCGCGCCAGTTATGAAAGGGTTACTGAACTTTTCTTAGCCGCGGCTGCGCTTCCACGAGCCCGGGCCCGGCTTCGGCGCCAGTTGCAGCTGCTGCCGCCGGATCCAGTGCCGCACGCCCGGCTTCTCCGCAGCGGCCGTCTCGCCGCTGCCCAGGGAAAGGACGACTGCGGTCAGTGCCGCGAGTTCTTCGGCCGTCGGCTCGCCCTTCACGACGGCGAGCGCCGGCTGTGCCGCCGGCGGGGTGGCTTCCGGCTCGGTCCCCGGTTCGATCGAGGGCGTCACAGCGGGATGTTCCCGTGCTTCTTGGCGGGCAGGCTGGCACGCTTGTCCCGCAGCGCGCGCAGGCCCTTGATGATCTGCAGCCGCGTCTCGGACGGGGCGATCACCGCGTCCACGTAGCCCAGCTGGGCGGCCTGGTACGGGTTGAGCAGCTCCTCCTCGTACTGCCGGATGACCTCGGCGCGCTTGGCCTCGACGTCGCCGCCGGCCTCCGCAACCGCGGCGAGCTCGCGGCGGTACAGGATGTTGACCGCGCCCTGGGCGCCCATCACGCCGATCTGCGCGGTGGGCCAGGCCAGGTTGAGGTCGGCGCCGAGCTTCTTGGAGCCCATCACGATGTACGCGCCGCCGTAGGCCTTGCGGGTGATCACGGTCAGCTTCGGCACGGTGGCCTCGGCGTAGGCGTAGAGCAGTTTCGCGCCGCGGCGGATGATGCCCTGGAACTCCTGGTCCTTGCCCGGCAGGAAGCCCGGCACGTCCACCAGCGTGATGATGGGGATGTTGAAGGCGTCGCAGTGCCGGACAAAGCGGGCGGCCTTCTCCGAGGCTGCGATGTCCAGGGTGCCGGCGAACTGCATCGGCTGGTTGGCCACGATGCCCACGGTGTGGCCCTCGACCCGGCCGTAGCCGATGATCACGTTCGGCGCGTAGAGCGACTGCATCTCCAGGAAATGCGCGTCGTCGACGATCTGTTCGATCACCTTGCGCATGTCGTACGGCTGGTTGGCCGAGTCCGGGATGAGCACATCGAGGGCCAGGTCGTCGTCGTCGAGCTCCGGCTGCTGGCTGTGCTCCAGCACCGGGGCTTCGGCGAGGTTGTTGGAGGGCAGGAAGTCCAGGAGTTCGCGGACGAACTCGACGGCGTCCGCCTCGTCGGCGGCGAGGTAGGTGGAGGTGCCGGTGTTGGCGTTGTGCTGCCGGGCCCCGCCGAGGGTCTCCATGTCGACGTCTTCGCCGGTGACGGTCTTGATCACGTCCGGGCCGGTGATGAACATGTGCGAGGTCTTGTCCACCATGACGACGTAGTCGGTCAGGGCGGGGGAGTAGGCCGCGCCGCCGGCGGAGGGGCCCATGATGAGCGAAATCTGCGGCACGACGCCGGAGGCGTGGACGTTGTTGCGGAATATGTCCGCGAACATGGCCAGCGAGGCGACGCCTTCCTGGATGCGGGCGCCGCCGCCGTCGAGGATGCCGACCACGGGGCAGCCGTTGCGCAGCGCGAACTCCTGGACCTTGACGATCTTCTCGCCGTTGACCTGGCTCAGTGAACCGCCGTAGACGGAGAAGTCCTGGCTGTACACGGCCACGGGACGGCCGTCCACGGTGCCGTAGCCGGAGACCAGGCCGTCGCCCAGCGGCTTCTTCTTCTCCATGCCAAACGCCGTGGAGCGGTGCACGGCGAGGGCGTCGAACTCGACGAAGGACCCGGCGTCGAGCAGCAGGTCGATGCGCTCGCGGGCGGTGTTCTTGCCGCGCGCGTGCTGTTTCTCGATCGCTTCCGGGCCGGAGGGCTGCTCGGCACGGGCCTGGCGGTCGCGGAAATCGGCAATCTTTCCCGCGGTCGTGGTCAGATCGTGGCTCATCAAGTGTCTCCGGCTCTGTTGTTCGCTGCTGTTCATCGTTACGGCTGTCGCAGGCCTGTGCGGTGGCGCTTAAGTGGATTCCACACAAAAACATGGCCGTGCTGGCAAGTCTAGTGACGGTATTCGTCCGCGCCGCTGTAGAAAACCTACAATTTTCACCCCAAGCTTCACCGCCGGCTGCTGCGCTCCAGCCCAGTTGCCCGCGGCCGCACCGGGGCTGGACCCCGGAATTCCGCGGGTGCGGGCCATATTTCCGCGTCCGCGCGGGCAATAACCGGGCGGGATCGTCCTGACCGTCCCGCGAAAAGGTATGTTACTGGTGAGTAACATCGGCTAAGGTGGGGCTATGACTTCAAGCAACGACGCTTCGGCCGTCTCCCCGGAACCCCGCCAGCCGGAGCCGTACCAGGCCTCGGGTACCCTGGCGGGCCGCACCATCCTGATGTCCGGCGGCAGCCGCGGCATCGGCCTGGCGATCGCCCTCCGTGCCGCCCGGGACGGCGCCAATATCGTGCTGCTGGCCAAGACCGGCCAGCCGCACGCCAAACTCGAGGGCACCGTCTACTCGGCCGCCGAGCAGATCGAGGAGGCCGGGGGACAGGCGCTGCCGCTGGTCGGCGATGTGCGCAACGACGCCGACGTCGCCGGCGCGGTTGCCGCCGCCGTCGAACGCTTCGGCGGGATCGACATTGTGGTCAACAATGCCTCGGCGATCGACCTCTCCAAGACCGACGCCGTGGACATGAAGCGCTATGACCTCATGCAGGACATCAACGTCCGCGGCACCTTCCTGCTCAGCAAGCTCGCCCTGCCGGCGCTCCGCGAATCCACGGCCGGGCAGATCCTCACGCTCTCGCCCCCGCTGAACCTGGACCCCAAGTGGGCCGGCATGCACCTTGCCTACACCATGGCCAAGTACGGCATGAGCCTGACCACGCTGGGCCTGGCCGAAGAACTCAAGGTGGACGGCATCAGCGTGAACTCGCTCTGGCCCTGCACCCTGATCGACACCGCCGCGATCCGCAACATGCCCGGCGGCGAGCAGATCGTCCGCGGTGCGCGCGGCCCGCAGATCATGGCCGACGCCGCCCACGCCGTGCTGACCGCCAGCAATGCCATCCCGGCATCCGGCAGCTGGAGCGGAAATTTCTACACCGACGAAGAGGTGCTGGCCGCAGCCGGCGTCACGGACTTCGCGCCGTACAGCCTGGGCGCGCCGGAAGACCGGCTGGTTCCTGACATTTTCCTCTGAGTTTCCGGCCGCTTTTCGCCGTTCCGGGGCGGTGCGGGCCGCCGAAACTCCCCACCTTTGCGGGTTCGACGCCGGAATGCCGCGGCGTGTCAGTGCAACGCGCCGGCGGCGGCGTCCAAACGTGGGGACGTTCCGCGGTGACCGGGCCGGAGCCGGCGGAGCGGTAACTCGGTAGGATTCAAGCATGCAAGCCGCGCAGGAGACACCGGACCGTCCACCCCTGGACCAGGGCGCCCTCAGCGACGCCGCGTTCCTCTCGGCCAACGGCATCCCGCAACTGACCGTAGTGGAGTCCACCGGCTCCACCAACGCGGACCTGCTGCGCGGCGTGAGCGTGGATCCCGGTGCCTGGCCGGACCTGTCCGTGCTCACTGCTGAATACCAGAGCGCCGCCCGCGGCCGCCTGGACCGGCACTGGGAAGCCCCGGCCCGCAGCTCCGTTTCGGTCTCGATCGTGCTCCGGCCGGTCAACGCCGAGGGCCGCCCGCTGCCCACCCAGAGCTACTCCTGGCTTTCGCTGCTTGCCGCGCTCGCGCTGCGGGAGGCCCTGCTGGAAACCGCCGGCATCCCGGCCCAACTCAAATGGCCCAACGACGTCCTGGTCCGCGGCCAGAAGATCGCCGGCATCCTCGCACAGCTGGGCCCCATGGGCGACGGCGCCGTTCCCCCCGTGGTGCTCGGGACCGGGCTGAACGTCACTCTCACCGAGGCCGAACTTCCGGTGCCCACGGCCACCTCGGTGCTGTTGGAACACCCGACGACGGTGGACCGGACGGCACTGCTGAAAAGCTACCTCTCCCGCTTCGCCACGCTCTACCGCAGCTTCTGCAACGCCGACGGCGACCCCGCCGCGGGAATGGCTGGCGGTCCTTCGCTGCACAAGCGGGTGGAGCACGTGCTGACCACCCTCGGCAAGCAGGTCCGGGCCCAGCTTCCCGGCGACCACGAGATCATCGGCCACGCCACCAGGCTGGACGACTACGGATCCCTGCTGGTGGTCGATGCGGCCGGGCACGAGCACGTGGTGACCGCCGGCGACGTCGTGCACCTGCGTCCCTGGACCCCTCCCGGCGAGGCCGGCGGCGAAAGCGGCTATGCGTAAGGAGCTCCTCCCGGGCGAGCAAGTGATTGTCGTTACCCGCCCCCAGCCGCGGACACTGATCGTCCCGGGCCTGCTGTTCATCCTGGTCTCCGCCCTCACCGCCTATGCCTGCGCCTGGATTGTGAAGGGCGGGCCGGCCAAACTCGTCCCGCTCGTCACTCCCGACTGGACGCCGTGGCTGATCGGCGGCTGCCTGGCGCTGGTGGCCTGGGTGCTGGTGGGCTACTGCCTCCCCAGGGTGGTGACCTGGCACGCCAGCCGCTACACCCTGACCAGCCGGCGCCTGGTTGCCCGATACGGCATGTTGCGGCGGCGCGACCAGCAGGTTCCGCTGGCCGCGGTCCGTAATGTGTTCATCGAACAGACGCTGCTCCAACGGACCCTGCGCTCGGGGAATATATCCTTGGATACCGGGTACCCCTCCAGCACGGTGATTCCGGACGTCCCCGAAGTCATGACGTTCCGGAACTTCATTCTCGACGCGTTAGACGAACTTCCGGAGGACGAACTGCTTGAGGCCGACGACACGATGCACGATCCCGGCGAATGGCCCATGGACTTGAGAGAAGGTGGAAGAGATGAACGCTGAGAACGTGCACCCCGACACCGGACTCCTGGCCGCCGAACCCTCGGACGTGCCCGAAGCGGTACTCGAAGCGTCCTCCCTCGAAGCCGCCGTGCTGGACTCCCTCGCAGCTTCCGACTCCGATGACCCGGCCGACTTCGACACCGACGCCAGCTCCGACGCCACTGACCCCGCCGACGGTGCTGCTGACCCCGCCGACGGTGCTGCTGACGCCGCCACCGACGACAACGCTGATACCGACGACGACAACGACGACGCCGCCTCCGGCCCGGCTGCCGCCGAAGAGCCGCCTGCCACCCCTCCCACCGGCACCATGTCCGCCGAACGCCTCGCCACCAAGGCCCTCGAGCAGCGGCTGCTGGGCGGCGAACGCAAGCTGCGCCGCCGCGAGGTGGCTGCGGGTGCAGGGCTGTCCCTGCTGTCCGCCCGGAAACTCTGGCGTGCCCTCGGGTTCCCCAACCTCGGCGACGACGACGTGGCGTTCACGGAACGGGACCAGTCCGCGCTGAGCACAATTGTGGACCTGGTCCGCGCCGGCAAGCTCACCGAGGAAGCGGCCATCTCCGTCACCCGCGCCATCGGCCAGATGACGGACCGCATGGTGGTCTGGCAGATCGAGGCCCTGGTGGAGGACATGGTCCACCAGCAGGGGGTCACCGACGCCGTGGCCCGCAAGCGGTTGGTCAGCGAACTGCCCTCGCTCGTGGACGCACTCGAGGAAATGCTGGTCTACTCCTGGCGCCGCCAGCTCAACGCCGGGGTGCAGCGCCTGGCCGTGCGCGCCGAGGCCGGCCTGGCCTCAAGCGAGGAAGGCCGCGAAGGGGACGAGGACGACGCCCCGCTGCCGCTCGCCCGCGCCGTCGGCTTCGCGGACCTGGTCTCCTATACCAGCCTGTCCCGCCGGATGAACGAAAAGACCCTTGCCCAGCTGGTGCAGCGCTTTGAGAACAAGTGCGCGGAAATCATTTCCGTCGGCGGCGGACGCCTCGTGAAGACGGTCGGCGATGAAGTCCTCTACATTGCCGAAACCCCTGCTGCCGGGGCCGAGATCTCGCTGGCCCTCTCGCAGGCCTTCAACGAGGACGAGATCCTGCCGCAGGCGCGCGTGGCCATGGTGTGGGGCCGCATCCTCTCCCGGCTGGGTGACATCTACGGGCCCACCGTGAACCTGGCCGCCCGCCTCACGGCGCTGGCCGATCCGGGCACCGTGCTGGTGGACTCCATGACCGCGGCGGCGCTGGAACACGACGAACGCTTCGTACTGCTTCCCCGCGACGCCGAGAACGTGCGCGGCTTCGGCGAAATCCACCCCGTGGAGCTGCAACGGGGCAGCGGGAGGGGCCTGGTCCTGGATTAGGCGGCCAGGCAAAGACCCTGAACGCCCGCAATAGCGGCGCGCAGGTTTCTCTATTCGATGGTCAATATGTCATAGTCGTGGATATCCGACCACGCCAAGGCACTTCACTGCGTCCAGCGGGCGTGACACTGGGGGATTGTGGCTGCTGCTGCGGTGTTGGTGACGGGGGCCATCATCTATCCGGGGTTTAAGACTGCTGAGGTGGAGTTGAACGATGGTGGTGTGTGGGTGGTGTCGAAGGCGAAGAATGCGGTGGGGCGGTTGAATTATCCGTCGCGGGTGTTGGATGGTGCGGTGACGCCGGCGTCGACGACGTTTGATGTGTTGCAGGATGCCGGGACGGTGTTTGTTGATGATGCGTCGGGTTCGACGTTGAACCAGGTGTCGGCGGCGCAGATGCGTTTGGGCGGGGATAAGAAGTTGCCGGGGTCGGCGGAGGTGAGTTTCGGGTCGCGGGTGATTGCGGTGACGGATGCGGCGCGGGGCCGGGTGTGGGCGTTGTCGCCGTCGACGGTGAATGGTTTTGATGAGGAGAATTCGGAGCCGGTGCTGTCGGGGGCGCGGGGGACGGTGTCGGCGGTGGGGGCTGATGACCGGATTTATAGTGCGGATCCGACGTCGGGTCAGGTGACGGTGACGGCGGTGGATGCTGATGGYCGGGTCACGGATTCGCAGGTGAGTTCGTGGGAGGGGTTGAAGGGTGCGGGCAGCATCCAGTTGAGCGTGGTGGGGGATCAGCCGGTGGTGCTGGACGCGGGCGGCGGGAAGTTGTTGTTGCCGGGCGGGCGTGAGTTGGCGTTGGCGGATGCGAAGGATGCGAAGCTGCAGCAGCCCGGTCCCGGGGCGGGTGCTGTGGCGGTGGCGACGCCGAAGGCGCTTTTTGAGGTGCCGTTGGATGGTTCGGCGGCGAAGACGGTGRCCTTTGGCGGGCAGGGGGTTCCGGCGGCGCCGGTGCAGTTGGGTGGTTGTGTGCATGCGGCGTGGTCGGGGGCGAATAAGTATGTGCGGGACTGCGGCAGTGATGCCGATGACAGGAGCGTGGATGTGCCGAAGGCGTCCGCGTCGCCGTCGTATGTGTTCCGGGTGAACCGGGA
>NZ_JBFTGT010000004.1:0-519004 GCF_056393885.1 Arthrobacter sp. 10T44 | reverse complement strand
GTCGCGGTAATCGATGGTGACCATGACCTGGGGCCGGAGCCCTCCGGTGGCGGGCAGTGCGCCGGAAGCCAGGGCCACTTTGCAGGCGCCGACCAGGCCGTCGAGGGATTTCTGCGGCCTCGACCGCCGGTCGAGCAGTGTTTCTTCGGCGCCTGCCACGCCGCCGGCCGCGCTGCCGGGTTCGCTGCCCGCTTCTGCGCCGGGTTCGCTGCCCGCGCTCCCGGTTGCCGCATTACCGGGAGCTTGGGTGCCGGTGCGGGGGTTGGTGGCGGTGTTCATCACGGTCAGCAGGTGTTCGAACTGTTCGGTGGTGGCGAAGATTTCCAGGTGTTGCAGGCCGTGGCGGGGTTTGCGGAGGAACGCGCCCTGTAACTGGCGCAGGACCTCCTCGGAGGGTTCGGCGCCGTCCTGGTCGATCGCGTCCGTCCAGCGCCTCGCGACCCGGGCCAGGAAATCCGGGTCGTGCTCCACTGCGGTGCGGGTCAGGGCGTGTTCCATCCGGGCGGCCGTTTCCGCATCGCACAGTGGCCGGACCCGGGCCAGGGCGAGGGTGATGATGGTCGCGGACCGGGACGGGACGGTACCGGCGGCCACGGCGTCGGCGAGTTCCTCGCGCAGGGGCGGGAGCGGCTGGCCGGTGATCCCGGTCCGCGGCAACACGTCCCCGGCCAGGGCCAGCCGGCGGTGGGCCTCGACGGCGGTGATCTGGAGCCGGTCCCGCAGGAACTCCCCGGTCTTGCGGTAACCGTCATCGAGGACCGGGGCGTTCTCGGCGGCGGCCTCCTTGCGGGTCCGGTCCACCGCCCCGGCAGCAACAACCTGCAGGTACTCCAAGGCCCGGGCAGCCTCCTCAACCCCGGCAGCGAACTCCACGGCCTCCCCGAACCCGAAAAGCGCCGCATCCCCGACCGCCGTCGCGGTCAACTCCCGTAACTGTCCCAGAACGCTACGCAGCGACGGGCCCCGGCGGACATCATCACCCGGCCGGCCGGCCGGACGAGCGATGAGGGCTGCACTGGTTCCCATGAATCAATCCTGCCGTGGACCTACGACATTATTGCCCGCACCGGAACAGCCGGCGCCTGCCTCGGACCGGGCGTGCGCGGGACCGGCCAGGGACAAAAAACGGACATCATCACCCGGCCAGCCGGCCGGACGAGCAATGAGAGCTGCACTGATTCCCATGAACTTAGTTCATCAGAGACCTCAGACATTATTAGGAGCAGCCGGTGCCGCCCAGCTGCGCGCTCCAACTACTCCTATCCGCCGCCGCTATTCGCGCAGGTCAAGAGTGAAACCCGGATAGTCCGGATAGTCGCCCACACGATCGGCCGGGAACCCCAGCGCTTCGTAGAAGCCCACGGCAGAGGGGCTCGCCTGCCAGTCGAGAATCATCGGCTGCGGCCGTAATCTGGCCCAATCGAAGATGAAGTCCATCAACGCCTTCCCCGCGCCGAGCCGACGTGCCTCCGGATCGACGTAGAGGTCATGGACCCGGCCCGTAGTGAAGGTGGTGCGCAAACCCGGCCCGAAGTCCTGGGCCAGTCCGTAGCCGAGGAGCCGGCTGCCCGACTGGGCCACAGCAACGCACCAGGCCCCGTCTGAGAGTACGTTCGCGTAACGGCTGTCGAAGTCCTGCTGCGGCACATCCCGGGCGGCGGGTGTGAAAGCGATCGACAACCGCCGAACTTGGCCTGCATCTTCCTCCGCGCCCGGACGGACGGACAGTTCCGCAAACGTCATTCGCCGAGCCTTCCCCTAAAAGTACAGCGGACTTCCACCTACATACTGCCACTGGTCGTCGCCGGCCTGGCCTGTGCCGGGACCTATGGCAGGTTCCAACCGGCCCCAGCTTCCAACAGACTTGAGCGAGGACGGTAGGAGGTTCAACCATGAGGGTTCTCGTTGCCTACGCAAGTGCACTGGGGTCCACTAGGGAAATCGCCCAACACGTAGCCGACCGCATGGCTGTTGCGCTGGGCGAGGTCGAGTGCCGGTCCGTGGAGGAAGTTAAGTCTGTCTCCGGCTACGACGCATTCGTCGTCGGCAGCGCCATCCACAATCAGGCGTGGCTGGATCCGGCTTTGGTGTTCTTCACACACAATGCGCACGAGCTGGCCAAACGACCTGTCTGGGCCTTCAGCGTGGGGATGTCCGACGCCTTGCCGAGACTTTTTCGAAAGCGCGGTGCGGCACTACAACAGCAGCGCCTGGAACAATCCCAGTTCCAGGACGTTGAGCTTCGCGGCCACAAAGTCTTCTCGGGTGTCTACGAGGCGGCCCAGATGCCAGGGCCGCTCCGGGTCCTGTTCCGGCTCACCGGCGGCCACTTCGGAGACTTGCGGGATTGGACTTCCATCGACGACTGGACTGATGACATTACAGCCCAACTCACTAGATCTTCTGAGGGGGCGGGCGTCCAGGGTCTCCCTCCGGACCCGCCAACCGGCGCCTGAACGACGTTCCCGCGGACACCGATCTCATCGAACAGGCCAACGACCACCGCGAGCTCTCGTCCTCCTAGCACCACGACGACGCCGGGCGCCTATGCGCCCGGGGCGCCGGCCGCCGTCCCCCTCACCGAAGGGGCGGGCACCGAACCGCCAACCGGCGCTCACCCCATCCCCTAGATTGGTTGGATGGTGAACGAAGAGGTCCTTGCCGGTGGTAATTCCAGCATCGTGGTGCGCGTGGGGGACACCGTCCGCCGAAACTCCGGGCCCTGGACGCCGGCCGTTCACGCCTTGCTCGATGCGCTCCGCGCCAGTGGAATCACGCGCGTTCCGGCAGCAGCCGGCCTCGACGAACAAGGCCGCGAAATTCTGTCCTTCCTGCCGGGGGACGTGGTGCAGTATCCGCTTCCGGAGTGGATTTGGCATCCCTCGATCCTGCGTGACGCGGCCAGCCTGCTTCGGCAGATCCACGATTCCAGCGTCGGTTTGGCGCACGAGACGCTCAGTTGGCAATTGCCAACCCACGAACCGGTCGAGGTGGTGTGCCACAACGACTTTGCCCCGTACAACATGGTGTTCCAAGACCAGCGGTTCGCCGGAATCTTTGATTTTGACGCGGCGTCGCCCGGGCCGAGGATCTGGGATTTCGCCTATCTGGCCTACCAGTTGGTGCCGTTCATTGAGGGCGGTGGCGTCGCTGCGCCGGAGGGGCCGGAGAGAATGGGCCGCCTGGACGAACTGATTGCAGCCTACGGCTTACCGTTCCCGCGCCGGGACGTGCTGAAAACACTCGGCGCCAGGCTTGTTGAACTCGCCGACTATTCCGAGGGCCGGGCGGCCGCAACCGGACGGCCGGAACTCAACGACCACGCCGCAATGTACCGCCGCGACAGCATTCGCATGGTGCAGCTGGCGAAGGACGCATGACGGCACGATCAGCCCGTTGTGGGCGACGTCACCCCGCGCCCCGGGAAGCAGCCGGCCCGGGCATCGGTTGAACCGAGGGACAGCAAGAGTGCCCCGGACGGGGTGGAAGCCCAGCGAAAGGTACGCGATGACTATCGCCCATGAAGAAGCAGTAATCGACGCCGCAGCAGTGGACGCCATCTTTGCCCAGGCGCGCACGGCCAACTCCTTCACCGGTGAAGTCACGGACGAGCAGGCCCGCGCCATCTACGAGCTGACGAAGTTTGGTCCCACCGCGTTCAACTCGCAGCCCCTTCGTGTCACCTATGTCCGTTCGGACGAGGCCCGCGTCACGCTGGTGGACGCCCTGTCCGCCGGCAACCGGGCCAAGACGGCTTCCGCACCGCTGGTCGCGGTCCTCAGTGTCGACACCGCGTGGCACGAGCAGTGGGACAACTTCCTCCCCGGCTACAACGCCCCCAAGGCAATGTACGACGCCGCCCCGGACCTCGCCGCGGCCACCGGCAACAACAACGCCCACCTGCAGGCCGGCTACTTCATCCTCGCCGTCCGGTCGCTGGGACTCGCTGCCGGGCCGATGACCGGTGCCGACTTCAGCAAGATCGACACCGCCTTCTTCCCGGACGGTAGCCAGAAGAGCTTCATGGTGGTCAACATCGGCCAGGCCGCCGAGGACGCCTGGGGCGCCCCGAAGCCGAAGTTCGCCTACGAAGACGTGGTCCGCACGGTCTAAGCGACCGAGGCAGCGACCGAGGCAGCCACAGGCAGGGGCGGGCGTCGGCGACCAGTGGCAGACTGGGCCCATGCGGAATCTGATTGTGGTCGCCTTCCTGGAACCCGTTACCGAGGGGATGGAATTCCCGCGCGACGCCTGGCCGCTGCACATCACACTGGTGAAGTTCGACGTCGTCGAGCAACTGCCAGCCGACGACGGCGGGGCTGACGCCGTCCTCTCCGGCGACACCCTGGCCACCCAGGTGGCCGGGCTAATGGACGCTCCGGCCAGGGCCGCGCTGGGCAGCACCGTGACCGTGGGCGGGGAAGCGGGCTTTGGCCGCGGCGGCTCCGTCCAGGTCAGCCTGATCGAACCCAGCGCCCCGCTCCAGACCCTCCACGAAGCCCTCGTGGCAGCGGTCGAGGCTCTTCATGGCCGGGTCGCAACCCCCGGCTACACGATGGCTGCCTTCCGTCCGCACGTTTCCCACCGGGGTGAAAAAGCCCCCCGCGCGGGCGAGCAAATGGCGCTGGACCGGATCGCCTTGGTGGACATGGCTCCCGACGGCGGCCATGCCACGCGGCGGGTGCTCAGGCTCTGGGAGGCCACATTGTGAATGAACCTCTTCATTTATGGTCCGAGGTGCAATACTGAGGTCAAATTGAGAGTTTGACTCCGAATAATACTTGGGTCACTAGGTGCGTGCTGGGGGAACCACAGGATGATGCTTGACACCTCTACCCTGCGTGTTGCCTTGGCTGTAGTAACCCTGACGCTGCTGTGCCTGTTCTACTTCATCACTTTCAGGCGGACCCGTTCCCCGTTCAGCGGCTGGTGGTGTTCGGCGCTGTTGCTCTTCCTGACCGGATCCGCGTCCTATCTGTGGGACGGCACGGTCCACCAAGTGTGGGCAAACCCGCTGGGAAATACCTTGCTGGTCGGCGGCGCCGGAGCCATGTGGGCAGGGGCCCGGTCGCTGCGGACGAGCATTCCGAGGTTGTGGTCCTTGACGGCGGGGCCTTTTGTGACGGGCGTCGTTTCGGTGTTTGACCACCCGGCCACGAACGACTGGTCCGGCGGCCCGGTCATGCTGGGCATGATGGCGCTGATGCTGGGGCTATCGTGCCGCGAACTCTTCCTGCTCGACGTCGACTACTCCAGGGTGCACCGCCCCCTCGCCTACGGCTCAGCGCTCCTGGCCCTCTTCTATCTTGGACGCCTGACCGTTTTTGTCATTGACGGCCCCCATGGGCCGGTGTTCGTCACCTACTTCGGCTCCGTGGTGACGACCCTTCTCACCACGATGATCCTTGTGCTCGCATCCTTCACCATGGCCGAGTTGAGCAACGAACAACTGACCCGTGACCTTCGGGCGCGGGCCACGGTTGACGGGCTCACCGGGCTACTGAACCGCACCGCCTTTGTGGATCTGGCAGAGAACGAACTGCGCCGCCTGGGCAACGCCCGCACCACGGCCTCGCTGGTTCTGGCAGACCTGGACCACTTCAAGGCTGTCAACGACCAGTACGGCCATGCGGCCGGGGACGTCGCGTTGCAAACCTTCGCCGCAGCGTGCACGGCCTCGGTCCGTTCAACCGACCTCGTGGGACGCTATGGCGGCGAAGAGTTCGTCCTGCTCCTCCCGGGCGTCAGCCCGGAACGTGCCGGCGAGATGGCGGCCACGATCAGCCGCCGGTTGCAGGAGGCACAGCCGAACGTTGAGGCGCGGCTTCCTACCGTGAGCTATGGGATTGCCTCGACGGGCCCCGGCCGGGTGGATCTGCAGGCCCTGATCGCGTCGGCCGATGCCGCTCTTTACCGCGCCAAAACGCTCGGCCGGGACCGGTCGGTACTGGCCGCCAGCCTCCGCGAGGAGCAGACGGCCTGAGCCTCGGCCCACGGCTGCGGCTAGGAAATAACCCCGTCCACCAGGGCCTTGGCTTCGGCCTGCACCTGCTTCAGGTGCTCCGCGCCCTTGAAGGACTCGGCGTAGATCTTGTAGACGTCCTCGGTGCCCGACGGCCGGGCCGCGAACCAGGCGTTCTCGGTGACCACTTTCAATCCGCCGATGGCCGCGCCGTTGCCGGGCGCCTCGGTCAGTTTGGCGGTGATGGTTTCGCCGGCCAGTTCCGTCGCGGTGACGTCCGACGGCGACAGCTTGCCCAGGGCGGCCTTCTGCTCGCGCGTTGCGGCGGCGTCGATCCGGGCGTAGACGGGGTCGCCGAACTTGTCGGTCAGGCCCTTGTACAGCTGCGACGGCGACTTGCCCGTCACCGCCGTGATCTCGGACGCCAGCAGCGCCAGCAGGATGCCGTCCTTGTCCGTGGTCCAGACGCTGCCGTCCATTTTGTTGAACGACGCACCGGCGGATTCCTCCCCGCCGAAGGCACCCTCGCCGGACAGCAGTCCGGGGACGAACCACTTAAAGCCCACCGGCACCTCGACGAGCTTCCGGCCGAGGCTTTCGGCCACCCGGTCGATGATCGAGGAGGACACCAAGGTCTTGCCGATCACGGACTGCGGGTTCCACCCGTTGCGGTGCCGGTACAGGTAGTCGATCGCGACGGCGAGGTAGTGGTTCGGGTTCATCAGCCCGCCGTCCGGCGTGACAATGCCGTGCCGGTCGGCGTCGGCGTCGTTGCCGGTGGCGATGTCGAAGGGTGCGGACCCGTCCGCACCAACAGCCATGCGGTTGATCAGGGAGGCCATCGCCGACGGCGAGGAGCAGTCCATCCGGATCTTTTCATCCCAGTCCAGCGTCATGAAGGCCCACTGCGGGTCCACCGTCGGGTTCACCACGGTGAGGTTCAGGTGGTGGCGTTCGCCGATTTCGCCCCAGTAGTCCACGGACGCACCGCCCATGGGGTCGGCGCCGATCCGGACGCCCGCCTCGCGGATCGCGTTCAGGTCCAGCACCGAGGGCAGGTCATCGACGTAGCTGGACAGGAAGTCGAACTTGCCGGTGGTGCCGGCAGCCATGGCGTCCGCGATCGGAACCCGCTTGACCCCGCGCAGTCCGTTCTCCAGCAGTTCGTTGGCGCGGTTGGCGATCCAGCCTGTGGCGTCAGTGTCCGCCGGGCCGCCGTGCGGCGGGTTGTACTTGAAGCCGCCGTCGCCGGGCGGGTTGTGGCTCGGCGTCACCACGATGCCGTCGGCCTGCGGCGCGCCTGCGGCGGAGTTGTTGTTGTGGGTCAGGATGGCGTGGCTCAACGCCGGGGTGGGCGTGTAGCCGTGGCGGGCGTCGATCAGCACGTGCACGCCGTTCGCGGCAAGCACCTCAAGCGCGGAGTTCTGCGCCGGCTCGCTCAGGGCATGGGTGTCCTTGGCGAGGTACAGCGGCCCGGTGATGCCCTGGCCCGCCCGGTATTCCACGATCGCCTGGGTGATCGCGAGGATATGCGGTTCGTTAAACGACGCCTTGAGGCTTGAGCCCCGGTGCCCGGAGGTGCCGAAGGCGACCCGCTGCCCGGGGTCGCCGAGATCCGGCGAAACGTCGTAGTACGCGTCCAGAAGCGCAGTGAGGTCAACAAGGTCTTGGGGTTGGGCAACTGTGCCCGCGCGGCTAGCCATGGCTCCAGCATGCCAGACGAGGGGGTGCCGCGACATGGTTTCGCCCGAATCGGACCGCTGTGACGCCGCGCGTCCGGCCGGGGGAAACGGCGCGGCGCTAATCTTGACGTACACACGTCAGAGGGGATTTCCATGACCGAGCAGCCCACGTCCGGGTATGACGAGGCGCACCGAGGCTACCAGCCGCCGCCGTATCGTCCGCCATACGGTGGCGACGGCCATGTTCCGCCGATGCCGACGGCAGCCCCGCACCTCGGCCAGCCGGCCGGCAGTTACGACGCCTACGGCCAGCCGGCCGGGCCGTACGCGGACGCTTACGGCCAGCCGTATTACTACGGCGTGGCTCCCGCGCCTAGGGGCCTGAGTATCGCGAGCCTGTGCTGCGGCATCGCGTCGTTCCTCGGCTTCGGCTTCTTCCTGCTCCCGCAGTTGGCCGCCGTCGTCCTCGGCCACCTGGCGCTGCACCGCGAGCCGGGCGGCAAGGGCCTGGCTATCGCGGGACTGGTCCTTGGTTATGCCGCAATCGCCATCACCCTGCTGGTGGTTGTGATCCTGGGGGTCGCCTTCGCAAACGCGGACTTCATCACCCGGTAAGAGCAGCCACCAGCTGCTCAGCGTTGGCCTCCAGCCAGCCGCGACGGCGGAGGATCAGCCCGCCCACGCCGTCGTCCCACATCCGGGCCCAGCCGCCGCCGAGCGTGGCAGCGTTGTGTGCCATCCGTTCATAGCTCAGCGACGCGGCCTCGATGCCCAGCCCCGGCACCCGGCGTCGTTCGTCCTGGTCCCAGCCGTAGGCATCGGCGAAGATACGGAGCCGCCGGAACGGTTCCACTCCCTCCCAGCCGGGCCACACGTCCGCCGGGTCGCGGAGCGGCGTCCAGTGCATGGCAGTGTTGAAGGAATCCCTGAGCGCCGTGCTGGGCCCGGCGAGGTCGAAGTCCACCAGCCCGGCGGCCAGGCCGTCCCGGACCACCACATTCTGCGGCGTGACGTCCAGGTGGCACACGAGCTCCGCGGGGTCCTGCCTGACGGCGACCGGTGGGATGTAGCGGGGCGGAAACGGGTGGGTGGCCGGCATGAAACCGGCAGAGGCGGTGTGCAGCCGGCGCAGCAAACGGGCCACAGAAGCCAGCAGCTCCTCGGACTGGACCCAGGCCTCGGGCACCGGCCCGGCGCACTGTCCCGGCAGGAAGGTCAGCACGTCCCTGCCCTCCTCGTCCCGGCCCAGGAACCGCGGGGAGCCGTCGAATCCGGCATCTTCGAGCCAGTCGAGGTAGCCTGCGACGGCGAGGCTCTGCGGCTGGTGCGGTCGGCGGATTGTCCCGCCGACCCGCACCACGCCTTCAGTGACATCGCCCGCCGGCATGAGTTCGACGTCGGACGCCTCGCCGGGGGCCGGGACGTAGACGCGCGCCTCAACCGGCGGGCGATATCGGATGCTCATTTAGCTCAGCGTACGCCGCCCATGAGCTTCTTGATGGCCGGCGAGGCCGCAGCCAGGCCGACGGCCAGAAGCATCGCCGTGCCGCCGACGCCGATGAAGTACGGCAGTTCGTCGTCGGGGTTGTAGAGCCCCGAGAGCATGCCGGCCAGCGTGGTGCCCAGCGAGACCGAGAGGAAGAACAAGGCAACCATCTGCGTGTGGAAGGCCTTGGGCGCCAGCTTGGTCGTGACGGACAGGCCGATGGGGGAGAGGAACAGTTCCGCCAGCGTGAACAGCAGCAGGATCCCCACCAACGCCAGCAGCGGCGTCTTGCCGTCGCCGGCCAGCGGGATGAACGCCAGGAAGGCCAGGCCCATCACGAAGAGGCCGATCGAGAACTTCAGGGCCGAGCCGGGCTGCTTGCGTCCCAGGCGGGTCCACAGGGCAGCCATAACACCGGCGAAGATGATGATGAACACCGGGTTGATGGACTGGACCCAGGCGGCCGGCATTTCCCAGCCGAACAGGTTCCGGTCCAGCTTCTCCTCCGAGTACACGGCGATGAAGGTGAACTGCTGCTGGAAGAGCGCCCAGAACGCGGCGGAGGCGATGTACAGCGGGATGAACGCCGCGACCCGGCTGCGCTCGGTGGCATTGACCTTCTTGCTGCTGAAGATCAGGACGAAGTAGAGCACCGACGCGCCGATGGCCGCGTACGCCATGGACATGGCGAGGTTGTCAGCGTTGACGACGCCGGTCGCCAGCAGCACGGCGATGATCGCGGCGATCACGGCGAAGATCAGTCCGTACTTGGTGCGTTCGGCTGCGGGCAGCGCGTTGGGCACCCGGTGGGCCTCTTCGGGCAGCTTGTTGCGGCCCAGGGCGTAGATGGCCAGTCCGACGGCCATGCCGACGGCGGCGGCACCGAAGCCCCAGTGGAAGCCCTGGCTTTCCTGGAGCCAGCCGGTGACCAGCGGGCCGATCAGGGCGCCGGCGTTGATGCCCATGTAGAAGATGGAGAAGCCGGCGTCGCGGCGTTCGTCCTTCTCGCGGTACAGGCTTCCGACCAGGGCGGTGGCGTTGGCCTTCAAGCCGCCGGATCCCACGCCCACCAGCACGAGGCCGGCGATCAGGCCCGGAATCCCGGGGATGAGGGCCAGGGCGATGTGGCCGGCCATGATCATGACCGCGGAACCGAAGAGCACACGCTCGGAGCCGAAAAGCCGGTCCGCGAGCCAGGCGCCCAGGATGGTCGAGAGGTATACGCCGCCACCGTAGGCGCCGACCAGGCTGGCGGCGAGGGCCTTGTTGATTTCGAGGCCGCCTTCAGCGGCCGTGAAGTACATGTAGTAGAGGAGGATCCCCTGCATTCCGTAGAAGGAGAAGCGCTCCCACATTTCTACGGAGAAGAGGCTGGCCAGCATTTTCGGGTGGCCAAAAAACGAGGTATCGCCCGGCGTTGTAGCGGGGGGATTGGCTAAATGAGTTGTGCTCATTTACTTAATGCTGACACCGAGGCGCGCGATTGTCACATCCGCGGCGCTCCGGGGCAAGTCAATTCGAGGGTGTTTCGCGGACCCGCTTTGCCGGGAGAGTCGGCCGAAGGGGACCCCGCGGCCAGGCTAGCCGGCGTCGAACATGATGACCTGGCGGACGGCCTTGCCGTCGGCGAGCTGGTCCATGGCCTGGTTGATGTCCGCCAGCGCGATCCGGGAGGAAATGAGCTCCTCGACCGGCAGCTTCCCGTCCCGCCACAGCTGCGCGTACTTGGGAATGTCCCGGGCCGGCACGGCCGAGCCGAGGTAGCTGCCAATGATTGTGCGGGCCTCCGCAGTGATGGTCAGCGGGGAGAGTTGCGCGCGGGCGTCGGGAGAGGGCAGCCCGGCCGTGATCGTGGTGCCGCCGACGTCGGTGGCCGCGAAAGCGGTCTCGAACGCCCGGGCGCTGCCGGCGCATTCGACGACGAATTTGGCTTTGATGCCTTGTTCGGCCAGTTGCTGCGGGGTGTACGTTTCGTGCGCGCCGAGGCGGCGGGCGTGCTCCAGTTTCTCGTCCAGGGTGTCGACGGCGACGATCCGGGAGAGGCCCTGGGAGACGGCAGTGATCAGCGCGGCCATGCCGACGCCGCCAAGTCCCACGATCATGATGCTGTCCTCGGGCCGGGGTTTGGCGGCGTTCAGCACTGCGCCGCCTCCGGTTAGCACCGCGCAGCCCAGGACGGCGGCGATGTCAGCCGGGATGTCGTCGCCGACCGGCACCGCGGAGGCCCGGTCCACGACGGCGTGGCTGGCGAAACCGGAAACGCCGAGGTGGTGGAAGATCGGTTCTCCGGAGCGGCTCAAATGCATGGACCCGTGCAGCAGGGTGCCCTCGTTGTTGCTCTTGGAACCGGCGGTGCAGGGCAGCCGGCCGTCCGCTGCGCAGTTGGCGCACTGCTCGCAGCGCGGCAGGAAGGACATGACCACCCGCTGGCCGGGCTGCAGGTCGGTGACGTCGGCGCCGACCTCGACGACGCGGCCGGCCGCTTCGTGGCCGAGCAGCATCGGCACCGGGCGCACCCGGTTGCCGTCGACGACGCTGAGGTCCGAGTGGCAGATGCCGGCCGCCTCGAGCCGGACGAGGATTTCCGTCGGTCCGGGGGCGGAGAGCTCCAGCTCCGCGATACTGATCGGTTTGGACTCCGCGAAGGGCCGGGGGCGGCCGATTTCCTCCAGTACTGCACCGGTGATCTTCATCGATCCCTCTCGTGTCGTTAACCGCGTTGGCACCAGTAAACCCCACGCGGCCGCGGCCGGGGTAATCCCCGCCGGGGGGGCAGCTTAGAAGCCGAGTTGCCCGGCCACCTGCAGCAGCAGCGCCTCGGATCCCATCGGGCCGACCAGTTGGATTCCCATCGGCAGGCCGGCGCCGGGCGGCCCGCCGGTCCAGTGCACCGGAATGCTGATTGCGGGAAGCCCGCAGACGTTGACCAGCGAGGACCACGGGGCAAACTCGCACTGCCTGCGGTAGTCGTCGTCCGCGTCGGCGGGCCACTCGGCGGGCCAGTAGCCGTCGCCGTGCGCGGCGCCGGTGAACCAGCCCACCGGCCGGGGCGTTTGAGCCAATGTCGGGCTCAGCACCAGGTCCCAGGCCGAGAACTGGGCAACAGTGTCCCGCTGGAACTGGCGCAGGAACCCGAGGGCCTCGTTCAGCTTCGCCGCGCTGCGCTGCTGGGCGCGCCGCCGGAAGGTGCGGGTCAGCGGGGTCAGGAGGGCCTCGCGCTGCGGCGCGATGCGGGCGCTCCCGACGCCGGCGGTCCACGCCGTCGTAAACGCGCCGGGGTAGCGGTTGTCATAGCGGATGGCGGCCTCGCCGGTCTCGTGCCCGGCCGCCTCCAGCAGCCTGATGCCGGTCTGGAGTGCATCGAGGGCTTCGCGGTCCGGGGTGTAAGGGAAGACGGCCTGCCACGGACTGTCCAGGCTGACGCCGATCCGCAGCGGGGGTGGCTCCTGGCCGGCCAGTTGCAGGTAGCTGCGCCGGCGGCCGGCTGGTTCTCCGGCCCGTTCTCCGGGTGATTGGCGGGTTGGTGGCGGCGGGACCAGCGCGTCGAGCATCAGGGCGGCGTCCGCCGCGGAACGGGCCAGCGGACCGGCGACCACCAGCCCGGCGGGGTCGCCGGTGCTTTCCCCGGCCGGGACCAGCCCGCGGCCCGGTTTCAGTCCCACCAGGCCGCAGGCGGCGGCGGGGATGCGGATGGACCCGCCGCCGTCGGATCCCGGGGCGAAGGGAAGCAGGCCGGCGGCCACGGCGGCCGCGCTGCCGCCGGAGGAGCCGCCGGAGCTGCGGCTCAGCGCGTACGGGTTGCGTGAGGGCGGGGCGATCCGGTTCTCGCTGTAGGCTGTCAGCCCGAATTCCGGCACCTGCGTCTTGCCCAGCGAGACGACGCCGGCGCCCTTCAGTGTGGCGGCCAGGGCGCCGTCGGTGGCGGCGGGCTTGTGCTCCAGGGCGGCGTTGCCGTGCGTGGTGACCACGCCGGCGACGTCGGTCAGGTCCTTGAACGCGGTCGGCATGCCGTGCAGCAGCGGCAGGGCCGCCCTGCGTTCGTCGTCCGCCGCGCGTACATGCCGGCGGTCCGCCGCGTCGGCGTCCTGGAGGGCCTGCTCTGCGGTGACGGTGATGAATGCGCCAAGGTGCGGGTTGTCGGCCGCGATGCGGTCCAGGAAGTGCGCCGCGGCCTGGCGCGCGGAGAGCTCGCCGGAGCGCAGGGCGTCGCGGAGCGCGACGGCGGACAACTCGTGGATCTCAGCCAATGGTCTCCTTTGCGCTCTCCAGAAGCGTAACCTGCCACCTGTTTGGCCCCGGCCCCGACCGCTGGCGATACGCTGGAGGCAGACCTTGATTTCAGCGGAGAGGACGACCATGAGCGACATCGACACCGTGACCGTTTCCGACATTCCCGAAGCGGCGCGGATCCTGGACGTACGCGAGGACTACGAATGGTCGGCCGGCCACGCCGAGCACGCCGTCCACATTCCCCTCGACCAGCTCCCGGCCCGGCTCGACGAACTGGATCCGGACGAGGACCTGTATGTCATCTGCCGCACCGGCGGACGTTCCTTCCGCGCTGCGCAGTGGCTCGTCGGCCATGGCTACTCAGCGTTGAACGTGGCCGGCGGCATGGACCAGTGGCTCGAGAACGGCCTGCCGCTCGTGTCCGACAACGGGCTCAAGCCCGTCATCCTGTAAACGAAAGAAGAACCATGTCCGCGTCAACTGTCACCTATACCTTCCTCGGCCCCGAAGGCACGTTCACCGAGGCGGCGTTGATGCAGGTGCCAGGCGCCGCGGAGGCCATCCGCATCCCCTCCTCGAACGTCAACACCGCGTTGGACAAGGTCCGCGACGGTTCGGCCGACGCGGCGATGGTGCCGATCGAGAACTCCGTGGAGGGCGGCGTCACGGCAACCCTCGACGCGATCGCCACCGGCCAGGAACTGCGGATCCTCCGCGAGGCCCTGGTGCCGATCAGCTTCGTGCTGGTGGCCCGGCCCGGCCTGCGGATCGAGGACATTCGCAGGGTGTCCACCCACGGTCACGCCTGGGCGCAGTGCCGGCTCTGGGTCGACGCTAATATGCCGAATGCGGAATACATCCCGGGATCCTCCACCGCCGCGGCCGCAATGGGCCTGCTGGAGGATGACCCGCACTACGACGCCGCCATCTGTGCGCCCATCGTCGCGGCCGAGCAGCCCGGCCTGGCGGTGCTCGCGGAAAACATCGGCGACAACCCCGGCGCGGTGACCAGGTTCGTGCTGGTGGGGCGCCCCGGAGTGCTGCCGGAACGGACCGGCGCGGACAAGACCACGGTGGTGGTCCCGCTGCCGGAAGACCGGCCAGGCGCGCTGATGGAAATCCTGGATCAGTTCGCCACCCGGGGCGTGAACCTGAGCCGGATCGAATCCCGTCCCACCGGCCAGTACCTCGGCCACTACTTCTTCAGCATCGACGCGGACGGCCATGTGGGCGACGCCCGGGTGGCCGACGCGCTGGCCGGACTGCACCGGATCAGTCCGGCGACACGCTTCCTTGGCTCCTACGGCCGGGCTGACGGCCAGCGCGCCGAGGTGGCGCCGCACACCTCCGACCAGGCATTCCGGGCCGCCCATGCATGGGTCGAAGACATACTCACGGGGGCATCTGTGGTTCAGGAATATAAGCCCCAGGCTTCGCCCACAGCGTAGGCAAATGCCACATGCGGCACTTCCACCCCTTGGAAACTGTGCGTATGCTTGCCTGATCTATTGGGGTAGTCCTCTACCGGAAGGAGCGGGTCATGGCTGGCACCAGCACAGAAAATGACGGCCAGGGAATGATTGTCAATCCCAAACCGACGGCCGAAAACCAGGACTGGGACGGCGACGACGCCGACCGTGCGGACCGGCTGCGCTTCGAGGAGGAGCAGGCGATGATCCGCGAGCAGTCGGAGGCACGCGCCGCCAAGGCAGCCGCGGACGCGAAGAAGGAAGCCGACGCTAAAAAGGAAGCCAGCTAAGAAGGAAGCCCGCAAGCCGGCCGGGTCATGGCAGGTGCCGGGCCTGGCTGCTGCCGGACTTGCCGGCCGCCCCGCCGCCATGGGGCAGTTCCTCGCGGGCGGGGTCCTCCCTAACCCGGACCAGCAGCGAGCGGGGGGCCACCCGGACGGTGACGGTCGTGGCCTCGCCGGACGGATCGCCGTCGACCTGTGTGGGCATCGGTTCGGCGCACTTGATCACTATCTTGCCGGAGCGGTAATACGTCATCACCGGCAAGTTTCTTTTGTGCTTCAGCACAATCTTCCAGTACATCGCCAGCCAGCCGATCGCGCTGCGCGGGCTCATCACCACCACGTCCAGCATGCCGTCGTCGATCATGGCCTGCGGGATGAAATCGATTCCGCCGGGGATCAGCCCGCAGTTCGCGAACAGCACGCTGCGGATCTTCCGGGACTGCTCCGGCTGGTCGTCAAGGGCGATGGAGACCCTCTTGCGGCGCCCGGGAAGGTGCCGCACACCGGCCTCGGTGTAGGCGAGCCAGCCCACCGCCTTCTTGAGCCCGTCGTTGGTGTCCCCCACCACCTCGGCGTCCATGCCCATCCCGGCGATCACCAAAAACGCATGGTCCGCGGACTGCCCGGTCCGGGCGTTCTCCACCCTCATGCGGGCGGTGTCGATGAAGCGCTGGTGTCCGAACAGCGCAATCTCCACGCAGCCGTGCAGGTCCCCGATGTCCAGGTGGACGTTGCGGGCCAGCAGGTTCCCGGTGCCCAGCGGCAAGAGGCCCATGGCGATATCCGTGTGCGCCAGGACGTCCGCCACCACGCGGACGGTGCCGTCGCCGCCGCCCACCAGGACGACGTCGGCCCCGTACTCGACGGCGGCACGGGCCTGCGAAAAGCCGGGGTCCTCGGCGGTGGTCTCGAAGAAGCGGGGGGCCTCCCAGCCGGCCGCCAGGCAGGCGCTCTCGACCAGGACCCGGGCCTCCGCGGACCTGGACTTGATCGGATTCATCACGACGGCGACCTTTTGCCTGACCAGGCCCGGGTTGTGCGTTTCTTCCCAGACGGCGCTGCGCGTGTGCTTGGCCTTCAACCGGCGCACACCCCACCAGCTGGAGACGGCAAATACCAGGGCTCCAGCGATGACGAGGTAGAGCAGCCAGTCGCGCATGTTGCTCCAACACTATCCCGCGTGTCCGCCGCGGCAGGACTGCCGAAGGGCGGCCCCCGGATTCGATACTCTTATCTGGTGATCGACGTAAAAGACCTCAGCGAAAATCCGGACAAGTTCCGTGCCAGCCAGCGCGCCCGTGGCGCCGATGAATCCGTGGTGGACGCGATCATCGCCGCGGATTCGGCCCGGCGCGCGGCGCTGATCCGTTTTGAAAACCTGCGCGCCGAGCAAAACGCCTTCGGCAAGAAGGTGGCGCAGGCAAAGGGCGAGGAAAAGCAGGCCCTGCTCGCCGAGGTGAAGGTCCTTGCGGCCTCGGTCAAGGAAGCCTCGGCCGAGGCCGACGTCGCCCAGTCCGCCCAGGAGGAGCTGCTGCGCGGCATTCCCAACCTGGTCGAGGACGGGGTTCCGGCGGGCGGCGAGGACGACTACGTTGTGGTGAAGACGGTGGGGACGCCCCGCAAATTCCCCGACTTCGAGCCGAAAGACCACCTCGAAATCGGCGAACTGATCGGTGCGATCGACATGGAGCGCGGGGCCAAGGTCTCCGGTTCACGCTTCTACTTCCTGCGCGGTGTGGGCGCCCGGCTGGAAATGGCACTGCTTCAGATGGCCATGGAGCAGGCCATCGACGCCGGCTTCGTGCCCATGATCACCCCGACGCTGGTGCGGCCCGAAACCATGCAGGGTACCGGCTTCGACGTCAAGCACGACGCCGAGATCTACCGCCTCGCGGAGGACGACCTCTATCTTGTGGGGACCTCGGAGGTGGCCCTGGCCGGCTACCACGCCGACGAGATCCTGGACCTCTCCGGCGGTCCGGTCCGCTACGCCGGGCAGAGCTCCTGCTACCGCCGCGAGGCCGGTTCGCACGGGAAGGACACCCGCGGCATCATCCGGGTCCACCAGTTCAACAAGGTGGAGATGTTCATCTACACCACGGTTGAAGAGGCCGCTGCCGAGCATGCCCGCCTGCTGGCCTGGGAAGAGGAAATGCTGGCCAAGTGCGAGCTGCCCTACCGCGTGATCGACACCGCCGCCGGCGACCTTGGCACCTCCGCGGCCCGCAAGTTCGACTGCGAAGCCTGGGTCCCCACCCAGGGCGCCTACCGCGAGCTGACCTCCACCTCCAACTGCACCACCTTCCAGGCGCGCCGGCTCAACATCCGTGAACGCGTGCTGAACGAGGAGGGCGCCCCCAAGGGCACCCGCGCGGTTGCCACCCTCAATGGGACCCTCGCCACGACCCGCTGGATCGTCGCCATCCTGGAACACCACCAGAACCCGGACGGCTCGGTCAACGTCCCGGCGGCGCTGCAAAAGTACCTCGGGGGCATGACGGTCTTCCCCGTCCTCTAGCCCACCCGCCGCCGGCAGTTGTTCACCGACGCTTCACGTGCCGCTGTGGCGCGCGTCCTAGCAGCTGTCGGCGGTGTCTGCTCTACTTATTGGATGACTACATTGACTGAAGCCTCAGTCGCTGGCAACGATGACCAGCGAGATGCAAACGAAAAAATGATGATCGCCCTCGACGTCGACGGAACCCTCGTCGACCATGACGGGCACATGTCCGTCCCCGTCCGGGAAGCCGCCCAGGCCGTGGTGGCCGCCGGGCACGAGGTGATGATCGCGACGGGCCGCTCGCTCAACGCCACGCTGCCCATCATCGAGCACATCGGCATTGAAAGCGGCTACGCGGTCTGCTCCAACGGCGGCGTCACGCTGCGCGTGGATTCCGGACTGGCCGACGGCTACGAGGTGCTGCACAAAGCCACCTTCGACCCCGGGCCGGCGCTCCGGGCGCTGCGCAAGCGGCTGCCCTCGGCCAAGTACGCGCTCGAGGACGAGAACGGCAACTTCCTCTCCACCGAACGCTTCCAGGACGCCAGCTTCGGCGTCGAGGCAATCGGTGTCGACTTCCAGACCATGCTGGAGGCCACCGCCGTGCGCGTCGTGGTGTTCAGTTCGGAGAACACGCCAGAGGAATTCAACGCGGCCATCCGCCACGTGGGCCTCGCCGGCGTCACCTACTCCGTCGGCTGGACGGCGTGGCTGGACATTGCCGCCGCCGGCGTCACCAAGGCCAGCGCCCTGGAACACCTGCGCGGACGGCTGAGCATCGAGGCGCACCGCACGGTCGCCGTCGGCGACGGCCGCAACGACATCGAGATGCTCACCTGGGCACGCCGCGGCGTGGCGATGGGCCAGGCGCCCGCGGAGGTGATCGCCGCCGCCGACGAGGTCACCCACTCGGTCTACGACGACGGCGCCGCCCACGTGCTGCGCAGCATCCTCCTCTAAGACACCGGCGCGGACGCCGGTGCGGGCGCGCCGGCCCTAGCGGACGTCGAGGATCAGGCCCAGCAGCCGGGCGGCGGCGGGCCGGGCCGCGTGTTCCTCGTTCCACTGCGCCCGGGCCACGGCCTTGCTGACGGCCTGCGTGGTGATGCCGAGTTCCTCGGCCACCGCCTTCTGCTGCCCGCGCACGCCGGGGGTCAGCAGGTCCAGCACCCGCCACTCGGCGGCGCTCCGGTCGTGCACAATGTGGCCCAGCAGCCGCAGCACGGCCTCGGCTTCCGCGGCCAGATCAGCGAACGGGCCTTCCACCGCCACCGGGATGCGTTCCTTGCCGTTTCTCAGCCGGTCCACGGCGCGGCGGGCGTAGACGAGCCCGTGGCCGGACGCGTCCTTGATCTGGTTCGGCAGCGGTTCGTTGACCGGGCCGACGCCGATTCCGACGTACCAGGCCCCCGTCCGCAGGGCGATCAGCGCCGCCTCGACGGCCTGACGCGGGCAGTCCAGGATGCCCTGGACCTCGTCCTCCACGGAACGGTCGAAATCCAGGCGCGCCGGAATGTGCCGCAGGTCCTTGAGGAGCTGCGGCACACGGTCGCCGTCGCGCCGGCTGTCGGTTTGGTTGATGGTCAGCGTGAACATACTGGATGCCACACTACCGCGTGGCAAACGGGAGGCAAGCCCGCAGGGTGTGCCTGATGCCGGCCACGTAACAACCCCGCCGCGGCCCCCGCCGGGACACCCGGCGGGCTTGTCTCTGGTCCCGGGAGATGTTGCGATGGGGGGAGACGCTGCCGACGGCGGCACGGACCGGGGCGGAGTGCATCAGTGGGTAATGGGTTGGAACAGGGGACAGGGCAGCGGACCGCGGAGACGGCGGGCAGGGACGAACTTGGCCTCGTGGACCGGTGGTGGCGGGCCGCCAACTACCTCTCGGTAGGCCAGATCTATTTGCGCTCCAATCCGTTGCTGCGTGAGCCGCTGAGCGCCGGGGATACCAAGTCCCGCCTGCTCGGCCACTGGGGCACCACTCCAGGATTGAACTTCATCTATGCGCACCTGAACCGGGTCATCCGCCGGGATTCGCAGGAGATGCTGTTCGTCGCCGGGCCGGGCCACGGCGGACCGGCCGTGGTGGCGAACGGTTGGCTGGAGGGCACCTACTCGGAGATCTACAGCAACGTGGGCCCGGACGAGGACGGGCTGGCCGAGCTGTTCCGGCAGTTCTCCTACCCCGGCGGCATCCCCAGCCACGCCGCCCCGGAAACACCGGGCTCCATCAACGAGGGCGGTGAACTCGGGTACTCGCTGGCCCACGCCTACGGCACGGTGTTCGACAACCCCCGGCTGATCACCGCCGTCGTGATCGGCGACGGCGAGGCGGAGACCGGGCCGCTGGCCGCGAGCTGGCACTCCCACAACTTCCTGGACCCGGCGGCGGACGGGGCCGTGCTGCCGATCCTGCACCTGAACGGCTACAAGATCGCCAACCCGACGATTCTCGCGCGGATGCCGGAGGCCCAGCTGGAGCAGCTGCTGCGCGGGTACGGCCACAAGCCGCACTTCGTAACCGTCACTGACCCGGAGGACACCGCCGCGGCGCACCGCGATTTTGCCGCGGTGCTGGACGCGTGCCTGGCGGAAATACGGGCCATCCAGGCCGAACGGCGCGCCGGCGGCTGGAACGGTGACGACGCTCCCGCCGCCGCGTGGCCGATGATCGTGCTGCGCTCGCCCAAGGGCTGGACCGGGCCGAAGACGGTTGATGGGCTGCAGGTGGAAGGCACCTGGCGCAGCCACCAGGTGCCACTCGCCGAAGTCCGCACCAATCCCGAGCACCTGGCCCAGCTCGGGCAGTGGCTGGAGTCCTACCGCCCGGAGGAACTGTTCGACGGCGCCGGGCGGCTCCGGCCGGAGGTGGCCGCGAACGCCCCGGGCGGCGAGCTGCGGATGAGCGCCACCCCGCATGCCAACGGCGGCATCCTGCTGCGCGACCTGAAGCTGCCCGGCTACGCCGACCACGCGGTGGAGGTCGCCCAGCCGGGCCGGGAGCGGGTCAGCGCCATGATCACCCTCGGCTCCTGGATGCGGGACGTGATAGCGCTCAACCCGGAGACCTTCCGGCTCTTCGGCCCGGACGAGACCGCGTCCAACCGGCTGCAGGACGTCTACGAGGTCACGGACAAGGTCTGGCAGTACCGGATCGAGGCCGTCGACGAGCACCTGGCCCGCGCCGGCCGGGTGATGGAAGTCCTCAGCGAACACCTGTGCCAGGGCTGGCTGGAAGGCTACCTGCTCACCGGCCGGCACGGGGTGTTCAGCTGCTACGAGGCGTTCATCCACATTGTCGATTCGATGTTCAACCAGCACGCCAAGTGGCTCGAGGTGCACCGCGAGCTGCCGTGGCGCCAGCCCGTCGCCTCGCTGAACTACGTCCTCTCCTCGCACGTCTGGCAGCAGGACCACAACGGCTTCTCGCACCAGGATCCGGGCTTCATCGACCACGCGGTGAACAAGAAGTCCGAGGTCATCCGGGTCTACCTGCCGCCGGACGCGAACACGCTGCTCTCGGTGATGGAGCACTGCCTCGGTTCGCGGGACTACGTCAACATCGTGGTCAGCGGCAAACAGCCCTCGCCCACCTGGCTGGGACCGGCCGACGCCGCGCACCACTGCCAGCGCGGCCTGGGAATCTGGGAATTCGCCGGTTCCGAGGTCCCGGGCGAGGAGCCCGACGTCGTCCTGGCCTGCGCGGGGGACGTCCCCACGGTGGAGACCGTCGCGGCGGCCGAACTGCTCAAGGAAGGGGCACCCGGGCTGAAGATCCGGGTGGTGAACGTGGTGGACCTGATGCGGCTCCAGGATGCCGCCGAACACCCGCACGGCCTCTCCTCCCGGGACTTTGACGGCATCTTCACCGCGGACAAGCCGATCATTTTCGCGTACCACGGCTACCCCTCGCTGATCCACCGGCTGGCCTACCGCCGCACCAACCAGGAGGGCCTGCACGTGCGCGGTTACAAGGAGGAAGGCACCACGACGACGCCGTTCGACATGGCCATGCTCAACGGGATCGACCGCTACCAGCTGGCCATCGACGCAATTGACCGGGTGCCGGGGCTGGCCGAACGGCACTCGCTGCTGCGCCAGTCGCTGCAGGACCGGCGCATCCGGGCCCACAACCACACCAGGGAGCACGGCGAGGACGCGAAGGAGATCAGCGGCTGGACCCTCGGCGGCGAATAGCCTGCCCGCGGTGGCGGGTCTAGGCCGGCCCACCGGTGAGTGCGGACAGCCCGCCGGTGGGCAGATGGATCCAGCCCTCGGTCCGTGCGGCCCGGGCGTGCGCGGCGTCGGGACGGATAGTCGCGCCGAGGGCCACGGCCCGCGCGGTAAGGGACGCGATGACGGCGTCGAACATGTCGTCCGAACCGGCCAGCTGCTCCCCGTGCCCGGCAAGATCCAGCCACGGGGCGGCCTGCCTGAGCCCGCGGAGGAGATCGCCCAGCCGCTGCGTTTCCGCGCCGCCGCGCCCCTTGTAGCCGCGGGCCAGCAGGCCCCAGGACTTCAGTGACGCTGCCGGGTAGACCTCGGCCAGCCGGCCGCTGCCGTCCCGCGCCTGGGGACCGTGCTCCACGGCGATCTTGGCCTGGATGACGGCGCAGCGCATCGCCGGGTGCGCCAGCCGGTCGGCTGAGACGCTGAGCGGGATCAACCCGGTCCGGGCGGTGACGAAGCGGTCGGTGTCCCGGTAGGCCAGCAGCCGGCGGCCTTCGATTCCGTCGTGGTCAAGCACGGGGTGCGGATCCCCGGCCAGGTGCCCGGCAATGAAGGGCAGGAAGGCGTCCGGCCAGCCCACGGGGCAGTCGATCCCGGCCAGATCCGCAGCGCCAAAGAGCCGGACGATTTCGTCGTCGTCGACGTCGAGCGCCAGGTGCGCCAGGCGGGCGGTGCCATTGTTCCATTCGACGACGGCGGCCGCCGTCTTCTTCGTGGCCGCCGCGAGGTCGACGCCGAGGGTCAACATCCGCTGCCCGCCCGGGGGCTCAGCGAGGTGGACATGGCATCAACCTTTCCTGTGGCTCAAAGAGCGCGGTACCGGAACGCGCCGGGGATCCCGCCGCGGCTCTCCAGACCCTTTCCCGAGGCAAAGCGGGCCCACACGCCACGCAGGGCCCGGCCCTGGGCGTCGATCTCCTCCCAGCTGGCTCCGGCGACCAGCCCCACACCTTCCCAGGTCCGCCGGTCGCCGAACAGCAGCGGCAGGTCCACGGTGTGTGCCGCCCCGTAGAAGTTCCCAGGCGCGGCCCAGGACAGCACGTAGCGGTAGGCCGTGCCGCCCGCCCGGGTGTGGCGGCGGGCGAACCGCCTGGCGGAACGGCCGTACACCGCCTCGGTCACTGCCCAGTTGATGGCCTTGACGACGGCGGGCCCGAGCACGGGGACCTTGGCCAGGCGGCTGACCGCCGGGTTGCGCGGCAGGAACATCCGGGCTTCCTCGGAGGTGTGCCCGATCAGGACCTCGATCCCGGGTGCCGTGGCGTTCCAGGCGGCCTCAATCCCGGACTCCGGCGGCAGGGGCGCATGCCCGTACTGGGTGCCGAAGGGCATGGCCGCGATCAGCCCGTACTTCCGGGCCACCTGCGACACGTGCCCCTCGATCTCCACGACTTCCATCGCGGGGGTGTCTTCGTTGACGGCCTCCGCGGCGACGCCCATGGCGCGGCTCATCTTGTCTCGGCCGCGGGTAATGCCAAGCGGCGCGCTCTGGATGATGGCGCGTTGGAACAGGGTGGGGGCCTCCGGCGTCGCCATCAGGTGGGCGACGGCGTCGCCTCCGGCAGATTGACCGAAAGCCGTGACGTTGCCCGGGTCGCCGCCGAAGGCGCCGATGTTGCGCTGCACCCAGCGGAACGCCTCGAGTTGGTCCAGCAGGCCGAGGTTGGCGGGCCGGCCGGTGCCGGTGGCCAGGTAACCGAACAGGCCCAGGCGGTACGTCACGGAGACCACGATGACGCGGTTTTCGGCGACGAGCGCCTTGGGGTCGAAGATTGCCAGGTCGCCGGAACCGGAGGTGTAGGAGCCGCCGTGCAGCCACACCATGACCGGCACGCGTTCGCCGTCGCGCAGGTCCTTCGGCATGGTGATCGAGAGCCGCTGGCAGTCCTCGCTGCCGGGGAGTTCGCCGTAGCGGGTGCCAAGAATGTCGTCCAGGAACGGGACCGGCGCCTGCGGGCAGGCGGGGGAGAGGTTCGTGGCCGCGAGGGTTTCGCTCCAGTCGGGCGCACCCGCCGGGGGCTGGAAACGCGCCGCGGTGGCGTACGGAATACCCGTGGCACGCACCACGTCGCCGTCCCGCCACCCGGAGACCGGGCCGCAGGGCGGGCTAAAGGTTGGTTCATGCATGAACCAACGATTTCACACTTTCCTGACCCACGGCTGCCAGCGGTCATCTGCGCTCAAACAGCAACGCGGGGTCACTTACCGCCCATATCCGTCGGCCGGATCGGCGGTAAGTGACCCCGCGTTGGTGCTGCGGAGGCGTTAGTGCGTGTGCGGGACGAAGCGCTTGATCGACGCTTCGAGTTCGGCCTCGGCCGCGGCGCGATCGCCCCAGCCCTCGGCCTTGACCCACTTGCCGGGCTCCAGGTCCTTGTACCGGGTGAAGAAGTGCTCGATTTCCTTGATCAGGAATTCGCTGACGTCGCTGATCTCGTTGATGTGGTCGAAGCGCGGATCGGCCGGCACGCAGAGGACCTTGGCGTCCCCGCCGCCGTCGTCGGTCATGTTGAAGACGCCGATCGGGCGGGACTCGACGATCACGCCGGGGTGCAGATCGAAGTCCTGCAGGAGCACCAGTGCGTCCAGCGGGTCGCCGTCCTCGCCCAGGGTGTTCTCGAAGAAGCCGTAGTGCGTGGGGTACTGCATGGAGGTGAACAGGACGCGGTCCAGGCGGACGCGGCCGGTCTCGTGGTCGACTTCGTACTTGACGCGCGATCCCTTGGGGATCTCGATGGTCACGTCATGCTTCATGGAATGCTCCTCGACGGATTCAGGGGGTGCGCGGCACACGTGGCGTGCAGAAAAAGCAGTGCCGGTGCCGCCGACTATTATTGAGGATATAGCGACAGGCCCTGGTTTCAGGAACTAGTGGGGACATTTCGGGACTAAAGGACCAGCAGCAGCATGAAACGCACAACGAGCCGTGAGGGTACGGCTCCGGCGCCCGGAAGGTTCGGGCGGATCGTCCCGATGCTGCTCCTGACCCTCCTGGTCATGGCGCTCGCCGTCCCCGCGGGCCTGGTGGTCAGTCCCGGATTCCGCGGCCCAGCCCTTCCCCCGGAACCTGCAGCGGCGGGCCCGTGGCAGCAGATGCCCGCCACCCTCAGCGCTCCCGACGGCGGCTCGGAAACCGCCGGAGGCATGCGGCCGCTCAGCGCCGATGCGCCGGTGCCGAATGCCGCCACCGTTGCCGCCCAGCTCAAAGCCACGCTGAAGACCGACGGCGCCGGGTCCTTCAGCGGCCTGGTCCAGGATGCCCTCACCGGGAAGGTGCTCTTCGACCGGGCCGCCGACGAGGTCCGCGCCCCCGCTTCCAACATCAAGCTCCTCACCGCCGCCGCCGCGCTGCGCACCCTCGGCCCGGACCGGCGCTTCAGCACCAGGGTTGTGGCCGGACCCACGCCGGGCACGGTCGTCCTGACCGGCGGCGGAGACGTGCTGCTGGGTGCAGGCGAGTCCGCACCGGATGCTGTCCTGGGGCACGCCGGGCTCGCCACCCTCGCGCAGACCACGGTCCGTGCGCTGCAGAAGGCCGGCGTGGCCGGTCCAGTGACCGTCCTGCTGGACGATTCCCTCTTCAGCGGACCGTCCCTGAGCCGGGCCTGGAGCCCGGACGACGTGGCGGCCGGCGAAGTGGCGCCGCTGTTTCCGCTGGCCCTGAACTCGGCCCGCTTCGACCCCGCCGTCACCACCGGACCCCGCCCCCGCGACGCCGCCATGACGGCCGCCGAGGCCTTCGCGGACCGGCTCTCGGCCGCCGGCGCCGCCGCGGGACTCACCGTGGCGCCCGACGTCGCAAGGCTGCCGGCCGGGCGGAAGCCCGCCGCGGACGCCGGCGGACAGTCAGGCAAGCTCCTCGCCGAAGTCCAGTCCGCCACCGTCAGCCAGCAGGTGGACCTGATGCTGCGCACCTCGGACAACTACCTCACCGAGGTCATGGGCCGGATGGTGGCGGTGGCAAGCGGCAAACCCGCCAGCAACGACGGCGCCGTCGCCGCCGTACTGCAGCAGCTCGAGGAGCTGAACATCCCTTCGGGCACCCTCCGGGCCGCCGACCTGGCCGGGCTGACCCTGGAGAACAAGGTCTCGGCGCGGCAACTCTCCGCCGTGATCCGTGCCATGACCACCGGCACAGACACCCGCCTCCGCTCCGCCCTGGCCGGGTTTCCGGTGGCCGGGCTGACCGGAACACTCGGCAGCCGGTACATGGATACCAGCACTTCCCGGGGTGCGGGCCTGGTCCGCGCCAAGACCGGAACGCTCAACACGGTGATCGCACTCAGCGGCTACGTCGTGGACGCCGACGGCCGGCTGCTGGTCTTCTCCTTCATCGGCAACGGCCTGACGCCCGGCGCGGCCGGCAACAAGGCCGCCCTGGACCGGACAGCCTCGGTCCTGGCCGCCTGCGGCTGCCGCTGAGGCCGCGCCGTTTCGACGGTTCGCTGCGCACTCGACGACTCGAAACGCCTAACCCGCGGGGAACCATCTAACCGGCGGGTCCCGGCTGCCCGTTCGCCGCCCGACGAATTTAAGGCGCTTCCCCGCTCCGCTGTGATCTGATGGGGCTATGGAGTCCTCTTCGCACGAGACATCTGCCCAGGCACCAGGCCAAACACCAGCCCAGGCCCTGATCAACTGGGAGCTCGCCGCGTCCACGGCCGCGCGCCTCACCCCGGCCGGCCCCTCGCTCGGGTCCGCGGAGATCGGCGCCGCCGTCGAGAACCTGCGCCTGATGGCGGACATCTCCGTTCCGCACGTGCACGACATCACCGGCCTCGAGGCCGCCCGCGACCTGCGGGACTCCTCCGTCCTGGTGGTGGACCGCGCCTCGTGGGCCAAGGCGAACACACAGAGCTTCGCCGTGATGCTGCAGCCCGCCATCGAGAAGATGCTCGAAAGCCGGCGCGGGACCGTCAGCCCGGGCGCCGCGAGCGTCGGCGGCGCGATCACCGGCAGCCAGCTGGGCGCGATCCTGGCGTTCCTCTCCAGCAAGGTCCTCGGCCAGTACGACCCGTTCTCGGCGCTGGCCGAGAATTCCACCGCCCCCGCCGCGGGCCGGCTGCTGCTGGTGGCGCCCAACATCATCTCCGTGGAGCGCGAGCTCAACGTCGCGCCCGAGGATTTCCGGCTCTGGGTGTGCCTGCACGAACAAACCCACCGCGTGCAGTTCGCGGCCGCACCCTGGCTGCGCCACCACATGCTGGAACAAATCGAGGACCTCAGTGAACACCTGCTGGGCAACGTCGACTCGATCATGGAACGTGCCGCGGCGGCCGCGAAGGCCCTCAAGGACCGGGCCGGCTCGGGCGCCGCCCCCGGCCGCGGGGCAATCCTGGACCTCCTGCAGGACCCGGCGGAGCGGGCGGCGATCTCGCACCTGACCGCCGTCATGAGCCTGCTGGAAGGCCACGCCAACGTGGTCATGGATGCGGTGGACGCCAGCATCGTCCCCTCGGTCAAGACCATCCGGCAGCGCTTCAACGCCCGCGGCACGGACCGCGGCGCCATCGAGAAGTTCATCCGCAGCCTGCTTGGGCTGGACGCGAAGATGCGGCAGTACAGCGACGGTTCGAAGTTTGTCCGCGAAGTGGTGGACGCCGCCGGAATGCAGGGCTTCAACAAGGTCTGGGAGTCCGCCGACCACCTTCCCACCGAGCCCGAAATCCACGACTCCAAGCTGTGGCTCGAGCGGATGGGGCTCTAGTCCAGGTGCCGGCCCCAACCCACCCGGATCTCCCGGCGGCTTCCCGCGGACGACGACGGCCCGGCCGGCTGGCGCCCGTCGTCGGCAAGGCGCGGAAGATGCTGCAGGACGCCTTGGCCGACGCCGGCTACCCAGAGCGGGTGCTTGTGGCCTGCAGCGGCGGTCCGGATTCGCTGGCGCTTGCCGCCGTCGCGGCCTACTTCGCCCGCCGCGGCCACGTTGACGGCCACCCGATTTCCGTCGGCGCCGTCGTCGTGGACCACCAGCTTCAGCCCGGGTCCGCGGAGGTGGCCGCGGCGACAGCGGCGGCGCTGCGGGAGCTGGGACTCGCCCCCGTGCAGGTCAGGACCGTTGACGTTGCCCCCGCCGGGATGGGCCCGGAGGCCGCCGCGCGGGACGCCAGGCACGCCGCCCTCGAGGCCGCCGCCGACGATACCGGCGCGGCGGCCGTCCTGCTGGGCCATACCCTGGACGACCAGGCCGAACAGGTCCTGCTGGGACTGGCGCGCGGCTCCGGCACCCGCTCGCTCGCCGGGATGCGGCCGGCCCGCGGCCGCCTGCTTCGGCCGTTCCTGGGCCTGCGACGGGCCGACACCCTGGAAATCTGCGCCGTCGAAGGCCTGGACCCGTGGCACGACCCGAGCAACGAGGACCCCGCCTTCGCCCGGTCCCGGACCCGGGTGGAGGTGCTGCCGATGCTGGAGGAGAAGCTTGGCCCGGGGGTGGCCGAGTCGCTGGCCCGGACGGCGGCGATCCTGCAGCTCGACGCCGACTACCTCGAGGATGTGGCCAACGACACCTTTGGCCGCCTGCAGGAGCGCTCCGGGACCGAGCTCAGCCTGCCCGAGGCCGCGCTCCGCGAACTGGCGCCGGCCGTCAGGTTCCGGGTGATCGCCAAGGCCGCCGCCGCCGTCGGGGGTCAACAGCCCAGCTACCAGCGGCTGCTGGCCGCCGAAGCGCTGCTTCGCCGGCAGGGATCCGCGGGACCCGTGGAGCTTCCCGGCGGCGTGAGCGTCTACCGGCTCTCCCTCGCCCAGCTGCTCGCGGCCGGGCAGTCCGCCCCCGCCGGCGTTCCCCGTGAGGGCGCCCGCTGTGGGAAGCTTGTATTCCGGCCTCAAAAACCGCCCCAAGAATAGTCGCACCCGCATCTACACAGGAGCCATTGGTGGATTCAAACGACGTCCAGGCAGACCTCAAGCACGTTCTCTACTCCAAGGAGCAGATCCAGACCCGGATCACTGAACTCGCTGCCCAGATCGACAAGGACTACGAAGGCCGCGATCTGCTGATCGTTGGTGTGCTCAAGGGTGCGGTCATGGTCATGGCCGACCTGGCCCGTGCGCTGCACAGCCACGTCTCGATGGACTGGATGGCCGTCTCCTCCTACGGCTCCGGCACGCAGTCCTCCGGCGTGGTCCGCATCCTCAAGGACCTCGACACCGACCTGATGGGCAAGGACGTCCTGATCGTCGAAGACATCATCGACTCCGGCCTCACGCTTTCCTGGCTCAAGACCAACCTGGAGTCCCGCGGCCCCGCCTCGGTGGAGATCTGCACCGCATTCCGCAAGCCCACCGCCGCCAAGGTCCAGATCGACGTCAAGTACGTCGGCTATGACATCCCTAACGAATTCGTCGTCGGCTACGGCCTGGACTACGCCGAGAAGTACCGCAACCTGGACTTCGTGGGCACCCTGGCGCCGCACGTCTACGAGTAACCCGGGGACCGCACCGGCAGCTTCCCTCCGGCTCGACGCTGTGCCTGGTCTGCGCCCGCACAGCCCCCGCTACGCCGACAGGGAACTTTTAGCCCTGACCGTGCGTGAGTTACTGCGACGGTGTATAGCTATAACCTGACGCAGCACCACACGCGCGCAGATCGGTCGCCGTGCAGCACTACCAGGAGGGACGGGGCCAGCCCCCGATCAGATGAAAGCTAAGAGTTTCTTCAAGGGCCCGGGCATCTGGATTGTCGTTGTAATCGGCATGCTCCTGCTGGCCTTTGCCACCCTGGCCCCGGGCGGCTCCGTCCGGATCGACACGGACCGGGGCCTGGCCCTGCTGGCCGACAGCGACAAGGTCGAGCAGGCCAAGATTTTCGACGCCGAGAACCGCGTGGACCTGGTCCTGAAAAACGACATCCAGATTGACGGCCAGGACAAGGGCAAGAACGTCCAGTTCTACTACGTCAACGCCCGCGCGGCGGACGTCGTCAAGGCCGTAACGGCTGCCAAACCGCCGAGCGGCTTCACCGACCAGCCGGTCGAAAGCAACTGGTTCTCCGGCCTGTTCTCCCTGCTGGTCCCGGTGCTGCTGCTGGGTGTGCTCTTCTGGTTCCTGCTCTCCCGGATGCAGGGCGGCGGCTCCAAGGTCATGCAGTTCGGCAAGTCCAAAGCCAAGATGGTCAACAAGGACATGCCGCAGGTGACCTTCAGCGACGTCGCCGGCGCCGACGAAGCCGTCGAGGAACTCGAAGAGATCAAGGAATTCCTCCAGGAACCCGCCAAGTTCCAGGCCGTGGGCGCCAAGATCCCCAAGGGCGTGCTGCTGTACGGCCCTCCCGGTACCGGCAAGACCCTCCTGGCCCGTGCGGTCGCCGGCGAGGCCGGCGTTCCCTTCTTCTCCATCTCCGGTTCCGACTTCGTTGAAATGTTCGTCGGCGTCGGCGCCTCCCGCGTCCGCGACCTGTTCGAACAGGCCAAGGCCAACGCGCCGGCCATCATCTTCGTGGACGAGATCGACGCCGTCGGCCGGCACCGCGGCGCCGGCATCGGCGGCGGCAACGACGAGCGCGAGCAGACCCTCAACCAGCTGCTGGTTGAAATGGACGGCTTCGACGTCAAGACCAACGTCATCCTGATCGCGGCCACCAACCGCCCCGACGTGCTCGACCCCGCCCTGCTCCGCCCGGGCCGCTTCGACCGCCAGATTTCGGTCGAGGCCCCGGACCTGATCGGCCGCGACCAGATCCTGAAGGTGCACGCGAAGGGCAAGCCGATGGCTCCCGGCGTCGACCTCAAGGCCGTCGCGAAGAAAACCCCCGGCTACACCGGCGCGGACCTCGCGAACGTGCTCAACGAAGCCGCGCTGCTGACGGCCCGCTCCAATGCCAACCTGATCGATGACCGCGCGCTCGACGAGGCAATCGACCGGGTGATGGCCGGTCCGCAGAAGCGCAGCCGGGTCATGAAGGAACACGAGCGCAAGGTCACCGCGTACCACGAGGGCGGCCACGCCCTGGTGGCGGCGGCACTGCGCAACTCTGCCCCGGTCACCAAGATCACCATCCTGCCGCGCGGCCGCGCCCTGGGCTACACCATGGTGGTTCCGGAGAACGACAAGTACTCCGTGACCCGCAACGAACTGCTGGACCAGATGGCCTACGCCATGGGCGGCCGGGTGGCCGAGGAACTCGTCTTCCACGACCCCTCCACCGGTGCCTCGAACGACATCGAAAAGGCCACCGGAATCGCGCGCAAGATGGTCACCGAGTTCGGCATGAGTGAACGCGTCGGCGCCGTACGTCTCGGGCAGGGCGGCGGGGAGCCGTTCCTGGGCCGCGACGCCGGACACGAGCGCAACTACTCGGACCAGATCGCCTACGTCGTGGACGAGGAAGTGCGCCGCCTGATCGAGGGCGCGCATGACGAGGCCTACGCGATCCTCACCGAGAACCGCGACGTCCTGGACCAGCTCGCGCTGGAACTGCTGGAACGGGAAACCCTGAACCAGAGCGAGATCGCCCAGGTCTTCACGAATATCCGCAAGCGCGATTTCCGCGAGATCTGGCTCTCCAAGGAGAGCCGGCCGATCCAGGCCGTCGGCCCGGTGGAGTCCCGCCGTGAAAGGGCCGAGCGCGAAGCCCAGGAAGAAGCCAAGGAAGCCCGGCTCGAGGAGCCGCTCGACGCCCGGCCGCCGCACGCCCAGGGCGTGCCCGGACAGGAGTCCTTCCAGGACGGCGTCACGGATCTCGGGCCCGACGTCCATCCCGGCTAGGCTTCTTCTGTGACTTCCTACTTCGACGACGACGACGTTCCCGCCGCCGCCGGCTCCCTCCCCGCGGGAGAGCCGGCGGAGGCCGCGGGCCAGCCCGGAACCAAGGTGGACCGCCCGCGGATCCAGGCGGCGGTGCGCGAGATCCTGATCGCCATCGGCGAGGACCCGGACCGCAGCGGACTGCTGGACACCCCCAAACGGGTCGCCAAGGCCTACGCGGAGATGTTTGCCGGCCTGCACCACGACCCGGCGGAAATCCTCGCCACCACCTTCGACCTGGACCACGAAGAACTGGTACTGGTCAAGGACATCCCGTTCTACTCAACCTGCGAGCACCACCTCGTGCCGTTCCACGGGGTGGCCCACGTCGGTTACATCCCCTCGCACGACGGCAAGGTCACCGGCCTGAGCAAGCTGGCCCGGCTGGTGGACATGTTCGCCCGCCGCCCGCAGGTGCAGGAGCGGCTGACCACGCAGATCGTCGAAGCCCTCGTCACCCACCTCAAGCCGCGCGGCGCGATCGTCGTCGTCGAATGCGAACACCTTTGCATGTCGATGCGCGGCATCCGCAAGCCCGGCGCGAAAACCGTCACCAGCGCGGTCCGCGGGCAACTGCATGACCCGGCCACCCGCGCCGAAGCCATGAGCCTCATCCTTGGAAGGTAACAAAAACAGACTATGGATTCCCTAGCCGCAGCCCCTGGAACAGGACCTGCCACCTCGCCGCTGCCCGTGCTGCGCAAGCCGCGCCCGGCTGCGAGTTTCAAGGACCTGCCGACGGACCGCACGCTCGTGATGGGGATCCTGAACGTCACCCCGGATTCGTTCAGCGACGGCGGCCGGCACGCGACGGCGGACACTGCGGTCGCCGCCGGCCTGCGGATGTACTACGCCGGCGCAGACATCATCGACGTCGGCGGGGAATCCACCCGCCCCGGTGCCGCGGAGGTCAGCGTCGAGGAGGAAAAGCGGCGGGTACTTCCCGTGATCGAGGCGCTGGTCAAGGCCGGCGCCCTGGTCAGCATCGACACCACGCACGCCGCCACCGCCGAGGCCGCGCTGGCGGCCGGCGCCACGATCATCAACGACGTCTCCGGCCTCACGATCGAGCCGGAGATGGTTGAGCTGGTGGCCCGGAGCAAGGCGCCCTACATCCTCACCCACCGCCGCGGCGACGCGAGCACCATGGACTCGCTGACCGACTACGGCAACGTGGCCCGGGAGGTCGCCGCCGAGCTCGCCGGCGTGCGCTACAAGCTGTATGCCGCCGGCGCCTCGCCGGAGCAGATCATCCTGGACCCCGGCCTGGGCTTCGCCAAGAACGAGGCGCAGAACTGGGAACTCCTGCAGAACCTCGACGTCCTGCAGGCCATGGGCCACAAAGTCCTGGTCGCCGCGTCCCGGAAACGGTTCCTGGGCAGCCTCCTGACCGTCGCCGGAAAGGCCGCCCCGCCCCAGGATCGGGATGCCGCCACCGCCGCCGTCACCGCCATCAGCGCCTTCCGCGGCGCCTGGGCGGTCCGCGTGCACGACGTCGGCCCCAGCCTCGACGCGGTCAAGGTCGCCGCCCGCATCGCCCCGGGTCCGCGCACCGGATCGGCGCCGGCCGTGCCCGGCAACGGCTGAGACGGCCGCCCCATGGACCGGATCACGCTAAGCGGCGTCACCGCCGTCGGGCATCACGGAGTGTTTGATTTCGAACGCCGGGACGGCCAGCCGTTTGTCGTCGACGCCGTGCTGCACCTCGACTTCAGCCAGGCCGCCGCCAGTGACGACGTGCGGGACACCGCGCATTACGGCGAAGTGGCCGAGTGCATCCGCGGCTGGATCACCGGCGCGCCGCTGAACCTGATCGAGGCCCTCGCGGTGCGGATCGCCGACGACCTGCTGCTGCGCTTCCCGGTGGCCGCCGTCGACATCACCGTGCACAAGCCCAAGGCCCCGATCGAGGTCGAGTTCGGCGATGTGTCCGTCAGCGTCCACCGGGACCGGCCATGAGCCCCCACGCAGCGCCCTACACCCGCTCCGTGATCGCGCTCGGCAGCAACCTGGGGGAGCGCAACGACACGCTCTCCGCCGCCGTCGCCGACCTCGTCGACCCGCCGGAGGTGCGGCTGCTGGCCATCTCGCCGATCGTGCAGACCAAGGCCGTAGGCGGACCGCCGGACCAGCCGGACTTCCTGAACATGGTCATCGCCGTGGAAACCTCGCTGTCCCCGGAGGAACTGCTGCGGCACTGCCACGCGGTGGAACAAAAGCACCTGCGGGTCCGTGAAGTCCGCTGGGGTCCGCGCACCCTCGACGTGGACATCATCACCTACGGCGACCTGGTGAGCTCCGACCCGGACCTGACGCTTCCGCATCCGCGCGCCGCGGAGCGTGCCTTCGTGCTCTACCCCTGGTCCCTGATCGACCCCGCGGCCGAGCTCAACGGCGAACGGGTGGGCGACCTCGCCGCCAAGGCCGCCGACTTCCCGGACCTCGCGCCGTTCGACGGCTTCGAAGACCTCAAGGGCGCGGCTGGAGCCGCGCCGGTGGAGGCCCCATGAAGCCGGTCAGCCCGCTCCTGCTCCTCGTCATTGCTGTCGCGCTCGCCGTCCTGGGCTGGCTTGCCGCCCTGATTTCCGGACGCTACAGCCTCGAGACCCCTGTGCTGCCGCTGACCGGCCTGCTCACCATGGGCGTGATCGTGGCCCTCACCCTGATCCTTGGCGTCCGTGTGCTGCGCTGGCGCAACGGCAAGAAGAAGAGAATGCTCAACCCGATCCTGGCCGCGTGGACCCTGGTCCTGGCCCAGGCCTGCGCCTACACCGGGACCGTGCTGCTGGGCTGGCACGCCGGAATTTTCCTGGACCAGCTGAGGCTATGGTCCGTGCGCAGCGGTCAGTCCATCACCTGGGAGACGCTGTCCATGGCCGGCGGCGGCCTCGTGATGGTGGTGGTAGGCCTGGTGGTGGAGCGCTTCTGCCGGATTCCTCCCGAGGACGGCGACGCCGAGGGGAGCCCCGGACTGCAGGGCAAGCGCGGCAAGCCCAAGGCTGAAGGCGAATATGCGTACCGAGGCGATTGACCCGCCCGGGCTGGTCTGGCGGCGGGTGTCACCCCGGTACGTGACCGTGCGGCTGGTGGGCTGGGCGCTGGCCAACCTGGCCGCCGTCGCGGTCCTGTCCCTGCCCCTCGTGCTGGTCCTGAACGGCGCGTGGGGCTGGCCGCCGCTGTGGATCGCCGCCGCCGTGCCCGCCGCAGCCTTCCTGCTGGCCCTGTGGCGGCTCGTGCTCATCCCGCGACAGGTGCGGTCCATCGGTTACGCCGAACGCGAGGACGACCTGCTGATCCGCCGTGGCATCTTCTTCCAGCGCGTCCTGGTGGTCCCGTACGGGCGGATGCAGTACGTGGACATCGGGGCCGGCCCGGTGGAGCGCGGCCTCGGCCTGTGCACCCTGAAGCTTCACACCGCCTCGGCCGGCACCAGCGCGGAGATCCCCGGCCTGCCCGCGGAGGAGGGGGCGAGGCTCCGCGAACAGCTGTCCGCCCGCGGCGAGGCCCGCCTGGCCGGGCTGTGACGGCCGCCGGGGACAGCTGGCGGCGCGTGCATCCGGCATCGCCGTTCGTTCGGGGCTGGGTGGCGCTGGCCGCGATGTTCTTCTTCTTTGGCCGCGATGCCTTTGAACGCCTGCTCCAGGGCGGACCCGTCATTGACGATCGGCTCGCCGGACGGGCGCCATGGCTGCTGCTTGGCGGCGGCACGGTGCTGCTGCTGACCGTGCTCGGCTTCGTGCTGAGCTGGTACTTCACCCGGTACCAGGTGGCTGACGGGTACGTGCGGGTCAACACCGGGTTCCTGTTCAAGCAGCAGCGCCAGGCCCGGCTGGACCGAGTCCAGGCAATCGACGTCGTGCAGCCCCTGCTGGCGCGGATTTTCGGGCTCGCCGAGCTCAGGTTCGAGGTCGCCGACGCCGGCCAGTCCGCGGTGCACCTGGCCTACCTGCCCCTGGCCGAGGCCCGCCAGCTCCGCGCGACCATCCTTGCCCGTGCCTCCGGCGCCGGAGGCGGGACGCCGGCGCCGGTAACGGCGGGGCAGGATCCGGGGCAGCGGGCGGCCGTCGCCGAGGAGGCGCCGGAACATGCCGTACTCACCGTGCCGCCGCCGCGGCTGGTCGGGTCGCTGGTGCTGAGCGAGCAAAGCGTCGTCATCGTCCTCGGCGCCGTGGCCTCGGTGCTGCTCTCCGCCTTCACCGAGAACCGCAGCTTCTACTTCTATCTGGTCCCGGCCGGCCTGGGCCTGGCCGCGGCGTACTGGAACTCCTTCAACAAGGGCTTCAACTTCACCGCCGCCATTTCCCCGGACGGTATCCGGCTCCGCTACGGCCTGCTGGACACCCAGGCCCAGACCCTGCCGCCGGGGCGGATCCAGGCCGTGCGCGTCAGCCAGCCGCCGCTCTGGCGGGTCTTCGGCTGGTACCGGATGCAGGTCAACGTGGCCGGCTACGGCACCGCCGGCAGCAACGGCGAGGCCTCCGCCCGGACCACCCTGCTGCCCGTCGGAACGCTGGCGGAGGTGTTCACCATGCTGTCGCTGGTCCTGCCCGACCCCGGCACCCCGGACCCCGGGCGCGTCTTCACCGCGGGGTTGAACGGGCTGGCGCCCGCCGGCGGCGCCGGCCGTTCCGCCGCTCCGGACGGCGGCGACGACGCCGCTCCGGAAGACGGCGGCTTCGTCACCACGCCGAGGCGGGCCCGCCTGCTGGCCCCGCTGGGCTGGCGGCGCAACGGCTTCACCGCCACCGACACCGCGCTGCTGATCCGCTCCGGCCGCTGGTGGCGCCACCTCATCCTGGTCCCGCACCAGCGCACCCAGTCGATCGCGCTGCAGCAGGGCCCGCTTGCCCGGCGCTTCCGGGTGGCGGACCTGGTCCTGCACACCACCGCCGGGCCGGTCGCGCCGCGGCTGATCCAGGCCGGCCTGGACGAAGGCCGGGCCTTGCTGGACGCGCAGGCGGCCCGCGCCCGGACCGCGCGGAAACGGCAGACCAGCGAACACTGGCTCGCCCCGGCAGAGCACCTCGTACACGCACCAAAGGAAGGTCCGCAGCATGGCTAAGCCAGGACGCCTCGGCGTCGGAATCATCGGAGCCGGCAAGGTGGGGGCCGTCCTGGGGGCGGCGTTGCGCGCCGCCGAGCACGCCGTCGTCGGGGTCTCCGCCGTCTCGGACGCGAGCCGGGAGCGCGCCGAAACCCTGCTGCCCGGCGTTCCCATCCTCGAGGTGCAGGACATCGTGGAACGCGCCGAACTGGTACTGCTGGCCGTCCCGGACGACGCCCTCGGTCCGCTCGTGGAAGGGCTCGCGAAACTCGGCGCCTGGCAGCCCGGGCAGCTCGTTGCCCACACCTCCGGGCGATTCGGCGTCGGGATCCTGCGCCCGGTCCGCGCCGCGGGGGCCATCCCGCTGGCGCTGCACCCCGCCATGACCTTCACCGGCATGAGCCTTGACCTGACCCGGCTGCTGGACTGCAGCTTCGGCGTGACGGCCGACCCGGCCATGCTGCCGATCGCGCAGGCCCTCGTGGTGGAGATGGGCGCGGAGCCGGTCGCGATCGCCGAAGCTGACCGCACGCTGTACCACGCGGCCCTGGCGCACGGCTCAAACCATTTGGTCACGCTCGTGGCGCAAGCCTCCCAGCTGCTGCGCGAAGTGGGCGTCGAAGCCCCGGAACGCATGCTGGGCCCCCTGCTGCGCGCCAGCCTGGAAAACGCCCTCGCCTCGGGAGAGTCGGCGCTGACCGGTCCGGTGGCGCGCGGGGATGTGGGGACTGTCGCCGCGCACTCGGAGGCGCTGCGCGAACTCGACGGCGGCTCCGGCGGCGATATTCTTGAGGCGTACCTGGCCATGGCCCGGGCAACGGCCCGCCGTGCGGGTAGCCGCGGGCTGTTGAAGCCGGAGCAAATCGACGGCATCAGGCAGGCGCTCGAGGCCCCCGACGCCGGCGGCCCGATTCCTGAGGAAGGACCCTGAGATGGCAATCCAGTTGGTGACCACGGCTGCGCAGCTGCGCACTGAAAGCGCGCGGCTGCTCACCGAAAAGCGCGGCACCTCGCAGGGGCTCGTGCCCACGATGGGCGCCCTGCACGAGGGACATGCCCGGCTCGCACGCACCGCCGTCGCGGAAAACGACGTCGTGGTGGCCAGCATCTTCGTCAATCCGCTGCAGTTCGGCGAGGCGGTGGACCTTGACCGCTACCCGCGGACGCTTGAGGCGGATTTGGCCCTGCTCGAGGCCGAAGGAGTAGACCTCGCCTTCGCGCCGGCGGTGGAGGAGGTGTATCCCGGCGGCGAACCCCTGGTGCGGATCACTGCCGGTGTGCTGGCCGACAAGTGGGAGGGAGCCTCCCGGCCGGGGCACTTCGACGGCGCCCTGACGGTGGTGGCGAAGCTGCTGCACTACGGCCTGCCCGCCTTGGGACAGGGCACCTACCGCGCCTATTTCGGCCAAAAGGACGCCCAGCAGCTGACCCTGGTCCAGCGAATGGTGGCGGACCTGAACTTCCCGGTGGAGATCGTCCCGGTGCCGATCGTGCGGTCCCCGGACGGGCTCGCGCTCTCCAGCCGGAACCGTTTCCTCTCGGCCGAGGAACGCGAGGCCGCCCTGGTGCTCTCCCGGGCGCTGCGGCTGGTCGAGGAACGCGCCAACGCCCACGAACCCCTGGACCTGGACTCCGCCCGGGCGCTCGTGGAATCCCAGCCCCTCGTGGAGCTGGACTACTTCGACGTCGTGGACCCGCGCACCCTTGAGCCGCTCGCGGAGAACTGCCGCGAGACGCCGTTCCGCGGCGAAGGACTGGTTCTCATCGCGGCCAAGGTCGGCCCGGTCCGCCTGATCGACAACGTGCCGCTGGACTCCTAGCCCTTCCCCGTCTCGGCCATCAGCTTGAGGTTTGCCAGGGTCTGCTCCCTGGCGCGCTCCTGCAGCCGTTCCACCAGCACCCGGTCGGCGAACTTCCCGATCGCCGCGCCCGGGACGTTGTACTCGATTTCCGCGGTGACCCGGGTGCCGGTTCCCGAGGGCTCGTAGTCCCACGTCTGCCATCCCTTGAGCGGGCCGTCGAATTCGAGCCGGACGTGCTGGCCGCCGCTGGGGGTCGGCTCGTTTTCCAGGACGCGCGTGGTGACCGGGAACGGAACCCCGGCCATCAGGTAGCTGTGCTCGACGACGGTCCCCGCCCGGCCGTCGCCTTCGACCTTCTTCGGCTCGCTGAGGTTCACCCACCACGACGCCCAGTGGTAGGGGTCGACGGCGATCTCGGTGACGCGCCCGACCGGCGCGTCGATCTGGGTGTCGAGCTTGATGTGGCCCATGGATCATCCTCTCGTGGAATAAGCCGGTGGAGTAAGTCGGGGGTGCGGGCGCCCGGAGGAGAGCCTCGGCCCGTTACCAGCCAACGCCCGCCGCCGGAAAGCGGGTAGGGGACAAAGGCCCCGGGCCGAATTTCCGTCCCGCTGCGAATCGGAATAATTTATCGCCGCCGCCGGGAATTACCGCTGCGGGGGGCGGGTTGGAATTCGTAGTGGCGACCACGTGCGCCGAAACCCACTTCAACTCCCTGAGGGAATCCCCATGCCAGCAGATGCCCCTTCCAACGTCCAGGAGAACCTGGCGCAGCCGCCCCGGACCGCAGCCCTGCCCCCGGCGCCCGTGCAGCGCGCGGAGGCACCGGCGGCCGGGCCGGAGAAGCTGTCCCGGGAGTCCGTCACCATCATCGCCACCCTGCTGGTAGCCACCTTCGTGGTGATCCTGAACGAAACCATCATGAACGTGGCCCTGCAGCGGCTGATGGTGGACCTGAGGGTCGATGCACCCACCGTGCAGTGGCTTTCCACCGGCTTCATGCTGACGATGGCCGTGGTCATTCCCACCACGGGCTTCATCCTGCAGCGACTCTCCACCCGGGCGGTCTTCATGCTGGCGATGGGGCTGTTTTCCGCCGGCACCCTGCTGGCAGCCCTCGCACCCGGTTTCGAAATCCTGCTTCTGGCCAGAATTATCCAGGCCGGCGGCACCGCCATCATGCTTCCGCTGCTGATGACCACCATCCTGACCCTGGTGCCGGTTGCGCGCCGCGGCGCCGTGATGGGCAACGTGAGCATCGCGATCTCGGTGGCGCCCGCCATGGGCCCGACGGTCTCCGGGCTGATCCTGCAGAATTTCTCCTGGCGGTTCATGTTCGTGTTCGTGCTCCCGATCGCGTTGCTCGCGTTTGCCATCGGAGCCAGGTTCCTGCGGAACATCGGCGACAACGAGAAGACCCGGCTCGATGCGCTCTCCGTCGTCCTGACCGTCCCGGCCTTCGGCGGCGTCGTGTACGGACTGAGCCAGATCGGCGGCGGCCAGGGCGGCCCCGCCACCCCGGCCGTGGCGGCGCTCGCCGTCGGCGTCGTGGCCCTGCTCGCCTTCGTCCTGCGCCAGCTCAGGCTGCAGAAGTCCGACGCGCCGCTGCTGGATCTGCGCGCCTTCAACTTCCGGATGTTCACCGTGTCCGTGCTGCTGCTGGTGGTCGCGATGATTGCCCTGTTCGGCGCCGTGATCCTGCTGCCCCTGTACCTGCAGGAAGTCCGCGGCCTGAAGTCGCTGGAAACCGGCCTCGCCCTGTTGCCCGGCGGCCTCGCAATGGGCCTGCTGGGCCCGGTTATCGGCCGGCTTTTCGACAAGTTCGGCCCATTGCCGCTGACCGTGACGGGATCGGTCCTGATGGTGCTTTCGCTCTGGCAGTTCTCCCGGCTGGACGCCCAGACGCCGGTCGGCTGGATCATCGCGCTGCATGTGACGCTGAGCCTGGGCCTGGCGCTGCTGTTCACCCCCGCGTTCACCACGGGGCTGAACCCGTTGCCGCCGCACCTGTACTCCCACGGCTCGGCCATCATGAGCACCCTGCAGCAGGTCGCGGGCGCGGCGGGCACGGCGCTGCTGGTCTCGATCTACGCGGTCGTCTCGGCGGGGTCCGGCATCGTCGCCGGAATGCACGCGGCGTTCCTGACCGCGGCCGCCATAGCGCTCGCTGCCGTGGTGCTGTCCGTGCTGATGCGCAAGACCGAAGGCGCGGCGGGCCCGGCGGCCCACTGACCCGGCAGCTGCTAGCCGGCGAAGAACTCGCTGAGTTCGGCGATGAGCTTGTCCGGGGCCTTGTTGACGCCGTCGTGGCCCATGCCCGGCAGGATGGTGTAGCTGGAGCCCGAGAGCACGTCGTGGATCTGCCCGCAGGCCACCCCGAAGTACGCCGGGCTCTTCTCGCCCACGATGATCAGGGTCTCCAGCGGCAGCTCCAGGAATGGTTCGGCCGGCATGTCGGCGGCGATGATCGCCTTGATCTCGCGGACGCCGGTCTTCATCAGCTCGCGCAGCTGCTTGCCGACAGGTGTGCCGGCGGTGAGCTTGTTCGCCAGCGTCAGCATGGATAGCGGCATCCGGGACAGCGCGCTTCCAGTCTCGAGGCCGCGGACCAGGACGGCGAGGGCCCGGTCGTCGTCGCCCGCCGCCGTCAGGCGCTCGTACTCTGCGGTCCAGTCCGCCGTGACGCTGTGGTTCACCGAAACGGCCGGGTCGTAGACGGCGAGGCGTTCCACCGGCAGGGTGCGTGCGGCATGCAGCGCCACCGCGCCGCCGAAGCTGTGCCCGAAGACGTCGGTACTGGCGGTGTGCTTCATCACGGCGTCCAGGTCGCGGATGTCCACGTCCAGGGTGTAGTCCTCCGGCTGCGGCGAGGACGAGCCGCGGCCTCGGCGGTTGAAGGTGTGGACCGGCCGGCCCAGCGCGGCGCTGAGCTTCTGCGCGAAACGGGTGTAGTCGGCCGCCGTCACCATCGAAGCCGGCACGACGACGACGCCGGAACCCGCCGCGGCAAGCTCCGCGCCCGTGCTGAAAAGCTCAAGGGTTCCGCCGTCGGGGGTTTTGATGTTCTCGCGGGTCATGCTCCGAGCCTAGCCGAGGCGCCCGGAACCGCACAGCAGGGTGCTGTCAGCTGCCCAGCCGGCCGCCGGAGATCTCGAGGTAGCAGGAGCCGCAGAGTGACTCGTACCAGGCGTCCTGCCCGTCGATGGCCACCTGGTCGCCGTCGAACACCACCTGATCGCCGATCCGGCGGGTGTTGAAGATGGCCTTGCGGCCGCACCGGCAGATGGTCTTGAGCTCCTCGAGGGTGTGCGCGATTTCCAGGAGCCGGAGCGAGCCGGGGAAGGCGCGGGTCCGGAAGTCGGTGCGGATGCCGTAGGCGAGCACGGGAACGTTGTCCAGCACGGCGATGCGGAAAAGGTCGTCCACCTGCTCGGGCTCAAGGAACTGGGCCTCGTCCACCAGCAGGCAGGCCACGGGGGGTGTGTCCACGTGCTGCAGCAACGCGTCGGGGTCATCCCCGTGCGCGTGCGCCGCGAACAGCTTCCGGGCGGACGCCCCGGACGGGATCAGGAAGTCCACCGAGCGGGTCATGCCCAGCCGGGATACGACGTCGGCGTCACCCTTGGTGTCGATGTCTGGCTTGGCGAGCACCACCCGCTGGCCTCGCTCCTCGTAGTTGAACGCGGCCTGCAGCAGGCCCGTCGACTTGCCGGAGTTCATCGCGCCGTAACGGAAGTAGAGCTTGGCCAAGGGGGTCCTTTCGACTTAGGTCGCCCCCGATTCTAGTGCCAGAAGTCAGCGGGCCGGCCGCAGCCGCCGCCGGACCCGGAGCCGCGCCGGGACCGCGTCGCCGTCGAGCAGGAACCTGGCCGCAATCAGCGCCAGCCGCCGGTTGCCGGGACGGATGGGGCCCTCGTGCAGCTGGCCCGGCACCACGGCAAACTCGATTGCCGGCACCGCCGCCGCGAGCTGCCGCCCGGTTTCGGCGAAGTAGTCCGGGCTCCACCCGCCGGTGAGCATCAGCGTGGGCATGGTGATGCCGGCAAAGTCGTCGAGCTCGGCGTCCGCGGCCAGCACCGCGCGCATCTCCTTCACGGCCGTGGGCAGCAGTTCCCGCATCTCCGCGCCCAGGCTGGTCCGGGCCGAGAGGATGCTGAGCATGCGCAGGGCGCCGAGCGGCAGCTTCGACACGGGACCGGCGGTTTCCAGCCCCTGGACCAGGTGGGCCCACGCGTGGTCCAGTTCACCGGCCGCCACCGATCGTTCCAGTTCCGGTCGCCAGCGGCTGGTCAGGTTCCCGGCGAGGGACACAGCCGCGTCGTAGGTCACCAGGCGGCGGATCGGCACGCTGCGTGCGGCCTGCAGCGCCACGAACCCGCCGTAGCTGTGCGCGAACACGTCCGTTGAGCCGGTCTGCCGCAGCACGGCGGCGAGGTCTGCAACCTCCGTGGCCGCCGAGTAGTCCGCGGGCTGCGGTGAAGACCCGGCCCGGCCGCGGCGGTTGTAACAGTGCACCGGGCGGCCCAAGAGCCGGCTCAGGCTCCGGGCGAACGAGCGGTAGAGGGCGTCCGTGACCAAGGTCCCATGTACCAGAACGATGCCGGCCGCCGCCGCAGGCGCGTCCCCGGGCGCCGCGCCGGCGGGCTCCGGGAAGTGCCCGGGCGCTGCCCCCGGGGCGGCTTCCGGTGCTGCTGCCGGGGCGCCCTCCGGGGCCTTTTCCGCGCTGGGCCGGAAGGTGTGCAGCTCGAGGTGCCCCTCGCCGTCGTCGGTCCGAATCGTCCACGTCTCCACAGCTGTGATTGTATTCCCGGTCCATTCCCGCGCCTGCCGCACCGGAGGGGGCCGGATGCCCGGTAAACTTGGGGATTGTGACTTCCCAAAACACCCCCGCCCCGAACACCGCCGAGCACTCCGACGCCAGCGAGCAGACGCTGGTCCGCATGGAAAAGCGCGCCAAGCTGATCGAACGTGGCATCGAGGCGTACCCGGTGGGAGTCGAGCGCACGCACTCACTGACGGAGATCCGCGAAAAGTACGCGCACCTCGTGGCCGACGAGACCACCGGCGACGTTGTCGGCGTGACCGGCCGCATTGTCTTCATCCGCAACACCGGCAAGCTCTGCTTCGCCACCCTCCAGGAGGGCGGCCTCGACGGCAAGGCTGTCCGGCTGCAGGTCATGCTCAGCCTGGCCAACATCGGCGAGGAAGCGCTCGCGGATTGGAAGTCCCTCGTGGACCTCGGCGACCACGTCTTCATCAAGGGCGAGGTCATCTCCTCCCGCCGCGGCGAGCTCTCCGTGATGGCCGAATCCTGGTCCATGGCGTCCAAGGCGCTGCGGCCGCTGCCTGTGCTGCACGCGGAGCTCAACGAGGAAACCCGCGTCCGCCAGCGCTATGTGGACCTGATTGTCCGCGACGAGGCCCGCGAAATGGTCTACACCCGGGCCGCGATCACGCGTTCCATCCGCGAAACCCTGCACCGCCAGGGCTACGTCGAGGTGGAGACGCCGATGCTGCAGCTGGTGCACGGCGGCGCCACGGCCCGCCCGTTCGAGACGCACATGAACGCTTTTGACCAGAAGATGACGCTGCGGATCGCCACCGAGCTGTACCTCAAGCGCACGGTGGTCGGCGGCATCGACCGGGTCTATGACATGGGCCGGGTCTTCCGCAACGAGGGCGTGGACTCGACCCACAGCCCCGAATTCACCACCCTGGAGAGCTACGAGGCCTGGGCCGACCAGTTCGTCATGGCGGACCGCATCAAGGAGATCATCCTGGACGCCGCCGACGCCGCCGGGGTGGGCCGCGTGCTGCAGACCGAGGCCGGCGAGATCAACCTCGACGGCGACTGGGCCTGGATGGCCGTGTACCCGGGACTCTCCGACTTCGTGGGCCAGGACATCACCCCGGAAACCCCCGTCGAGGAACTGCTGGCCATCGCCGCCAAGCACGAGGTCAAGGTCGACGCGGCCTGGGACGCCGAGAAGCTCGTGGTCGAGCTCTTCGGCGAGCTGGTCGAACCGACCCTGCTCAACCCGACTTTCGTCTATGACTACCCGCCCTCCGCGCAGCCGCTGGCCCGCCACCACCGCGAGGACAACCGGCTGATCGAAGCGTGGGACCTGATCATCGGCGGGATGGAGCGCGGCACCGCCTTCTCCGAACTGATCGACCCGGTCATCCAGCGCGAACGCCTCACCGAGCAGTCCCGCCGCTCCGCCGCCGGCGACGTCGAAGCCATGCAGCTGGACGAGGACTTCCTCCGCGCCCTCGAGTACGGCGCCCCGCCGATGGGCGGCATCGGACTGGGCATCGACCGGCTGGTCATGCTCTTCACCGGCGCCGGCATCCGCGAGACCATTCTCTTCCCGCTGCTGAAGCCCGAAGGCCACTGATCATGGAATACATTGCCGTCCTGCTCCCGTCCGTGGTGGTCGGGCTCATCTTCTGGTTCGCCATGAAGGCAATCTTCAATGCCGACAAATCCGAGCGCCAGGCCGAGGCCCGCGCCCAGGAGGAGGCGGCAGCCCGCGGGCCGGAGCAAAATCCCGCTCCCGGGACCGGGCATTCCCCCGAACAGCGCTAAAAGCTGGGGCTATTCCTTCCTGTGGACTTTCTTTGGAAGGGCTTTTCCGCTTTGACTCCCGGCCATAAAAGGATGGATACTTTTTTCAGATACATCCTGCTTTTCTAAATACTCGACCTTTTGAAAAGAGAGTTTTTATGGCACAGAAAGTTAAAATCATCCTTGTTGATGATCTGGATGGGGGATCCGCGGACGAAACTGTCCGGTTTGGCCTTGATGGCGTGAGTTATGAAATTGACCTGTCATCGGGCAACGCATCAGAACTCCGCTCGGCCGTCGAGCGGTACGTGGCCCACGCGCGCAAGACGTCGACCGGGCGGGCAACCCGGACTAAAGTTTCGAGCGGCCGCAATCAGGACTCGGCGCAGATTCGACAGTGGGCCCGGGACAACGGCTATGCGGTAAACAGCCGCGGCCGTATCCAAGCCGAAATTCAGGAAGCCTACCAAAAGGCAAATTCCTAGTACCTGCTTCCCGGAAGGGCGCGTCGGCTCGCCCCTTTCCTTCGACCATGCCCCTGCCCCCGCGGCGGGGGCATTGTCGTGTCCGGACGGCCGGTGCTGGCGGCAACTGTGCGTTCCCGCCCGGTTGCCTCCGGAAAATGCCTCAATAAGCCGAGGACACGCCGTGTCTTCAGGATTTGGGAAGAAGTAACCGGGCGGGAGCGCAGCCCTGACCGGGGCCGAGCCAGGGCCCCGGCCGGCCGGTATCCGCGGACCGCCGTGACGCCCGGGACCCGTCCGGGTTTCCCCCGTGGCGAACAAGCCACAAATCTCGAACTCCGCCACGTAGCATCAAAGTACGTCGTAGCTAGGAGTGTGGCGAAATGTTTGAGCGATTTACGGACCGTGCCCGTCGCGTAGTTGTGCTTGCCCAAGAAGAGGCACGCATGCTGAACCACAATTACATCGGCACCGAACACATCCTCTTGGGTCTGATCCATGAGGGTGAAGGTGTTGCCGCCAAAGCCCTCGAGTCCTTGAGCATCTCGCTCGACGGCGTCCGCGAGCAGGTGCAGGAGATCATCGGCCAGGGCCAGCAGGCCCCGTCCGGCCACATCCCCTTCACCCCGCGCGCCAAGAAGGTGCTGGAGCTCTCGCTGCGCGAAGCCCTGCAGCTGGGCCACAACTACATCGGCACCGAGCACATCCTGCTCGGCCTCATCCGCGAGGGTGAAGGTGTGGCCGCCCAGGTGCTGGTCAAGCTCGGAGCGGACCTGAACCGCGTCCGCCAGCAGGTCATCCAGCTGCTCTCCGGCTACCAGGGCAAGGAATCCGCCGGTGCCGGCGTTGGCTCCGGCCAGGCCGAAGGCACCCCCGCAGGCTCGGTCGTCCTCGACCAGTTCGGGCGCAACCTGACCCAGGCCGCACGCGAGAACAAGCTGGACCCGGTGATCGGCCGTGAGCAGGAAATGGAACGCGTCATGCAGGTCCTTTCCCGCCGCACCAAGAACAACCCGGTGCTGATCGGCGAGCCCGGCGTCGGCAAGACCGCCGTCGTCGAGGGCCTGGCCCAGGCGATCGTCCGCGGCGACGTGCCGGAGACCATCAAGGACAAGCAGCTGTACACCCTGGACCTCGGGTCCCTGGTGGCCGGCTCCCGCTACCGCGGTGACTTCGAAGAGCGCCTGAAGAAGGTGCTCAAGGAGATCCGCACCCGCGGCGACATCATCCTCTTCATCGACGAGATCCACACTCTGGTGGGTGCCGGTGCTGCCGAAGGTGCCATCGATGCGGCTTCGATCCTGAAGCCCATGCTGGCCCGCGGTGAGCTCCAGACCATCGGTGCGACCACGCTGGATGAGTACCGCAAGCACATCGAGAAGGATGCCGCCCTGGAGCGCCGCTTCCAGCCGATCCAGGTCAAGGAGCCCTCCGTCGCCGACGCGATCGAGATCCTCAAGGGCCTGCGTGACCGCTACGAGGCGCACCACCGCGTCACGATCACCGACGGCGCCCTCGCCTCGGCGGCCAGCCTCTCCGAGCGCTACATCTCGGACCGCTTCCTGCCGGACAAGGCGATCGACCTGATCGATGAAGCCGGCGCGCGGCTGCGCATCCGCCGGATGACCGCCCCGCCGGAGCTCAAGGTCATGGACGAGAAGATCGCGGCCATGAAGCTCGAGAAGGAATCCGCGATTGACGCGCAGGACTTCGAAGGCGCCGCCTCGCTGCGCGACAAGGAGCAGAAGCTCATTGCCGAGCGCGCCGAGAAGGAACGCCAGTGGAAGACCGGCGGCATGGACGACATCTCCGAGGTGGATGAGGATCTCATCGCCGAGGTGCTGGCGAACTCCACCGGCATTCCGGTCTTCAAGCTGACCGAGGAAGAATCCTCGCGCCTGCTGAAGATGGAAGACGAACTGCACAAGCGCGTGGTCGGCCAGAACGAGGCCATCAGGTCCCTGTCCCAGGCGATCCGCCGTACCCGTGCAGGCCTGAAGGATCCGAAGCGTCCGGGCGGCTCGTTCATCTTCGCCGGCCCCACCGGCGTCGGCAAGACCGAACTGGCCAAGGCCCTCGCGGAGTTCCTGTTCGGCGAGGAAGACGCGCTGATCACGCTGGACATGTCCGAGTACTCGGAGAAGCACACCGTCTCGCGGCTCTTCGGTGCCCCTCCGGGCTACGTGGGCTACGAGGAAGGCGGCCAGCTGACCGAGAAGGTCCGGCGCCGGCCGTTCTCCGTGGTGCTGTTCGACGAAGTGGAGAAGGCGCACGCCGACCTCTTCAACTCGCTGCTGCAGATCCTGGAAGACGGCCGCCTGACCGACTCCCAGGGCCGCGTGGTGGACTTCAAGAACACCGTGATCATCATGACCACGAACCTCGGCACCCGGGACATCTCCAAGAGCGTCGCCACCGGCTTCCAGTCCGGGACGGACACGCAGACCGGCTACAACCGGATGCGCGCCCGGGTCACGGAGGAGCTCAAGCAGCACTTCCGCCCCGAGTTCCTGAACCGTGTTGACGACGTGGTGGTGTTCCCGCAGCTGACCCAGGACGAGATCATCGAGATCGTGGATCTGTTCGTCACCCGCCTGGAGAAGCGCCTCAAGGACAAGGACATGGGCATCGAGCTCACGCCCGCGGCCAAGGTGCTGCTGGCCACCCGCGGCTACGACCCGGCGATGGGTGCCCGGCCGCTGCGCCGCACCATCCAGCGCGAGATCGAGGACCAGCTCTCCGAGAAGATCCTCTTCGGCGAACTGCACGCCGGCGACATCGTGGTGGTAGACGTGGAAGGCGAAGGCGACGACGCGAAGTTCACCTTCGCCGGCAACGCCAAGCCGCGCATCCCGGAAATCGCTCCGAGCGTCTAGGCGCCAAGCGATAACGTTCCAAGTAAAAGGCCCCGGCCGCTTCCTTCAAGGAGGCGGCCGGGGCCTTTTTGCCGCTGGCGCCGCTTGCCGCGGGCCCTTCTTGCCGCGGGCCCTTGTATTTGACGTGGGACGGCCGTGTCAGGCGGTGACGATGATCCATTCGCCGTCGATAGCCGCCTTCAGCCTGGCCAGCGGCGCCTGGGCCGGACCGTTGATCACGCTGCCGTCGGATCCCTTGAAGGAGGAGCCGTGGCACGGGCACTGGAAGTCTTCCCCGGCGGGGGCCACCGGGCAGCCGGCGTGGGTGCATGCCGCGTCGTACGCCAGGACGGTCTTGTCATCCGGCCGGAAGATCACCACCGTCTTGCCGTTGATTTTCCCGGTGGCCGTGCCGCCCACCGATACATCGCTGAGCTTGCCCACCTTGACCGCGGTGCCGGCCGGAACAGAGGGGCCGGCCGCCGTCGTCGCCGGGGTGCCGGTCGGCGAAGCGGTGCAGGCCGAGAGGGCCAGGGCGCTGCCGCCCAGGGCGCCGGCACCGAGCAGCAGGGAGCGTCGAGGCAGGGACTTTTCAGGGTTCATGGACTCATCATGCCAACAGTCCCTGAGAGCCCGCTGCGATTTCGGCACCTTTGAATATGAAAGCAGTGTTTCACTCTGAGTGAACGGGGTGTGATCCGGCGCACAAGAGGTGTTGAATCGGGGGCATGGCTTCTTCCGATACGCAGACCCCGGCCGAACACCCCGAGACCCCGTTCCACGACCTGGACCACTACCTCGCCATCCCGAAGGTGAGCGGCCTGGCGCTGAGCCCCGACGGCGCACGGCTCGTCACCACCGTGGCCACGCTCAACGACAAGGGCACCGAATACCGTACCGCGCTGTGGGAGCTGGATCCTGCGGGCAAAAAGCAGGCCCGGCGGATCACGCGCAGTGCCAAGGGCGAGGCCGGCGCCGTGTTCGCGGCGGACGGCAGCCTGTACTTCACTTCCGCGCGCCCGGACCCCGAGAGCCCGGATGCCGAGCCGGTCAACGCCCTCTGGGTCCTCCCGGCCGACGGCGGAGAGGCCCGCGTCGCGCTCTCCCGGGCCGGCGGCATCGGCGGCCTCCTGGCCGCGAAAGAGGCCGACGCCCTCTTTGTCACGGCGTCAGTCCTCGCCGGTTCCACCGACGAGGAAAACGACGAGGAGCGCCGCAAGGACCGCAAGGACAACAAGGTGGCCGCAATCCTGCACAGCGGCTACCCGGTGCGCTATTGGGACGCGGACCTGGGCCCCGCGCAGCCCCGGTTGTTCGCCGTCGAGCCCGGTGCGGAGCCGGAGCCCGGGAAGCCGGTGACGGTCGACGCCCTCCCGCCGGTCAAGCTGCGCAACCTGACCCCCGACGCCGGAAACGGACTCCGTGAGGCGGATATCGCCGTCAGCCCGGACGGGAAGACGGTCTACAGCAGCTTCACCCGGCCGCTCGCCAATGCCGACTCCCGCACCGTGCTTGTGGCCGTCGACGTCGCCGCCGGCACCCGCCGGGTCCTGCTCGACACCGAGGGCATGAGCTACTTCCCCGGCCCGGTCAGCCCCGACGGCCGGACCCTGGTGGTGCTCAGCGAGACAGACACCACCCCGGAGCAGGCGCCCAGGATCGCGCTGCACCTCCTCGATGTCTCGGGCGACAGCGACGGCGGCGATGCGGCGCTGACGCCGCTCGCGCAAGGCTGGGACCGTTGGGGCCACCCCGCAGCCTGGCTTCCGGATGGATCGGCCGTGCTTGTGACGGCGGATGAAGACGGGGCTTCGCCGGTGTTCCGCATCGCCGTGCCCGGCAACGCCGGCGGGGAGGCTGCACCCGTGCGGCTGACGGCCGACGCGGCCGCCTACACCGACGTCGCCGTCTCCCCGGACGGACGAAGCGCCTATGCGCTGCGCAGTTCCTACGAATTTCCGGCGGAAGCCGTCCGGATCGACCTCGCCAGCGGCGACGTCACCCGGCTGCCGGCCCCGGCCGGGCGCCCTGCCTACCGCGGCAAGCTCGAGCGGGTGGAGACCACCTCGGCGGACGGCAGCCGGGTGCCCGGTTACCTTGCCCTTCCGGAAGATGCATCGGCCGGAAACCCGGCACCGCTGTTGCTCTGGATCCACGGCGGCCCGCTGGGCTCCTGGAACGCCTGGACCTGGCGCTGGAACCCGTGGCTGCTCGTGGCCCGGGGCTACGCGGTGCTGCTCCCGGACCCGGCCCTGTCCACCGGCTACGGCCAGGAGCACATCCAGCGGGGCTGGGGCGAGTGGGGCAAGGCTCCGTTCCTGGACCTGATGGCGATCACCGACGCCGTCGAGCAGCGCCCCGACATCGACGAGACACGCACCGCGGCGATGGGCGGATCATTCGGCGGCTACATGGCCAACTGGGTGGCAGGCCACACGGACCGGTTCAAGGCGATCGTCACGCATGCAAGCCTGTGGGCCCTGGACCAGTTCGGCCCGACCACGGACTCAGCGCAGTACTGGCTGAAGGAAATGACTGCGGAGATGGCCGCGGAGAATTCTCCGCACCTGCATGTGGAGAAGATCCGCACGCCGATGCTGGTCATCCACGGCGACAAGGACTACCGCGTGCCGATCGGCGAGGGGCTGCGGCTCTGGTACGAACTGCTCTCAAAGTCGCAGCTGGCGGCCGACGAGAACGGCGAAACCGACCACCGCTTCCTCTACTTCCCGGACGAGAACCACTGGATCCTGCAGCCGCAGCACGCCAAGGTCTGGTACGGCGTCGTCGAGCACTTCCTGGCCAGGAACCTGCTGGACAAGGACATCCCGGTGCCGGACGAGCTCGGTCTCTGAGCCGCCCGGCCCCGCCCCGGCCGGCCAAGGCCGGGCGGGGCGCAAGGGCCCGCGCCGTAGGATTGGGCTGTGACTGAGACGATCCGCATCCGCCCTGCCCGCACCGGCGACGTTGCCGCCATCAAGACCCTGGTGGCACCCTTGGCCGACCAGCGGATCCTGATGGCCAAGGAAACCGTCGCGTACTACGAAAGCCTCCAGGAGTTCCGGATCGCCGAAGCGCCCGACGGCGAGGTGATCGGCTGCGGCGCGTTGCACGTGATGTGGGAGGACCTGGCGGAGGTGCGCACCCTGGCCACCTCGGACGCGTGGCGCGGCAAGGGCGTCGGACACCTGCTGGTGGAACGCCTGCTGGAGGATGCGAAAGCGCTCGGCATCTCCCGCGTGTTCTGCCTGACCTTCGAGGTGGACTTCTTCAAGAAGCATGGCTTCGACGTGATGGCGGATCAGACGGCCGTGGATCCGGTGGTGTACTCGGAGCTCCTGCGCTCACACGATGAAGGCGTCGCCGAATTCCTGGACCTCGCGCGGGTCAAGCCCAATACCCTGGGCAACACCCGCATGATCCGGACGCTCTAGGCGCTTCCGGCAGCTGCCTGAAACGGGGTCTTCCGCCAAATCAACTTGGTGGATAAACTGATCCCGGCCCGATGGGGCGGGCCGCCAGCTTCCGGAGGCAGAAATTGCAGAATCGCGTGATTTTTCCAGATTTCTCCGCATTCCAAATGACGGTGGACGCCGTTCCGGTGCAGCCGGACTCACCCGGTGGCGACCGCTGCGGGGGCGCCGATGCCGCCGCGCGCCGGCTCCAGCCCCGGGTGGCTCTCGGTCCGGACGCCTGGCCGAGCTTCGCGCCGGAGGCTGCACCCGGGCCCTGAGCGTCCCGGCAGTGGTTGAACCCGGAGCCTACCGCTGGCAGGGCCCCGGTAGTAGGGTCTAAGCAAGCAGCCAGGACAACCATCCAGGGAGCACAGCCATGAAGAAACTCATCAATGATCCCAAGGCCGTGGTCGACGAGTCAGTGGAGGGGTTCGGGCTTGCTCACGCCGACCTTGTGACTGTCTACCCGGATCCCAAATACATCGTCCGCAAGGACGCCCCGGTGGCAGGAAAAGTCGGGCTGGTTTCCGGCGGCGGCAGCGGCCACGAGCCCCTGCATGGCGGCTACGTCGGACTGGGGATGCTCGACGCCGCGGTTCCCGGCGCAGTGTTCACCTCGCCCACCCCGGACCAGATCCTGCCGGCCACGCTTGCAGTGAACTCCGGCGCCGGCGTCGTGCACATCGTGAAGAACTACACCGGCGACGTGCTGAACTTCGAGACCGCCGCCGAACTGGCGCAGGCCGAGGGCGTGGAGGTCCGTACGGTGCTGGTCAACGACGACGTCGCCGTGCAGGACTCGCTCTACACCGCAGGGCGCCGCGGCGTCGGCGGAACCGTCCTGGTCGAGAAGATCGCTGGGGCCGCCGCCGAACGCGGCGACAGCCTCGACGCCGTCGCCGCCATCGGTGACCGCGTCAACCAAAACGTGCGCAGCATGGGCGTGGCCCTGAGCGCGTGCACCGTGCCGCACGCCGGGGTGCCCAGCTTCGAGCTCGAGGACAACGAGATCGAGATCGGCATCGGCATCCACGGCGAGCCGGGCCGGCACAAGATTCCGATGGAGCCCGTCGACGGCATCACCGACCGCCTGCTGGATCCCGTCGTCAGCGACCTTGGCCTCGCCTCGGGGGAGAAGGTCCTGTTGTTCGTCAACGGCATGGGCGGCACACCGTTGAGCGAGTTGTACATCGTCTACCGCCGGGCCGCGCAAAGGCTTGCGGATCAGGGCGTCACCGTGGCGCGCTCGCTGGTGGGCAACTACATCACCTCGCTTGAGATGCAGGGCTGCTCCATCACCGTGCTGCGCCTCGACGAGGAAATGACCGGGCTCTGGGACGCGCCCGTCCACACCGCCGCCCTGCGCTGGGGCGTCTGAACGTGGGGCTGGACGTCGGCTGGGCCGTGCGGTGGCTGACGCTCTCCGCCGAGGCAATGGCCGAGCACAGGGTCGAACTCATTGAGCTGGACCGGCCGATCGGTGACTCCGACCACGGCGAGAACATGGACCGCGGCTTCAAGGCCGTGATGGACAAACTCGCCGAAGCGCCCCCGGAAACTGCCGGGGCGGCACTGAAACTCACCGCCATGACCCTGATGTCGAAGGTCGGCGGCGCCGCCGGGCCGCTCTATGGAACAGCCTTCCTGCGGGCCGCGACGGCCCTCGGGGACGCTGCCGACATTGACGCCGCCACGCTGGCAGCGGCGCTGCAGGCGGCCCGCGACGGCATCGTGGCCCGCGGCAAGGCCGAATCCGGCGACAAGACGATGGTGGATGCCTGGACTCCTGCCGTGGATGCCTCGGCGGCCGCCGCCGGCGACGGCGACGTCCGCAAGGTCCTGGCCGCGGCGGCCGATGCGGCCGAGGCCGGCGCTGTGTCCACCGACCCGATGCTGGCCCGGAAGGGCCGCGCCAGCTACCTGGGGGAGCGCAGCATCGGCCACCGCGACCCCGGAGCCGTATCCAGTGCCCTGATCCTGCGCGCCGCCGTGGGGGCCGCCGGATGACGGTCCGGCTCGTCGTCGTCTCGCACAGCGAAAAGATCGCCGACGGCGCCGTCGAACTCGCCGCCCAAATGGCGCCCGATGTCATGATCGTGGCGGCCGGCGGCACCGACGACGGCCGGATCGGAACCAGCCTGGAGAAGGTGATGGCCGCGCTGGAACGGGCGTCCGGGGGAAGCGGCATCGTGGTGCTCACCGACCTCGGTTCCGCCGTCATGACAGCGGAATCGGCGGTGGAGTTCGCCGCCGATCCGGAGTCAATCCAGCTGGCCGATGCCCCGCTGATCGAGGGACTCGTCGCGGCAGCCGTTTCCGCTCAGGCGGGGGCCGACGCCGGAACCGTGAAGGACGCGGCCGAAGCCGTCTACCGCCCGCCGGCCCACCCGCACGGGCCCGAACACGCGCACCAGCAGCCGCCGGATGCCCAGGGCGACTTCGAACTCGTCAACCTGGCCGGGATGCACGCACGGCCCGCGGCGAAGATTGCCGGCGGCCTGGCCGGGATGGATGCCGACGTCACCATCAACGGGGTCGACGGTGCATCCATGACGGAACTTATGATGCTTGGCGCCGGGAAAGGAACCGTGCTGCACATCGAAGCCAGCGGGGCGGACGCGGGCAAGGCGGTCGACTACCTGGGCGGGCTGATCAAGGCCGGCTTCGGCGAGCCCTAGGTGTAGTTGGGACCAGGTCATCCGGGCAGCCGCAGACCGCCCGGGTGCAGCTCGGCCAGGCCGTCGCTGAGTAGCCCGGCAAGGGCCCGTTCCAGCTGCTCGGGCGCCGGGTTCAGCCGGTGCAGCGCCGCGAGCGGGACCCCGATCCCGTCGGCGTCGAAGCCTAGGTCCGCGGGGGCCTGTTCCAGCAGTTCGCGGGCCACCGGTGATTCGGCCAGGCGCAGGACGGCCATCACGGCTCCGCGCACCTGACGGTCCGTCCCGTGCCAGGCCTGCCCCTTTGGCGTGTAGGTGGGGGGAGGTTCGCCGGCGGCGAGCCAGGCACACGCGCCGCGGACGGGGCACTGACCGCACTTCGGCGCCCGGGCCGTGCAGACCAGCGCCCCCAGCTCCATCACGGCGGCGTTCCAGCGCACCGAGGCGGCATCTTCGTCGGGCAGCAGCTCCGCGGCCAGCCGCATTTCGCCGGCCGTCAGGGCCGGCGCCGGCAGCGCGGTCCCGGTGAACAGCCGAGCGTGGACCCGGCGGATGTTGGTGTCCACCACGGTCGCCCTGCCGCCGAAGGCGAACGCGGCGACGGCGGCGGCCGTGTAGCTGCCCACGCCGGGAAGCTCCAGCAATTCCGGGTAACTGCCGGGAACCGCGCCGCCATGGTTGTCCACGATCGCGGCGGCGGCCGCGTGCAGCCGGAGCGCCCGCCGCGGATACCCCAGCCGGCCCCAGGACCGGACAGCCTCCCCGGCGGGCTCCCGGGCGAGATCGGCCGGCGCGGGCCAGCGCCGCAGCCATTCCTCCCACACGGGCAGCACCCGGACCACGGGGGTCTGCTGGAGCATGATTTCGCTGACCAGCACACCCCAGGCGGAGCAGTCCGCCGCCCGCCAGGGCAGATCGCGGGCGGTGTCACGAAACCAGGAGTCCAGGGCGGCGTGCAGCTCGGCGAGCGGCACAGCCGGCACAGCCGGCACCGGCGGGAGGGCCGCGGCGGCGGGGAGGGCGGGGGAATCGGCTAAGGCTTTGATCGAACCAGCTTAATAGAGACGGGCACCATAGTGCGGCCAGCGGCGTGGTGGGCCGGCATAACCCGCGGCGTTATCTAGCCTAGAAGGATGGTCAGGCAAGGCAACTCAGGAACGCACGGTTCGGGACCGAAGGCTTCCGCCAAGGCAAAGACCAGCGGCAGGCCGGCCCGGAAACCCCTCAGCCCTGTCTACCGCCGACGCCGGCTCTTCGTCGGAGCCGCCCTGGTGCTGGTGCTTTCCCTCGCTGTCGGCGGTTTCGCTGCGATTTCCAGCGTCCTCAACGGCGAAAGACCGGCGGCCACGTCCGGTGACTCGACCCAGACGGCCAAGCCCGGCAGCACCCCCGCCAGCACGGAGGCGTCCGCCGGGGCCCCGCCGACGGCGGGAGCTGGCTGTGACGAGACGCTCCTGAAGGTCACCGCGGCCACGGACAAGGCCGCCTACGCGGCTGGCGAGAACCCGCTGCTGACCCTCAAGGTCACCAACGGCAACAAGGTTTCGTGCGAGGTCAACCTTGGGACCTCGCAGATGGAGTACCTGATCACCAGCGGCTCGGACCGGATCTTCTCGTCCCGGGACTGCCAGGCGGAGAGCAGCGACCTGGTCAAGACCATCCGCCCCGGCGGCAGCGAGACGGCGAACTTCCCGTGGAACCGCAACCGGTCCACTGAGGGCTGCAAGGTCGTGGACGCCCAGCCGGGCGGCGGCGGTGCCTACTACGTCTTCACCGCCAGGCTCGGCAACAAGACCAGCCCCAAGGCCGTCTTCCAGCTCGGCTAGTCCACTTCGACTGCTCCGCAGGTGCCGTTTTGCGGGCCGAAAAGGGCGGTTACGGAGCAGCGGACAGGGGTTAGGCGGGGCCCAAAGGAACCGGTCTAGAGGAACCGGTCCAGCAGGCTGGCCTCGGCCATCCGGCTCAGGCCTTCGCGGACCGTCCGGGCGCGCTGGTCGCCGATGCCGTCCACCGTCATGAGGTCATCAATGGTGGCAGCCATCAGGAACTGCAGCCCGCCAAAGTGGTCCACCAGGCGGTCGGCAACGGCTTTCGGCACCGCCTTGAGCCCGGAAAGCAGGCGGTATCCGCGCGGCTGCACGACGGCGTCGAGGTTCGCCTCACCGCCGGCGAAGCCGACAATGCCAGCGATCTTGCCCAGGTCGATGAGCTCGGTGGGGCCCAGGTTCACCAGGGCCTTGACGGCGTTTTCGATATCCGCGGCGGAGGCGCTGGGGCCCGAGTAGTCCCGGATGATCACGTCGCTGCCCGGCCCTCGGCCTACCGTCAGTTCGTCCAGCTGGAGTGAGAGCAAACGGCCGTCCTCGCCGAGTTCCAGCACATACTGGGAGATCTCCTCGGAGATGCGCCGCACCATCTCCTGGCGCTGCAGGGTCACGGCCACGTCGCGGACCGTCACCATGGCTTCGATCTCCAGGGCCGACAGCGAACTGGTCACCTGGTCCAGGCGGGAGCGGTACCGCTCCAGTGTGGCGAGGGCCTGATTGGCGCGGGCCAGGACCTTCTCCGAGCCTTCCAAGGTGTGGCGCAGGCCGTTGACGTAAAGCGCGATGATCTGCATCGACTGGCTCACGGAGATGACCGGAACGCCGGTCTGGATGGCAACGCGCTCAGCGGTCCGGTGCCGGGTTCCCGTCTCCTGGGTCTCAATGCTCGAATCGGGCACCAGCTGGACGCCGGCCCGCAGGATATTGCTCGCATCCTTGTCGCAGACAATGGCGCCGTCCATTTTGGCCAGTTCACGCAGCCGGGTGGGGGAGAAGTCGATGCCGATTTCGAAGCCACCCGAACAGATGGATTCGATGGTCCGGTCGATGCCCAGCACGATCAGGGCGCCGGTACGTCCGCGGAGGATTCGCTCCAGGCCGTCCCGCAGGGCCGTCCCCGGCGCCACCCTGGCCAGAGTCGCCTTAAGTGCATCCTCGGGACTCCGAGCCATAGGTATTCCCTTTCAAAGGTGCAGGCCGCAGCCCGCAAGTGCGCCGGTTTTGATGACAAATCCATCAGCGGCCGGCAAGAACAAAAGTGCCCGGTTTCCCGTATGCACCATCATAGGGGCAACGGCGGGCTGTTTCCGCACGGTCAAGCCTCAAAGTGCCCCATTTACGCCTGCCCCGGGGGTCCCGCGCAGACGGCCGTCCGCCCGCCGGCGGAACCCGCGTTTTCGGTCGTCCGCCCGGGCCTGCCGCCGCCTGCGATAAACTTGATGCCTAGGGTGTACCGCGGGCTCTCCGCGCCGTGGCCCGTTCCCAGCCGCAGCGAAAGTAGCACCGTGTCCCAAGAAGTCCACAGCCCCGCCAGAGTCCACGAGATTCACAAGCAGGCAGCCCGGCGCCGGACCTTCGCAGTCATCTCCCACCCCGACGCCGGCAAGTCCACGCTGACTGAAGCCCTGGCCCTGCACGCCAAGGTGATCGGCACCGCCGGCGCGTCCAGCGGCAAGGCCAACCGCAAGGAAACCGTCTCCGACTGGATGCAGATGGAGAAGGACCGCGGCATCTCGATCAGCTCGGCAGCGCTGCAGTTCGCCTACCGCGACACCGTCATCAACCTGCTGGACACCCCGGGCCACGCCGACTTCTCCGAGGACACCTACCGGGTGCTGGCCGCCGTGGACTGCGCCGTGATGCTCGTGGACGCCGCCAAGGGCCTGGAAACCCAGACCATGAAGCTCTTCGAGGTCTGCAAGCAGCGGAACCTGCCCATCATCACCGTGATCAACAAGTGGGACCGGCCCGGCCTGGACGCCCTGGCCCTGATGGATGAGATCACCGAACGGACCGGCCTGCAGCCCATGCCCCTGACCTGGGCGGTCGGCATCTCCGGCGACTTCCGCGGCGTCTGGGACCTGCGCAACGACCGCTTTGCCCAGTTCAAGCGCAACAATGCCGGCGCCAACATCGCCCTGACGGAGTACTTCACCCCGGAGGAGGCCGCCGCCAGCCAGGGCGGCGACTGGTCCAACGCCGTGGACGAGGCCGGCCTGGTGATCGAATCCAACCTGGCGTTCGACGTCGAGGCCTTCCACGCCGGCAAGGCGACGCCTATCCTGTTCAGCTCCGCCGCGCTGAACTTCGGCGTGAAGGAAATCCTCGATGCCCTCGTGGACTTCGCCCCTCCCGCTGCCCCGCGGCCCGACGTTGAGGGCGCCGCGCGCCCCGTGGACGCCCCGTTCGCCGGGTTCGTCTTCAAGGTCCAGGCCGGCATGAACAAGGCCCACCGTGACCACGTCGCGTTCATCCGGGTCTGTTCCGGCGTCTTCGAACGCGGCATGGTGGTCACGCAGGGACGGACCGGGAAATCATTCGCGACGAAGTACGCCCAGCAGGTGTTCGGCCGCGAACGCGAGGTGATCGACGAGGCTTTCCCCGGTGACGTCGTGGGCCTCGTGAACGCCTCCTCGCTGCGCGTGGGGGACAGCCTGTTCCTGGAGCAGCCGGTGGAGTTCCCGGCGATCCCGCTGTTCGCCCCCGAGCACTTCCAGGTGGCCCGCTCCAAGGACCCCAGCCGCTTCAAGCAGTTCCGCCGCGGCATCGAACAGCTGGAGCACGAGGGCGTCATCCAGGTGCTCCGTTCCGACATCCGTGGCGACCAGGCCCCTGTGCTGGCCGCCGTCGGTCCTATGCAGTTCGAAGTGGTTGAGGACCGGATGGCACACGACTTCAGCGCCCCGATGCGGCTCGAACGGCTGCCCTACTCGCTGGCCAGGATCACGACGGCGGACGCCATGCCCACGCTCGCGAACGTACAAGGCGCCGAGGTGCTGCTGCGTTCCGACGGCGAGTATCTGGCCCTGTTCAACGACGTCTGGGCGCTGCGCCGGATCGAGAAGAACCACCCGGATCTGACGCTGGTGCCGATCGGCACGCACAACCCGGCTAAATAGCCTTCGCGAGCCCCGCCGGGGTCCCGGAAATTTCCCGCCCGCAGGTCTTCCGGAATCCGCATTCCGCGGTAACATAAGTAACCTTGCTAATTTCGCGGGCGCTTGTCGATCTGGCCGGCTTTTGGGACTGCTCTGTCCGATTCCATGTGCGGACCCGTATTGAGGGAACAAGAAAACTCGTTGACAATATCTATGGAATCCGGCCTCCTGCTCAGCGGGCGGTACCGGATCGAGGCCCTCATTGGCAGGGGAAGCCAATCAACTGTTTACCGGGCGCACGACGAACTGCTGCAGCGCGAGGTGGCGGTCAAGCTCTTCCGCAACGACGTGGACGATCTTGAGCACACCCGTCGCCAGGGCCAGGAAGTGCGGATCCTCGCGGGGATGAGCCACCACGCACTGGTGACCCTGTTCGACGCCGGCGCCGACCTCAGCAATCCGGAGTCCCGGCTGACCTACCTCGTGATGGAACTCGTCCGCGGCCAGGACCTGCGCCACCGGTCCCTGCAGGGCCCGCTCTCCGCCGCGCACATGGCCCACATCGGCTACGACCTGGCTGACGGGCTCTCCTACATCCACCACCACGGGATCGTGCACCGGGACATCAAACCGGCCAACATCCTCCTGGTGGACTACAGCAACGACGACCGCCGCCCCCGGGCCAAACTGACCGACTTCGGCGTCGCGGCCATCCTGGGGCACAACCGCGCGGACGACGACGGCGGCACCTCCGGGACCCCGGCCTACCTGAGCCCAGAGCAGGCCGGGGGTGAACCGGCCGGCCCGGCCAGCGACATCTACTCGCTCGGACTCGTGCTGCTTGAGGGGCTGACCGGCAAGATGGCCTACCCTGGCGCGCCGATCCAGTCCGCCGTCGCCCGGCTGCTCCACGACCCGCAGATCCCGGAGGAGCTCGCCCCCATGTGGGTGGCGCTGCTGTCCTCCATGCTGTCCCGCGATCCGGCCACCCGGCCGGACGCCCGCGAGGTTTCCCTTGCCCTGCGCCAGGAAGTCATCAACGGCGCCGGCCGTCACCGGCAGCACAGTGCGTCGGCGGCGAACGACGAGGACGGCCGGATGCGCGCCGTCGAGCGGTACCGGATCCTCGACACCCCGGCGGACGGCGCCTTTGACCGGATCGCGGCGCTGGCAGCCCGCGTGTTTTCGGTGCCGGTCGCCATTGTCAGCGTCGTGGACCACGACCGGATCTGGTTCAAGGCCCACCACGGCACCGAAGTCACCCAGATCGGCAGGGATCCGGGGCTTTGCGCCTCGGCGATCCTGCAGGACGGGCCCTGGATCATCGAGGACGCCGCGAGGGACGCGCGGACCCTGTCCAACCCGCTCGTAGCCGGGGAGTTTGGCCTGCAGTTCTATGCCGGCGTTCCGCTGCGCACCCCGGACGGCTTCAACCTCGGCACGTTCTGCATCCTGGACCGGCAGCCGCGGCACTTCACCGCCGAGGACACCCGGACGCTCGAGGACCTGGCCGCGATCGTCATGAACGACCTTGAAATGCGGCTGCAGAGCCGCGAGGCGATCGCCAGCTAGCGCGCGCCGGCATCGCCAGCTAGCGCTGGTCCCCGGGTCAGCGCCTGCCGGCGTGCAGCGCGAGCTCCAGCTCAAACCGCGCCACCGGGTCCTCCAGCGCGTCCCCGAACAGTTCGCGCAGCTGGGCCGCCCGGTAGCCGACGGTCTGCGGGTGGATGCCCAGTTCGGCGGCCACCGGCGCCCGCTGCCCCCAGTGCCGCAGCCAGGACAACAGGGTTTCGGCGAGCCGTTCGCGCTGCGCCGGGCGGAGACCCTCGAGCGGGGCCAGGCGGCGGTTGGCCAGCTCGGTGATGGCGGAGGGCTCGGCGCCGAGGATCACCGCCGCGAGATGCTCATCCGCCCAGATCGGCGCGTCCTCCGGACCGTCCCGGTGCGGCAGCACCGATGCCGCCAGCACGGCCAGCCGCAGGGACTCGGGGACCTTCTCCCAGCCGCCGGCCGGACCCACGGAGGCGCCGCGGCCCCGGAGTGCCTTGTCGAGGTCCTTCCGGGCGGACTTGGAGTTGCGGACCGGGACCAGAGCCACGGCGTCGGTCTCGCGTTCGATCACCAGGGTTCCCGGGCCCAGCCGCAGCCGCAGCCCGGCGGCCCGGTCCACCGGCAGCGTCACGACCGTCATGCGCGGGGGCAGGGACCAGTCCGCCATCGCCGCCGTCTGGCGCAGCGCCGCCTCGTCCGCCTGCCCCAGCAGCAGCAGGTCCAGCAGCTCGGTGCGGCGCCGGTCCACCGCGCCGGCACGTTCGGACTGCTCAAAAGCGTAGGCCTCGGCACTGACCGCGGAGAGCTCATCGATGTAGGCCAGGATCGATTCGCCGAGGTCCACCACCACGTTCTGGCCCAGATGGTGTTCCACCGAGACCTTGGACATCTCCCGGAACGTCACGCGGGCCCCCATCCGGTAGGCGCTGAGCAGGGCATCCATGCTCCTGCCCTGCCGGAACTCGCCGCTGCCCAGGCCCGCCACCAGCTGCCGGCTCTCCTCGGAAAGCGCCGGCAGCGTGGTGCCCGGAAGCTGCAGGAAGCGGTCCAGGGCGGCCGCGACGCCGCGCCGCAGCCCCCGCCCGAAGCGGCCCTCGATCGGCCGGGCATAGGCGGGAACCAGCTGTGGCACGGCGTCGATGATGGCCTCTACGATGCCGGGCATCCTGGGCCGGAGCATGTCGCTGACCTCCTTCGGCAACGCCAGCCACGGCGGATCGTAAGCGGGGTAGCCGGAGTGGCCGGCGGGAGGAGCATCCATGACGGGTATCCCAAAATTGTTTCGTGGAGATAGTTTCTTTGAGTCGATCGTATGCCTTGGGTGAAGAATTATGACCCAACCTGACATAGGCTTAGTAGATGATCCGGCTCCGTAAGCTGGCGCGCGCCGCATCTCTACTGACCACCCCACTAGCTCCAGAAGACATTCTGTCGCTGTTCAACCCCGTGTTTTCTGCCCGCCAGTTGCGCGGCGTGGTTACCCGGGTGGTTCCAGAAACGGCCGATTCCGCCACCATTTTCTTCCGTCCCGGCCGAGGCTGGCAAGCGCACCGCGCAGGCCAGTGGGCCCGCATCGGCGTCGAACTTAACGGCGTGCGCCACTGGCGGTCCTACTCGCTCAGCGCGCCCGCCGGCGAGGACCCTGCCATCACCGTCACGGACATGGGGGCCGTCTCCGGGACCCTGGTCCGCACCACCAAGCCGGGCGACGTCCTTTTCCTCGCGCCGCCGCAGGGCGACTTCGTCCTCCCCGAACACCCGCGCCCGCTGCTGATGCTCACCGCGGGTAGCGGCATCACCCCGGTGATGTCGATGGTCCGCACGCTTGTCCCGCACCGTCCCGATGCCGACGTGGTCCTCATCCACACGGCGCGGACGGCGGCCGACGCCATCTTCCGCGAGGAACTGGCCGAACTCGCAGACCAGTTCCCCAACTTCAAGGTCACCCACTGGTTCACCGGGGAACGCGGGCGGCTCGACTTCAGCACCGCGGCGGGACTCGACCCGCTGTGCCCGGACTGGCGGGACCGCGCCGCCTACGCCTGCGGCCCCGAGGGCTTCCTCGACGACGCCGAGGCGCTCTGGGAATCCGAGGCCGCGCCCGGCACCAAGGACACGGCCGCAACCCTGACGATCGAACGCTTCAGCACCAACCTGGCCGGCGGCGAGGGGCACGACGGCGGTCTGGTGACCTTCGAAGCCTCCGACCGTGAAGTCGAAGCCGACGGCGACACCCCCCTGCTCGACGTAGGTGAGGACGCCGGCGTGCTGATGCCGAGCGGCTGCCGCATGGGCATCTGCCACAGCTGCCTCATCCCGCTCCGGGCCGGCCAGATCCGTGACCTGCGCACGGGCGAAGTCCACGGCGAGCCCGGCCAACTAATCCAAACGTGTGTCTCGGCAGCCGCCGGACCCGTTAACCTCGACCTCTGAGGAGAAACCACCACATGACCACACTTGCTGACAAGCCGGATACTGCCGAAAGCGGCAACACTGGCGCCCAGTCCGGATCCGCCGTCGTTGCCGCCGCAAAGAAGCGGCCAGGGGCGCTCGCCGAGACGGGCAGCCCGCTGCTCCGGCCGCCCGCCGCAGCGCACCTCTCGGACGAGCAGGTGGCGGAGCTGGGCCGCGAACTTGACGCGATCAAGGACGACATCCTCGCCAAGCGCGGCTCCTCGGACGCCGCCTACATCCGCCGCATGATCAAGATCCAGCGCGGCCTGGAGATCTCCGGCCGCGCTGCGCTCCTGGTCAGCAAGAACAAGGCCGCCTGGGTCACCGGCACCACGCTGCTGAGCTTCGCCAAGATCCTGGAAAACATGGAGCTGGGACACAACATCCTGCACGGCCAGTGGGACTGGATGCGGGACCCGGACATCCACTCCACCACTTGGGAGTGGGACTTCGTCACCCCGGCGCGCTCCTGGCAGCACACCCACAACGACCTGCACCACCGGTGGACCAACGTCGTCGGCAAGGACAACGACATCGGGTACAACCTGCTGCGCATGGATCCGCAACAGGAATGGAAGCCCTTCAACCTGGGCAACCCGCTCTACAACGCGCTGCTGGCGCCGGTCTTCGAGTGGGGCATCGCGATCTATGACCTCGAACTCGTGGACTACAAAGAGGGCAGGAAGTCCAAAGAAGCCCTGAACAAGGACCTCAAGGCGCTCGGCCGCAAGGCCCTCAAGCAGTTCACCAAGGATTACGCCGCCACGCCCGCCGTCGCCATGCTCACCGGCTCCGGCAAGCAGGCCCTCTACGGCACGCTGACCGCCAACGCGGTCCGCAACGTCTGGGCCCACGCGGTGATCTTCTGCGGGCACTTCCCGGACGGGACGGATACGTTCACCGAGGAAATGGTCGACGGCGAGACCCGCGGCGACTGGTACGTGCGCCAGATGATCGGCTCGGCCAACATCTCCGGCTCCAAGTTCATGCACCTGATGACCGGCAACCTCTCGCACCAGATCGAGCACCACCTCTTCCCGGACCTGCCGTCCAACCGCTATGCCGAGGTGGCCCCGAAGGTCCAGGAGATCTGCCGACGCTACGGCCTGCCGTACACCACGGGCCCGATCTGGAAGCAGGTCGGCTCCACCTGGGCCAAGATCTTCCGGCTGGCCCTGCCGCCGAAGAAGGCCTAGGCGCCCGGGTCCGCTGGGGGAGGCGGCAGACGCTAGGCGGTGCTGCTGAGAACCGACTCCTGGTGGACCCGGGGGAGCTCCTCGAAGGCGGGCTTCCCAAACCAATATCCCTGGAACAGGCGGATGCCGGTTGCCTTCAGGGCCAGGAACTCCGCTTCAGTCTCAATGCCTTCCGCGAGCACCGTGATGTCCAGCTCCCTGGCGATGCCGACGATGCCGGCGACGACGGTCTGGCGGGCCGGGCTGGAGTCGATCCCTCGGATGAGTTTCATGTCGACCTTGATCAGGTCGGGCTGGAAATCGACCAAGAGGCCAAGTCCCGCATGGCCGGCGCCAAAATCGTCGATGGCGGTGGTGAAACCGTGCTTGCGGTACTCGGTGATGATGTTCGTGAGGTGTGCCGTGTCCGAGACCTCCTCATTTTCGGTGAACTCGAACATGATCGACGACGTCGGAAAGCTGCATCGCGCGGCTGCCTGCAGCGTCGCACGAAGGCATGCAGCCGGTTCGTAGACCGCGTTGGGCATGAAGTTGATCGACAGCATCAGCTCCTCACCCGCAGGAAAGAGGCGGGATGCCAGCTCGATTGCCTTGACGCGGCAGGCCTGGTCAAAGCGGTACTTCTGCTCCGGTGAGACTTTTGACAGAACGTCATAGGCGCCCTCGCCCGACAAGCCTCTGACCAGGGCCTCATAGCCCCACACGCGGCCGGCGACGGCGTCGTAGATCGGCTGGAAAGCCATGCTGAAATCAAAGTCGAGTCTCGGAGAAGCCGTGCAGCCGTCACATGCCATGTGGGGGGTCCTTTCGATGATTACGTCCACTGTAGGGCAACAGCCGCAGCCGGGATCCCGCCGTGTCCGGGGTGAAATGCGCGTGTCGCGGGCCTCCTCCGCCGCGCTGTAACGGACCCCTGTCCCTGGTGCGGCGGCCGGCTCAGGCCTTGACCGCCACCCCCAGGACGTGGGCCAGCGGCGGATTGCCGGGCAGCACCGCGAAGCCGAAGCGGTCCAGTGACTCGACTGCCAGGCCGGCCCGGACGATGGTGGACGGAGTGTCCCGGTTAGGGTGGCAGCCGCCGGCCAGGCGGCTCCAGAGCGGTGTGAGCAGGTCCTCGGCCAACCCCAGCACGCGGTGCGTGGAGCGGACGTGCTCATAGAACAGCAGCTGGCCGCCCGGCTTGAGGACCCGGACGGCTTCGGCCAGGGCGGCGGACGGCTCGGCCACGCTGCACAGCACGAGGCTCGAGACGACGACGTCCACCGAGCCGTCCGGGGCCGGCAGCGACTCGGCGACCCCGTCCAGGACGGTGATCGGCACCGGCGCCGTCGCTGCGGCGGCCAGGGCCAGCGCCCGGAGCGTGGGGTCCGGTTCGAGCGCCAGCACCCCCGTCACCGCGGGCGGATAGAACGGGAAGGTCGCGCCGTAGCCTGCCCCGATCTCGACGACGGCGCCGTGGGCCGCTTCGACGAGGCGCCGCCGGTGGTCGGCCGCCCCGCGGGCGTCCATCCGGGGCCCGACGCGGGCATACGAGCGTCCGAACGACGGGGTGTGGGCATCCATGGGCGTCCTTTGGTTCAGCGGACCTGGGCCGGATTGAGCTTAAGGCGCCGCAGCAGCTGTGCATTCAGCGCCACCACGATCGTTGAGGCGGACATCAGCACAGCTCCGGCCGCGGGGGAGAGGACGACGCCGGCGAAGGCAAGGGCGCCGGCGGCCAGCGGGATGGAGACGATGTTGTAGCCGGTGGCCCAGATGAGGTTCTGCCACATCTTGCGGTAGCTGGCCCGGGAAAGGTCCAGCATGGACAGGACGGCCCGGGGATCGTTTCCGGCCAGGACGACGCCGGCGGACTCCATCGCGACGTCGGTACCGGCGCCGATCGCGATGCCGACTTCGGCCCGGGCCAGCGCGGGGGAGTCGTTGACGCCGTCGCCCACCATCGCCACCTTCAAGCCGCGGGACTGCAGTTCGGCAACTTTCTTGTCCTTATCGGCCGGCAGGACCTCGGCGAAGACCTCGTCGATGTTGAGTTCCTCGCCAACGGCGCGGGCGACCTGACGGGCGTCGCCGGTGATCATGGCGACCTTGATGCCACGGTCCTGCAGGGCCTTTACGGCCTGCCGGGACTCGGTCCGCACGGCGTCCTCGAGGCTCACGGCCCCCAGGATTTTATCCCCGTCAATGACGTGGAGCACGGCCGCGCCGCGGTCCATCCAGGCCCGGGTGGCAGTTGCGAGTGCCTGCGGTTCTTCCGCTTCGAGGTCGCGGAGCAGGGCCGGGCCGCCGACCTGGATCGTCCTGCCGCCGACCGTGGCGCGGACGCCGCGGCCGGTCATGGACGAAAATCCTGTAGCCGCCGGAATCTGCAGGCCCTGCTGCCGTGCCGCCCGGACGATTGCACGTGCCACCGGGTGCTCGCTGTCTGCCTCGACGGCCGCGGCCAGCGCCAGGAGGCTGTCCCGGTCCACGCCGTCGGCGGTGGCGACGTCCTTGAGGGCGGGTTCGCCCTTGGTGAGGGTCCCGGTCTTGTCGAAGAGGACGACGTCGACGGTCCGCATCCGTTCCAGTGCCATCCGGTTCTTGATCAGGACTCCGGCCCGGGCGGCCTGTTCGGTGGAAATCGCAATGACCAGCGGGATGGCCAGGCCCAGGGCATGCGGGCAGGCGATCACGAGCACGGTGACGGTGCGGGTGACGGCGTCGGGAATGCTGCCCAGCAGGGACCAGACGATGAACGTGATGACGCCGGCGCCGGCGGCGAAGTAGAACAGGAATGCTGCAGCCCGGTCGGCCAGGGCCTGGGCCTTGGACGAAGAGGCCTGCGCCTCGGCCACCAGCCGCTGGATCCCGGCCAGGGCGGTGTCATCCCCGACGGCGGTGACCTGCACGCGGACCGTGTTGTCCGTGGCCACGGTCCCGGCGACGACCTTGTCTCCGGGTGAGCGGAGCACTGTCTTGGATTCGCCGGTGATCATCGACTCGTCGAACTCGGCCTGGCCGTCGACGACCACGCCGTCGGCCGGCATCCTGGCTCCGGAGCGGACCAGGACGGTGTCCCCTGCCAGGAGTTCGCTGACCTTGACGGTCTCCGTGCCCGCTGCGGTGATCCGGTCCGCCTCGTCCGGCAGCAGTGCGGCGAGGGCATCGAGCGCGCCCCGCGCCGAGCCGAGGGCGCGCATCTCGATCCAGTGCCCCAGCAGCATGATCGCCACCAGCAGGGCCAACTCCCACCAGAAGTCGAGGTCAAACCCCCCGATGCCCAGGCTCGTGACCCACGAGGCGACGAAAGCGACGCTGATGGCCATGGCGATCAGCAGCATCATGGCCGGTTTGCGGCTCTTCAGTTCATCCAGGCCGCCCTTGAGGAAGGGCTGCCCGCCATAGAAGAAGATGACGGTCCCCAGCACCGGCGGGATCCAGGCCGAACCGGGGAAAACCGGAGGCACATAGCCGAGCAGGTGTCCGAACATGGGGCTGAACAGCACCACGGGGACCGCCAGCGCCAGCGTCAGCCAGAACCTGTTCTTGAACATCGCGACGCTGTGGCCGGCATGCTGGCCGTGGCTGTGCACAAGGTGCTCATCGTCCCGGCCGGGCTGTGGCTGGACGTGGCCGGAGTGGCCGGTGCCGGCCCGCAGTTGGTCTGTCTGTCCGCTGTGCTGGTGGTCCATGGTTCCTGCCTCCGGAGAAGTCGTGGCTGTCCTGTTACCGACTTCAAACATACCCCCGGGGGGTATGTTTGGCAAGAGCGTCGTTGCATCGGCCGGGCACTCCGAACCCGGGGTCAGCGCACCTCGATGACGCCCATCATGCCGAGGTCCTCATGGTCCAGGATGTGGCAGTGGTAGACGGAGCGGCCGGTAAAATCCCGGAATGCGATCCGGACCGTGCACTGGCCGTTGGCCGGCACGTTGACTACATCCCGGAGAACCGCCGTCTCCAGGGCGCGGCCATTCTCCGCTATGAGCTGCATCGGCCACACGTGCAGGTGGAAGGGGTGGTCCATGGGGCTGCGGTTGACCAGGACCCACTCCTCAACCGTCCCGGCGGCAACGGTGGTGTCCGTCCTTCGCTCGTCGAAGACCAGGCCGTTGATGGTGAAGCCCATCATTCCCGCGCCCATTCCCTGACCCGACCCCGGCCCCATGGGAGTGGCGAGCACCAGCTGCCGGCGCGCGGCGACGGCGGCGGAGCGCAACTCAGGCGGGGCGGCCCCGGCTGAAATGACGGGGGCTGGCGGGGCCGGGTCGCCGGCCACGTCCAGCGTTGCCAAGGTGGTGCCGGCCGGATCCGCCGGCCCGTCCTGCTCCGCCGGCAGGCCCGGACCCATGCGGCGCCGGCTCATGCCGGGCATGGTCCCGCGGTCATAAGGCATCGCGCGCAGTTCGGATTGCCCGAGGGCGGCCGTGACCAGCAGATCCGCCCGGTTCCCCGGCGCCAGCAGCACTTCCTGAACGTCCGACGGCGACCGGAACCGTCCGGAGTCCATGCCCAGGAGCTGCAGCTTTTGCCCGTCCAGCCGCAAGCGCAGGTACCGGGCCACGCAGCAGTTCACAATGCGCCACCGTTCCCGTTGCCCCGGCCGCGCGCCCAGACGGGGATTGGCTTGGCCGTTCACCAGCAGGAGCGCACCCTCGCGCCCGGCCATCCGGTCCTGCTGCGAGGCCTCGGCCACGTTCCCGGCACCATCCAGGCTGGTGTCCGAGACGAGCAGTACGCGTTCGGCGCTCGCGGGCACCGGCACGGGATCTTCGACGATGATGGCGCCGAAGAGGCCCGCGAAGATCTGGTCGGAGACCCGGCCGTGGTGATGCGGGTGGTACCAGTACAAGCCCGGCGGGTGCCCGGCCGGGAGCCGGTATTCATAGTCGAAGCTGCTGCCGGGGTCAACGGCCACGAACACGTTGTCGCCGTTGCCCTGGGGCGAGACGTGGAGTCCGTGCAGGTGCAGGTTGCTGGGTTCGGCCAGCTTGTTGACCAGTTTGAGCCTGAGCACGTCCCCGGCGCGCAGCCGGAGGGTGGGCCCGGGGATGCTGCCGTTGTAGCCCAGCGCCCCCGCCTGCCGTCCGGCCAGCGGGAACTGGCCCGGGGCAGCCTGGAGGCTGGCTTCCAGGAGGCCACCCGAACTGCTGAGCGCCGAAGGCTGCTCCAGGGGCTCCCCGGTCACCGGCGACGGCCGCGAGTTGAGGGTCCACCACAGGCCGGCGCCCCCGGCAACGGTGCCGGTAAGGCCGGCCCCGCCCAGCAACAAGGCGCTGCGGCGGCTGATAGCAGGCACTACGGCCCCTCGCCGAGTTCCTTAACGTGCTCACGGTACTGCTCTGCCGTCAGTTCGCCTCTCGCGAAGCGCTCATCGAGGATGAGCCGGGCCTGGCTCCTGCCGCCCGGGGTTCCAGGGCTCCGGCCGGGCGTGCCCGGCTGGGGGGAGGGCCCGGGTTGGCCGTAGGGACTTGGTTGGCCGTAGGGACCGGGGTGTCCCGGCCCGGGTTGCGCTCCGTGGCCGGGCCCGCCGAAGATCCGGACCGCGAGCAGCACCAGGACCGCGACTCCGACGAGGAAGAGCACGCCCCACAGCCACATCCACCACAGGTTCTGCCCGTAACCCCACATCATGACTGTTCCCTTCGCCAACGGAAGTTACTGATCCCATGGTGCTCCCGCCGGGACAGTAGCGCTAGGGTCCTAAGTCGCCCTCCGACCAGGCGCCGTCAGCTGATGAGCAGGCTCAAGGCCTCGGCCAGGTGGCTGACTTCCCGGACCGAGAAGCCCGCCGGGACCGGGCCTGGCCCGTTGGGGCTGGCGGGTACCACGGCGTGCGTGAACCCCAGCCGGTGCGCTTCCTGGATGCGCTGGTTGATCCCAGGGACCGGACGGACCTCGCCGGCCAGGCCCACCTCGCCAAACGCGATCAGCCGCTGCGGAAGCGGCTTCTTGGCCTTCGCCGAGGCAACAGCCAGGGCCACGGCGAGATCCGTGGCGGGTTCGCTGAGCTTCACCCCGCCCACGGTCGCGACATAGGAGTCATCCTTGTGCAGCAGGCAGCCGGCGCGCTGCTGCAGCACGGCCAGGAGCATCGCCACCCGGGAGCTGTCCAGGCCGCTGGTGGCCCTGCGCGGCTGCGCGTTGGCGCTTTCGGCGAGCAGGGACTGGACCTCTGCCAGCAGCGGCCGGCGGCCCTCCAGCGTCACCGTGATGCACGTGCCGGACACCGGGTCCTTGGTACGGGAGACAAACAAGCCGCTGGGATCGGCCAGGCCGACGATGCCGTCCTCGTTCAGGTCGAAGCAGCCGACGTCGTCGGTGGGGCCGTAGCGGTTTTTCACCGCGCGCAGCAGCCGCAGCCGGGAGTGCCGCTCGCCCTCAAACTGGCAGACCACGTCCACCAGGTGCTCGAGCAGCCGGGGCCCGGCGATGGAGCCGTCCTTGGTCACGTGCCCCACCAGCAGGGTGGTCATGTTGCGGCGCTTGGCGGCGGCGATCAGCGAGGCCGCGACTTCGCGGACCTGGGAGACGCCCCCGGCGCTGCCTTCGACGTCGGCGCTGCTCAGCGTCTGGACCGAGTCCACAACCAGCAGCCTCGGCTCCAGTTTTTCCACCTGCCCCAGCGCCTGGCCGAGGTCCGTTTCGGCGGAGAGGTACAGCGATTCGGCGACGGCGTCGATCCGGTCCGCGCGCAGCTTCACCTGGGCGGCCGACTCCTCGCCGGTGACGTAGAGGACGTCCTGGGCGGTGCGGGCGAACTTGGCCGCGACGTCCAGCAGCAGCGTGGACTTGCCCACGCCGGGCTCGCCGGCCAGCAGGATCACGGCGCCGGGAACCAGTCCGCCGCCCAGCACGCGGTCCAGTTCGTCTACCCCGGTGGGGAGGAACGCCGCCGTCGTGGCATCCACGTCGGCGATGCGGCGGGCCGGCTCCAGGACGGTGGTCGCCGCCGTCGTCCGCGCCACGGCGGCGCCGGTCTCTTCAACGGTGCCCCAGGCCTGACACTCGCCGCACCGGCCCACCCACTTGGCCGTGGTCCAGCCGCACTCCGCGCACTTGTAGCCCGGCGCCTTGGCGGCGCGGGAAGTCTTTGTTGCCATTGCTCCACCCTAACCGGGGGCACTGACATCCAGGCCCGGGGACCGCTGGCCGGCAGCCGGGGCTAGAGGGCGGGCAGGATGTCCCGGGCCTCGTTCGGATCCATGCCGGCGGCTTCGAGCAGGTCCACCATGAGCGGGCGGAAGAGCATCACCACGGTTTCCCCCTCAAGCCGCTGCACGTCCAGCAGACGCGGGTGCAGCCGGCCCGCCGTTTCGCTCAGTTCCACCCGGGCCGTGCGCAGGTGGGCGCGGCGGACGCCGTCGTGCACCTCCGCCAGCCCCAGGCCGAGTTCGTCGATCGCCGCGGCAGTCTCCTGCAGGACCTCGGCAATGTTCTCGGTGGCCTCGTCCGAGAGCGCGGCGTGGTTGATCGCGCTGGTCAACCGGCGCGCAAACACGCGGCTGTTGCGCAGCGCGAGGTCGATGAAGTCCACCGACTGCGCCAGCCGGTCCAGCTCGTCCCGGTACCGGCGGTAGGCGGGGGCCAGGGTGGCCACCTCGCCGGAGGAGCGCAGCGTCTGGCGCATCGCATCGACCAGGGGCTGGCAGTTGCGCCCCCGGATCAGCGCATGCCAGGCCTGGGTGGAGTCACTGTGGGTCAGGGCCGAGGAGCACTCGCGCAGCACCTCCGCTAGTTCGTGGAGCAGTTTCTTCACGTCGTTGCGGGGTTCGCGCCGCGGATCCTTGGGGATCAGGAAAGTCACCAGGAGAGCGCAGACGCCGCCCACGACGGCGTCGATGCTCCGGGTGAACGGTCCTCCGGCGGGAGCCGGCAGCAGCACCACCAGCAGGGACTGCAGCCCCAGCTGGGTGGTGAAAATAGTTCCGCTGTCCAGGAAGCGCGCCAGTAGAATCGAGAAAAGGAGCACGACGGCGGCCTGCCAGATTCCCGCGCCCAGCCAGTGCAGCAACAGGTCGCCCACCACAATGCCGATGGTGCAGCCCAGGCCTACCTCCACGACGCGGCGAAGCCGCGGATCACGGGAGAAGCCCAGGGCGATCAGGGAGGAGGTGGCGGCGAACAACGGCCCGGTGTGGCCCAGGACGTACTCGGCGAAGGCGTAGGCCCCTACCGCGCAGGCCGTCATCTGGAGCGCAGGCACCAGCGAATTACGGCTCCGGACAAATCCGGTGCGGACCCGGCCGCGCAGGAATCGTGCGCTTGCGGTGAACCCAGTAGCGGAGGCCATGCCCACCAGTCTATTTGCTGTCCGCGGTGCCAAGGTTGCGGGACGCGGCCCCTACGGCTGTGACGCAGCTAACGCAAGACCGACCCGTCCGTCGTCGACCAATGGTCCGACGTCGTTAACCCTCCGTTCACTTTGGACCCCAATTCTCTTCACCTGGGGCACCTAACTTCGGTAAAGGTACAAAACGTATCCACCGTCTTTATTGCTCGGACGTCTCCGGTCCGACACGCATCTGAATAACCCTGGAAGGGGTACATCTAGTGAAGGCATCACGCTTCGGCCGCAACGCGGCCATTGCTGTTATCGCAGCCGGCGCACTCGCGCTCACCGCTTGCGGTTCGGACAACGCAACAAACACCACTGCGGGCACCCAGGCGGCCTCTGGCTCCAAGGTCACCGGCACGCTGACCGGCATCGGTTCCTCCGCGCAGGGTGCGGCCATGGACGTGTGGAAGACCAACTTCGCCTCCGCCAACCAGGGCGCGAACGTGCAGTACTCCCCGGACGGTTCCGGCGCAGGCCGCAAGGCCATCCTCGACGGCTCGGCCCAGTTCGCCGGCTCCGACGCCTACCTCAAGGACGAGGAAGTCGCCAAGGCCAAGGACCAGTGCGGCCCCGACGGCGCCATCGAGGTTCCCGTCTACATCTCGCCGATCGCCATCGCGTTCAACGTGCCTGGCGTGACGGACTTGAAGCTGGACGCAACCACTGCGGCCAAGATGTTCCGCGGCGAGATCGCCAAGTGGAACGACCCCGCCATCACCGCGCTGAACCCGGACGCCAAGCTGCCGGACCTCAAAGTCACCCCGGTCAACCGCTCTGACGACTCCGGCACCACCAAGAACTTCACCGAGTACCTCTCCGCAGCGGCTCCCGCCGTCTGGAAGGACAAGGCTGACGGTGTCTGGCCGGCTTCGCTGAAGGGCGAGAACGCCAAGGGCACCTCCGGCGTCGTCAAGACCGTCACCGACACCGCCGGTGCGGTCACCTACGCCGATGACTCGGCCGTCAGCGGCAAGCTGGGCACCGCCCAGATCAAGGTTGGCTCCGAGTTCGTCAAGATCTCCCCGGAAGCGGCCTCCAAGGCCGTTGACCTGGGCAAGCCTGTCGAGGGCCGCGGCGCCAACGACCTTGCCATCAAGCTGGACCGCACCACCACCGAAGCCGGCGCCTACCCGCTGGTCCTGGTCTCCTACCACGTTCTCTGCAGCACCTATGCCAAGCAGGAAACCGTTGACCTGGTCAAGGCCTTCGAGAAGTACGTACTTTCCGCAGAGGGCCAGAAGGCCGCTGCCGAGTCCGCCAAGTCGGCTCCGCTGTCCTCCGCCCTGTCCGAAAAGGGTGTCAAGGCGATCGAATCCATCAAGGTCAAGTCGTAAGGTTTGAATTGAACGGTCGAGTTCCCCGCCCCGCCGTATGGCAGGGCGGGGAACTTAGCCGCGTCACCCGCAGTTCCGCTACGGGCCGTTCCACGACGTTCCGTACATCCGCAACACCGACACCGAAGGGCCAGGTATGACCTCCACCTCCCTGACCAAACCCCAGGGCGCAGGCCGTGCCGGGGACAAAGTCTTCTCAGGGGCCACCCTGGCAGCGGGCTGCCTGATCCTCGCCGTCCTGTTTGGGGTTGCGCTCTTCCTCGTCATCCAGGCGATTCCCGCGTTCACCGCCCCGGCCGCCGATATCCAGGGCGGCGAGGGCTTCTTCGCCTACATCTGGCCGATCGTGATCGGGACCCTCATCGCGGCCGTCATCGCGCTGGTCATCGCCACCCCCGTGGCCATCGGCGTCGCACTCTTCATCTCGCACTACGCCCCGCGCCGGCTGGCGTCCGGCCTTGGCTACGTAGTGGACCTGCTGGCCGCCATCCCCTCGGTGGTCTACGGTGCATGGGGCGCCGCCTTCCTGGCGAAGGAAATCGCGCCCGCCTACGACTGGCTCGCGAAAAACCTGGGCTGGCTGCCGATCTTCCAGGGCCCGGCGTCCGCCACCGGCAAGACCATCCTGACGGCAGGCATCGTGCTCGCGGTGATGGTCCTGCCGATCATCACCTCGCTCTCACGCGAAATCTTCCTGCAGACCCCCAAGCTGCACGAGGAGGCCGCACTGGCCCTTGGCGCCACCCGCTGGGAAATGATCCGGATGGCCGTGCTGCCGTTCGGCCGCCCGGGCATCGTCAGTGCCGTGATGCTGGGCCTGGGCCGTGCCCTTGGCGAAACCATGGCCGTCGCGCTCGTGCTCTCCTCCGGCGCCCTCACGGCAAGCCTGATCCAGTCCGGCAACCAGACCATCGCCGCCGAGATCGCCCTGAACTTCCCCGAAGCCAGCGGCCTGAAGGTCAGCACGCTGATCGCCGCCGGCCTGGTGCTCTTCGTCATCACCCTCGGTGTGAACATGATTGCCCGGTGGATCATCACCAGGCACAAAGAATTCTCGGGAGCCAACTAAATGACCTCCACCCTGACCCCGGTGCGCAAACGCTCGGCCCTGACCAAGGGGCAGCTGCCCAAGGCCGCGCCGTACATCGTCCTGGCCCTCGCCCTCGTCATCGGTGCCGCCATCCTGGCCCTGGTCGGCTTCAACGCCTTCGGCTGGGGCATCGTCTCGGCGCTGCTCTTCACCGCCGGGCTCGTCGGCTGGAGCGCCGTAGTTGAGGGCTCGCGCAAGGCTAAGGACAAACTGGCCACCTGCCTCGTCGCCGGAGCCTTCCTTATTGCCCTGCTGCCGCTGATCTCGGTGATCTGGACCGTGCTGGTCAAGGGTCTGCCGGGACTGGTGGACCCCGGCTTCCTGACCACCTCGATGAACGGGGTCACCGGCGCCTACGACAACAAGGCCGTCGAACAGGGCGCCCCCGTGCTGGGCGGTATCTACCACGCCCTGGTCGGCACCGTGCAGATCACCCTGCTCGCCACCGTCATCTCGGTCCCGGTGGGCCTGCTGACCGCGATCTACCTCGTCGAATACGGCGAGGACCGGGCGCTGGCCCGTGCCATCACCTTCTTCGTTGACGTGATGACCGGCATCCCCTCAATCGTGGCCGGCCTGTTCGCCGCGGCGTTCTTCTTCGCCGTCGTCGGCCCGGGCACCAAGACCGGGGCCGTTGCCGCCGTCGCACTTTCGGTGCTGATGATCCCGGTGGTGGTCCGCTCCAGCGAGGAAATGCTCAAGATCGTGCCGAACGAACTCCGCGAAGCCGCCTACGCCCTCGGCGTCCGCAAGTGGCGGACCATCCTCAAGGTGGTCATCCCGACGGCGATTTCCGGCATCGCCTCCGGCGTCACCCTGGCCATTGCCCGCGTGATCGGCGAAACCGCCCCGATCCTGGTCACCGCCGGCTTCGCCACCTCCATCAACAACAACGTGTTTGGCGGCTGGATGGCCTCCCTGCCCACCTTCATCTACACGCAGATCCTCAACCCGACCTCGCCGTCCAACCCGGGTCCGTCCGACCAGCGCGCCTGGGGCGCGGCCCTGGTCCTCATCATCCTCGTGATGCTGCTCAACCTGGCCGCCCGCCTGGTGGCCCGCATCTTCGCCCCGAAGGCCGGCCGCTAAGGCCACCGCAGGCACCCGGCCCCACCACCACAAGTGAAGGAACAGCATGTCTAAGCGCATCGACGTCAAAGACCTGAACGTCTACTACGGCAAATTCCTGGCCGTCGAGGACGTCAACATCAACATCGACGCCAAGTCCGTCACCGCCTTCATCGGCCCCTCCGGCTGCGGCAAGTCCACCTTCCTGCGCACCCTGAACCGGATGCACGAAGTCATCCCCGGCGCCCGGGTGGAAGGCGAAGTGCTGCTCGACGGCGACAACCTCTACGGTCCCGGCGTGGACCCCGTGACGGTGCGCTCGCAGATCGGCATGGTCTTCCAGCGGCCCAATCCGTTCCCCACCATGTCCATCCGGGACAACGTGCTGGCCGGCGTGAAGCTGAACAACCAAAAGATCTCCAAGGGCGAGGCGGACTCGCTCGTGGAGCGCTCCCTGCGCGGCGCCAACCTCTGGAACGAGGTCAAGGACCGCCTGGCCAAGCCCGGTTCGGGGCTCTCCGGCGGCCAGCAGCAGCGCCTCTGCATCGCCCGCGCCATCGCCGTGGAGCCCCAGGTGATCCTGATGGACGAGCCCTGCTCCGCGCTGGACCCGATCTCCACGCTCGCCATTGAGGACCTCATCAACGAGCTCAAGGACGAATACACGGTGGTGATCGTGACCCACAATATGCAGCAGGCCGCCCGCGTCTCGGACAAGACGGCGTTCTTCAACATCGCCGGCACCGGCAAGCCCGGCAAGCTGATCGAGTACGGGGACACCCACACCATCTTCAGCAACCCCTCCGTGAAGGCCACCGAGGACTACGTCTCTGGCCGCTTCGGATAAGAGCAGCCGACGGGTCCCTAGAGCCCCGCGAGGGGCGACAGGGCGAGTTCCAGCACAAAGGCCGCCGCGGCGGTGACCAGCGGCGTCAGTGCCCAGAAGGCGAGGATCCGCAGCACCAGCCGGCGGTTGGTCGCTGTGTATCTCTGGTTGGTGCCCGCCCCCAGCACCGCGGAGGTCACGGTGTGGGTGGTGGAAATCGGCCAGTGCAGGCCGATCGCGCCCACCAGCAGGATGGCGCTGCTGTAGAGCTGAGCGACGAAGCCGCGCAGGGGGTCGACCCGGATCATCCGGTAGCCGATCGTGTAGGAGATCCGCCACCCGCCTGCGAGTGTGCCTGCCGTCAGCATGGCCGCGGTCAGGAGCGCCACCCAGACGGGGGTGGTGCCGCCGTCGGGGAGCCCCGCGGCCAGCATCGCCAGGATCAGCACGGCGCTGGTGCGCTGGCCGTCCTGCAGGCCGTGGCCGAAAGCGACGGTGCCCGCGGCGATGGCCTGGGCGCGCCTGGACCTGGTATTCACGACGCTCGGCGGTGTGTAGCGGGCTGCCCACGTGGCCGGCCAGACCAGCAGATAGGCGCCCGCGAAAGCGATGACCGGGGAGAGCAGCAGGGGCAGCACTACTTGGAAAAGCAAGGACTGGTCCACGCCCAGGACCGAATGTCCGCCTACCGCAACGCTGGCGACGCCGGCCCCGGCCAGGCCCCCCACGAGCGCGTGTGTCGAGGAGGCCGGGATGCCGCGCCACCACGTGAAGAGGCCCCAGAGCACGGCGCTCAGCAGGCCGGCGATGAGGATGGTCAGGCCGTTGCCGCCGGGCGGAAGAACCACCCAGGTCCGGCTGACCTCCAGCGCCAGGGCTGCGCTCAGCCCGGCGCCGATGAAGTTGAACAGCCCGGCCAGGAGCACCGCGACGGTGGGGGTCAGGGCACGCGTCCGGACGGCGAGGGCAACCGAGGAGGACGCGTCGCGGAAGCCGTTGAGAAAGGCGAACGCCCCGGCGAAGAGCACCACCAGGGCAAAGAAAACGACGGACACCTCAGGATTCCTTGACGATGATGCTGCCCACCTGGGTGGCGATCCGCCGCATGTCCTTGGTGACTTCCACGAGCTGATCCGCGATGTCGCGGTTGCGCGCGTACTGCGCCGACTTCATGTCCTTGATCATGTCCGCCACCCAGACCCTGTGGGTGCGCTCAGCCCGCTTGGTGAGACGGAGGACCTCGATCCAGTAGTCCTCCAGGTCATCGAGGTTGTTCAGCTGGCGCATGGCGTCAACGGTGAGTTCGGCCTGCCGGCTGATGATTTCCAGCTGGTCGGCCGCGCGTTTGGGCAGCCGCTCCAGCTTGTACAGGAAGACGAGGTCCGCGGCGGCGTCGAGCTTCTCCATTGCCTCGTTGAGGTAACGGGAGAGCGCATACATGTCCTCGCGGGGGAGCGGATTCAGGAAGCTGGTCCGCATGTGGGTCAGGAGGGCAAAATGCAGTTCCGCCGACTTCGCCTCGTGGTCGTGCATGTCCTCCACCAGCCGCGCATGTTCGCTGGCGGGCGCGCCAAGGATCTCCGAGAGGGTTCCCGTGGCCACGGCTATCTGGTGGGCCATCTGGGACAGCAGGTTCAGCCCTGCGGGCTCCTGGGGGAAAAGGCGCAGCTTCACGTGGGGTTACCGGTCTCCGGACGAGGCTTACACGGGCGTTGTCTGCCGGCCCTGGAACGTGACGATGGCCCGCGCATGGGGTTTACTTTACCGCTCGGACTTCGGCCGGCGGGAACGGCCGGCCGGGGCAGGCGCCGGGCCGGCCGGAACGGGCCACTGGCAACGGGCATGAAAATGGTGCCGAACCGGATACGCCTCTCGGCGGTAGGCCGCTCTAGGCGGCTAATTGTTGAAGCCCGGGGGTTTCGCGGCTCGGCACCGCCTTTAGTTTTCTACTTCGGGGGGACCAAGTCAACATTGACAGCAGGGCCCCGGCGTGCGTATTGACAGTGCCGCACGGCGGGGTTAGACGGCCGATTTCCGGCGCCCACCAGCCGCCGGAGCGCTCAGTCCAGCTCGCCCAGCCGCCAGGCGTTGGCGGCATGTTCGAGGTCCTCGGCGGTCTTGACCAGGAGGTGTGAGTTCCGCGTCAGCTTGCTCGCATGATTGGCGTTGCTGTGCTCCGCGCCGTCGGCAAGTGTGGCCTGGCCCAGCGCCACCACCCGGCAGAATGCCGCCGAGCGCTCCAGTGCGACGTCGAACTCCCCGTCGAAGGCGCCGGAGAGGATGGCGTCCGCCATCGACTTCATTTCCTCGGCGCCCGGAGGCTCGGCTGCGCCGGCCACCACGTGGGACACCTGGGCGGTGTCCTTGCCCGCTCTGAAGTAGACCGAAATCCGTTCCGGATCCCGGATCGTGGCGGCCCGCAGCGCGTAGAGCCGCCAGAGCGCGCCAGGGAGGGACCGCGCCGGGCTCTCCGCCCACATTTCGGCTATGGCATCGAGGCCCTGTTCATCAGCGAGTTTGACCAGCCGCCGCGTGACCTTGGGGTCGTCGCTGTCCCGTCCGCGGCGGACGAGCGCCTGGGCTGCGAGGTGGGCCGCCTCGGAAACCCGCGCCGGGTCCGCACCCCCGGCGAAAGGCTCAAAGTCGATCGGCGCAAAGGGCTTCGGCTTGTGGTGACGGTGCGGTCCGGGGCTGCTGGCTCCTGCTTGCTCGCTCATGCCACCACGCTACTCCTGTGCATTCCGGGAATCGAGCATGCCCCCGTGTGCGGGGACAACGCCCGGGAAGCGGACGACGGCGGCGCGTCGGGCCCGGTGACAAAGCTCGCCTGCGTCTGGGGTACAGTATTAACGTCCAGAAATGGACTGGGCCGACGCGCCTTTCAACAGCGGATTTTTCCGCCGGTTGGGGCTGTCGGCTGGGGCCTTTAGCTCAGTTGGTAGAGCATCGGACTTTTAATCCGTGGGTCGTGGGTTCGATCCCCACAGGGCCCACTCTTTTAGCGAAGAGTGGAAAAACCCCCGGCATCCTGGCGACAGGACGCCGGGGGTTTTTTGCGTCCGGGGACTGACGCGCCCGCCTGCGCCGTCCCCGTGCAGTAAGCAAGCCTGCCTAGTAGTTAGATCGGCTAGGATTATCGGATGAACTCGGACAGGGCAGCAGGCTCAGGGTACTGGTATGGGCCGGATGAGCGGCTTGACCCGCCCACCGCGGTGTTGCAGGCCCTCCGCGGCTACCGCGCCGCCGAGGTTGCCACCAGGCGCTCGACGCGGGACTCGATGGGCATGGGGGAAACCGACCTGCTGGCCCTTCGCTATCTGCTGCGCGCCCAGGCCGCCGGGGAGCGGGTGGGCCCCAAGGACCTGAGCCGGACGCTGGGCATCACGACGGCGTCCACCACCTCCCTGATCGACCGGCTCGTCGGCAGCGGCCACGTGCGGCGCGAGCCCCATCCCACGGACCGCCGCTCCCTGGTGATCGTGCCGACCGCCGCGACGGATTCGGAAGTCCGCGAGACGCTGGGGGAGATGCACCGCAGGATGCTGGCGGTGGCCGAAGAGCTCAGCGCGGAGGAGAGCCGCATCATCGTGTCCTTCCTGCGCCGGATGGCCGATGCCCTCACCGAACAGGTCGAGCGCCACTAAGCCGACAGGAACATCCGCGAAGATTATCTAGACAGCAACTAGCTAGTTGGACTAGTGATATGTATGCTTACTACTTGTGTTAGATAATCGTTTTCGTGGAGGAGTCGTGGCTGAGTTGTTGACGATCACCGGGATCCCGGGAGCCGGTGCGGCCCCTCTGGGTGCGCCGGACTCCCCGGCAGAGCCGGGCGCCGCGGCCCCCGTCCTGCCTTTGACCACCGCGAGCAAGGCACCGAGCCATTGCGGAGCTCCGATGGAGTGGACTGCCCCGGCGCTGGACGCCATGTCCGCTTACTCGTTCGACGCCGGCATCGGCTCCGCGGAGCTGCCGCCGGTGTGGCGTTGCTCCTGCGGTTTCCAGCTTGATGGCATCGTCCACACTTCCAACGCGCTGGCCGCGCTTTCGTGACCGCCCTTCCAGTGCTCGCGGTGGCACACAGCCGCCCCGCGTCCGGAGCGGCAGCAGCGTCCGCCGCCGGCCTCAATGTCAGGGTCCTGCCGCTGCCGGACGCTCCCGGCGGACGCTTCCTGGTCCACGAGCTCCTGGGACGCGGGGCGACTGCCACGGTGTTCCGCGGAACAGACCTGCTCAACGACCGTCCCGTCGCCATCAAGGTGGCCGAGGGTCCCGCCGAGAAGCACGCCAACCGGATCCACGCAGAAGCGCGCGTACTCGCCTCCCTGGATCACCCCGCCGTGGTCCGCTTCATTGCCGCCGGCACGGTCCCGCCCGGTGACCAGTGGGCGGGCCGGCCCTTCCTGGTCGAAGAATTCGCCTACGGGGGCAGCCTTGCCGAGCGGATCCGCGGCGGCGCCACCGGGCCGGAGGAAGTGGCCGGCTGGGCCGCCGCCGCTTTGTCCGGGCTGGGGCACGTCCACGCGCGCGGCCTGGTCCACCGGGACATCAAGCCCGCAAACATCCTGCTTAGTGCGCTCCGGAGGTGCTCGGTACGAATCGCCGACTTCGGGATCGCCACGCCGGCCGGGACAGCCCCTGAACCGGGGGATTCGTCGGGCACCGTGCATTACATGAGCCCGGAGCAGGCGGCCGGTCAGCCCGTCAACGCTGCCACGGATGTCTATGCGCTGGGACTGGTGCTGCTGGAGTGCCTTACCGGCGTGAAGGCCTACCCCGGGACGCCGGTCGAGTCGCTCGTGGCCCGCACCCTGCGGGGACCGGAAATTCCGGCCCAGCTCGGTGCCGGCTGGGTGTCGCTGCTGACGGCCATGACGGCGATGGACCCCGCAGCGCGGCCCTCGGCGGCGGCGGCCCACAAGCTGGCAACGCGGCTGGCCCGGGCACTCCCGCCGCTCCGTCTGGTCGGCTGAGGCGCGGACCGAGTGGCCGGCTGACCGACTCGAGGTTCGACTCCCGGTACGTCAAAAGGCCGGCCTGCACGCTCAGTGCAGGCCGGCCTTCGGCGTTCTTCCTGTGTCCGTCGGACCCCGGTGCTAGCCGGCGGTGATCAGGTGGGTGAAGTGGTCATATCGGAAGGTGACCGGGCCGCCGTCGTGCACCAGGCTGAGGTTTCCACCGCCCGGGACTCCGCCTGCGCCGTAGTTCTCGGCCCAGGAACGGTTGAGCGCGGCCTTGAACGAGTAGGTGCCGGCCGGCAGCTCCGGGAACGTCAGCTTCCAGACGAGGTCCGCCGGATCCAGCGAGAGCTGGGCCTGCGGGCAGTCCGGCATCCAGTCGCCCGGGCAGCCCAGCTCCGAATCGAGGTCCCCGGCAGCCGCCACCGTGGCCGGCTGCTGCGAGGCGTAGACCGGGCTCATCACATGGGTGCTGTTGTCGTAGCGGAAGGTCACCGCGCCACCCGGGTGGTTCAGCACGATGTTGCTGCCGTTGGGGCCGCCCCCCGCGCCGTAGTTCTCGTCCCAGGAGCCGTTAATGGCGGCCTTGAATTCGTAGCTGCCGGCGGGCAGGTCGGGAACGGTCAGGCGCCAGACCTTGTCCGCCGGATCCAGCTTGAGAAAGGCTGCCGGGCAGGCCGGCTGCCAGTCCCCGGGGCAGCCCATTTCCGAGTTGAGGCTGCCCGCAATGGTGACCGAATTAGGCTGGGGGAGGTCCCCCGCGACCACCGTGCGGACGTCGCTGACCACTTCGCCGGCGCCCGGCACCGTCAAGAGCGCGCGATAACGCAGCTGGGTCCCGTCCGGCAGTGACAGGGCCGCCAGGTCATCCATGGCGGTGTAGTCGGGGGAGGAGCTGTCCTCGCCAAACTTCGTCCAGGCCCCGCCGCCGATGCTGCGTTCGAACCGGACCACGTAGTCGGCCTTCTCCGGGCTGGCGACGGCACTGACCTCGACCTTGCCGCGGACGCTGCTGCCTTCCTTGGGGTTCACGATGCTGAGCACCGGGGACGGGACGGTGACGCTGCGGGGCTGGCTCACCGAGGTGTGCGCCCCGTTGTCCAGCACCACGGCGCGGTACTCCACGGCGGTGCCGGCTTTCAGGGCGGAGACGTCATGGAAGACCTGGTAGGGCGCCGTGTCGTCAGTACCGATTGGGGCCCATGCGCTGCCCGCCGTGCGGGCCTGGAAGGTGACCTCGTAGAAAGAGGTGCCGTCGACGTCGGCCGCGACGCGTACGCGGCTGTTGTCCGCGGCAGAGGCTGCCGGCGCCTGCAGGCTTACGGCCGGCGCTGCCTTGGAGTGCGGGATGCGGCCGGCGGACTCGTAGACGACGGCGGAGAGCGGCGGAACCGTGACCGTCAGCTTCCCGTCCGCCGCGGTCTTGGCCTCGGCGCTTGCCTCCCCGTAGATCCGGTTGAAGGTGCGCTTGCCCACGTAGGTGGGGACCGCTGCGGTCTGGACCTGCTTGCTGTTGTTGATGGAGACAACGTACTCGCGCTGGTCCTTGGCGTCGGTCCGGGAGAAGGCGTAGATGCCGGGCCCGTCGGACGCGTACCGGTTCTGGTGCGCGCCGTTGCGCAGCGCCGGGTGTTCGGTGGTCAGGGCCGCGAGTTCGCTGATGTCGCGGTACAGCGGGTGGGCGGTGTTGAAGTTGTCGCCCGCATGCGTGGCGTCGGTGCCGAGCAGGTCATCGTCGAGGTAGTCCGGGACCTTGCTGGCAAACATCGTCTGGCGGGCATCCTGGTCCCCGCCGGGGCCGGTGAAGCCCTCTTCATCACCGTAGTAGACCACCGGGTTGCCGCGGGAGAAGTACATCAGCTCGTGGGCGAGCCGGTCCCGCGCGACGCGTTCGGCGTCGTCCGCGCCTGGGTTGTCCGCGGTGATGAAGCTGCCGATCCTGCCCATGTCGTGGTTGCCCAGGAACGTGGGGAGCTCGTAGACGTTGGAGTCGGCGTCGGTGTACCAGTCATCACCGGCGAAGAAGGTCTCCAGCTCCTTGGCGCCCTGGCCGCGCGAGGCGAAGTTCCGGGCCGCCTCCTGGAACGGAAAGTCGAGCACGGCCTGCATCTTGTTACGGGTGGTGAACTGGGAGGTGAAGCTCTTGGAGGTGTCGAAGACCTCGCCGAACATGAAGAATTCGTCCTTGCCGTGCGCCTTGGCGTAGGCGAGGACGCGGGGGCCGAACTGCTGCCAGAACTCGTCGTTGACATGCTTCATGGTGTCGATCCGGAAGCCGTCCACGCCGAAGTCGCCGATCCACTTCTCGTAGATGTTGACCATGCCGTTGACCACCTTCGGGTGCTCGGTGAACAGGTCGTCGAGGCCAAAGAAGTCGCCGTAGGAGGAGTTTTCGCCCTCGAAGGTGGTGTCGCCGCGGTTGTGGTAGAGCGTGGTGTCGTTGAGCCAGGCCGGGACCTTGAGGTTCTCTTCGCCGGCCGCGAGTTTCGGCGTGTACGGGAACGAGGTGGCCGCATCCAGCTTCGGGAAGGTGCCCGTGCCGGCGTAGTCACGGTCGTCGAACGGTTCGCCCGCGGCGGTCAGGTAGGGGGCGGCGTCCTTGGACTTGTACGCCGTGCGGTCGCCCTGCTCGTAGCCGATCACGTCGGCGGTGTGGTTGGTGATGATGTCGAAGTAGACCTTCATGCCGCGGGCGTGCGCCTCGTCGATGAGGGTCTTCAGCTCGGCGTTGGTGCCCAGGTGCGGGTCGATCTGGGTGAAGTCGGTGACCCAGTAGCCGTGGTAGCCGGCCGACTGGTCCTCCGGCTGGACGGCCTTGTTCTTGAAGCTCGGAGTCAGCCAGATCGAGGTGGTGCCGAGGCCCTGGATGTAGTCGATCTTGTCCCGCAGGCCCTTGAGGTCGCCGCCGTTGTAGAAGCCCTTCTTGGTCGGGTCGAAGCCGGAGACCATTGGGTTGGGACCCAGGCCGCCGTCGTCGTTGGCGGCGCTGCCGTTGTTGAAGCGGTCCGCCATCACAAAGTAGAACCGCTCGTCGGTGACCGGCCCGCGGAGCGAATGCGCAGCCGACGGGGCGCCCGGGCCCCGGGGGTCGGGGGCGGCCTGGGCGGGGACGACGGCGACGGCGGCGGCGGCCAGCGCCGCCACGAGGGCGACGCCGGCGCGGGCGGTGTGGTGGCGCCCTGCGCCGCGCCTCAAACGGGGCGGCCTGGGCAGGCTGGAGCTGCGGGTGAACACGATGGAGACCTTCCGGGTGAGCGACGTTGCCTCGACGAAGGGACGGATGCGGAGACCGGCTACTGAGAGCCAAGTCACAATTGTAAGCGCTTGCACATGGATTTTCCAGCAAATATTCAGCCAGGGGTCCCCTGGCCGGTGCGATTCGGTTCGCGGGATATTCCGCGGGCAAGGCGTAGGGCCGCGGTGCCGCTTTGGATAGCATGGGCCTTTCAGGGCGGCTGCGGACACGGCTGCCGGAGGGCGCGGCGGAAGGGCGTGATGCCATGCGGACCATGCCCCCGCGGGCGGCGGAGGTGATCAGCCGGCTCCGTAGCGCCGGCTGCGTCTTCGCCGAAGAAGAGGCCGCCCTGCTGGTGGCCGCGGCGGCCACGGACGAAGAATTGGAGACGCTGGTCCGGCAGCGGGTCGCGGGGGTGCCGCTGGAGCAAGTGCTGGGCTGGGCGGAGTTTTGCGGCCTCCGCATCGCCCTGGACCCGCAAGTCTTTGTGCCCCGCCGCCGCACCGAGTATCTCGTCCGGCGGGGAACAAAGGTCCTGCAGGCGCGCCGGGCGGCCGGGGCAGTGGGGATTCCAGTCGTCGTCGACCTCTGTTGCGGCTCCGGTGCCGTAGCTGCCGCGCTGGCGGCTGCGGCGGGGCCGCTGGAGCTGCATGCTGCCGACATCGATCCTGCGGCGGCGGCCTGCGCGCGGCGTAACGTGCTCCCGCTGGGCGGAGAGGTCCACGAGGGCGATCTGTACGGGGCGTTGCCGGACCGGCTGCGCGGCCGGGTGGATCTTCTGGCGGTGAACGCGCCTTACGTTCCCTCCGGAATGATCGGGACCATGCCGCCCGAAGCGCGCCTGCACGAGCCGCGGACTTCGCTCGACGGCGGCCCGGACGGATTGGAACTGCAGCGGCTTGTGGCCGCCGCGGCGCCGGAGTGGCTGGCGCCGGGCGGCCACCTACTGATTGAGACGAGCCGGCAGCAGGCGCCTCAGACGGTCCGAATCTTCGCCGGGAGCGGGCTCTCCGGCCGGGTCTTCAGCTCCCGGAAGCGGGACGCCACCGTCGTACTGGGCGCGGTTGCTGCCAGACGCTCAAAGCAGGGCCGTTAGCGGGGACCCGTTAGTGCTTGTCCGGGTCGACATTGGTTGCCGGTCCGGCCGGCGTAGCGCCGCCTTCATCCGACCAGTCCTGCCCGGTCTCATCGTTCAAAGCCGGATCCGAAGCGACGTCGGAGGCCGTGTCCACGGCGGCGTGGGCGCCGCCGGAGGTCCCCAGGTTGGCCGTGCCGGGGTGGGTGCTGTGTGCGGGGATCGCGCCACCGGCCTGCGTGCCCGCTGCGGCCGGGGTCGCCGCGGACGACGTCCCCGAGGGTGCGGGGCTCCCGGCTGGGGTCTCGTCCCGGTGGACGGCGGAGCTGATGACCGTGCCCGCGCGGCGGGCGGCCTCGGTGAGCTGGCTGGAAACCTCGGGGGCCTTTTCCTTGACCGCTTCCGTCGCGGCCGCCACCTTGTCCTGGACCGGCTTGCTCTGCCAGAGGCCCGCTGCCCGCGCTTTCAGCTTTTCGTAGGCTGCCCGCCCGGAACGGGATCCAAGGACGTAACCTGCCGCGAGGCCGGTGCCGAAAAGAAGTTTGGCTTTCATGCTGTACTCCTGCTCTGTGTTCTATGGAAGGGTGCTCTTGAAGTCGTGTTGAAATGTCGACGGGTACCAAAAAACCGGCCCCAGGAAATAATCCCGGGACCGGTTTTCCGGTCACACCGTTTTAGCGGTGCGAGCGCTTGGTGATCATGCCGTAGACCAGCAGTACGATGATCGCACCGCCGATCGCCAGCAGCCACGTGGTCAGCGAGAAGAATTCCTGCAGTCCCGTGCCGAAGATAGCGCTACCGATGAGGCCGCCCAGGAGGGCGCCCACAACACCGAGGATCAGCGTGATGACCCAGCCGCCGCCCTGACGTCCCGGCAGGATAGCCTTAGCAATTGCTCCGGCAATAAGACCCAGAATAAGAAATGCGAAAAAACCCATTTTATCGGCCCTTCTCTTTCATTGAGGAGACACCCGGGTTGCCGGGTGCGCTTCATCCTTCTGCCTAAATACTAATCATGCTTACTATCAAAACGCCACTCGACACCCGGAAAAGTTTGGGAAACCCTTGTATTCACAGGGAATTTCGGGAGTGTCGGGCGGTCAAAAACGCCCGTCCCAAGCGCGCCGCCGGCCGCCGCAGTCCTCACCACGCGTAGTCCTCCGGGGCGGTCCGGTGGCCGGGGAAGATCGCGTCGAGGCGCCCCAGGGCCTCGACGTCGAGCTGCACCAAAAGGGAGCGCAGGGCGGCGCCGAGCTGCTCCCGGGTGCGCGGGCCGACGACCGGCGCCGTGACAGCCGGCTGGTGCAGCAGCCAGGCCAGCGCCAGTTCCCCCGGCTCGTGCCCGAGTTCGTCCGCGAGGTCCTCGTACCGGCGGATCTGGTTCCGGTGCTTCTTCAGGGCCTCAAGCGAGCGGCCTTCACACCGGCGGACACCCTCGTGCTCCTGCTTGAGAACTCCGCCGAGCAGGCCTCCATGCAGTGGAGACCACGGCAGGATCCCCAGGCCATAGTGCTGGGCGGCCGGAATTACCTCGAGTTCGGCGTTGCGGGTCAGCAGGTTGTAGATGGACTGCTCGCTGACCAGGCCGTTCGAATGCCGGCGGGAGGCCGCTTCCTGCGCCCGGGCCAGGTGCCAGCCCGCGAAGTTGCTGCTGCCCGAGTAGAGGATCTTTCCCTGCTGCACGGCGACGTCAACTGCTTGCCAGATTTCGTCCCACGGCGTGTTCCGGTCCACGTGGTGAAACTGGTACAGGTCGATGTAATCCGTCCGGAGGCGCCGGAGGCTTGCGTCGAGGGCGTGGCGGATATGCAGCGCGGAGAGCCGGGACTCGTTAGGCCGGTCAGCCATTGTGCCGTAGACCTTAGTGGCGAGCACCGTCCGTTCCCGGCGCTCGCCGCCTTTGGCGAACCAGCGGCCTAAAATCTCCTCGGTCCAGCCGCGGTGCGTGGAGCCGCCGTAGACGTTGGCCGTGTCAAAGAAATTGATCCCGGCGTCCATCGCGGAATCCATGATCGCGTGGGCGTCCGATTCCTCGGTCTGCGGCCCGAAGTTCATGGTGCCCAGGCAGAGGCGGGAGACTTTCAGGCCGGAACGGCCCAGCTGGGTGTACTCCATGCGCCGCCCTCCCGGACGTCAGCGCTCCAGGCGGAACCCGAGCTTGATGGTCACCTGCCAGTCGGCAACCTGGCCGTTTTCGAGGTGTCCGCGGATTTCCTTGACTTCGAACCAGTCCAGATTCCGCAGGGTTTTTGCAGCCTCGGAGATGCCGTTGCGCACGGCGGCGTCCACGCCTTCATTCGAGGTCCCGACAATTTCAGAAATGCTGTAGGTGTGATTAGACAACTTCGCTCCTCGGGATCGTCATCGGTCTGCTGTCCCCGGCCGTTGGCCGGAGGCCGTCCCTGCAGATTAGCCGACACAGCCCGGCCGTACTAGGGGTGCGCCGCGTTGGTCGGCGATCCGAAGACCGGACCCGGTTCGGGCCGCTTGGGGGCGGGAGGGGCGCTTCCGTCGCGCGGCCGGACGCGCCGCATCATCCAGGGCAGCAGGTAATGCGTGGCCCAGGCCAGGTCGCCGGCCCGGGTCTCCCGCCAGTTGCCGGCGGGCAGCGGCTTGGGCTGCAGCGGCTGCAGGCTGTGCGTGACCTGCAGGGTGTCCAGCACCATGCCGGCGATCGTGTGGTGTCCGAGCGGGGAAAAATGCAGCCGGTCCGGATCCCACATCCTGGGGTCGCTCAGTTGCCGCAAGGCCCACAAGTCCGCGATGACGCCGTGATGGCGGGCGGCGATGGTCCGGATGTTCTCGTTGAAGACGGCCACCTTGCCGCGGATGTGGCCGAAGACCGGGGTGTCGCCCCAGTCCGGCCCGGTGAAGAGCACGACGGTTGCCCCCGCGGCGGAGAGGGCCGCGACCGCTGCATCGAGGCTTACCGCGAGCCGGTCGGGATCGCGCCGGTGGAAGACCAGGTCATTGCCACCCGCGGACAGCGTGACGAGGTCCGGTTTCAGGGCGATCGCCGGGCCGAGCTGCTGGTCCACGATCTGCTGCAGCACAAGGCCGCTGACGGCCAGGTTGGCGTAGGAAAAATCCCCGCGTGCGGCACTGAATTCCTCCGCGATCCGGTCCGCCCAGCCCCTCATTCCGCCGGGGCTGAGGGGCTCGGGATCGCCCAGGCCGGCTGTGAACGAATCTCCCAGGGCGACGTAGCGTTTCCAGGGGCCCGGACCGGCGCCGGTGGCGCCTTTGCGGGCCATTACCGGATCACCGAAGCTGGCCGCGTTCACACCCCCAGAAATACGCCCGTGAGCCCCCGTCCGGTAGGTACTTACGTCCCTACCGGAGAGGATTTCGCCGCGGTTTAGGCTCGGCCAGGGGACGCTTATACCACTAGGGGTATGTGAAATACCAAGGGGGGTATATCATGGAATGTAATCCGTCTACTCCGGGAGGCACCCATGGAACTCGATCCCACCGACATGAAGTCCGTTATTAACCGCCTGCGCCGCGCCCAGGGCCAGCTCGCGGCGGTCACTCGCATGATCGAAGAGGGGCGGGACTGCAAGAGCGTCGTCACGCAGCTTGCCGCCGTCTCCAGTGCCCTGGACAAGGCCGGATTCTCCATCATTGCCACCGGTCTGCAGCAGTGCATGCAGCAGGAGGACCCGAGCCTGGACCGTGCCGAACTGGAGAAGCTTTTCCTCTCGCTCGCCTGAGCGCATCCATCACCGGAGGCCAGGACCAGCTGATGGTCCTGGCCTCTTGCGTTCCCTCCGGCTGGGCCGACAATGGAGGAAAAGCGGCCGGTTGCCCGTGCCGCGACGGTAAGGAGCGCCATGCAGCAGCCCGCAGGCGGCCCGGCACCAGCCGTGCCGGAGCGAGACCTGGTCATCGACCTGGCCCGGTTCTTCTGCCTCGCGCTGGTGGTTATTGCCCACACGATGATGGTCAGCCCGGTCCTGCATCCGGACGGCACCGTGAGCTCCGACAACACCCTGGGGAACCAGCACTGGTTCGAACCCGTGGTCTGGGTGCTCCAGGTGATGCCCCTGTTCTTCGTCGCCGGCGGCGTCACCGGACTGTATTCCTGGCGTCGCCTGCGGTCCCAGGGCGGCAGCGCCTTCGAATTCGTCCAGGGCAGGCTCCTGCGGCTGATCCGCCCGGCCGCCGTGCTGCTGTCGGTCATGTTCACCGGCCTGTGGGCCGCACGGCTCAGCGGCGTGGACCCGCAGGTGATCCAACTGCTGGCCGCCGGCGCGGGCATGCCGCTGTGGTTCCTGGCCGCCTACCTCGCGGCGCAGCTGAATCTGCCCTGGCTGGCCGCACTCCATGCCCGCGCACCGTGGCTGACCCTCGCCGCCCTCCTCTGCCTGGTGGTGGCCGTGGACTGCCTCCGCGGCGCGCTGCCTCAACTGGCCTACGCCAACATGGTCTTCCTCTGGTGCGCTGTGCAGCAGCTTGGCTTCATCCTGGCCGACGGGAAACTGCAGGGCCTGACGCCTTCGGGGCTGCTCGGCATCGTGGCGGCGAGCAACCTGACGCTCGGCGCCCTGGTGGTGCTCCGGCTGTACTCCGGGAACATGCTGGTCAACCTCAACCCGCCCAACCTGACCCTGTTCCTGCTTGCCGTCTCCCAGGCCGCCGGGCTGCAGCTTCTCCGGCCTCTCCTCGCCCGGCTGGCCGGCCTCGGGCCGGTCCGCGGGGTCCTGGCCCGGGTGGGACGGCGGTCCATGACCGTCTACCTGTGGCACCTGCCGCTGCTGGCAGCGATGTCCGGGCTGCTGCTGCTCACCGATTTTCCGCAGCCGACCGGGGGGACCGCGGCGTGGTGGTGGACCCGGCCGCTGGTGCTGTTAGGCGTCGTCGCCCTGCTGCTGCCCGTGCTGGCGCTGTTTGGGCGGCTGGAGGAGCAGCCGACGGCGCCGGGCAGCTCCCGCGCGCGGCCTGCGGCTGCCGTGGTGACGGCCGCCGTCGTCGTCTTCATCCCGGTGGCCGACGCGGCACTGAACGGGCTCACGGTAGGGCTGCTCGGCGGCGGTGCGGCCTGCTTCGCGCTCGCCGTGCTGCTGCTGGGCCGCGTTCCGACCCGTAACGCCGAAGCCAGTGATTCCGGTGGATCCGGACGGCCATTGCCACACCCGCCATTACGTGCCAATCTCGAACCATGACGGAGAACTCGGCAGAAACTGAAGACACGTTCAGCCCGGACGTCTCCACCACCCGCAATGATGACCTGCACCGCTATGAGCTGCATGTTGGCGGCAAGCTCGCGGTCCAGGTGCGCTACATCGACAGGCCGGGCCATGTGGACTTCATCCACACCGAGACAGCCGAGCAATTCAAGGGCCAGGGGCTCGCCGGGGTGCTCGCGCACTTCGCCCTGGACGACGTGGTGGCTTCCGGGAAGCGGATCATCCCGCACTGCCCCTACATCTACCGCTACCTGCGCAAGCATGACGCCTACAACCAGTGCATTGACTGGCCGGATCAGGCGCCAGCCGGGGCGTAACCGCTTGTGAGCGGGGCGACAATTTCGTATGGTTTAGCTTGAGTTATGCAGTTGGCTCAAGGACGTGTCATTTGGAGAACCCCGTGAACCACAAACTGCGTGTGCTTGTCCGTGTTGATGTCGATCCCGGACACGTGACTCTGGAAGTCACCGGTTGCCTGACCCAGGCAAACTACCCCGCCCTGCTGCACATCATGCGGCGAGCCAGCCGACTGGCCTCCGGCTCGGACGTCAGCATCGATCTGCACGGCGCCTCCCACCTCGACCCGGAGATCCTGCTCTACCTCCGGCAACTCGCTGCAAACCAGGCCCCCGCGGCGCCCCAGGAGCCCGTGGCTGCCGCCGTCGGCCTTGCGGCAGGCGGTAGCGAGGGCTTCCGGCTTCTCCTGCAGGAACCGGCCGAGCTGCCCATTTGCCTGGTTCACGTCGGTTCCGACGGCGAGGTCCTGGCCGGGCTGGACGGCGAGATCACCGGGGCCGTCACCGGCCAGCTCCTTGGCGAGGTCGCCGACCTCGACGTCGAGGGACCCACGCCGGACGATGCGGGCACCGCCGCTGCGCCCGGCCCTGACCTCATCGACGGCCTTGAGCTCTCCGATTACTTCGAGGGGACACTGGATCCGGCCGCCACGGTGCAGGCGCTCTCCGACGCGGCCCTGGGTCAGCTGGCCGACGCCCTGTACCGCCACCTGGACACCCCCAGCCCCTCCTTCGGCGCCCACACCTGGTACGAGCTCGCCGCCGAAGAGCTGCAACAGCGCTACCGCGCCATGGACGAGGCTGAGCTGGACGGGGTTGCGCTGGACGTTGCTGGGCCGGTAGGCGCCGCCTTGGATAGCGCTCCGGACGGCCCGGCCGAAGGCGAACTCGCCCCGGGGCCGGCCCTGGCCTGAGGCCCAGAACGCGGCGGCGCTAGGCTGTGGCTATGAACACAACCGCTCACGGCCCATCGGCCCCGGCCCTCACCGCCCTGATCACCGGTGCAACAGCCGGCCTCGGGGCCGAGTTCGCCCGCCAGCTGGCCCAGCAGGGACACAACGTGGTCCTGGTGGCACGCGATGAGGCGCGGCTCCTGGCCCGAGCGGCGGAGCTGGAAAACAATTACGGCGTCCGGGCGGAGGTGCTGGCGGCTGACCTGGCGGACGACGGCGGAGTGGCCGCCGTCGTCGAACGCCTGAGCGATCCGGCGCGCCCGGTCGAGATCCTGGTCAACAACGCGGGGATCGGCCTGCTTCACTCCTTCGCAGACAATGACATTGCGGACGAAAAACGGCACCTCAAGCTGCACGTCGAAACGGCGATGGAACTGACGCACGCCGCGCTGCAGGGCATGCTGCAACGGCGTTCGGGCCGGGTAATTAACGTGGCGAGCGTGGCGGCCTTCCTGCCGCGGGAAACCTATTCCGCCGCGAAGGCATGGCTGCTCAGCTTCAGCCGCTGGGCCAACCTCGCCTATGCCGGGCGCGGGGTAAAGGTGACAGCCGTCTGCCCAGGCTTCACGCACACTGAATTCCACGACCGGATGGGCATGGACAAAGCGGTGACCCCGGGCTGGATGTGGCTGCAGGCCGAACAGGTTGTCCGCGAAGGCCTCGCCGACAACGAAAAGGGCAAGGCCGTCTCGATCCCGAGCAAACGCTACAAGCTCCTCACGGCAGCGGCGCGCGTGCTGCCCGCGCGGCTCATCGCGGGGCCGCCGCGGCGCGCGAAGTAGAGGCAGCCGGGCTACGCGTCCGGCGTCGCGGCCAGCGGCCGCCGGCGCCGGATCAGAACCACGACGGCGATGCCGGTGCACGCGCCGATCAGGGTCTCCACCGCCCGTTCGGCCACGAGGAACCGGGGATCGGCGGGGAACGCCAGTTGTGTCATCAGCAGGATGACGGGCGTGAATGACACCATCGCGAGCCCGTAGTGCCGTGCCATGAAGAGCTCGGTGGTGAATTGCAGGACGATCACCAGCACCGCCAGGACGGCGGTCTCGTGGCCGGGGAAGAGCCGCAGCGGCGAGCCCGCCCACGGAAACAGCACCACGGCCACCACGACCAGGCCCAGCAGGGTGCCGACGATCCGGTGCAGCCCGCGGTAGACGCTGCTGGGCAGGTCCGCGCCCGCCAGGGGTACCGCCGCGGCGGCCATCGCCCAGTGCGGGTGCGCGCTGCCGCTGAGCACCCCGACGCTGCCGGCGGCTGCTACCGCGGCCAGGTACCGGGCCGCGTGGATCCAGGCGGCCCGACGGCGGATCCCGCGCAGCGGCGGCACAACGCGGGCGGCGCCGCGCTCCCAGGCCCGGCCGCGGACCCAGCCGCCGAATCCGACCGCCATGGAGAAGGCGGCGGACGCCGCACCGATCAGCAGGGCGAGTTGCCACGGCACCGCGGTGGGAATGGAGGCGCAGGCACCCAACGCCAGGATGCCAAAGAACGGGCCGTTGGGCGTGAGCCCGACCTTGTCCGCGAAGAGTGATCCGGCGGCCGCGAGGGTCGCTTCCACGGCCACGAGAGTCCACGAATGGAGGTGGTTCACCGAGAGCGCCACGCCGACTCCCAGGCCGCCGACCAGGACGAAGGCCGCCTGAAGCTGGTGCTTGAGCCTGAGCTGGTGGGGTTCGGAGCGGCCGTACATCCCGGTGAGGGCGCCGAACACGGCGTAGATGATGAGGTCCGGGCGCCCGGCGGCGAGCAGCACCAGCGAAGGGACCGCCACACCGACGGCGACGCGCAGCGCGGAGACGCTGTCTCGGTTCGCCGGGCCAAGCCGGTGCAAAACACGGACATGCCGCAACAGGGACTGCACGCGGACCTCCTGGGGTTGCGGGTGAGTGGGGGCTGGGGACGCGCCAGAGGCCTGCCCCGCGCGCTTCCCCCAATGGAAAAGCGTGCGGGACAGGCCTCTACGGGCGGGGCGCTGGGCTACGCGGTCCGGACCGGCGGGCCTGGACTAGGCGCGGGCGGGAATCTTCCCGGCGTCCCCGTCGGCTGCTTCGGCCGAGGTGAGCGGCATATCCATGTGCTCAAGGTCGATCAGCGGGTTCTCATCCTGCGTCGCGACCAGTTCCCGGGCCTCGGCCTGGGTGTCCACGCTCGGCATGGAGCCCGGCAGCGGCATCTGGGCGGATTCCTTGAGGAAGTAGATCGCCACGGCGCCGATCGCCGAAGTGGCCATCAGGTAGTAAGCCGGCATCATGTCGTTGCCGGTGGCGTTGATCAGGGCGGCGACGATGAACGGGGTGGTTCCGCCGAAGATGGCCACCGAGAAGTTGTACGCGATGCCCATGGCGCCATAGCGGCTGGCCGTCGGGAACTGGGCCGGCAGGGCCGACGCCAGGTTGGCCACGTAGAACGTCACCGGGAAGGCGATCAGGGCGAGGCCGGCCAGCGTGGACCAGATCTCACCGACGCCGATCAGCAGGCATGCCGGGGTGGCCAGGACGACGGTGCTGATGGCACCGATCCACAGCACGGGGCGGCGGCCGATCCGGTCGGAGAGCTTGCCGGTCAGCGGGATGCACAGGCTCATGATGACCAGCACAGGGATGGTCAGCAGGGTCCCGTGCACCTCGTCGTAGCCCTTGGACTCGGTCAGATAGGTCGGCATGTACGACGTCAGGGCGTAGCCGGCGGTGTTGGCTGCGGCTACCAGGATCATTGCGACGATGATGGAGCGCCAGTAGGCCTTCACAATGCCCACCGGTCCCTTGGACGCAGACGTGTCAGCGGCGGTGGCGTCCTTGGCGAGGTTCTCCTGGGCATCCAGGGTGGCCTGGAACTGGGGGGATTCCTCGATCTTGCTCCGGAAGTAAACAGCGATCAGGCCCAACGGACCGGCCAGCAGGAACGGAATACGCCAGCCCCACTGCTCCATGGTGTCCTGGCCGAGGGTCAGCTGCAGCACGGAAACGAGCGCGGCGCCGGCGGCGAAGCCGAGGTAGCTGCCCATGTCCAAGAAGCTGGCGAAGAAGCCGCGCCGTTTGTCCGGGGCGTATTCGCTCACGAAGGTCGTGGCACCGGCGTACTCGCCGCCGGTGGAGAAGCCCTGGATGACCTTGAACAGGACCAGCAGGACTGCGGCCCAGATGCCAATCTGGGCGTAGCCGGGCAGGAGGCCGACGGCGAAGGTGCTGGCCGCCATGATCATGAGGGTCGCGGCGAGGACCTTCTGCCGGCCGATCTTGTCGCCAAGCCAGCCGAACACGACGCCGCCGAGGGGGCGGGCGATGAAGGTGGCGGCGAAGGTGCCGAGCAGGAAGAGGGTCTGGACGGACTTGTCCGCCTCCGGCAGGAACACCGGTCCCATGGTGGTGATCAGGTAGCCGAACACGCCGACGTCGTACCATTCCATGGTGTTACCCACGATGGTGCCGCCTAGCGCCTTCTTAAGCATCGGCTGGTCGACGACGTTGACGTCGGACTCGCGGAGTCGACGGCGACGAAGCCGTGGTTTCTTGGCGCCCCGGGGTGCGCCTTGGTTGGTTCCGCCGGCGTGAATAACGCCTGCTGAAGAGTCGGTCGTGCTTCGGTCTGTGGGCATTTGGAAAGCTCCTAGGGAGATCATTTGCTTGCGACTTGTAGCTGCCCCGCTCCGGGCAGGCTTTCAATTTTACGGGATTTCCATGGCATTTCCGATTCCGGTGGCGTATGATCAGCCGATTCCGGTGCCAATGCGGTGCCATCTGCCCCGATCCGGGGTGCGGTTTCGCCGCGCCGTTCCTAGGAAGAAGCCACATTCCGGAATTTTTGGGGAAGTTTTTTCCAAGCCGGCCCGTTTGGGCCCCTTTCCGCCCCCGTTCCGGCCGGCAGCGGGCCGTCCCCGGCTCTGTTCAAGACGCGCGGAAACTGCCTATGGTGGAGCCACCGCCAGTGCCAACACACGCCGAGCCGAGGAGCGCCTTCCATGACTGACAAATCCGGCAAGCACGAAGAGCCCGGGGCCCCGGGCGCGGAAGAACGCGGCCGCGAGGAACCCCAGGCCGCGCCAAAACCCGAGCAGGGCGTTAAGTCCCGCCTCACGGATGCCCAGAAGGAAATGCTTGCCAGCAAATCCCGCGGCGGCGCCGGCCTGCAGAGCGTCGGCCGCAGCCACAAGCCCACCCACGCCAGCGGCAAGCAGGGCCCCGCGCAGAAGAAAGTCCGCTGGTAGGACCTAGAGACATCTCACCGGCGCCGACCTACGATTGGGGGACGCTTCATTTCATCGCAGAAAGGAAGAGCCATGGCGGATCATCACTCGAACGAAGAGATCGAGCCTGAGGTTGCGAGTCACCTTGCGGAGTCCATGGACGAGGTTCCCGGGCCGGAGAGCAAGCGACCGGAACCGCCCTCGCCCGCCGACGGCCATGAGTGGCCGGACGGCAGCGGGAAGCACCGCCACCCCAAGGACCGGGACGTGGTCCGCGGGCAACAGGGACAGCAAGTGGCAGACGCGGCCATCCACCGGCAAAGCCGGCCGCAGATCCCCCATCACGACTAAGAACCATGAGGGCCCGCCACGGCGGGCCCTCACTTATGTTCGACGACGACATCGGCCGGTGTCTTGTCCAGGCGCCAGCCGCGCCAGACCGGGTGGCGGAGCTTGCCCCCTCCGGTCCAGTCGCCGAAGGTGACCTCGCCGACCAGCCTGGCGGACACCCACCGGGCGTCGGAGGCATCTTCCGCCGGGACCTCGGCGAAGGGCGAGGTCTTGCGTGGGATGGCATCGAGCTGCTGACGCAGTTCCCGGAGTTCGCGGCTGCTGAACCCGCTGCCCACCCGGCCCACGTAGCGCAGTTTCGCCCCGTCCGGGATGCCCAGCAGCAGTGAACCGACCGAGTCGCGGCGCCCGCCGTTTCCGGGCCGCCAGCCGCCCACCACCACTTCCTGGGTCTTCTCGAACTTGAGCTTGAGCCAGGACCGGCTCCGCTGCCCGACGTAGCGTCCGCCGGTGCGCTTGGCCATCACGCCCTCCAGCCCCAGCTCCTCCGCGCTTTCCAGGATGTGCCCCACTTCGGCGTCGATCACCTCGGAGAGTTCCACCGGGCAGGCGCCGTCCCGGGCGCCGTCCCGGAAGAAGGTTTCGAGGCGGTTCCGCCGCTCCCGGAGGGGGCGCCGCCGGAGGTCCTCGCCGCCCTCGGTGAGCAGGTCGAAGAGCATCAGGCGCACCGGGGTGGAGGCCTGCGCCTTCGCCACGTCGGCGGCCTTGCTCAGTTTCATCCGCCCCTGCAGAAGCCCGAAATCGGGCTTGCCGGCCGGTCCGACGGCGATGATCTCGCCGTCGGCGGCGAACTCCTGCGGCGGCCAGCAGGAGCGGTCCGTCAGCTCCGGGTAGCTGGATGACATGTCGTTGCCGTTGCGGCTGATCAGCCGGATCCGTTGAGCGTCGCCCAGGACCAGGGCCCGGATGCCGTCCCATTTCAGCTCGAACTGCCAGTCCTTGTCGGCCAGGTCGGCAGGGGTTCCCGCGCTGGCCAGCATCGGCGAGAGCTCCGCCGGGTCCGGGGCGGGGGTCAAGTCAGCCGGGCGGTCTTCAGTCGCCGGCAGGGGCCGCTCCGCGGCGGGTTGGTTGCCGTGACCGGCATCGGGCGTGTCCATCAGGTGGATGAGCCATTGATCGTTGGCCTGGCCGGTGTGGATCAGCGCGAACCTCCGGGTGCCGCCCAGCCCCCCGCCCTCCTGGCCGGTGAGGGTGGCGATGACTTCCTTGCCCGCGATCCATTTTTCGCACTCGTAGTGCCCGCGGTCCCAGATGCTGACCGTGCCCGCCCCGTACTGGCCCTTGGGGATGGTCCCCTCAAAGTCCGCGTAGTCCATCGGGTGGTCCTCGGTCTGGACGGCGAGGTGGTTTTTGGCCTTGGTGGTTGGCACACCCTTGGGCAGCGCCCAGGACACCAGCACGCCGTCGCGCTCGAGGCGGAAGTCGAAATGCAGCCGGCTGGCGTGGTGTTCCTGGATCACGAAACTCTCCCGGAGCGTGCCGCCGTCGGTCCTGCTGCGGTGCTGTTGGGCCGTGAACGGCTCCGGCGTGGCGGCCGCGTCCCGCTTGGTGCGGTAGGTCTCCAGCCGGGGGTCGGTGTCGCCGCCGTCGCCGGCGGTTGGGCCGTCGGATCCGGGCGTGCCCCCGGCGCCGGCCGCCGGCGCGCCGTGTGGAGCACCGGCGTGCCCGGCCCCGGAGATGACCGCGAACGGGTCCTTGCCCGCCTTCACCCGCTTCATCACCTCCAGGTAGTCGAGCTGGTGCAGCGAAGGCGCGCCGAGCTCCCGCCAGGTTCGCGGCGCCGCAACAGTGGGACGGAGCCTGCCCCGGAGCGAGTAGGGCACGATGGTGGTCTTCGCGGCGCTGTTCTGGCTCCAGTCCACCAGCACCTTGCCGGTGCGCAGGGTCTTCTTCATGTCGCTGACCGCCAAATCCGGGTGGTCGGCCTCCAGTGCCCGGGCCAGTTCGTGGGCAAACTCCGAGACCTGGTCCGAGCTCTGCGAGCCGTCCAGCGCGGCGTAGAGGTGGATGCCTTTGCTGCCGCTGGTCACGGGCACGGGCTCCAGGCCCACGTCCTGCAGGATGCTGCGCGCCAGTTTGGCGACTTCCACGCATTCGGCGAGTCCTGCACCGTCCCCGGGATCCAAGTCCAGCACCAGCCGATCCGGGGGCAGGGCGTTGCCGTGCGAATCCACCCGCCACTGCGGCACGTGGATCTCCAGCGCCGCAATCTGGGCCAGCCAGGTGAGCGTGGCCGGATCGTTGACCAGTGGGTACTGGATGGTCCGCTCCTTGTGCGTGATGGACGCGCGCGGCACCCAGCCCGGCGTGGAGTGGTCCAGGTTCTTCTGGAAGAACATCTCGCCGGGCGCCTCCGCGGTCCCGACGCCGTGGACCCAGCGCTTCCGGGTGGCCGGTCGGTTCGCCGCTGCCGGGATCAGCACGGACGCCACCGCGGCGTAGTAGGCGAGCACATCGGCCTTGGTGGTCCCGGTCTCCGGGTACATCACCTTGTCCAGGTTGGTCAGCACCAGTTCCCGGCCGTCGACCCGGACGCGTTCCTTGCTGTCAGCCAAAACACTTCACCTCCGTGCGGCTCTGGTGTTCACTTGAGCCATGAGAGCCATCTGGAAAGGCGCAATAGCGTTCGGGCTGGTCAACGTGCCGGTCAAGGTCTACAGCGCGACCGAGGACCACGACATCAGCCTGCATCAGGTCCACAACGCCGACGGCGGCCGGATCCGTTACCAGCGCCGGTGTGAGATCTGCAGCAAGATCATCGACTACGAGGACATCGACAAGGCCTACGAGGACGAGGGCCGGACGGTGATCCTCAGCCGTGAGGAGCTCAAGTCGATCCCCGCGGAGAATAGCCACGAGATCGAGGTGGTGCAGTTCGTGCCCGCCGAGCAGCTGGACCCGATGATGTTCGAGAAGAGCTACTACCTGGAACCGGACGCGAAGTCGCCCAAGGCCTACGTGCTGCTGCGCCGGGCCCTGGAGGACACCGACCGGGTGGCGATCGTCCAGTTCGCACTGCGGGAAAAGACCCGGCTGGGGGCGCTGCGGATCCGCGGCGACGTACTCGTGCTGCAGGGGCTGCTGTGGGCGGACGAGGTGCGCGAGGCGAGCTTCCCCGCGCTCGAGACGAGCGTCCGGATCTCGGCTCAGGAACGGGAAATGTCCGCGGCCCTGGTGGACTCGATGGCGGCCGACTTCGAACCGGAGCAGTTCACGGACGACTATCAGCTCCAACTGCGGCAGCTGATCGACGCGAAGATCGAACAGGGCGAGTCGCTGGACACGGAGGAGACCTTCGGTGCTCCGGCGGCGGAAGCCGGAACCGGTGAGGTGATCGACCTGATGGACGCGCTGAAGCGCAGCATCGAGCGAAAGCGCGGAGCGGCCGCGGGCGGTGGCGACGACGACGGCGCAACCGCCGGAGCGGCGGCCGGCAGCAAGACGAAAGCTGCGCCGGCCAGGAAGCCCGGGTCCAAGACGGCTCCGAAGGTCGCGGCCAAGTCCACTGCAAAGGCCGCCTCCGGCGGTGCCGGCGGGACGGGGACCGCCTCCAGAACCGCCTCCAGGGCGGCCGCCGCCAAGACCACAGCGTCCAAGACCACAGCGTCTAAAACCACAGCGTCTAAAACCACCGCCGCGAAGGGGGCTGCGCGCAAGGGCGCCTGAGCCCGCGTCCGGGTTCGCCCCCCGCGCTTGTGGCGTCATCGGCTCAGGAATTCCGCAGAGCGGAGATCAGTTCGCTCTTCTTCTTCGCTGAATAGCCCTTCAGGCCGATCTCCTTGGCCTTTTCCCTCAACTGCGGGACGGTCCAGTCCTCATAGTCGCCGGACTTGCCGCCCTTGCGGCCCACCGATGACCTGCCCCGCTTGGCCGCCGCGTTGGAGACGCGGGCTGCCTTCTGCTTCGAGGCGCCGTCCTCCAACAGCGCTTCATAAAGTTCCGGGTCCTTGATGCTGGGGCTCTCGGAACCCTGCGGCGCACCATTTTCCGCAGGCATGGCTACCGCGGACCGCCGTCGGCAGTATCAGCCGGATCGGCCGGGACAACAGCATCGGCGGGGACGACGTCGTCGACCTCGCCGCGGTCCACGGAGGAGCGCCATTCGCCGGTCTCGATGCCGCGGGACTCGATGAACTCCTTGAAACGGCCGAGGTCGGCGCTGACCTGGCGGCTGTCCGCACCCAGCGCGGAGCCGGTCTTCTCCACCACGCCCTCGGGCTCCCACTCAAGTTCGACGCTGACGCGGGTGCGCTCGGCGCCGAGGGATTCAAAGGTGACGGTGCCCGCATTGCGCGGTTTGTCCTGGCTGACCCAGGCGATCCTGCGGTCCGGGGTCTGCGCGGTGATCTGGGCGAGGTAGTCGCGCCGCACCCCGGCGATGTCGGTCCGGAACTGGAGCGAGGTCTCGTCGATCTGCTCCACCGCCTCGACGCCCTTCATGAATTCCGGGAAGGTCTCGAACTGGGTCCACTGGTTGTATGCGGTCGACACGGGGACGTCGACGTCAATGCTCTCTTGCACGCTTGCCATGGTTCGTCTCCTTGAGGCCGGGAGCTGGTCCTGGCGGCTGCCCGGGGCGGCAACCACGATTCCCAAGCTATCGACGCCCGCCGGGGAAAACAAGCATCTACTAAGGCCCCTTATGAAGCGTTTCCGGCGCGGGTGCGCCCGGAAACGACGGCGGCCCGGCACCACCCCGTGGGTGCTGCCGGGCCGCCGTCCGCGCTGCTGGCGCTATTCGGCGTCGTGGTCCGTCTCGAGGATCTGGACGAGGCGGTCCAGGGCGGCGTCGGCGCCGTCGCCCTCGGCACGCAACACCACAACCTCGCCGTGCGATGCGCCCAGGCTCATCAGGGACAGGATGCTGGCGGCGTCCATGGCCTCGTCCTCCGGTTCGCCGAGCCGGGCGATGGTGATTTCGAGATCGAACTCGCCTGCAGCCTCGGCAAAGATGGCGGCCGGGCGGGCATGCAGCCCTACGCGGCTGGCAATGGTGGCGTTACGTTCGGTCATTTCTGCTCCTTGGATTCAGCTTTGGATTATCAGCTTGGGAAGGTCTGTGGTGGACCGGCTCAGACGGTTACGGGAACCGGTTCAACCGTATCAACGGTCTTCTTGACTGCCCAGCGCTTGAGTGCGATCACGGACAGCGCGGTGACCACCGTGCCGACTGCGATCGAGACGACAAACATCAGGAAGTTGTCGATCGCGAAGAAAACGAAGATGCCGCCGTGCGGTGCCTTCGAGCCGACGCCGGCCGCCATCGAAATGGCGCCGGTCACCGCGCCGCCCACCATGCTGGCGGGGATGACGCGCAGCGGGTCTGCTGCGGCGAAGGGGATGGCCCCTTCCGAGATGAACGACGCCCCGAGCAGCCAGGCCGCCTTTCCGTTTTCCTGTTCGGCGAGGCTGAAGAGCTTCTTGTTCAGGACGGTGGAAGCGAGGGCCATGGCCAGCGGCGGCACCATGCCGGAGGCCATTACGGCCGCCATGATCTGCCACGGCGCCTGGTTATCCAGCGATGCGGCGCCCAGCCCGGCGACGGCGAAGGAGTAGGCAACCTTGTTGACGGGGCCGCCGAGGTCGAAGCACATCATGAGTCCGAGGATCACGCCGAGGGCGATCGCGCCGGCGCCGGTCAGGCCCGAGAGCCAGGTGTTCAGGCCCTTGGTGATGGCGACGATCGGGCCGCCGAGGATCAGGAACATCAGTCCGGAGGCGACGATCGAGGCCAGCAGCGGGATGATAACCACCGGCATCAGGCCGCGCAGCCAGCGGGGCACCTGCAAGCGGCCGATCACGAGGGCGATGTAGCCGGCGAGCAGGCCGCCGACGATACCGCCGAGGAAGCCGGCCCCCATGAACCCGGCCACGGCACCGGAGACGAAGCCCGGTGCGATGCCCGGGCGGTCGGCGATGGCGTAGGCGATGTAGCCGGCCAGGGCCGGGACCAGGAAGCCCAGCGACAGCGCGCCGATCTTGAACAGCACGGCCCCGATGTAGGCGCCAAGCGGGCCCCAGGCGTTGTCCGGGAACTCGGTTGGCAGGTTGAACAGGCTGTTCTGCACCACGATCGTGTCCGCGTACTTCGTGATCAGGTAGCCGCCCATCAGGAAGCCGAGGGCGATCAGCAGGCCGCCGCCGGCCACGAACGGGATCATGTAGCTGACGCCGGTGAGCAGGGCTTTCTTGAGCTTCTGGCCGATGTGCTCGCCCTTTTCCTCGGCCTCGTGCTGGGCCTGTTCCTCGGCGCCGAAGTGCGGCACGCGCCGGGCGTTGGGGTTGTCGGCCGCGGCGAGGGCTTCCTGGACCATCTTGTCCGGCTCGTCGATGCCACGCTTGACCGGGGCGTTGATGACCGGCTTGCCGGCGAAACGCTCCTTGCCGCGGACGTCGACGTCGACGGCGAAGATGACGGCGTCGGCCGCGGCGATCACGGCCGGGTCGAGGGCCTTCGCGCCCGAGGAACCCTGCGTCTCCACCTGCAGGTCGATGCCGACTTCCTTGGCCGCAGCCACGAGCGAGTCGGCGGCCATGTAGGTGTGGGCGATGCCGGTGGGGCACGCCGTGACGGCGACGAGGCGCTTGGTGCGGGGAGTCCCGGGGGCCGCCGGCGCTGCCGCGGTTGAGCCGGCCGCTGCCGGAGCGGCAGTGTCGGCCGGGACGTCGGCGGCGTGGCTGGCGGGCTTGTCCGCCAGCGCGCCCTCGACAAGCTCCACGACCTCGCCCTGCGTGGCGGCTGCCCGCAGCGCTGCGGTGAAGTCCTTCTTGATCAGGGACCGGGCCAGCTTGGACAGGAGCTTGAGGTGCTCCTGGTCCGCGCCTTCCGGGGCCGCGATGAAGAAGATCAGGTCGGCCGGACCGTCCTTGGCGCCGAAATCGACCGGCTGGGACAGCCGTGCCATGGCCAGCGTCGCTTCCGTGACCGCCGTCGAGCGGCAGTGCGGGATCGCGATGCCGCCCGGCACCCCCGTGGCGGTCTTGGATTCGCGGGCGAAGGCGTCCGTGAAAAGCCCTTCGACTTCGGTGGCGCGTCCGTTGGCGGCAACTCTGCCTGCCAGGTGCCGGATCACGTCCTCGGGCGTAGTGCCTAGATTCTGGTCGAGCTCGACCAGTTCGGTAGTAATGAGCTGGGTCACTGTCAATCCTTCTTCAGGGCCGTGATGGTTACGGCGGCGGGGGTTGTTTGATGCACTGCCGGGACGGTGGAGCCGGGCAGCGAGGCAGCGGCGGCACCATGGGCCACCGCCTGACGCAGGCAATCGGCCGGGGCGGCGCCCTGGCTGGAGGCGAGCAGGTAGCCGGCAAGCGAGGAATCGCCGGCGCCGACCGTGCTGACCGCCTTGACCGGCGGGTGCGTGGCCAGCCATGCGCCGTCGGCCGTCACAAGCACCGCACCCTTGGAACCGAGGGTGGCGAGTACGGCACCCACTCCGGAACGCACGACGGCGGCGGCGGCTGCCGCGGCAGCCTCCGGATCACCCTCGAGTTCCTCGGCGGACTTATCCGTGGCGAACCCGGCCGCGGCAGCCAGTTCCGCCAGTTCCTCGGCGTTGGGTTTGAGCAGATCCGGTTTCCCCAGGGCGTCCCCGGAGATCGCGGCGGCGAGCGGTTCGCCGGAGGAGTCGACGGCGATGAGGGGTGCCTCGGTGCCGTCGTGCAGGGACCGCAGCCGCCGGGTAACGGTGGCGTAGAAGTCGACCGGGACTCCCGGGGGGAGCGAGCCGGCCAAGACGACCCAGCTGGCGCCGCGGGAGGAATCCAGCAGCAGCCCGATCAGCGCCTCCTGCTGTTCCCCGTTCAGCGCCGGACCGGGCTCGTTGATCTTGGTGGTGACGCCGCCGGGCTCGGTGAGCGCCACGTTGCTGCGCAGCGGCTCGCCGATGGGCAGGGCGGCGAACGGTACCTCGCTGTCGCGCAGGCCGGCGAGCACCGGGTCCGCAGCCGCTCCCGGCAGCACGGCAAGGGTTTGCAGGCCGGAGGCGACGAGTGCCCGGGAGACATTGACTCCCTTGCCGCCGGACTCCTGCCGGACGGAAATGGCGCGCTGCACTTCGCCGCGGAGCAGCGGGCCGGGCAGCGCCACGGTGCGGTCCAGGCTGGGGTTGGCCGTGAGGGTGACGATCATGCGACCACCACCTCCACTCCGGCGTCCGCGAGGGCTTCGGCGAGGGCCGGGCTGGGTTTCGTGTCTGTGATCACGGTGTCCAGATCTTTCAAGGAGGCGAACTGGACCAGCGTCTCTGCATCCAGCTTGGAGGTATCAGCCAGCACCACAATGCGGCGCGCTGAATGGACGAAGGCGGCCTTGACGGCAGCTTCTTCAGGATCGGGAGTGCTCAGCCCGAAGGCCGCGGAAATACCGTTGGTGCCGATGAACGCGATGTCGGGCCTTATCCGCCCGGCAGCTTCGACAGTGGACTGGCCGACGGCGGCCTGGGTCAGGCCGCGGACCTTGCCGCCGAGCAGGTGCAGGGCGATGCCGGGTTCGCCGGACAGCCTCGCCGCGATGGGCAGTGCATGGGTGATGACCACCAGTTCGGCGTCGGCCGCGGTTCCGGGGGCCGCGGCTCCGGCGGCGGCCGTGCGGGCAGCGAGCAGCTCCGCGAGGGCCTCGGTGGTGGAGCCGGCGTCGATCAGGATGCTGCCGGACCGGCCCCGCGGGATGAGGGCCAGGGCCGCCTCCGCGATCCGGGTCTTCTCGGGCTGCCGCTGCACGGTGCGCTCGAGGATGCTCTCTTCCGTGGTGCTGATGCGCTCGGGGGAGACAGCGCCGCCGTGGACCCGGCGGACCGTGCCGGCGATCTCAAGGGCGGCCAGGTCGCGGCGGACGGTTTCCGTGGTGATGCTGAAGCGCTCGGCGAGGTCGGTGACACTGGCCCGGCCGCTGGCGGCGACGAGCTCCACGATCAGTTGTTGGCGTTCCTCGGCGAACACGAGCCCTCCATTGCGACATTTACTCGAGTGCTGCTATTTCCTGTGCTGCGGCTTCCGGCTGCTTCGGTGACCCCCATCACATGAAGTGGAATTGATTGACTTTATCTTTGTTCATGTGGCTTTGTCAACGAAAAACCACATGAACGCAGACGAGGGTGTCGGAGGGCCCGGGGACACGCCCCGCCCCTGTGATTTGAAGGGGACATGCCCATTCTTCGCAGCCCGGAGTTGGGGACATGCCCATTCCCTGGGCCGAGGCTTGGGCATTTCGGGCTTATGTCCGTCGGCCGCCTCCGAGGCTGGGCATGTCCGGGCTTCGTTCCCCGCAGCCGTTGGACATGTCCATTTCCTGCGGACCAGGAGCGGGGGATATGTCCATTCCCTGGGTCCGGTAATGGGCACTTCGGGTCTATGTCCATTGGCCAACCCCGGGGGTGGGCATGTCCGGACTGCGCTCGCCCGGCGGAGCATGTCCATTGCTCGGCCCGGGGTATGGACAGTTCAGGTCTATGTCCATTGGACAAGCCCGACGTTGGGCATGTCCGGACGCGGGGCCGTGCCAGGCGGGCGTGGGAAGCTCCCCGGGCCCGCAGCTTAAACGCCCGACGCCGGGCCCGACCTGTGAGGTCCGGCCCGGCGTCCGGGTCAGTTGGGTGGCGCGTCGCAGCGCCGGGGGATCAGATGCCGGCGTCGCGGCTTTCATTGCGGGTGATGGTCTCGCCGGTGTTGGGGTCGACGACGGAACGGGTCTCGCTGACACGGCGGGTGCGGCTGCGGCCGGGGGAGGCCAGGATCAGGGACGCGACCAGCCCGATGACGCCGACCACCATCAGGATGTAACCGATCATGGTCTGGTCCACGTTGGGGATCAGGCCGGGCGCGATGGCCCAGGCCAGGATGGCGCCGATGGCGATAAGGAAGATGGAGGAACCGATTCTCATGACTTGCTCCTTGTTGTCCGGGTGGGACCGATAGGTATTGCTAAGCATGCTGTCCAGCGTCACGCTACAGCCCGGTACGTGTCCTTTCAACGATTTTGGCCGCGCCCCGCCGGGGAAATCCGCAGGTGAGGGGCCATATCGGGCCATTTCCGCGGCGTTTTCGGACAAGGGCGTCAACTCCGGGCAAGCGCGGCGCGGATCCGGGGTGCAGCTGTCCGAATCCGTAGCGGAATTCCCGGGCCGTAGCGCAAACCGTGGCAGGGTCCGGCGCAAGGACCGGTAACCGGCGCGGTAACCGGCGCGGTAACCGGCGCGGGAACCGGCGCAGGAACCGGTGCAGGGGCCGGCGTTGGACACGGGGAGCGGACGCCGTGGCGCCAAGCGGCACCACCGGCCGGGCTGGCTAGGCTGGCCCCATGAATACTGTTGTCTGGTCCAGGCCGGAGCCGGAGCGCGCCGGCACGCCGCTGCTGGTGATGTTGCACGGCTACGGCACGGACGAGACCCGGATGGCGGACCTGTTTGCCAGCCTGCCGCCCGACTTCACCTGCGCCGCCCTGCGCGGGCCGAAGGTGATCGGGGATGACTACGGCTGGTTCCTGCTGGACTACTTCCTCACCCACGACTTCGCGGACGTCATCAGCGCCACGAACTCGGTCTTCAGCTGGATCGACGCCGTCAAGGGGCGGCACAGCAGCGTCAGCCTGCTCGGCTTCTCCCAGGGCATGGCCATGGCGAGCACCCTGCTGCGGCTGCGGCCGGAGGGGTTCCGTGCCGTCGTCGGGCTGTCCGGCTTCGTGCTGGACAACGAACTGCTGGCCATGAGCGAGTCTTTCGACGCGAGGCCGCCGTTCTTTTGGGGGCGCGACAAGGCGGATCCCGTGATCAACGACGCCGCCACGGCACACACCGAGGAATGGCTGCACCGCAACACCCAACTCACGGCGCGCAGCTATCCCGGGATGGGCCACGCGATCTCCCGGGCGGAACTCGTGGATGTCGGCGCGTTCCTGCGCCACTACGTGCTGCGCTGAGCCGGATTCCGTACCTTCAGGAGCCGGATTCCGTACCCTCTGGCAATTCCATTCGATGGAAAACCGCCGCCACTTGCGCGCCGAATTTATAAGCGTTTACACTCAACTTTGGCCAATTTGATCGGCCCACTACTGCAGGGGGAAGAAAGGTCCAGGCCCGTGTCGCATGGCTAAGGCTCCACGCGTGACCATCCAGGACGTCGCAGCCCTCTCCGGGCTCTCCATTTGCACCGTTTCCCGGGCTCTCCGGCACCTCCCCAACGTGTCCGAAAAGGCCCAGGCAAAAGTCGCCGACGCGGCCGCCAAGCTCGGCTATAAGGCATCGTCCGCGGCCTCGCGCCTGGCCGGCGGAACCACCCGCGCAGTGGCGATCATCGTCCCCACCGCGACGGCCTGGTTCTTCGCCCAGGCCGTCGAGGCTGCCGAGGAAGTCCTCGCTGACAGCGGCTACGACACCGTGCTGATCAGCCTCCGCAACCGGCCCAGCGTGCAGCGCAGGCTCTTCGGCGACCTGGCCGGGCTGGCCCAGCGGGTGGACGGGGTCCTGCTGCTGAACGTTGCCCTCGACGGCGGCGAAATCGCCGCCGTCGAAGCCTCCGGCCTCGCCGTCGCGAGCGTGGGCATGCACGGCGTCCCGTGGGACAACGTGGGAATCGACAATGAAGGGGCCGCCCGGCAAGCCACGGGCCACCTGCTCGGGTTGGGCCACTGGGACGTGGCGATGCTGGCCGGTCGCGAGCCGGGGGAGCGCTCCGTGGTCACCGCGGACGCGCGGCGGCGCGGCTTCGAGATGGCCCTCGCCGAACACGAACTGACCGTTGATCCCGACCTGGTGCTGGACGCCGGATCCAGCATCGAGGGCGGACGACGGGCCATGACCGAACTGATCGAGAACCGCAGGATGCCGTCCGCCGTTTTCGCCGGCTGCGACGAGACCGCGTTCGGAGCGCTGATGGCCCTGCGGGACCTCGGTTTGTCAGCGCCCAAAAACGTCTCCATCATTGGGATAGACGATCATCAGATGAGCTGGTTCCTCGGGCTCACCACGATGGCCCAGCCGGTCGCCGACCAGGGCGCGTTCGCCGCCAACCTGCTGATCGAAAGACTCCACCGCCCCGGGCTTCCGAATCCCCTTGCCACGCACCTGCTGGAGACCAAGCTGGTCGAGCGCAGGAGCACCCGCCGCCGACGCTGATGCCGGCCACCGCCCGCAGGCAGGCCCCCGTACTCGCGAGGCCCACCAACTTTTCCAAGACTTTCCCCGCCACCGTCTGAAAGGACATTCGCCCCATGACTGAGACCTCCAACGCCGCCGGCGCACCGGCAGACGTGCTCGCCGGCGCCTCCGCCATCCTGTTCGACCTCGACGGCGTCCTGACCCCCACCGCGGTGGTGCACGAGCGTGCCTGGCAGGAACTCTTCGACGGCTTCCTCAAGAGCGTGCCGGAGGCCCCGGGCTACCGCGAGAGCGACTACTTCGACCACATCGACGGCAAGCCCCGCTTCGACGGCGTCCGTGACTTCCTGGCTTCGCGGAACATCGTGCTGCCGGAAGGCCCCGCCGACGACGATCCGGCGCACGACACCGTGCACGGCCTCGGCAACCGCAAGAACAAGGTGTTCAACGACATCGTGGCCGCCGGCGGCGTGCAGCCCTTCGAGGGCTCCGTCCGCTTCATCGCCGCCGCGCTCAAGCGCGGACTCAAGCTCGCCGTCGTCTCCTCCTCCCGCAATGCCGTCCCGGTGCTGAAGGCCGCCGGGCTCTCGGACTATTTCCCGGTGGTGGTGGACGGCGTCGTCGCGGTGTCGGAGGGACTGCCGGGCAAGCCCAGCCCGGCCACCTACCAGTACGCCGCACGGCTGCTGGGACTTCCCAGTGAAGAGTGCGTCGTCGTCGAAGACGCCGTCTCCGGTGTCCAGGCTGGAAGCGCGGGGAGCTTCCACTCGGTCATCGGCGTGGACCGCGGAGCGGGCCGGAAGACCCTGTTCGATGCCGGCGCCACGATCGTGGTCAACGATCTGGCCGAACTGCTCTAGCCGGCCGCCGCCACCACCCACCCGCACAACCGTCACCGCCAAAGGACCCCAACCATGGCTCTCATCACCTCGGACCGCGCCAGGTTCCCCAATGACCCCTGGCAGCTCGTGGAAACCGTCCACCTGCCGGGCAATGCCGGAACGCTGGAGACGCTTTTCAGTCTCGGCAACGGCCACCTCGGCATCCGGGGCGCCCACTGGGCGGCCGCCGACGCCGAGCTTCCGGGCAGCTTCATCAACGGCTTCCACGAGATCTGGGACATCAAGCACGCGGAAAATGCCTATGGCTTCGCCCGCACCGGCCAGCGCATCCTTTACGTTCCGGATGCCAACAACTTCGTCGTGGTCATCGACGGCGAGATGCTCACGCTTGAGGAATCCACGGTGCTGGACTACCGGCGCAGCGTGGACTTCGCCACCGGCATCTACGAATGCCGGATTACCTGGCAGTGCCGTTCCGGCGCCACCGTGACCACCACGGAACGCCGCGCGGTGGGGTACCAGGCGCGCGGCGCCCTCGGCATCTCGCTGGAAGTTGCGGCGGACCGGGACATCTCCGCGGACGTGACCTCCGCCGTGGTGAACCGGCAGGACCAGCCGGTAGAGGACCACTCGGCGCATGACCCGCGCCGCGCCGGCCGGCACGCCGGCCGCGTGCTGCTCCCGGTAAGGCTCGACGGCGGCGACGGTTCGCTCCGGCTCTCCTGGGAGGCCGCCGAGTCCAAGCAGCGGCTCGGTATGGCCGTGGACCACTGGACCTCCGCCGGAGTCCAGCCGTTCGACACCCAGGTGGACCAGGACGACAGCAGCGTCCGCTACGTCCTGGCCGTCAGCGCGGATACACCGTTCGTGCTGGAGAAGAGCGTCTCCTACGCCGTGGGACGCGCCGCAGCCGCGGATGAAGACCTCGCCGACACCGCCGAGCGGGCCCTGTTGCCCGTCGCCGAGATCTTTGCCCAGAGCGTGGCGCATTACCGCGACTACTGGACCACCAGCGACATCGTGGTGGGCGGCCAGGCCGAGCTGCAGCAGGCCATCCGCTGGAACCTTTTCCAGCTGGCCCAGGCCACGGCCTGTGCAGACGTGGCCGGCATTCCGGCCAAGGGCGTGTCCGGCTCCGGCTACGACGGGCACTACTTCTGGGACCAGGAGGTGTACCTGCTGCCCTACCTGACCTACACCAGCCCCGCCAACGCCCGCCAGGTCCTCGAGTTCCGCCACGACCTGCTCCCTGAGGCCAGGGTCCGCGCCAAGGAGCTCAGCGTGGACGGCGCCCTGTTCCCGTGGCGCACCATCAACGGCCTGGAAGCCAGCGCCTACTACGCCGCCGGCACCGCGCAGTTCCACATCGCCGCCGCGGTCGCCTTCGCCACGAACCGCTACATCTGGGCCAGCGGTGACGCCGGGTTCCAGGAGACCCTCGGCTCCGATCTGCTCATCGAGACCGCCCGGATGTGGGCCTCACTGGGCTTCTTCGGCAAGGACGGGCTGTTCCACATCCATGGCGTGACCGGCCCGGACGAGTACACCGCCGTCGTCAATGACAACCTCTACACCAACGTCATGGCCCGCTTTAACCTGCGCGCCGCCGCGGCGCTGGACCACCCGGGCATCGACGACGCCGAGCGTGAGGTCTGGGAGCAGGCCGCGAACCGGATGCAGCTGCCCTACGACGAGGACCTTCAGGTCTACTCGCAGGACAACGACTTTATGACCCTGGAGCCGTGGGACTGGGACACGCCGCGGTCCAAATACCCGCTGCTGCTGAATTTCCACCCGCTGGTGATCTACCGGCACCAGGTGCTCAAGCAGGCGGACACGGTGCTGGCGATGTTCCTGCAGTGGCAGGACTTCACCGCGGAGGAAAAGCGCCGCGCCTTCGACTTCTATGACCCCATCACCACCGGCGACTCCACCCTGTCCGCCTGTGTGCAGGGCATCATGGCCGCCGAGGTCGGTTACGGCAAGGCCGCGCTGGACCACTTCATCCACGCGCTGTACATCGACCTGGACGATACCCACGGCAACACGATCGACGGCGTGCACATCGCCTCCACCGGCGGGGTCTGGAGCTCGCTGGTCAGCGGCTTCGCCGGCCTCCGGGACCAGGGCCAGGTGCCGTACTTCGATCCCCGGCTGCCGGCCGAATGGGACTCCCTGTCCTTCCACCTGAAACTCCGCGGCGGCCTTCTGCATGTCGAGTTGGACCACGCGGCGCTCCGGCTGACCGTCCGGGAGGGCGCGCCGCTGGACGTCGACGTGCGCGGAGAACGGTTCACCGTGGGCAGTGAACCGGTGGCCGTGCCGCTACACGCCGTGGTGAGCCCGGAGCCAACCGTGTTCCCAGGGCCGGCGACGGCGTCGATCCCGGTTGTGCGCGCCGTCAACTAACGGGTAGCGGCCGCGGCGCCCGTCCGGCGCGCAGTCATTACGGGGGAGTGCCTGCGCGACCGCGTCAACGCTTCGCTCCGACCGCCCGGACGGCTAGAGTCGGATCCACCGAGGGAGAGGAATGCCAGTGCCTGTTGCTTTGTATGCTGAATTTACGGTCAAGGCCGGGTCCGAGGACCGGGTCGCGGAGATGATGGCTGAGTTGACTGCCAGGGTTCGCGGGGAGAGCGGGAACATTGTCTTCGATCCGCACACGCGGCGTGAAAATCCGAATGCCTACTTTGTCTATGAGATCTACCGCGACGAAGAGGCATTCCGGGCGCACATCGCCGCGGACCACAGCAAGGCCTTCAACGCCGAACTTGGCGCCCTGATCGAGGAAGACGGCTCGGAGCTCAGCTGGCTCACCCCGGTGGCGGCAACCGAACCCTAGGCGCTCCCGGCCCCAGGCGCTACGACCCTTGGGGGCCTTCGGCGCGGCCGTGGTCCGCGGCGGCGATGACCGCATGCAGGTCGGGGACGCCGCGGCCTGCCAGGGTGGGCCAGATCGTCAGTCCGTCGGCGGCCGGCAACGGCGCGAGGTGCGGGACACCGACCGTCGGCAGTCCGGCTGCCCGGGCCGCGCGGGTTCCGGGCAGCGAGTCCTCGATGGCGACGACCCTCCGGCGGGAGAGCCGCGGCCGGGTGCGTTCGAGGTGGCGGAACGCGGTCTGGTAGGCCTCGGGATGCGGCTTGCCCTCGGTAACCATGTCCCCGGTCACCGCGAGTTCGAAGCTGTTGGCCGGAAAATGGTTCAGGATGTCGCCAACGATGTGGCGATGGGACATGGTCACGAGCACGCATGGCACGCCGTGCGCCCGGAGGCCGGCCAGCAGCTCCGCGGCACCCGGACGCCAATGAACGCTTTCGCTGATGCGGTCCCGGACGCCTTCCATGACCCGCCGGGCGATCTCTTCGAAGGACAGGCGGACTCCCGCGCGTTGCAGGACCTTGATCGAGTCCGCCTGGGACCGGCCCATGATCGACAGCGCCTGGGACTCTGTCCAGGTTCCACCGAAGCTCTCGACCAGTTCCGTCTGTACCGCGGTCCAGTGGCGCTCGGTGTCCACCAGCGTGCCGTCGAGATCCCAGAAGACCGCCTCGAGTTCAATCCCCTGGCTGCGGATGGGTTCCACGCGGCTCCTTGTCTCTGTGACCGGTCCGGGTTGGCGGCATCGGGCCGTTCCGGTGGTGAACTATGCTGGGCGAATGGCCCTAACGGATGATGCGATCGCCAGAATCAAGGACATGATTCTCACCGGCGAGTTGTCGCCCGGAGACAAACTCCCTCCGGAAAATGACCTGAGTGAAAAGCTGGGGCTCTCCCGCAGTTCCCTGCGGGAAGCCGTGAAGGCCCTCGAAACCATCAGGGTACTGGATGTCAGACGCGGTGACGGGACCTATGTCACGAGCCTCGAGCCGGCCCTGCTGAAGGAATCCGTGGCGTTCATGGTGGATCTCAGCCGTGATTCCTCGGTCCTGGAACTACTCGAGGTACGGCGGATCCTGGAAGCCTCGGCGGCCTCGCTCGCGGCGCAGGCGATCTCGCCGGAGCAGCTCGCGCTGCTGCACAAGGAGATCGACGACGTCGACGTCGAGTCGGCGGAAAACCTCGTCGAACACGACCTGAACTTCCATGCGCTGATCGCCGAGGCCTCGGGCAACTCCTATCTGGCGAGCCTGCTGTCCGGGCTCAACAGCCGCACCGTGCGCGCCCGGGTGTGGCGGGCCCTCACGGAGCAGGACGCCGTCGCCCGGACTCTCGCAGAACACCGGGCGATCGCGGACGCGCTGGCGAACCACGATGCCGACCTGGCCCGGGCGCTGACGATCGTCCACGTCAGCGGCGTTGAACACTGGCTCAGGCGCTCCCTGCCGGCCAAACCGGAACGGCCCGGGTCCTAGCCGCCCACCTCCATCCGCGCGGATTCGGCTTCGAAAACCTCCACCGCGGCGGCCGTCAGCGGGTCCGCGAAGAACTTATGCCACGTGGCCGGTCCGAAGGTGAAATGGGAGACCCCCAGCCGTGCCAGCGCCGAGATCTGGGCCGTCTCCCGCAGGCTTGCCACCAGGAGTTTCAGCGGCGAGGCCCCGGCGGTGATGCACTGCTGGATGGCGGCGATCTCTCCGGCCCCGTCCCGGCCGGCGTCGTTCATCCGGCCCAGGTACGGGGCCAGGAACTCCGCGCCGGCAGCCATGGCGGGCAGCGCCTGCTCCCGCGCATAGACGGCCGTGACCAGCACCCGCACACCCCGGTCCGCCAGCGCCCTGGCCGCCGCGACGCCCTCTGCGGTGGCGGGAACCTTCACCACGAGGTTGTCGCCCAGCGAGTGGATCCAGTCGCCGCGGTCCTCCAGCTCGGCCCGGGTGGAACCCCAGGACTGGACGAATACCGTGCCGGCGCCGGCCGCGGAGGCCCAGTCGACCAGCTCAGGAATCTGTCGGTTGAGCACACCCGCGCCGGCGAGGATGCTGGGGTTCGTGGTCAGTCCCGCGAACAGGCCGCCGCGCAAGAGCGGTTCGGCCTCGGCCCGCGTGGCCGTGTCCAAGTAGAAGTGCATGGCCCCGCCTAGTCCTTGCCCGGGCCGTAGGCAACACCGGCGTGCAGGATCACGTTTGCGTACGGAGTGAACTCGCCCGAACGTACGGCCGCGCGGGCTCCGGACGTCTGCGCCTTGAACTCGGTGTGCGGCACGAACTCCGGCACGACGCCCGCCGTTTCGAGGCGTTCCAGGATCTGCGCCAGCATCGCCGGACTCGCCTCGCGGAGCTCTTCGGCCAGAGTCGCACCCTCGATCACCAACTCTGCCAGCACGGCATCGAGGACCTTGAGGAACGGCGGTTCGGAGGGGAAGTAGGCCAGATCCACGCGCTCGACCCCGGCCGGGATGGGCAGGCCCGCGTCGGTGACCACCAGGGTGTCCGTGTGGCCGGTCTCGGAAACAATGCGCGACAGCTGCCCGTTCAGGATTCCTTGGTTCTTTCTCATGCGGGTACTCCTAGTAGCTCGGGACGTTGTCGGAAAGGAACAGCTCGACGTCTGCCGCGGAGGGAAGGCTGGGTGACGCCCCCTTCTTGGTCACGGCCAGTGCCCCGGCAGCCATGGCGCGCCGGATCGCGTCGTCAATGGGCAGGCCGGCAGCAAGCGAGGCGCCAAGGTAGCCGGAGAACGCGTCCCCGGCGGCCGTGGTGTCCACCGCCGTGACAGGGAAGGACTCGAAGACGGCCTGCCGGTCGGCAGTGACCAGGACCGCGCCGGCGGAGGCGAGAGTGATGATGGCGCCGCCGGTTCCCTGGGCCAGAAACCACTCTCCGGCGCGGATGGCGCTGGCCTGGTCCGTGACCGGAATCCCGGTGATCAGGCTCGCCTCCGTCTCGTTCGGGGTCACATAGTCCACGCTTGCCCAGGTCTGCTGGTCCAGCGCGGCGGCCGGCGCCGGGTCCAGAATGACCGTCAGCCCGGCCGCCCGGGCTGCCCGGACCGCGTGCGCGGCCGCTTCCCGGGGGATCTCGAGCTGGGTCAGCAGTACCGATGCCCTGGCCGCCAGCCGCGTGATCGCGGCGGTGATCTGTTCCGGCCCCAGATGGTCATTGGCGAGCGGCACCATCACAATGTCGTTTTCGCCGGAGTCGTCCACCCTGATGTGGGCGATTCCGGTGGGAGCTTCGACCACACGCAGCTCGCTGGTGTCGACGCCGTGGTCCTCCAGCCCTCCCGTGACCAACGGCCGGAAGAGGTCGTTGCCCACGCACCCCACCATGAAGGAGGGTGCGCCGGCGAGGCCGCTCGCGACGGCCTGGTTGGCTCCCTTGCCTCCCAGCAGCAGGGTGAACTCCTCGCCGAGGATGGTTTCCCCTCTTTTTGGCAGTCTTTTGGAAAAAGTCGTGACGTCCGCAGTGATGCTGCCGACGATGATGACGCCTTGTCGGCCGTTTCCGCTCTGGTTTGTCATATGTCAGTCCTTATAGATCAGATGTTTAGTGCTTTGCGATGGAGGCGACCGACTCCAGCTGGCCCCGGATAAAGTCGTTGGCGTGGGCGCCCAGGTCCGCCGAATCGTCCCACAGGTTGCGCCAGACGCCCAGGGTGTTGCTCAGGTGTTCGTCCACCACGGCGGAGGAGAAGGATTCGAAGACCACGGGGCCGTCGTAGCCGGTGAGGGCGAGGCCGCGGAAGAAGGCGCCGAAGTCCACGTTGCCGGAGCCGAGGTAGCCGCGGTGGCTCTCGCCGATGTGCACGTAGCCCAGCTTGTTGCCCGCCGCCAGCACGGGGCTCAGCAGGTCCGGCTCCTCGATGTTCATGTGGTACGTGTCCAGATGCAGGTAGACGTTGGGGTGGCCGATCTCCTCGATGAACCCCAGGGCATGCCTGCCGGTGTTGAGCAAGTTGCTTTCGTAGCGATTCACCACTTCCAGGCCGAGGCGGATGCCGAGAACTGCTGCGCGCTCCGCGAGCCGCCGCAAGGCATCGGCGCTGTTGCGCCGGCCTGCTTCAGTAGCGGGCCTGGAATACTTCTGCATGGCGCTGTAGATCACGCCGCACAGGTAGTCCGCCTCAAGATCGTGCACGATTTCCAGGCACTTGTTCAGGGTCTCTTCGCCCCTTGCGACCACGGCCGGATCCTCGCTGCTGAGGTCGGTCTGCGCGGTCAGACCTAGCGAGGCGGTGGCGGCCAGCCCTTGTTCCTTGAGGGAGCGGGAGGCCTGCTTCGGGTCGAAGGACCATGGGTCCATAAGCGGGATTTCCAGTAAGTCGAAGCCGGCTTCGGCCGTCATTCGTGCTGACTCCGCGAAAGAAATCGGGTCCAGCGAGCCGTTCCAGACTAGGCTGTGGCAGCCAATCATCATATGTTTCTCCCATAACGATTTCTAAACATCCGACCAAAGGGTGTGTTTTAGGTCATATTTGACCTTACTCTAGTTATGGACCAAGGATAGATACATCGAGATACAAGTTGAGGCCGGCAGTGTTGCCGGCCGTCGTCCGAAATCCACCGAGTACCGGCCGCAAGGCACCAGCGTTATCTCCGAAGAAGTAGGTGAGACAGTGGGTGAACCACTACTGAAGGTCGAAGGGATCAGCAAAAGCTTTCCCGGCGTCCAGGCTCTGAGTGATGTCCACTTCGACGTCCATAAAGGCGAGGTTATCGCCCTCGTCGGCGAGAACGGCGCAGGAAAGTCCAGCCTGATGAAGATCCTCTCCGGCATCTACCAAAAGGATGCCGGGACCATCTACCTCGAAGGCGTCCCGGTCCAGATCGACGGCCCGCGCCATGCCCAGGAACTCGGCATCATCATCGTCCATCAGGAAATGAACCTGATGTCCCACCTCACGGTGGCCCAGAACATTTACATCGGCCGCGAGCCGAGGCGTCTCGGCGGCCTTCTGTTGGACGAGAAGAAGCTGAACCGGCAGACCGCCGAACTGCTAAGCCGGCTTGGGATCAAGGAATTCGCCCCGACCGACCTGGTCGAGAACCTCACCGTCGCGAAGCAGCAGATGGTCGAGATCGCCAAGGCGCTGTCCTTCGACGCGAAGGTCGTCATTATGGACGAGCCGACGTCGGCCCTCACCACCTCGGAGACCGAGACCCTGTTCCGCCTGATCGGGGACCTCCGCGACCGCGGCGTAGGCGTGATCTACATTTCCCACCGGATGGAGGAGCTGAGGCGGATTACCGACCGCATCACCATCCTGCGCGACGGGAAATACATCGCGACCATGGATACCGCCACGGCCAGCCAGCACGAAGTGATCAAGCTGATGGTCGGCCGGGAGATCGACGAGAACGCCCGACCGGAGAACGTCCGCCGGGACAACGTGGACGACGTTGTCCTGCGGGTGGAAAACCTCAGCACCCGGAAACTGCTCAAGGACGTCAGCTTCGAGCTGCGGCGCGGCGAGATCCTGGGATTCTCCGGACTGATGGGTGCGGGCCGGACGGAACTGGCCCGGGCCATCATCGGCGCGGACCGGATGACCGAGGGGCGGATCTTCGTCAACGGCAAGGAAGTCAAGATCGGCCAGCCCGCCGACGCCGTCAAGCACGGGATCGGCTACCTGTCCGAGGACCGCAAGAGCCTGGGCCTGCTGCTGGACCGTGACGTGAACACCAACATCCTGCTGTCCTCGCTGGGCAACTACACGAATCCCGTTGGGTTCATGAAGTCGGGCTCGGGCAAGGGCACCTCCCAGAAGTACATCGACTCGCTCCGGATCAAGACGCCGTCGATGTTTGCGACCACGAAGAACCTCTCGGGTGGCAACCAGCAGAAGGTCGTCATCGCCAAATGGCTGGCCCGCGACTGCGACATCCTCATCTTCGATGAGCCGACGCGCGGCATTGACATCGGTGCGAAGGAAGAAATCTACCGCTTGCTCAACGACCTGGTGGCGCGGGGCAAGTCGATCATCATGATCTCCTCGGAACTGCCGGAGGTCCTCCGGCTGTCCCACCGGATCATGGTCATGGCCGGAGGCCGCATCACCGGGGAAATCGACAGCGACGGTGCTGATCAAGCAACAATCATGGACTACGCCACACGTGTGGAGCAGCAGGGAGCGGAAAAATGAGCGAAGTAAAGTCTGAACCGCGCACGGAGGCGCCCGCGGGCGCGGTCAAGCGCGAATCACCCAGGGGATCCTTCCTGCGCCAGCGGCTGCAGCAGTCGCTGGCCTTCGGAACCCTGATCGTCCTGCTTGCCTTCTTCTCCCTGGCCAGCGGCAACTTCTTCACCTGGACGAACATCTCCGGAATCCTGCTGTCCACCGCGGTGATCGGCATCCTGGCGTTCGGCACCACACTCGTGATCATCACCTCCGGAATCGACCTCTCGATCGGAACGGGCATGACGCTGTGCTCGGTGGTCACGGGCCTTTTGCTGGTGAACCTGCAGCTCCCGCTGTACATTGGCGTGCTGGGCGGCATCGCAACGGGCGCCTTGATGGGCCTGATCAACGGCCTGAACGTTTCCATCCTGAAGCTTCCGCCGTTCATCGCCACCCTGGCCATGATGCTGATCGCCCAGGGCCTTGCCCTGGTCCTCTCCGGCGTACGGCCGATCTACTTCAGCAAGGTGCAGGGTTTCAAGGACATCGCCCTGGGCCAGCTCATCCCGGGCCTGCCCAACGCCGTCCTGATCCTGGTCCTGACCGGCATCGCGGCGTACCTGGTGCTCGGCAAGACCCTGCTGGGCCGCTACATCTTCGCGATCGGCAGCAACGAGGAAGCCACCAAAATTTCCGGCGTCAACACCGGCAAGTGGAAGATCCTCGTCTACACGGTCGCGGGCATCTTCACCGGCGTGGCCGGCGTCGTCATCGCCGCCCGCCTCGACTCCGCGCAGCCGCAGCTGGGATCCGGCTACGAACTGCAGGCCATCGCCGCGGTCATCATTGGCGGAACCTCCCTCCTCGGCGGCCGGGGCTCGGTCCTCGGCACCCTTATCGGCGCCCTCATCATGAGCGTGCTGATCAACGGCCTGCGCATCATGTCGGTGCAGACCGAGTGGCAGACCGTCGTGGTGGGCATCGTGATCCTCGTCGCCGTGTTCACCGACTCGCTGCGCCGCCGCCGGGAGGCCTAGGCGGGGCCCGCCGCAGCCCACCAGGCCGGCGACCGGGCCACGGAAAAATTAGTTCCAAAAATAACTTGTATCTACCTGTACTTAACGTTCGAAACCAACAACAATGGTCAAGGGCCCGCAATGTTGCCGGCCCGCTCACTGGATGGAGATTTACATGAAACTCGGCAAAAAGACCCTCGCGGCGGGCGTCCTCGCCGCAGCTCTTTCCTTGACCGCCTGCGGCGGCTCCGGCAGCGCGACCCCCAGCGGCGGGGGCGATGGCGGTACCCCGTACGTGGCCATGATTTCCAAGGGCTTCCAGCACCAGTTCTGGCAGGCTGTGAAGAAGGGTGCCGAGGATAAGGCCAAGGAACTCAACGTCAAGATCACCTTCGAGGGCCCGGCTGCCGAAACCGAAGTCGATTCGCAGCTGCAGATGCTCCAGGCGGCCATCGACAAGAAGCCGACGGCGATCGCCTACGCCGCCCTGGACCCGGAAGCCTGTGTCCCGGCGATTGAGCAGGCCAAGGCAGCCAACATCCCCGTGGTCCAGTTCGACGCCGGCTGCAAGAGCGACTACCCGGTGAACCTGGCCAAGACCAACAGCATGGATGCCGGCGCCATGGCGGCCGACCACATGGCTGAACTGATCGGCAAGAGCGGCGAGATCGCCGTCGTCGGCCACAGCCAGATCAACAGCACCGGTGTGGAACGCCGCGACGGCTTCCTGAACGAGATGAAGGCCAAGTACCCGGACATCAAGGTTGTCGACGTCCAGTACGGCGACGGTGACCACCTGAAGTCCGCGGACATCGCCAAGGCGATGATCCAGGCCCACCCGAACCTCAAGGGCCTCTACGGCACCAACGAGGGCTCGGCCGTCGGCATCGTCAACGCCGTCACCGAACTCGGCCTCAAGCCGGGCAAGCTCACCGTCATCGGCTTCGACTCCGGCAAAGCCCAGCTCGACGCGATCCGCAGCGGTCTGATGGCCGGCGCCATCACGCAGGATCCGATCGGCATGGGTGCCGCCACGGTGCAGGCCGCGATTGACGCCTCCAAGGGCAAGTCCATGGCGAAGGTCACTGACACCCCGTTCTACTGGTACGACAAGAACAACATGGACGACGCCAAGATCGCAGCTGTCCTCTACCAGTAAGCTGCTCCACCACTAAGCAGCGGCCGCTGCACCTGGCAGCACACACAAGAGAGGCCCCGGATTTCTCCGGGGCCTCTCTCTGTGTGTGCTGCGGCCGGTCGGCGGACCGGCGTTGCCTAGTCGGGCTCGGGGCCGGTGCGCCACTGCAGCACCCGGGCGGCATTGCCCACCAGGATCCGGTCCACCGCGGCAGCGCCGACGCGGTCCGCGAGCCGCGGAACGAAGCGCTCGGAGAGGTAGGCCAGGCCGGGCATCCCGCCATAGGAGACGTACCGGGTGCGCCGGGCGACGTCGCCGCCGAGCAGCAGGCGGCCTCCACCGCCGCCGGCGATGACCTGCTCGGCGAGGGTGATGATCTCCGCGTCCGTGCGGCCCTTGGGCCGGGCCATGCCGTCGTAGCCCAGGTAGGCGCCGCGGGAGGCCAGCTCGAGGTGCAGCCCGGCGTCGGGGTTGCGGTCGGCGTGGGCCAGGACCACGCGGGACTCCGGGACGCCGGCGGCGGCCAGGAGGTCGAGCAGTTCGTGGGCTGCTGTGCAGAACTCCAGGTGGACCATGACCGGGGCGCCGGTGACGGCGTGGGCCACCGCCACGGCCGCCAGCACGCGGCGTTCGAAGGCCGTGATGGACCAGTAGCCGATCCCGGCCTTCAACAACCCAGCGCGCACCGGCGCCGGGCCGGAGACGGCAGCGCCGGCCTCCGGGCCGGAGACGGCCGCCGATGGCGCTGCGGATTCGTCGGGTGACCCGCAGCCTGCCGTGAGCTCAACGGTGAACCGCCGGGCAAGTTTCTCTTCCCGCTCCCCGCGCAACCAGTGCCCTTCGGGGTAGTGCGCCTCCCGGTGGGCACCCGTGGTGGCGACGATGTGCAGCCCCGCGGCGGCGGCGATGCGTGCCGCCGCCGCGGGATTGCGCCCCAGGCCGAGCGGGGTCGCCTCCACCATCGCCGTCATGCCGGCGCCGCGCAGCAGGGCTGCTTCCCGGCCGGACAGCGCCTCGTCGTCCAGCTCGTCCCCGGGCAACAGAGGAGAGGACTGGAACAGGTGCTCGTGGTAGTTCGTCGGTCCGAGCGACGCCGGTTCGATGTCGCCGAGGACGGTGCGGACAAAGGTCATCTTGCGCTGGCCGCGGCTTCGGCCAGCTGGTCCAGCAGCTGGTCGGTGAGTTCGACGTCGAACACCTCGGCGATGACCTGGCTCCAGCCGTGGATGAAATAGCGCCAGCCGTCTACGACGGTCAGCTGGCGCCGTTCCGCCTGTTCCCGGGCCTGGGCCAGGAACTCGAGGGAGCCGCGGTAGTTGAACTCCCACACGATCGCGTCGCGGGGAAAATCGACGCCGTCCGGGAGGGGCGATCCCGGCCGGTCCTTGCCGAGGCCGCTGGCATTGACCACGAGGCTGCCCGCCGGGGCTTCGGCCATCACCCGCGCGGTGTCCCCGGGGCCCTCGACCAGCCGGTACTCGAAGAGGGCAGCGGGGAGCTGGCCCCGGGCGTGGACGTCGGCCAGGTGCTGGAGCCGGACCGGGCTGGTGTCGGTGCAGACAATCTTCTCGGGCGCGTCCGTGTGGCCGGCCAGGTACCAGCTCAGGGCGGTTCCGGCGCCGCCGGCGCCCAGGCAGATAACGTGCGCGCCGGTTTCCTTGAAGTGGCCCGGCGGCAGGAATTCCTCGAGCGCCAGGCCCGCGGTGATGGGGTCCTTGGCGTGGCCGATGAGACGGCCGTCCCGCTTGGAGATGCTGGAGATTTCGCCGCAGAGCCGGCCGAACTCGTCAACCTCGTCGAAAAGGTCGTGGGCGGCCTGGTAAAGGTCCATCTTGTGGGTTGTGACCAGGGCGCCGCGGTGGTCCTTGTCGTCGCGAATCCGGGTGACGAGCTCCCGGTACTGTTCCCGGCTGGCCCCCAGGGGGAGGTCGTGGCCGGTGAGCCGGTCGGTGGGCAGCTGGAGGATCCGGGCCCACTGCGGAAAGATCTTCATGATCGAGGACCCCGAGGTGGTCACACCGACAAATCCCATGTAGCCGTTCATGCAAGCGTCCTTTCCAAGGCGGCGCTGAAGTTGAGGGCCTTCTCGCGGACCAGGTCGTAGCGTCCGGCAGCGAGGTCTGCGGTGGAGCAGAGGTCGCCGCCGGCCCCGACGGCGACGGCTCCGGCGTCGAACCAGTCACCGATGTTGCCGGGGGTGACCCCTCCGGTGGGCATCAGGGGAACGTCCGGCAACGGGCCGCGGAGCGCCCGGAAGTAGGAGGGGCCGCCAAGGGAGGCGGGGAAGATCTTGACGACGTCGGCACCCAGGCCGACTGCGGTAAGAACCTCGGTGGGCGTCAGGGCACCGGCCATGACGAGGGATCCGGTGGCCTTCATTGCCGTCACGGTCCCGGCGACGGTGCCGGGGCTGACGAGGAACTCCGCGCCGGCGTCGACGGCGTCCTCGGCCTGGGCCCGGGTGAGGACGGTGCCGGCGCCCAGGTAGATCTTGTCGCCGTATTCGGCGCGCAGGGCGCGGATGACGGCGGGGGCATCCGGGGTGGAATAGGTGATTTCCAGTCCGGTCACACCCCCTTCCAACAGGGCGGCGGCGCCGCGGATGGCGCTCTCGGTGCTGGGAGCCCGCACGACGGCGAGGATCCCGGTCTGCCTGAGTTTGAGGAGGTCGGCCATTAGTTCACTTTCGTAGGAGTCGGGCTGACGGGGTTGGGCGGCGTCCGCCCTTCCAGGACGGCCAGCAGGTTGTCCACGGCGATGGACCCCATGCCGTCGACGGCCTGGACGGTCTGCGCCCCGAAGTGCGGAGTGATGACCACCCGGGCCGCGAGCTGCGGATCGAGCACGGGGGAGTCCTGCCCGCTCGTGTCTCCGCGCAGGGTGTCCGCGGCGAAGGCGGCGAGCACTCCGGTGCGCAGGGCCTCGGCGACCGCCTCCTCATCCACGAGTTCCGGTCGGGCGGTGTTGACCACGACGAGCGGTTTCGCAGCGGCGGCCAGCCAGGCCGCGTCGATGAGCTGCTGGCCACCCGGGGCGTGCAGGGAGATCACGTCGCAGGTGGCCGCCATTTCCGCCAGGTCCAGGGGCTCGGCGCCGAGGCTCCTGATCAGCTCGGGTCCCATGAACGGGTCCGAGGCGTACACGGGGGAACCGAATCCGGAGAGCAAGCGGGCCACGATTTGCCCGATCCGGCCGAAGCCCACCAGGCCCACGGTCAGCGAGCCCAGCTCGCGGCCCCGGGTGACCGACCAGTCCCGGTTCCGCACCCGGCGGTCGCCCTCCGGAACGGTGCGCAGGACGGACAGCATGAGAGCCAGGGCATGCTCGGCGACAGCATTGGAATTGGCGCCGGGGGTGTTCGTGACCACCACGCCCCGCTCGGCTGCGGCCCGGACGTCCACGGCTTCGAACCCCACCCCGTAGCGGGCCAGGACTTTCAGCCGCGGCGCCGCGTCCAGGTGGGCCGCGGTGACCTCGCCGGTTCCGGCGATCCACCCGTCCGCCACCGCCAGATCGGCGCCGATGGCGTCCAGCGAGTGGTCCGAGGGGCCACGCCGAACGGTGTGGCCGCGGCTTTCCAGGCGGGAGACCAGGTCTTGTTCGCCGGAGGAGAAGGAGCGGGAGGTGACGAGGATGACCGGCATCAGTGTTTCCCCCGGCGGGTGGGGAACCACGGTTCCAGCTGGCCGTAGGCGTCGAGGAATATCTCGTGGGCGGCCGTGTAGCGCTCGTGCGCTTCGCGGTCGGGCTGGAACTCGGCCGTCACCCGGGACAGGTCCCGGGCGACGCTGAAGTCGTCCACGAGTCCGAGTCCCACGCTGGCGGTCACGGCGGCGCCGAGGCTGTTGGCCTCTTCGACGATGCTCCGGCGCCGGACGGTCACGCCCCAGACGTCGGCCATGATCTGCAGCCAGGTGTCGCTGGCCGCACCGCCGCCAATGGCGTCGATCCGGCTGATGGCCGCCCCGGCGTCGTTGAAGGCGTTGACGCACGTTCCCAGGTTGAAGGCCACACCCTCGAGGACGGAGCGGATCATGTTCGCACGGCCGTGGTGCATCTCGAGGCCGACGAACGCGCCGGCGGCCTGGGGGTTCCAATAGGGAGAGCGCTCGCCGAGCAGGTGCGGCAGGAAGTACAGTCCCGATTCGCTCGCAGTTGCCCCGGCCGCTTCGGCAATGAGCCGATCAAAGCGGTCCTTCTCGCCGCGGTCGGAAAACAGTCCGACGGCCCACTGGAGGGACGCGCCGCCGGCCTGCATGGTCGCGGTCGGGACGTACTTCCCGTCGATGACATGGTCGAACGTCATGGTCCGGCGGAGCGGGTCGATCAGCGGCGCGGCCGTGACGATCTGCACCCACGAGGAGGAGCCAAGGTAGACGTACGCCTGGTCGTCCTCGGAGACGACGCCGGCGCCTACGGCCGCGACCGGGCCGTCACCGCCGCCCATCACCACCGACGTCGAGGTTCCCAGGCCCGTGGCCGCCGCAGCGGCGGAGGTGAGGGGACCGACGACGTCGGTGGACTTGAGGATTTCGGGAAACAGCGCCGGATCGATCCGGGCGGCGGTCAGCATCCGCTCGGACCAGGTTCCGGTGGTCTGGTCGTAGGCGTTCGTGGCGGAGGCGTCGGAGTGGTCCGTCGCGAGCCGCCCGGTGAGACGGTGCACCACGTAGTCCTTGGCTAGGCAGACGTGGCGGACCCGGCTGAAGACCTCGGGCTCGTTGTCCCGGACCCACATGACCTTGCTCAGCGAATAGGTGGGGTTGATCCGGTGGCCGAGCATGGCGTAGGCCTCCTGCTCGTCGAAGGCCCCGGCCAGTTCGTCGGACTGGGCGACGCTCCGGTGGTCGGCCCAGATCAGGGCGGGCCGGACCGGCGCGTAGTTGCCGTCGAGGAGTACGGCCCCCATCATCTGCCCGCCGACCACCAGGCCCTGCACCGATGACGGATCGACGCCGGTCTCGGCCAGCAGTTTTTGCGTGGCCTGGACCACCGCGTTCCACCAGACGTCGGGGTCCTGCTCGGCGCGGCCGCCGGCAGCGAAGTGCGGCTCGTAGCCAATGGTGACGGCCCGCAGGAGGGTTCCGTCAGCCTCGTGCAGGGATGCCTTGTTGCCCGTCGTGCCGAGATCGTGAGCGATGATCATGGGACCGGTCCTTCCGTCTTAGGCCTGTGCTGCGAAGAAGGGTGCGAACTCGTGGCCGGAGTCCGCGGAGTAGACGCGCTGGCCCATGCCGTGTTCAAGGACCCAGCCGTAGTCGTGGCCCGCGCAGCCCGGGTAGACCGCGAGGAACTTGTAGGGCTCGGAGCCCACGTTGATACTGCGGTGCGCCCAGCCCGGCGGAATGTAGCCGATCACGCCGGGGGCCATGTCAACCCAGGAAGTGTTCTCGCCGTCGAACATCAGCAGCCCGCCCTGCCCGGAGATGCCCAGGTAGATTTCGCCCTGGTGGTTCGGGTGCTGGTGTCCCTTGGTCATCCAGAACTCCCCGGCGGTGGTGCCGGGCTGGATCGTGGTGATGGACTGCGGGAGTTCCCGGTCCGCTTCCGGCACCGGCGTGGAAACCACCGAGTAGACCACGGGGTTGCCGTTGGCGACGGCCTCGTTCCAAGCGTCCTTGTCCGCGAACAGGCCTTCAAGGTCCGACATGCGGCGTTCCAGCGTCGGGCCTTGCGGCGACAGAGTGCCGGCCTGCGCGTCGAAGCGGATGGTCATGGGCGGAACGGGGGGAGTGATGAATTCGCTCACGGGCAGAAGTCTCCTGAGGATCAGCAAATGGTCCGTTGCCGAAGCGGCAACCTGTAATTACAGGTTACATGCCCAGTGGGTCCTTGGGAATCGTCAGGAGGCGCGGGCCTGCCCGGCCCGGGCGTTCAGCCGGTGGTGACCCGGTGGAAGCCAGCCGTGCCGGAGCCCGCCGAGGCGGCGTCAATGACCACCTCAAAACGGCTCTGGTCTCCGCGGTGGTGGGCCACGAAGAATTCCAGCGGCCGGTCCGCCGCGTCGTAGACGATGCTCCGCAGCTGCATCAGCGGGGCGCCCTTCACTATGCCCAGCGCCTCGGCCTGCGTCTTGTTTGCCACCGTGGCCTCGACCGAGCGAATGCCGTGGTGCGCCCGGATGCCCTTGCTGGCCAGCAAGGCGTACAGCGACTGGTTGCGGAGGTCGGCCCCAAGCACGATCTCGGCCATGTCGCCGGGAAGGTAGGTGGTGGTGAGGGACCAGGGGGAATCCTCAACGTAGCGGAGCCGCTCAAGGGCGACGACGGGTTCGCCCGCTGGGATCCGGAGCGCCTCGGCCACCGTGTCGTCGGCCGGGACCAGCTCCTGGCGGCGGACATCGCTGTAGACGCTGCCGCCTCGGGATTCCACGTCCGCGTAAAGGCCGCGCAGGGTATGGACCAGGCTTTCGGAGACCTTGCGGGGGGCCACGAAGGTGCCCTTGCCCTTGACCCGTTCGATCACGCCGTCGTGTTCGAGCTGCCCGAGCGCCTGCCGGACCACGGTGCGGGAAACCCCGTACAGTTCGCACATCCCGTGCTCGCCAGGGAGACGGTATCCCGGTGCCAGCTTGCGGGTTGTGATTTCCAGGATCAGCTGGTCGCACAGCTGTTTGTACATCGGCAGCGATGCGTCCTTGACCATCTTGGCCGGGGAGGCGTCGCTCGGCACCGCGGTGTGCGCGGGGGCTGCGGCTGGGGGGTTTGTCATGGGAAGCGCCATTCTGTGCATCCGGCGTCGGCACGCCTGAAGAACATCTTAGACCGGGCGCCACAGGCCCCGGGCGGGAAAGATCAGGCTACCGTGCCGCGGCGATATACCCGCCGCGCCGTGGCGGCGAGGACGTTGTCCTGTTCGGCGGGGCTGAGCGTTTCGATCAGTTCCTTCAGCACCTGCCAGGTCTGCTGATAGCCGCCGGAGAGGACCGACACGGGCCAGTCGCCGCCGTACATGAGCCGTTCCGCACCGAACAGCTCGAGGGACTCGTGGAACACCGGCGCCAAGGCGGAAGCGTTATATTCTGCACCGGGAATATGAAGTCCGGAGAGCTTCGCCACCGTGTTGGGGCGGCCCGCACACGCGGTCAGTTCGCGGCGCCATCGCGCCATCGCGTCCGGGTCGGTGAGCGGCGGTTTGCCCAGGTGGTCCACGACGACGGTGAGCTCCGGCAGTGCCCCGGCCAGGTCGGCCGCGGCCCCCAGATGGCGCGGGAATGCGTCGGGGACGTCGAAGGGCAGGCCGGCCGCGGCGAGCAGGGAGAGCGATTCGCGGACCGGGGCTAGAGCGAGGAAGCCGTCCCGCGGGTCGTCGTGGACCAGGTGCCGGACCCCGCAGAACTTGTCCGATTCCAGCCACTGGTCCAGCTGGGCCCCGGCGCGGGCGGGCGAGTCCAGCTGGATCCAGCCGACCACCCCGCGGATCCACGGCTCGGCATCCGCCGTTTCCAGCAGGAACCCGGTGTCCTCCAGCGTGTCGTCCGCCTGGACGAGGATCGCCTCCGCCACGCCGGCCGCATCGAGCTCAGTACGGGCCTGCGCGGCGGTGAAGGTCCGCTTCAGCTCCGGCACCGAATCCAGCCAGCCATACCGGCTGCGGCCCAGGCACCACAGGTGCAGGTGCGAGTCCACCGTGGGCAGCCCGCTCACCGGGGAATCAGCCCCTCCGCTTCGAGCGCGTCCCAAAGGTCCCGGGGGAGCGCCCGGTCCATGCCGGCGATGTTGGCACTGATCTGCTCCGCGCCCCGCGCCCCGATGACCACATTGCACACGGCCGGGTGCCGCAGTGGGTACTGGATGGCGGCGTCGGGCAGGTCCACCCCGAACGAGGCGCAGACGGCGGCAAGCCGCCGTGCCCGGGCCAGCAGCTCTTGCGGCGCCGGTCCGTAGTTGTAATGGGCATCCGCCGGGACTTCAGCCGTGGCCAGGATGCCCGAGTTGAACACTCCGGCGGCGACGACGCCGACGCCGCGTTCGACGCATCGGGGCAGCAGCCCGGTCAGGGCGGGCTGCTCGAGCAAGGTGAAGCGGCCGGCGAGCATGACCAGGTCCAGTTCGGCGCGGTCGACGAGCGTGTGCAGGGCCTCCGCGGAGTTGGATCCCACCCCGATGGCCCGGACGAGGCCCTCGGCCTTCAACCGCTGCAGGGCCGGCAGGGCCTCACTGAGAGCGGCGTCCATGTCGTAGGCATCAGGGTCGTGCAGGTAGAGGATGTCCACCCGGGAGATGCCCATGCGGTCCAGGGAGTCCTCCAGGCTTTGCCGGATGCCGCGCTCGGTGAAGTCCCACCGCCGGGTGCTCCGGGCCGGGACGGCGAAGCCCTCGGTGTCCGGTTCGCCGGGCCGGAAGGCCGGATTGGGCTCCAGCAGGCGGCCGGCTTTGGTGGAGATGACGTAGTCCTCCCGGGGGCAGGTGCGGAGGAAGTCGCCGAGCCGCCGTTCCGAGAGCCCGAGTCCATAGTGCGGCGCCGTATCGAAATAGCGGATCCCGCCAAGCCAGGCGGCCTCCAGGGTGCGGCGGGCGTCGTCGTCATCCATGCTCGAATACAGGTTCCCGAGAGCGGCGGCGCCGTAGCCCAGCCGGCCGAGGGGCAGTTGCGTCATTGCCGTGCAAGCTCCCACACCATCGGGATGCCGCGGTCCTCGCCCGAATAGTCGTCCTCGACCTCGAGGAGCTCGGCCATTTCCGCCTGCCAGGGGACGTTCGCAGGGTGCTCGGCCAGGAACTTGCGCATGGTGGCGTAGTCCTCGACCTCCACGACGTGGAAAAGTTCGCGTCCGCTGCGCCAGATCCGCCAGCTGTGGACGCCGATCCCGCGCATGGCGTCCGCGAGCTCGGTGGGAATCCGCGCATGGATCCGGTCGTAGTCGGCCTCGCGGCCGGGCTTGAGCCGGGTGTGCAGGGCGATGCGTTCCGGGGTTGTGCTCATCGGATTAGCCTGCCACAGCTTCAGCCGGAGCGGACCACGCCGGACCGGCCGGGAAGGAGAACTCAGCGAGCGAGTGCGCTTTCATTTCGCTGCCGCCGCCCGGGGCGGCCGGGGGCCAGTAGCGCCCGCCATGGACGTCGACCGGGACGACGAAGTGCTCATGGAGGTGGTCGACGAATTCGATCATCCTGCCCTCGAGTTGCCCGGAAACTGCCACGTAGTCGAACATCGAGAGGTGCTGGACGGCTTCGCAGAGGCCTACGCCGCCGGCGTGCGGGCAGACCCGGACCCCGAACTTGGCCGCGAGGAGCAGGATGGCGATGTTTTCGTTCACGCCGGCAACTCGCGCCGCGTCGAGCTGCAGCACCTCGAGGGATCCGGCCTGCAGCATCTGCTTGAACACCACCCGGTTCTGGACATGCTCCCCGGTCGCCACCGGAATCGGGGCGATGGCGCGGGCGATCGCGGCATGGGCCAGGATGTCGTCCGGGCTCGTCGGTTCCTCCACCCAGGCGAGGTCGGGGTCGCCGAGGCCGCGGATCCATTCGATGGCCTCCGTGGTGTCCCAGCGCTGGTTCGCGTCCACGGCGATCTTGATGCCCGGTCCGCAGGCGTCCCGGGCGACGCGCAAACGCCGGACGTCATCCGCCAGGTTGGCGCCAACCTTGAGCTTGACCAGCGGGAAGCCGTCCGCGACGGCCTCGCGGCACAGCCGGGAGAGCTTGGCATCGTCGTAGCCGAGCCAGCCCGGGGTGGTGGTGTACGCCGGATAGCCGGCGCGGAGCAGCTCGGACTCTCGACCCGGACGGCCGGTTTCTGCGCCCCGCAGGATAGCGAGGGCCTCTTCCGGGGTGAGGGCGTCGCTGAGGTAGCGGAAGTCCACCAGGTCAACCAGCTCTTCGGGCGACAGCCGGGACAGCAGCTGCCACAGCGGCAACCCGGCGCGTTTTGCCTTCAAGTCCCACAGGGCGTTGATGGCCGCCCCGATGGCCATGTGCATGATCCCCTTCTCCGGCCCCAGCCAGCGCAGCTGCGAGTCGTGCACCATGGAGCGCCAGGTACCGCCCATGTCATCGAGCAGCTCCTCGGCGTTCCGGTCCTGGAGATAGGGGACGAGGGCTGTCAGGGCGCTGGCCACCACTTCGGTGCCGCGCCCGATAGTGAAGACGAAGCCGTGGCCTTCAAGGTCGTCGCCGGCGTCGGTGCCGATCACCAGATAGGCCGCCGAGTAGTCCGGGTCGGGATTCATGGCATCCGAGCCGTCCAGGGACGACGACGTCGGAAAGCGGACGTCACTGACCGTGACGGCGGTGATGGTACTCACGTGGGAACTCCTCATGCTCCGGGCATCCCCGGAATCTCGCGTCGCCCGGTCGGGCGGTGAATTCGACAGTAAACATCCGATGTATGGCTTGTCAACGACGGTGTGGTCTGTATTGTGGTGTGCGACACCTTTCCGCGCGGCCGGTCCGGCCGCCGGGTTAGCGGCGGGCAGAGTTGCCCGATTTGGAGGAAGTGTGAAGTTGGTTCGCTTGGGCCCCGCTGGTGCGGAACGCCCCGCCGTGATTGCTGCAAATGGCGCAGGTACGGAAAAGACATATGATCTATCTCCCCTGACTTCGGACATCACCGGCGAGTTCCTTGCCGGCGGGGGAATTGCCGCCACGCGGAACGCCCTGGAGCGCGGAGAGCTTGAGCCGCTGGATCCCGCCGGCCTCCGGGTCGGCGCTCCGATCACCCGTCCGTCCGCGGTCATCTGCGTGGGTATGAACTACGCCGCGCATGCCGCCGAATCCGGGGCGCTGCCGCCCGAGGTTCCCATTATCTTCCTCAAGACGCCCAACACAGTCGCTGGCCCGGATGATGCGGCGTTCATCCCGCGCAATTCCACCAAGACCGACTGGGAGGTCGAACTCGGGGTGGTGATCGGCCGGCGCGCCAGCTACCTCGGCTCGCCGGCCGACTCTGCCGCGCACATCGCGGGCTATCTGGTTGCCAACGATCTGTCCGAGCGTGCCTTCCAGATCGAGGAGTCCGGCGGCCAGTGGTCCAAGGGCAAGTGTTCGCCCGGGTTCTCCCCGCTCGGGCCGTGGCTCGTGCCCGCCGACGAGGTCGATCCGGGCAGGCTCCGGCTCCGCAGCTGGGTCAACGGCGAGCCCCGCCAGGATTCCAGCACGGCTGACATGGTCTTCCCGGTCGACTTCCTGATCCACCACCTGAGCCAGTACCTCACCCTCGAGCCCGGCGACGTGGTCCTCACCGGCACCCCGCAGGGCGTGGCGCTCTCCGGCAAGTTCCCGTACCTCAAAGCCGGTGACGTCGTCGAGGTCGAGATCGAGGGCCTGGGCCGGCAGCGGCAGGTCTTCGCGCAGTCCTGAACAGCCGCCGCGCCAGCCTGCCTCACCGGGCCTGACCGGCCCGGCAGGCGGCGAGCAAGCAATTAAATGTCTTTGGAAAGGACAAGCATGACAACGGAGATGGATGGGCTGGTCGCGATTGTGACCGGAGGTGCTTCCGGCATCGGCGCCGCGGCAGCCGCCCGGCTCGCCGCCGCCGGAGCCTCGGTGGCGGTCCTGGACCTGAACCCGGAGGACGCCGCGAAGGGGCACTTCGCGGTGCGCTGCGACGTGGCCGACGACGCCTCCGTGGTCGCGGCAGTCCAGGGGGTCGCCGAACACTTTGGCCGGATCGACGTCGTCGTCAACAACGCCGGGATCGGCGCCCAAGGCACGATCGCGGACAACGACGACGATGAATGGCACCGCGTCCTCGACATCAACGTGCTCGGCATGGTGCGGGTCAGCCGGGCCGCACTGCCGCATCTGCGGCGCTCGCCGGCCGCCGCGATCGTCAACACGTGTTCCATCGCGGCCACGGCGGGTCTGCCGCAGCGGGCGCTGTACGGTGCCAGCAAAGGCGCGGTCCTGTCCCTGACGCTGGCCATGGCCGCGGACCATATCCGCGAAGGCATCAGGGTCAACTGCGTGAACCCGGGCACCGCTGACACCCCATGGATCGGCCGCCTGATGGCCCAAAGCGACGATCCGCAGGCCGAACGCGCCGCCCTCAACGCCCGCCAGCCCCACGGCCGGCTGGTCACCGCGGACGAGGTGGCGGCCGCCATCACCTACCTCGCATCACCGGCCGCCGGCTCCACCACCGGAACCTCCTTGGCGGTCGACGGCGGCATGCAGGGCCTGCGCCTGAGGCCGGCACAGTGACGGATCAGCCGGTCCGGGCGGTGCTCGGCGTCGACATCGGCACCAGCAGCAGCAAGGGCGTCGTCGTGGACCTGGAGGGCAAGGTGCTCCGTTCCGCCGCGCGCAGCCACGAGGTAAGCCGGCCCCGGCCGGGCTGGGCCGAGATGGACGGGGACCTGTGGTGGGAGGAATTCGCCGCGATCAGCCGCGAACTGCTGGCCGGCCGGGGCGCGGACGAACAAATCGTCGCCGTCGGCGTCAGCGGCATGGGCCCCTGCGTCCTCGTCACGGACCAGGACGGCACCCCGCTGCGCCCGGCGATCCTTTACGGCATCGACTCCCGGGCCACCGAGCAGATCGAGTCCCTCACCGCTGAGTTGGGCGGCGACGAGCTCATTATGGAGCGCTGCGGCTCCGTGCTGTCCACCCAGGCCGTCGGGCCCAAGCTGGCGTGGCTGGCCCGGCACGAGCCGGACACTTTCGCCAGGAGCCGCCGGCTTTTTATGCCCTCCTCCTGGCTGGCCTACCAGCTCACCGGCGCGTACGTGCTGGACCACCACTCCGCCAGCCAGTGCACGCCGTTGTACGACACCCGGACGCTGGAATGGTATCCGCCCTTCGCGAGCAAGATCGCTCCCGGGCTGGAACTTCCGCCGCTGCTCTGGCCCGGCGACACCGCCGGGTACGTCAGCGCGGAGGCCGCCGTCGCCACCGGGCTTCCGGCCGGAGTCCCGGTGATTGCCGGAACCATCGACGCCTGGAGCGAAGCCGTCAGCGTGGACAGCCAGAACAATGGCGACCTGATGCTGATGTACGGCACCACCATGTTCCTGGTCAACACCGTCCCGGACCGGGTCACCTCACCCCAGCTGTGGGGGACGGTCGGCGCGTTCGAGGGAACCCGCAACCTGGCCGGCGGGATGGCCACCTCCGGGGCGGTCACGTCCTGGCTCAAGGAACTGTTCGGCTCCCTCGACTTCCCGGAACTGCTGGAGCTGGCCGCCGCCTCGGGCCCCGGCGCCCGTGGACTCCTGATGCTGCCCTACTTCGCCGGCGAACGGACCCCGGTGGCGGATCCGCAAGCCCGCGGCATCATTGCCGGGCTGACCCTCTCGCACACCCGCGGCGACCTGTACCGCGCCGCCCTGGAGGCCACGGCACTGGGCGTCCGGCACAACATCGAGTCCATGGAGCTGGCCGGCGGAAACATCCGGCGCATCGTGGCCGTCGGCGGCGGAACCCAGGGTGAGCTGTGGACCCAGATCGTTTCCGACGTGACCGGGCAGCCGCAGCTCATTCCGAGCCAGACCATCGGCGCCAGCTACGGCGCCGCGTATCTGGCCGCGGGCACGGTTGCCGAGGTCCGGATCAGCGAGTGGAATCCGCCCGCCCGGACCGTCCACCCCAACCCTGCCGTGAGCGCGGACTATGAGGAGCTGTACGACCTCTACTTACGCCTTTACCCGGCCACCCAGGACATTGCCCACGCCCTCGCCGGACGCGAGGAACGTCTGAGCCCCCAAAACCTTGAAAGGGAAACCACACCATGAGCAGTTACACCTTCCCGTCCATCACGGAAACCCCCGACGCCGAGGCCAACACGGTCTACACCATCAGCAGCGGCGACCTGCGGCTCGCTGCCAACACCAAGTGCTGGCCCACCCAGCAGCAGCTCGAAGGGCACTTCGCGGCCGCCGTGGAGTCCCTCGGCTACCAGGTGGTCCGCGCGCACGGCGTCAACCCCGACACCGGGCATGGCTTCATCGACAGCCAGCGCATGGGTATGGAAGTTTTCAAGAACATTCCGCCGACGGCGCCGGTGGTGGTTGTCGAGGCCGTCTGGCAGTACAGCCACCACGTCCTGGCCGGCCTGCGCACGCACCGCGGCCCGATCCTGGTCGTGGCGAACTGGGCGGGCGACTTCCCGGGGCTGGTGGGCCTGCTTAACCTCACCGGAAGCCTGACCAAGGCCAAGGTCGACTACTCCGCGCTGTGGAGCGAGGACTTCACCGACGAATGGGCGGTGGGCAAGCTCAAATCCTGGCTCACCTCCGGCAGCATCACCCACGACACGAGCCACGTCCGCGAACTGCCGCCGCTGGCGGATACGGAGGAGGTCCGGCTGGGACGCGCCCTGGCGCAGCAGCTGATGGCCGACAAGGCCATCATCGGCGTCTTCGACGAGGGTTGCATGGGCATGTACAACGCCATCATCGACGACGAAATGCTCAACCCGCTGGGCATCTACAAGGAGCGGCTCTCGCAGAGCGCCCTCGTGGCCGAGATGCTGAAGGTCCCGGACGCAGAGGCCGACGCGGTGAAGAGCTGGCTCGACGACGCCGGCCTGACCTTCCACTTCGGCACCGACCCTGCGACGGAGCTGACCCCCGACCAGGTCCACAGCCAGCTCAAGATGTACATTGCCGCGCTGCGCATCTCGGACGATTACGGCGTCGACGCCGTCGGCATCCAGTACCAGCAGGGCCTCAAGGACACCGTCCCGGCGTCCGACCTGGCCGAAGGCCTGCTCAACAACGTCCAGCGCCCGCCCGTCTACTCCCGCGACGGCGGCCGGGAACTGTTCGCCGGAAAGGCGCTGCCGCACTTCAACGAGGTGGACGAGGGGGTCGCCGTCGACGCCCTCATCACCAACCGGATTTGGACCGCGATGGGGCTCGATCCTGCCACCACGCTGCACGACGTGCGCTGGGGTGCCGACTACGACGGCGAGTTCGTCTGGGTCTTCGAGATCTCCGGCTCCGTGCCGGCCTCCCACAATGGCGGCTACGACAAGTCGTACTCCATGCGACAGCCCGAGATGTTCTTTCCGCTGGGAGGCGGCACCCTCAGCGGTGTCTCCAAGCCGGGGGAGATCGTCTGGTCGCGGGTCTTCATCATGGACGACCGGCTGCACGTGGACCTGGGCCGCGGCCACGTCGTCGAGCTTCCGGCGGAGGAGACCCAACGCCGGCTGGACGCGACCGACCCGCAGTGGCCGATCATGCACGCCGTCCTCGACGGCGTCAGCCGAGATCAGCTGATGGCCCGCCACAAGGCCAACCACGCCCAGGTGGTCTACGCCCCGGACGCCGCCACGGCGGACAAGGCGCTGGAAGCCAAGGCCGCATTCTTTGCCGAGCTAGGGGTGCAGGTCCACCTCTGCGGCGACGTGGCACTCTAGGGGACAGGTGGCGGCGGCTGGCCGTCCCTGAGGTCTGGGGACGGCAACGGCCGCGGCTGGATGGAATACTCCCGGGGACACCTCGGTTGGCGCCTAAGGGACTTGGCCCGCCTTTGCAGGCAGGCCGGCCCCGCGCAATGGGCGGGAACCGCCGTCGACGCCGTATCCGGCGCCAACGGCGGTCCGCGTCCGAACCGGCTCTAACCAGCCAGAAACGGAGATGGTGGACCAATGACTGCCTACAAGACAGTGAACCCCGCGACCGGAGAAACTCTGAAGGAATTCCCGCTCGCTACCGCGGGCGAGGTGGAAGAGGCGCTCGCAGCCGCGCAGCAGGCGTTCCAGGCCTGGCGCGCCGCCCCTGTCGAGGCCCGCGCCAAGGTGATCGCCCGCGTCGCAGAACTGTACCGGGAACGCCAGGACGAGCTCGCCCGGCTGATCAGCACCGAGATGGGCAAGCCCCTGGCACAGGCCCGCGGCGAAGTGCAGCTCGTGGCCGATATTTACGACTACTACGCCGCGGAAGGCCCGGGCTTCCTCAAGGACGAGCCGCTGGAGGTCAAGGGCGGCGGCTCCGCCGTCGTCCGTTCGGCTCCGGTCGGACCCCTGCTCGGCATCATGCCGTGGAACTACCCGTACTACCAGGTGGCGCGCTTCGCGGCGCCGAACCTGGTCCTGGGCAACACGATCCTGCTCAAGCATGCCGGCAGCTGCCCGCAGTCTGCCCTCGCGATCGAGGAAATCTTCAAGGATGCCGGACTCCCGCAGGGCGCCTACACCAACCTCTTCCTCAGCAACGAACAGGTCGCCGAGGTCATCGCCGACAGCCGGATCCAGGGCGTCTCCCTGACCGGCAGCGAGCGGGCCGGTTCGGCCGTGGCCGAAGTGGCCGGCCGGAACCTGAAGAAGTACGTGCTGGAACTCGGCGGCAGCGACCCCTTCATCGTGCTGGATTCCGATGACCTCGACGCCACCGTCAAGGCCGCCGTGGGCGGCCGGATGGGCAACGCCGGGCAGGCCTGCACCGCCTCGAAGCGGTTCATCGTGCTCGAGGACCTCTACGAGCCCTTCGTGGAAAAGTTCACCGCCCGGATGGCCGGGATCAAGCCCGGGGACCCGCTGCTGGAGGACACCAAGTTCGGTCCGCTCTCCTCGCAGAGCGCCGCGGACGGCCTGATCGAACAGATCCAGGACGCCGTGGACAAGGGCGCCACGCTCCGCACCGGCGGCCACCTCGTGGACGGCCCGGGTGCCTTCGTGGAGCCCACCGTGCTCACCGACGTCACGCCGGAGATGCGCGCCTTCTCCGAGGAGCTGTTCGGCCCGGCCGCGGTCATCTACAAGGTGGCCAGCGCCGAGGAAGCAATCGAACTCGCCAACGGGTCCCCGTACGGGCTCGGCGGCTCGGTCTTCAGCGCCGACCCGCGCAAGGCCCAGGACCTCGCGGACCGGCTGGACACCGGCATGGTCTTCATCAACTCGGTGGCCGTAACGCAGGCGGACCTGCCGTTCGGCGGCGTCAAGCGCTCCGGCGTCGGGCGTGAGCTGGGTCGGTTCGGCATGGACGAATTCGTGAACAAGAAACTGATCCGCACCCCGCGCTAAGCGGGAGCGCCCCGGGCGGGAACGCTTCAGTGGGGACCGCTTCAGACGGGAAACCCAGCCAGGACACGGCTGCGGCCGGAGGTGAAGACCTTCCGGCCGCAGCCGTTGCCGTCCCGTTAGGCTCCTCACATGGAGAAAACGGCCACCGCAGCGGCGCGGCGCAGCCTGGCATTCGTGGGAATCAACGCGGGCCTGGCGCTGCACCCGGCGGACTCCCGGGGCGCCCAGGTCCCGGGCGAGCCGGCCAGCTGCTTCGCCACGTTCTGGCAGGCCGACTGGTCACGCTGGGGTGCCGGGAGTGCCCTGCTGGTTGCGACCCTGCAGGGCTGGCGCAGCTACGGCACCAATGAGGCCCTCGCGAAAACCCTGGCCACCGAACTTACCCGCTATTTCCCGGAAGCGTCCCGCTTCCCGCTGACCGGGATCGGGCACACCCACGACGAGTTCACGGTGGAAGTGGACCCGGCGACCGGGTTCCGCGCAACCGGCCACAAGGCGGAGCTGGCAATCAGCGGCATCCTGGACCGAAGGCAGTTCACCGCCCCCAACTTCCAGCTCGGCGAGGGCAGCGCCGCGCTGAGCAACGTTTATCTGCCCTGCAGCACCGGTCGGCTCGCGGAATTCGGGGTGGAGTGGCCGGGCACGCCGGCGGTCTATCCCGGTCCGCTGGGACCGTCCTCCTCGGCGTTCATCGCCTTGGCCGAATCCTGGGTGCTCTAGCGTCCCTGCCCGGCGGCGGCACCGGCCCGGGGCTGCGCAAGAGCGGCCAGGCGGCACGTGGCCTAGTGTTAAGGCTGGACGATGTTCAGCACACTTACGGTTCACGGAGAGGCGATGATGGCCAAGCGCAGCAACCCGGCAATGAGAATTGCCCAAAAGACCGCCCACAGCGCAATGTTCGACGCCGACGGCAAGCCCAAGCCCGGCGTCCACAACATGCTCCTGCGCGCGGTGGAAATCCAGCGGCCGCTGGTTCTGGCGAACCTGCGCCGGCTGCAGCGGAAGCACCCGAACGCCACCGCGGCGCAGCTCGCCGCCATCCTGGAACGCAACTACCTGACCGCCGTTACCGGCGGCGGTGCCCTCGTCGGCGGCTCGGCCGTTATCCCCGGCGTCGGCACCGTGGCCGCGCTGGGTCTCTCCGCCGCCGCGACCGTCGGATTCCTGGAGGCTACCGCGCTGTTCGCCACCTCGCTGGCGGAACTGCACGGGGTGCGAATGGTCGACCCGGAGAGGGCCAGCACGTTGGTCATGGCCATCATGCTCGGCGAAGAAGGCACCGCCCTGCTGAGCTCGCTGAGCGGCCACGCCGCCGGGCAGGGCAAGGGGCCAACCCAGGCCTGGGGCACGCTCTTCGCACGCAGGGCGCCGATGATCGGCTTCGGGTCGGTGCGAGAGCGGATCCAGCGGGCCTTCCTGCGGAACCTGCTCAAGCGCCAGGGCACCGCTCTGCTGGGCCGCGCGCTGCCCTTCGGCATCGGCGCCGTGGTGGGCGGCGTCGGCAACCGGATGATGGGACGCGCCGTCGTCGAAAATGCCAAGGAGGCCTTCGGCCCGATGCCGGTGACCATCCCCGGCGAGCTGAAGCCCGGCGCCGGTACCGCGGAAGCCGGCCCGGACCTGGAAGGCGGAACCCGTGGATCTGAACGCTGACCTCGGGGAGTCCTTCGGCTCCTGGACGATGGGCGATGACGCGGCGATGTTCCCGCTCGTCACCAGCGCCAGCGTGGCCTGCGGTCTGCACGCCGGGGACCCCGTCACCATGCTGGACACCTGCCGCGCGGCCTACGAACTCGACGTCAGGGTCGGCGCCCACCTGGGCTATCCCGACCTGGCCGGCTTCGGGCTCCGCGCCATGGACATGAGCTTCGACGACTTGTTCGGCGCGGTTCTCTACCAGCTCGGCGCGCTCGACGGCGTGGCCCATGCGGTGGGCGCCTCGGTGGACTACGTCAAGGTGCACGGCGGCCTCTACGACCGCACGATGCACGACGACGAACAGGCCTCCGCCGTGGTCGCCGCCATCCAGGCCTACGATCCGGGGCTTCCGATCTTGGGCCTGGAGGGTTCGGCCTTGCTCAGGATTGCCCGTGAGGCCGGCAATCCCGTGTTCCACGAGGCTTTCGCCGACCGCGCCTACCTCCCGGATGGCTCGCTGGTGCCGCGGCTGGAGGAGGAATCGGTGATCGAGGACCCGGACGAGATCGTCGAGCGCGCGCTCCGGCTGGCCCTCAAGGGCGAAGTCCTGGCGGTCGACGGAACCGTCGTCACGCTCACACCGCATTCGCTGTGCCTGCACGGTGACACCCCCGGCTCGGTGCAGGTGGCCGCCGCCGTCCGCGCCGCGCTGGAGAAGGCCGGCGTCGAACTCGAGTCGTTCGCCTGAGTCCCGTTTCGCAGTCCGCGCTGAGACTAAAGTGGCGGTTGTGACACTAGTGCCGTAGGGCCCTATCGGGGGAGCAGGGTGCCCCATAGCTTTGGGGGCATGACTGCCGGAGGCCCCGCGGGGTTGGATGGACCCGCCTCGGACGCAATGTTGAAGCTTGGCCGCTTTTTCACGAAATGGGACCAGACCGAGGACGGCAGGGCGGTGTTCCGGGAAGGCGGCCGCAAGGGCGACATCTTCTACCGGGACCGCTGGAGCCACGACAAGGTGGTCCGCTCCACCCACGGGGTGAACTGCACCGGCTCCTGCTCCTGGAAGGTGTACGTCAAGGACGGCATCATCACCTGGGAATCCCAGCAGACCGACTACCCTTCGGTGGGCCCTGACAGTCCCGAATACGAGCCGCGCGGCTGCCCGCGCGGAGCCGCCTTCTCCTGGTACACCTACTCGCCCACCCGGGTCCGCTTTCCCTACGCCCGGGGTGTGCTGGTGGAGATGTACCGCGAGGCCAAGGCCCGGCTGGGCGACCCGGTGCTCGCCTTCGCCGACGTCGTGGGGGACCCGGAGCGGCGCCGCCGCTACCAGCAGGCCCGCGGCAAGGGCGGCCTGGTCCGTGTCTCCTGGCAGGAAGCGATCGAGATCGCGGCCGCCGCGCACGTCAACACGATCAAGAACTACGGGCCGGACCGCTGCGCCGGTTTCTCCCCGATCCCCGCCATGTCGATGGTCTCGCATGCCGTCGGCACCCGTTTCATCCAGCTCATCGGCGGGGTGATGACGTCCTTTTACGACTGGTACGCCGACCTGCCGGTGGCCAGCCCGCAGGTTTTCGGCGACCAGACCGACGTCCCGGAATCCGGCGACTGGTGGGACGCGCGCTACCTGATGATGTGGGGCTCCAACGTCCCCGTGACCCGGACCCCGGATGCGCACTGGATGGCCGAGGTGCGGTACCGCGGAACCAAGGTGGTCACGGTCAGCCCGGACTACGCGGACAACACGAAGTTTGCCGACGAATGGCTGCCCGCCCAGGCCGGCACCGACGCCGCCCTGGCGATGGCGATGGGGCACGTCATGCTCAGGGAGTTCTTCGTTGAGCGCGACGTGCCGTTCTTCTCCGATTATGTCCGGCAGTACACCGACCTGCCGTTCCTCGTCCGGCTGGAACGGCGCGACGACGGCACCCTCACCCCGTCCAAGTTCCTCACCGCCAGGGACCTCAAAGCCGAGTCGTTGGCTGAGGACGCGGCGTTCCGGACCGTGCTGTTCGACAAGAAGACCGGCCTGCCCGTTGTCCCTAACGGCTCGATGGGGTTCCGCTATTCCGGCAGCGGCGAGGGCAAATGGAACCTGGACCTCGAGGGCATCGAGCCGGCGCTGTCGCTGCGGGAGGTCTCCGCTGAAAACGCCGAGATCCTGCTGCCATGCTTCGAGGACGCCGGCGGCGAGGGCAGCGTGCTCCGACGCGGCGTGCCCGTCCTCGAGGTGGAGGGCCAGTTGGTCACCACCGTGTTCGACCTGATGCTGGCCCAGTACGGCGTGGGCCGCGAGGGTCTGCCGGGGGACTGGGCGGCCGGCTACGACGACGCCGCGACGCCCTACACCCCGGCCTGGCAGGAGGAGATCACCTCCGTCCCGGCGCAGGCCTGCATCCGGGTGGCCCGGGAGTTCGCCCGCAACGCGGAGCAGTCCAAGGGCCGGTCCATGATCATCATGGGCGCCGGCATCTGCCAGTGGTTCCACGGCGACACCACCTACCGGGCCGTGCTGGCCCTGGTCATGCTGACCGGCTGCATGGGCCGCAACGGCGGCGGCTGGGCGCACTACGTGGGCCAGGAGAAGACCCGCCCCGCCACCGGCTGGGTGTCGCTGGCGAACGCGCTGGACTGGTCCCGGCCGCCGCGGACCATGATCGGCACCGGCTACTGGTACATGCACACGGACCAGTGGCGGCAGGACGGCTACTCCGCCGACGCGCTGAAGTCTCCGCTGTCCACCGGAGCCCTGGATGGCATGCACACCGCGGACGCGATGGCCCAGTCCGCGCGACTCGGCTGGATGCCGTTCTACCCGCAGTTCGACCGTAACCCGCTGGACATCGCGGACGAGGCGGAAGCCGCCGTCGCCGCCGGCACCGCGAAAGACACCCCGGGCTACATCGCCGACGCACTGAAAAACCGCACCCTGAACCCGGCGATCGAGGACGTGGACGCCCCGGAAAACTGGCCGCGGACCCTCGTGCTGTGGCGCTCCAACCTGTTCGGCTCCTCGGCCAAGGGCAACGAGTACTTCCTGCGCAACCTGCTGGGCACCCACAACAACGTGCTCGGCAAGGACCACGCGGAAGGCCTCAAGCCGCGGGACGTGAAATGGCACGAGCAGGCGCCGGAAGGAAAACTGGACCTGCTGGTCTCCGCGGACTTCCGGATGACCTCCACCACGCTGCTCTCCGACGTCGTGTTCCCGGCCGCCACCTGGTACGAGAAACACGACCTGTCCTCCACCGACATGCACCCCTTCGTGCACGCCTTCACCCCCGCGATCGACCCGCCGTGGGAGACCAAGACGGACTTCGACACCTTCCACCTGCTGGCCCAGGAGTTCTCCCGGCAGGCCAGGACGCACCTGGGCGTCCGCAAGGATCTGGTCAGTGTGCCGCTGCAGCACGACACCCCCGGCCAGCTCGCCCAGCCCGGCGGGATAGTCCGCGACTGGCGGGACGCCTCCATCCCCGCCGTGCCGGGACAGAACATGCCCATCTTCTCCGTGGTGGAACGCGACTACACCGCCATCGCGGACAAGCTGGCCGCCGTCGGTCCGCTGGCCGACAAACTGGGCTTCACAGTCAAAAACGTCACCTACAAACTCGCAGGGCCGTTGGAGCGGCTGAGCCGGTCCAACGGCGTGATGCTCGGCGGCGCCGCGGACGGCCGCCCCGCGATCGACACCGACGCGAAGATGGCCGAGGCCATCCTGGCCTTCTCCGGCACCACCAACGGCGCCCTGTCCGTGCAGGGCTTCAAGGACCTGGAAGTCCGCACCGGCCGGAAACTCGCGGACCTGTCCGAGGGGTCCGAGGAAAAGTTCATCACCTTCGCGCAGACCCAGGCCGGCCCGGTCCCGGTGATCACCTCGCCGGAATGGTCCGGCTCCGAGACCGGCGGCCGGCGCTACGCACCGTTCACCATCAACGTGGAGCGGCTCAAGCCGTGGCACACCCTGACCGGCCGGATGCACTTCTTCCTGGACCACGACTGGATGCTGGACATCGGTGAAGCGCTGCCGATCTACCGGCCGCCGCTGGACATGCACCGGCTCTTCGGCGAACCCAAACTCGGCCGGGACGGGTCCATGGAGGTGGTGGTCCGCTACCTGACGCCGCACTCGAAATGGTCCATCCACTCCGAATACCAGGACAACCTGCTGATGCTCTCGCTCTCCCGCGGCGGACCCACGGTCTGGATGAGCCCGGCCGACGCGGACGCCATCGAGGTCAAGGACAACGACTGGGTGGAGTGCGTGAACATCAACGGCGTCCTGGTGGCCCGCGCGATCGTCAGCCACCGGATGCCGGCCGGCGTCGTCTACGTCCACCACGCCCAGGAACGCACCATCGACGTGCCGAAGTCCGAGGCCACCGGGCGGCGCGGCGGTATCCACAACTCCGTGACCCGGCTGCTGGTCAAACCCTCGCACCTGATCGGCGGCTACGCCCAGCTGGCCTACGCGTTCAACTACCTTGGCCCCACCGGAAACCAGCGCGACATGGTGGCCACCGTCCGCCGTCGCTCCCAGGAGGTGCAGTACTGATGCGTGTCATGGCCCAAATGGGCATGGTCATGAACCTGGACAAATGCATCGGCTGCCACACCTGCTCCGTGACCTGCAAACAGGCGTGGACGAACCGTGCGGGCACCGAATACGTCTGGTTCAACAATGTCGAAACCCGCCCCGGGCAGGGGTATCCGCGCCGCTACGAGGACCAGGAGAGGTGGCACGGCGGCTGGGTGCTGAACAAACGCGGCAAGCTCGTGCTCAAGGCCGGTGGCCGGGTCAAGAAGCTCCTGGGGATCTTCGCCAGCCCGGTCCAGCCCGAGCTCAAGGACTACTACGAGCCGTGGACCTACGACTACAAGACCCTCGTGGACGCACCGCTGGGCGACGACTTCCCGGTGGCGCGGCCAAAGTCCCTGATCACCGGCGAGGACACCAAGATCACCTGGTCCGCGAACTGGGACGATGACCTGGGCGGCTCCACGGAGAACGGGCACCTGGATCCGATCGTGGAAAAGGTCCGGCGCGAATCCGAGGACAAGATCAAGTTCGCCTACGGGCAGACCTTCATGTTCTACCTGCCGCGGATCTGCGAGCACTGCCTGAACCCGTCCTGCATGGCCTCCTGCCCCTCCGGCGCGATCTACAAGCGGGTGGAGGACGGGATTGTGCTGGTGGACCAGGACAAGTGCCGCGGCTGGCGGCAATGCGTCACCGGCTGCCCGTACAAGAAAATCTACTTCAACCACAAGACCGGCAAGGCCGAGAAGTGCACCTTCTGCTACCCGCGGGTGGAGGTAGGACTCCCGACGGTCTGCTCGGAGACCTGCGTGGGCCGGCTGCGGTACCTGGGGCTGTTTTTGTACGACGCCGACGCCGTCACCGCGGCGGCCGCCGTGACGGACCCGCAGGAGCTCTACGACGCCCAGATGGACGTGCTGCTGGACCCCAGCGACCCCGCCGTGCAGGCCGAGGCGCGGGCCCAGGGCATCCCGGAAGACTGGATCGACGCGGCCCGGCGCTCGCCGGTCTACGCCCTGGCCAAGGTCTACAAGGTCGCCCTGCCGCTGCACCCCGAATACCGGACCATGCCGATGGTCTGGTACGTCCCGCCGCTCTCACCCGTGGTGGACCTGCTGCGGGACCAGGGCCACGACGGCGAGGACGCCGGCAACCTGTTCGGCGCCATCGACGCGCTGCGCATCCCGGTGGAATACCTCGCCGAACTCTTCACCGCCGGCGACGCGGACCGGGTCACCGCGGTGCTAAAGAAGCTCGCCGCGATGCGCTCCTTCATGCGGGGCATCAGCCTCGGCAACGACCCGGACGACTCCATCCCGGAAGCCGTGGGGATGGACAGCCAGACGATGTACGAGATGTACCGGCTGATGGCGATCGCGAAGTACGAGGAGCGCTACGTGATCCCCAAGGCACACGTGGAGCAGGCCCACGACCTCGAGGAAATGGGCTGCTCGCTGGATTTTGAGGGCGGCCCGGGCATGCAGGACTCCTCGCCGTTTGGCGAGGCCAGCGGCAGGCCCGTCCCGGTGGCGGTGGAGACCTTCAACGCCCTCCGGGACCGGCAAACCTCCGGCGCCGCACCCGGCGAAACGACGCTGCGCGGACGGGTGAACCTGCTGAACTGGGACGGCACGGGAGCGCCGGCCGGGCTGTTCCCGGACAAGCGGCCCGAACCGGGCACCCTGGCGGCGGCGGAGGACCAGCCGTGAGCCGCCGCGAACAGGTCGTCTACCTCGCCGCGGCCTGGTGCCTGTCCTACCCGGACGAGGAACTGATCGGGCGGGTGCCGCTGATGCGGGCCGCGCTGGCCGAGTTTCCCGGCGCCGGGGCGGACTTCGCCGAGGTGCTGGACCGGCTGGACGCCACCCCGCCGCTGGAGCTGCAGGCCCACTATGTGCGCGAGTTCGACCTCGGCAAGCGCCACGCCCTGCACCTGTCCTACTGGACCGACGGAGACACCCGGCGCCGCGGCGAAGTGCTGGGGAACTTCAAGAAGACCTACCGGCAAAGCGACATCCTGGTGGACACCCACGGTGAACTGCCCGACTACCTCCCGATGGTGCTGGAATACGCCGCACTGGTGGACCTGGCGGCCGGCCGCGAGCTGCTGAGCCGGTTCCGGGCCAGCCTGGAGATGCTGCGCTTTGGCCTGCTCCGGGACGACCTCCCACACGCCCGGATCCTGCGGGCCGTCTGCGCCACCCTGCCCGGGAAATCACCCGCGGATGAGCAGGCCGTGATGCGGATGGCCGGCTACGGGCCGCCCACCGAGGCGGTGGGCCTGGACCCGTATGATCCGCGACTGTTGCCCGTGAAGGGGGCCTGACCATGCTGGCAGTAGAGGCCGAGCCCGGATCCGCCGTCGAAATCTCCGCCCTGGACATCGTGCTCTGGGGCGTACTGCCCTACGTCATGGTCGTTGTGCTGGTGGGCGGCCTCATCTGGCGCTACAAGTACGACCAGTTCGGCTGGACCACGCGGTCCTCCCAGCTCTACGAATCCCGGCTGCTGCGGATCGCCTCGCCGTTGTTCCACTTCGGCCTGCTCGCCGTGATCGCGGGGCACTTCTTCGGCCTGGTCATTCCGATGGCGTGGACCCAGGCCGTGGGCATGAGCCAGGAGTTCTACCATTTCAACGCCCTCCTGGTTGGCGGCATCGCCGGGGTGGGGACCCTGGGCGGCATCATCCTGCTGATCTACCGGCGCCGCACCACCGGTCCGGTCTTCATGGCCACCACCAGGAACGACAAAACCATGTACGTCGTGCTCACCGGCGCGATCGTGTTCGGGCTCTGGACCACCCTGGCGAGCGTCTTCGAGGGCGAACACGGGCACAACTACCGCGAAACCGTGGCGCCGTGGTTCCGCTCGCTGTTCATCTTCCAACCCGACATCGCGGCGATGGCGGCGGCGCCCTTCTCCTTCCACCTGCACACCCTGGTGGGCATGGCGCTGTTCGTCATCTGGCCCTTCACCCGCCTGGTCCATGCGTTCACGGCGCCGTTCCACTATCTCTTCCGGCCGTACATCGTTTACCGCTCCCGCGACCGGGACCGGGACGGCAGCCGGGCCGGCGCGGCCGCCACGCGGTCCTCCGGCACCGCCGCCCGCCGCGGCTGGTCCGCCGTCGGAACCCGCGACCGGGACACCCGCAACCGCTGAGGTGCCGGCTATGCCGCAGCTTCCCGAAGCCTTCCCGAAGCCTTCCCGACCCGAAAGGAGACCTCCGTGGCCGGAGCAGTGACCCCGTCCGCAACCGCGCCGGCAGGCCAGACGCTCAACCTGGTGCTAGCCACCGCGGCCTCGGTGGCCGGTTTTTGGGCCTGGAATTCCGTGGCCACGCTCGGGGCCTTCTACACCCAGAACCTCCAGCTCAACCCCGCCACCACGGGCATCCTCGTCGCCATGCCGGTGTTCGTCGGCTCGCTGGGCAGGATCGTCGTCGGCGCCCTGACAGACAAGTACGGCGGCCGCGCCCTCTTCAGCTTCGTGCTGCTGGCGGCCATTGTCCCGATTCTGCTGGTGGCCGTCGGGGGCACCATCCGCTCCTTCGCGCTGGTGCTCGGCGCCGGGCTGCTGCTCGGGGTGGCCGGCACCGTGTTCGCCGTCGGCATCCCCTTCGTCAGCGCCTGGTACGAACCGTCACGGCGCGGCTTCGCCACCGGGGTGTTTGGTGCCGGGATGGGCGGCACCGCCCTGGCCGCGTTCCTGAACCCGCGGCTGGTCGCCTGGATCGGTTACTTTCCGACGCACCTGCTGATCGCCGGAGTCCTGGCCGTCATGGCCGCGCTGGTCTGGTTCCTGATGAAGGAGTCCCCGGCGTGGAGCCGCCAGGACGCGCCGGTCATGCCCAAGCTGCTCGACGCCGCAAAAACCCCGGTCACCTGGAAGATGTGTTTCCTTTACGCCGTCGTATTCGGCGGCTTCGTGTCCTTCGCGACCTACCTGCCGACGTACCTGCGGGACATCTACAGCTTCGACCCGAGCGCCGCCGGCGCGCGTACCGCCGGCTTCGCGCTGGCCGCCGTGCTGGCCCGGCCCATCGGGGGAGTGCTCGCGGACCGGTTCGGCCCCAAGCCCGTGGTGGTGGTCTCGCTCGCCGGCGTCGCCGTGCTCGCCTGGGTGGTGAACCTGCAGCCCGACGGCGATGTGCCCGCCGGCCTGACGTTCGTTGCGATGGCGGCCGCCCTTGGCCTGGGCACCGGCGGCGTCTTCGCCTGGGTCGGGGTGCTTGCCCCGGCCGGCAAGGTCGGGAGCATCAGCGGGGTGGTCAGCGCCGCCGGCGGCCTGGGCGGCTACTTCCCGCCGCTGGTGATGGGAGCCACCTACGACGCCGCGACCCGCAGCTACTCGATCGGGCTGATGCTGCTCGTGGTCACGGCGCTCGCGGCGCTGGCGTTCACGGTCTTCGCCATGCATGGCCGCGTCAAGGCCACAGTCGCGCACGCCTGACGGCCAAGCGGGCCGCCGAGCTGACCCGTGGGCTCAGAGCGTCTTCCGGGTGAAGAGGGAGTCGCCGTGCACGTCGTCCAGGTCCACCCGGCCGGTTTCGACGAAGCCAAGTTTGGCCAGGACGCGGCGTGACGGGGTGTTCCAATCGCGGACGGTGGCCCAAAGGCAGGGGTAACCGGATGCCTGCGCCTGCTGCAGGACGGCCCGGGAGGCCTCGGTCGCCAACCCCTGCCCCCAGACCCTTCGTAGGAACTCGAACGCGAGTTCCGGCTCCCCGTCCTGCCCATGCCGATTGGGAATCAGCCCGCAGTAGCCGATGACCTGCCCCGAACTTTTTTGCTCCGCCGCCAGCAGCCCCGGGAAGGGGAGCCCGTCGTCCCGACGGATCCCGTCGGCGATTTCCTCCAGCGTGGGGTGGCCGTCGGGACTGATGCGGCGATGCGGCGGGACACGGGGGTCGCGTTCGGTCCAGAGCTCGTGCTGGACCGCGGCGTCGGACACGCGCAATGGCCGCAGCAGCAACCGGCCGGTTTCGAAGGCGGCCTCCGGGCGGGGTGTCTGTGCCGGATCCATCCGGGTCAGCCGAAGACGAAGTGCGCGGCGGTAAAGATGGCCAGCCCGGCGAGGGCGCCCACGACGGTGCCGTTGATCCGGATGAACTGCAGGTCCTTGCCCACCTGGAGTTCGATCTTCTGCGAGGTCTCCTCGGCATCCCAGCGGGCCACGGTATCGGTGATCACGCCGGCAATGTCCGAGCGGTAGTTGTTCACCAGGTACCCGGCGGCGTCGCCGATCCAGGTGTTCACCTTGCCGGCCAGCTCGGGGTCGACCACCAGCCGGGTGCCGAAGTCGTGCACGGCGGCCTTGAACTTCACCGTCAGTTCGCTGTGCGGATCGTCGACGGCGGCCAGCAGTGCGGCCTTGACCGTGCCCCAGGTGCGGGAGGCGAGTTCGCGGACCTCCGGGTCGCCCAGCACCTGCGCTTTGACGCCCTCGGCGCGGGCGATCATGACCGGATCGTGCTGCAGGTCCTGGGCCAGTTCTTTGAGGTATTTGTCGATGGAGAGCCGGACCTGGTGTTGCGGATCGGCCTGCACGGCCCGGGTGAATTTCAGGATCTCCACGTAGACCTTGTCGCCTACGAGCCCGTCCACGAACGTAGGCACCCAGGTGGGGGAACGGTCCGTGACCAGCCGGTTGACCGTTTCGTGGTTGTCCCGCACCCAGTCCACCGTACGGTCCACGAGCAGGTCCACGAGAGCGTGGTGGTGGCCGTCGTCGAACACGCGCTGGGCGAGCCGGCCCACCGGCGGTCCCCACGGCGGAGCCAGCAGGTGCCGGCGGACCATGCCCTCGATGACGGCCTGGACGTCGTCGTCGTTCAGCACCGTGAAGGCGCCGCGGATCACGGCGGCACCTTCCTTGGCCACCCGCTCGGCTCCGCCGGGCCCGGACAGCCAGCCGCCGACCTTGCGCGCAATGTCAACGCTGGCCAGTTTCTCCTTCACCACCTGTTCGGAGAGGAAGTTGGTCTCCACGAATTCGCCCAGCGACGCCCCGATCTGGTCCTTGCGCCGCGGGATGATCGCGGTGTGCGGGATCTTCAAGCCCAGCGGGTACTTGAACAGGGCCGTCACCGCGAACCAGTCCGCGAGGGCGCCCACCATGCCGCCCTCGGCCGCTGCCCGGACGTACTCAAGCCACGGGTACTGCTTCTGCAGGGCGAAGGCGAGTACGAAAATGACGGCCATGCCGATCAGCAGCGACACCGCCAGCAGCTTCATCTTCCGCAGCGCCGCGGCCTTTTCTGCGTCCGCGGCGGAGAGTCGGTGTTCGACGCCGGCCGGGGGGACGGCGGGACGGGCGGGTCGTTCAGTGTTCACCTGCATGTGCCCAGCCTAGCCGCGCATCCGTAACCGACGTCCGCTAACGTGTCAGCATGACTACCGAGGAGTCCGCCGCCGCCCGCCCGCTGGTCTACGCCCACCGGGGCGCCAGCGGAGCCTTCGCCGAGCACACCCGTGCCGCCTATTTGCAGGCGATCGCCGATGGGGCCGACGGCGTCGAATGCGACATCCACCTGACCCGCGACCAGCACGCGGTGCTGCTGCACGACGCCAACCTGGACCGCGCCTCGGACGGCACCGGCCCGGTCGCGGACCACACCCTGGCGGAGCTGCGGCTGCTGGACTTCTGCTCCTGGAAGGGCGCCCGGATTCCCGAGGAGTACGGCGCCCGGTCCGAGCAGTTCCTGACCCTCCCCGAACTGCTCGACATCCTGCGCCTGGCCGGCCGCGAGATCGGCCTGGCGATCGAACTCAAGCACCCCAGCCCCTACCAGCTCAAGCTCGAGGACCGGGTCCTGGCTGTCCTCGAGTCCGAGGGCTGGGACCGGACCACCTCGATGCTGGACAACATCCGGGTCTCCTTCATGAGCTTCAGCCCCGACTCGGTGAAGCACCTGCTCCAGAGCGTGCCCGCCGCGGCCATCTGCCAGCTCGTGGACGACGTGAACGTGGAGGAAATCCGCGAAGAACTCGGCCTCGGGGCGATCACCGGCGGCGCCCTCGCCAACGTCATGAAAGCTGCGCAGACCGAGGGGGAGCGGATCCTGGACGACTGCGAGGTGGGCCTGGCCGGGCCCGGCATCGGCTACGTGCGCGGACACTCCCGCACCGTCCGGCGCTGGCTCGAATCGGGCCGCCGCTTCCGGGTCTGGACTGTGGACTCGGCAGACGATGTCGACCTGTGCCGTGAACTGGGCATCCACGAGATCACCACCAACCGGCCCGCCGAGGTCCGCGCCCAGCTGCTCGCCCCGCTCTAGGGCATTGCTGCGTGCCGGTGCCTGTCAGCTGGTGGTCCGGTGCTGTTCCGCGGGCGTGTCCTCGCTTGCACCCCAGCTTGCCAGGAGGCGGAGCCGTTCTGCAGAGGGGGAACCGGGCTCTGCGGTGTAGACCATCAGGACGAGACCAGCCTCTGCGGTGATGGCGAGTTCTTCGTAGGCCAGGGTAAGTTCACCGGCCACGGGATGAAGGAAGCGTTTAGTTCCGGAGCCATGGGTGCGTACGTTGTGCGCACCCCAGAGGGCACGGAAGGTCTCGCTTCGGGTCGAGAGTTCTCCGACGAGGTCCTGCATGGTGCGGTCGTGGGGGTCGCGGCCCGCCTCGGCACGCATGATGCCGACGCACATCTCGCTGAACAGCTCCCAGTCGGGGTAGAAGTCCCGGGAAGCGGGGTCGAGAAACTGGAACCGGGCGAGGTTCGGCAGGCGGCCGCCGTCTCCGATCAGCGGGGAGTAGAAGGCCCGCCCCAAGGCGTTGGTCGCCAGCAGGTTCTGGTACGGATCGCGGACGAAGGCGACGCCCTCGGTGATCGCTTCCAGGGCCCACTGCAGGCTCAGTCGCGCGCTGGCCTGGGTGGCGGCACGTTTCCGGGGCCTGCCGGAGACGGGAATGCCGTCTGCCGCCCGGGCGAGGTCGAAAAGGTGGGCACGTTCGGCGTCGTCGAGGCGGAGGGCGCGGGCAAGGGAATCGAGCACGGACGAGGACGCACCCGCGATCGAACCGCGCTCTAGCTTGGCGTAGTACTCCACGCTGACGTCGGCGAGGAGTGCCACCTCGCTGCGCCGCAGCCCAGCCACGCGCCGATTTCCGCCGGCTACGAGCCCGGCTTCTTCCGGGGTGAGGCGTGCGCGCCGCGACATCAGGAACTCACGCACTTCAGCCCGGTTATCCATGCTTCAAGGATAAATCGGTGCGATTGAACAAGGGGCGCCCTCCCGGTACACCCCTCAACAGTGACTCCCACGCGGAGTGCATCACCTGTTGACTGGATGAAGATCCCCAGCACATGACCCGTCCGCTTCCCCTGCGGGCTAGGAGAGCATATGGACACCACCACCCTCCCGGCGTCGAACCCGGCAGCCATTGACCCGGCAGCTACTGACCCGGCAGCTACTAAACATCAGAAACGACTGCCGCTCGCCACCCTGGCTGTGCTGGCCGTTATCGGCTTCGTCCTCGTTGCGATGGAGACCATGCCGGCCGGCCTCTTGCCGTCTATCGCCGGCGGAATGGGGACCAGCGAAGGCACCGTCGGACTGTTCGTCAGCGCCTACGCCCTCGGCACGGTGATCATCACGATCCCCGCCATCACCCTCACCCGGGGCATGCGGCGCAAGCCGTTGCTCCTCGGCGCGCTCCTCGGCCTCATCCTGGCCAACAGCGCCACGGCCCTCTCCAGCGACGTGACCCTGTCGCTGGCGTCGCGTTTCGTCGCCGGCGCATTCTCGGGAATCATCTGGGGGATGCTGGCCGCCTACGGCCGGAAGATCAGCCCGCCATCCCGGGCAGGCCTGTCTCTGGCGATCGTCTCGGTAGGGGCGCCCGTCGGATTCGCGCTCGGCACACCGCTGGGGTCTTGGCTCGGAACGGCCTTCGACTGGCGGTGGGCCTTCGCCGGACTCACCGCGGTGGCCATCATCGCCGGTGTATTCATTGCTGTCATCGCCCCCGATGCCGGCGGGCAGCCTGGCACCTCCCGGCTTCCACTGGTCCGGGTGTTCCGCATCCCCGGCATCGCCGTGATCCTGGCCGTCATCTTCACCTGGATGCTGGCCCACAACACCATCTACACCTACATCGCCCCGTACCTGCGGGCCACCGGCACCAGCCTCACCGTCGACGTCGAACTCTTCATCTTCGGGATCTCCTCGATCGCCGGCATCATCATCACCGGAGCCCTCCTCGACAAACACCCCCGCCCGCTCCTGCACGGAAGCGTCGCCCTGTTCATCTCGGCTGCGGTGGTGCTGCTGCTCGGCCACACATCGGCCCCGGCGATCATCGCCGCGACCGTCCTGTGGGGGAGCACCTTCGGCGGGGCCGCCGCCCAGCTCCAAGCCGCCCTGACCACCGCCGGAGGCGCGGACTCCGACGTCGCGAACTCATTCCTGCCGGTGGCGTTCAACCTCGCCATCTTCACCGCCGGCATCCTCGGCGCCGCCCTGCTGACGAGCGATAGCGGCCTCGTGCTGGCGGACGTGATGATCGCCGCCGGCCTGGCCGCGCTCATGCTGACCATCTACGGGCGCCGCAGCGCTTTCCCCGGCCGCCTCTAGCCATGCCGGCGGCCCCGCCGACTCGTCCCGTACACCGCACCGAAAGAAGGAACATCATGACTGACCAACCCAAGCAGATCGGCGGCGGCCGGAAAATGTTCGGTGACTTCGCTCCGAAGCTCGCTGCACTCACCGACGACGTGCTTTTCGAGGACGTTTGGAACCGGCCTGAACTCTCCGCGCGGGACCGCAGCCTCATCACCGTTGCCGTGCTCGCCGCCGGGGGAAACACAGAGCAGCTGGCCTTCCACCTCGGCCGCGCCCTGGAGAACGGCGTGACTCAGGAAGAGCTCATCGAAGCCATCACCCACATCACGCTCTACGCCGGCTGGCCCAAGGGCATGGCTGCGATGGGCGTCGCCAAGCAACTTTTCACCGACAACAACTAAGGAAAATCATGAACATCGAACCCGCCGTGCCCACCTCGAAAAACCCGTCCGCACAATTCGCCGGCGACGTCTGGCTCGACCCGATCGCTCTGCCCCATGAGCCAGGCCAGACGATGGTCGTCGCAACCGTCCGCTTCGCCCCCGGAGCCCGCACCGCCTGGCACTCCCACGAGCACGGCCAATACCTTCGGGTCACCCACGGCGTCGCCCGCTTCGGCGGCCGCGACGGCAAGATCATCGAAGCCCACCCCGGCCAGACGCTTTACACCCCACCCGGCGAGGAGCATTGGCATGCTGCCGCCCCCGGCTGCTTCATGGAACACATCGCCATGCTGCAGAACGGCGAAGACCCCGCCGCCACCACGACCTGGGGTGAGCACATCACCGACGACGAGTACAACGGCAACTAACAGCGCACTGCAGGGCGCAGGCGTATGACAAAGAACTGCAGCCAGGAGGCTCACGGCCAGCGGCCAGCGACACTTAATTGCCGCTCCAGCTGGAGCCACTGGTGGTGCCCTTAGGCGGCCAGATCCCGCCGTCGCCAGCCCAGGTAACCCAGCGCGGCGAGCCCGACGGCGACGGCGGTCAGGCCCAGCAGTGCCGGCACCGCGTCGGTGCCCACCGGCAGCAGCGGGGAGTGCCGGAAAGGGGAGAGGTCCATGAGCCATCCCGGTGCGTTCCAGAGCACCCCGAACTCGCCGAGCGCCACGAAGGCAAGCAGCACGCCCCAGACCGCGCCAGCCAGCCGGGGCACCCAGCCAAACACCGCCAGCGCCACGCTGGTCAGCACCCACGCGGCGGGAATCTGCGCGAGCGAGGCGACCGTGGCGCTGCCCACCAGCCCGCTGTCCTGGACGGCGGCTGCGGCGCCGGCACCGATCGAGACCCCGGCCAGCACCATCAGCACCGCGACCCCGGCCAGCGCGAACACGTAGTGGCTGCTTGCCCAGCGGCTGCGCGTGGTGGCGGTCCCCAGCAGCGCTTCGGTGTGCCCGGCGGACTCCTCGCTGCGCAAATGGTTCACCGACGCCACCCCGTAGGCCGCGGCGAGCAGGCCCATGATGCTGATCTCGGCGGCCAGGAAGGCGTCCCGCACCGCGGAGGCGCCGCCGATCAGTTTGATCAGGTCCTGCGCGTTGGGGGAACTGAGCATCTCCGCTACGTTGCTGACCAGCGAGCCGATGACGACGCCGAAGACGACGAACGCCGCGGCCCAGGCCAGCCACACCCTGTGCTGCAGGCGCACGGCCAGAGCCCAGACCCCGGAGAGCGAGCCGACGGCGGGGCCGGGACGCTCGTCGCGGAGCCCCGCGCCCAGGTCCCGGCGTGCCCGGAGCACAAAGGCCGCCGGGATGAGGAGAACGCAGAGTGCGACCGGCAGCGCCAGCACCCACCATCGGTCCCCGGCGAACGCCCGGATCTGCTGGTTCCAGCCGATCGGCGAAAGCCAGGAGAGGAACGATGGGCCCGGTTCGGCAAGGTCTCCGACAGCGCGCAGGCCGTAGGTGACGGCGACGACGCCAACGCTCAAGCCGGTGGCAGCGCGGGCGCTCGCGGTCAGTTGCGCGGCTACGCCGGCCACGGCGCTGAAGGCCATCCCGGTGGCGGCCCAGCCGAGGCCGAAGGCCAACGACCCGGCAGCCGGCAGGCCGCCGGCGGCGAGGGCGGCGGCGGACAGCAGTCCCACGCCCAGGCTGGCGCCCAGACCGATCATGAGGGCGGCGGCCAGGGCGGCGTCGCGTCCCAGCCGGCCGCCGCCAAGCAGCTCCAGCCGTCCGCCCTCCTCGTCTGCCCGGGTATGCCGGATGATCAGGATGACCATGAGGACCGCGAGGATGGCCGTCATGAACGCGGTGTATTTGATCAGCGAGAGCGCCCCAAGGGAGGCGGGGTCGTAGATGCGACCGAACATCGCCACCATTGACGCGGTGGCATTCACGGCATTGGCGGCTTCGATCCGGCTGCGGACGTCGGGGTAGAGGTCCGCGCCGGCCACCGCCGTCGAGTAGGCAACGACGGCGAATCCCAGCACCCACACCGGCAGCAGCCAGCGGTCCCGGCGCAGCCCCAGCCGGACCAGCGTTCCGGTGCCGGCCAGCGTCTCAGGCATTGCCGGATCCCGGCCCGGTGGGCCCCGCAGCCGCGGAACCCACCGCTTCGGCCCCGGTGTCACGCGGGCCCGCCCCGGTCCCGGCGCCAGCGTTAACTGCGCCGTTCCCGGAGCCATAGTGCCGCAGGAACAGGTCCTCCAAGGTCGGCGGCTGGCTGGTCAGCGCCCGCAGCCCGGCCGCGGTGAGGGCCTGCAGGAAAGGGCCCAGCCCGGCAGGATCCACCTGGGCGCTGACCCGGTGGTTGACCACCACCACGTCGTGAACGCCGGGCAGCAGTTCCAGCCCCGGCGGCACGGCGGCGACGTCGGCGGTGACGGCGGTCCGGGTCAGGTGGCGCAACTGCTCGAGCGGGCCGGTCTCCACCACCCGACCGGCGCGGATGATGCTCACCCGGTCGGAGAGCGCCTCGGCTTCGCTGAGGATGTGGCTGCTCAGCAGGACGGTGCGCCCCTGTGCCCGGAGTTCGCGGACGCAGCCGCGGAAGGCGTCCTCCATCAGCGGGTCCAGTCCGCTCGTGGGTTCGTCCAGCAGGAACAATTCGGCGTCGGTGGCCAGCGCGGCAACGAGGGCCACCTTCTGACGGTTGCCCTTGGAATAGGTGCGGGCCTTCTTGGTCGGATCCAGCTCGAAAAGCTCCAGCAGACGGTCCCGCCGTGCCCGGTCCTGGCCGCCCTGCAGCTTGCCCAGGAGCCCGATCACCTCGCCGCCGGTCAGGTTGGGCCACAGGGCCACGTCGCCGGGAACGTACGCCAGTCGGCGGTGCAGCGTCGCGACGTCGCGCCAGGGATCCAGTCCCAGGACCCGGATGGATCCGGCGTTAGACCTCAGCATGCCCAGCAGCAGCCGCAACGTGGTGGACTTGCCGGAACCGTTGGGGCCCAGGAAGCCATGCACTTCGCCGGCGGCCACCTCGAAGTCCAGACCGTCGAGGGCGGTCACGGCCCCGAAACGCTTTACGACGCCGGTCATCTGCACGACACTGCTCATAGTCAACAAGGTACTCCCGGGCACCGCTCCCGGACCCCTGCGGAAGGTCCTGCTTTCGCGGCCCACGCCCGGGTGGCGCAGCGCACCCGGCGCAGGTTACGGCCCGGTTACCGGGCGCCCCGCCGCTGTGGTTGCATGGTTGCATGCCTTTCCGCTGGTCCCCCGGGGCAACCCAGACGCTTTCCGCGGCCGCCCTGACCGGGCTGCTGCTGGCCAGCGCGGCCAAACACTTCCGCGATCCGGACTTCTTCACCCCAGTGGTCCCGGAGTTCCTCTGCCGCGACGACTCAGGCAGCCGGCGCAATGGACCCCTCGCCGTGCTGTCCCGGGAGGAATGGGTGGCGGCGAGCGGTCTGCTGGAGGTCGGCGCCGCCGTCGGACTCCTGATCCCGCCCACCCGCCGTGCGGCCGCCGGCTGCGTCACCGGGATGTTCACCGCGTTTCTCGCCGGACACCTGGACGCGCTTCGCAGGGCGTTCGGACCCGGGGGAACGCCCGCGCAGCGCCGCTTCCACAGCCTGCGGCTGCCGCTGCAGGCGCCGCTCATCGCCTGGGCGTGGAGCCTGACGAAGCCGGTCCCGAAGCGGCGGCGCCGGTGAAGCTCTCACAATCCCCGGCCGTCCGGGTGGGGCTCTCCATCAGCATCGCCACCGGGCTCTATGGGGTGTCCTTCGGGGCGCTGTCGGTGACCTCGGGCCTCGATTTCTGGCAGACCATGGCCCTGAGCCTGCTGCTCTTCAGCGGCGGCTCGCAGTTCGCGTTCATCGGCGTCGTGGCCGGGGGCGGCTCCGGCGTCGCGGCGATGAGCGCCGCGACCCTGCTGGGCATGCGCAACGGCATCTACGGCATGCAGCTCAACGCGCTGCTCCAGCCGCGGGGCTGGCGCCGGTTCGCCGCCGCCCACGTGACCATCGACGAATCGACCGCCACGAGCACCGGCCAGACCGACCCGGCGGAGCAGCGCCGGGGTTTCTGGACGGCGGGGCTGGGCATCTTCGTGCTGTGGAACCTGTTCACCGCCGTTGGGGCGCTGGCCGGCAGCGCCCTTGGCGACCCGAAGCAGTGGGGGCTCGACGGCGCCGCGGTGGCGGCGTTCCTCGGCCTGCTGTGGCCGCGGCTCAAGGGCCGCGAACCCGTCGCGATCGCCGTCGTCTGCGCCCTGGCAACCGTCCTGGCCGTCCCGCTCGTGCCAGCCGGGGTGCCCATCCTGGCCGCCGCGTTCGTGGCGGCGGTGGTCGGCTGGTTCAGTCACGGCCGCAGCGACGAGGGCCTCGAACCCGACGTCGACCCGTATGCCGAGGAGCATGAGGCTGTCCGTCGCTCCGGACACAGCCCAGGGGAGGCCTCATGACGCTCTGGCTCTGGCTCCTGCTGTCCTGCGTGCTGGCGTACGCCTGGAAACTGGTGGGATACCTTGTCCCCGCCAGCCTGCTGCGCAATCCGAGGATGTCCCGGATCGCCGGCACCATGACGATCGGGCTGCTGGCCTCCCTGACCGTCGTGAACACAGTGGCGTCCGGGCAGTCCCTGGCGCTGGACGCGCGGCTCGGTGCCCTGGCCGCGGCCGCCGTCGCCCTGTGGTTGCGGGCGCCGTTCCTGGTGGTGGTCCTGGCTGGCGCCGGCGCGGCGGCCGGGCTGCGGTTGCTCGGCTGGAACTGACGCTCCGCCGTCGGGCGCTCAACGGTCTTTAGCCCCTAGCCGGGCCGGGCGCCCAATGGGAGCATTCGATGATGACCGAAAAAGACGTTCCGAATGCCGCTGCGTCCGGGCCGGGCGATGCGGACGCGGCGACCCCGGAAGCCGCGGGAGCGGATGCCGCCGGCAAGGCGCACCATTCCAAGCCGCATGAGCACTTCGTTTCCCCCGGCGCGGAATCCACTCGGGAACTGCGCGAAATGGCCCGCCGCCGCCGCGAGGCCGAAGAGAAGCTGCAACAGCATTTGCAGGAGGCGCACCACCTGCACGAGGCCAAGGAAAAGCCCGCCGAGGATCAGGGCGGCCACTGACGGTTCAGTTTCAGGGGCCGGCGGGACGGCGGCAGCCGGACTCCGGCTGCCGCCGCGCATCAGGCGTCGACGTCGACGGTCACGACAATCTTGCCGCGGGTGTGTCCTTCCATGCTGAGGCGGAAGGCGTCTGCCGACTGCGCCAGCGGGAAGGTCTGCGCCACCTCGACCCGGAGCTTGCGCTCGTCGACCAGCTCGGCGAGCTCCCGCAGATCGGCGCCCACGGGGTTCACCCACATCCAGGTGCCGCCGTGCTGCTCAACGTCGCTGTCAGCGATGGAGGCGTGCCGGCCGCCGTCGGCCAGCACCGCCAGGGTGGTATCGAGGTTCCCGCCGACGAAGTCCGCCACGACTTCCACTCCTTCGGGGCGAAGTGCCCGCACCCGGTCCGCGAGTCCATCACCGTAGCTGACGGGTTCGGCGCCGAGGGAGCGCAGGAACTCGTGGTTCTTTTCTGATGCCGTCGCGATCACATGGGCACCCATCGCCGCGGCGATCTGGATTCCGAGGGACCCGACGCCGCCGGCCCCGCCATGGATCAATACGGTCTCGCCGGCCTTGAGGCCCAGGCGCGTGAGGACCTGATAGGCCGTCAGTCCCGCCAGGGGAAGCCCGGCGGACTCGTTCCACCCCAGCGAGGCGGGCTTGCGGGCGAGGAGGCGTTCCGGGAGGGCGATGTATTCAGCGAAGCTCCCGCCGTGGACATAGTCTTTGCGGCCATAGGCGATGACTTCATCGCCGGGCTGGAAATGCGGCGCGTCGATGCCGACCGATTCCACGACGCCGGCCACATCCCAGCCGGGAATTGCCGGGAATTGCAGGTCCATGACGGCATCCAGGTAGCCGGCCATGATCTTCCAGTCGACCGGATTTACCGAGGCTGCCTTGACCTTGACCAGGACCATGCCCGGCCCGACCTTTGGCATCGGGCGGTCGGCCAACTCGAGGACGTCCGGATTTCCATATTCGCTGTACGTTATCGCCTTCATGCAGGCGTCAACGACTGCTTCCGGGACCCTATTCCGCGTCCGGCCAACGAGTGGGCCAGCTCACCGGGCGGTGCCGAGGCCGGCCAGTTTCAGGATCAGCTGCAGGCCCTCCGGCGTCCCGGGCCAGTGCCGTTCGACGGCCTCCGCGCCGGCCCGGGCGACCACGGAGCGCAGCACCAGGGCGACGATCACGACGTCGTCCGCGTAGCCGATGACGGGCAGGAAGTCGGGCACCAGGTCGATCGGCGAGAGCAGGTAGGCCAGCAGCAGGGCGAGCCGGACGCGCACGCCCACCGCGACGGTGCGGTCGGCCACCAGCCGCCGGATCAGCCGGAGCAGGTCCGGCAGCAGCCGCAGGGGGTCCTTCATGGTGACAGTTTCGGGGTGCCGCCGCGCGTACCCCCAGAGCAGCACCAGCAGCGCGGCGTACACCAGCAAGAGGCCACCGAGGACGCCGGCAGCGGTTTCCCATGTCATGGGCTCAACGGTACGTGTTTCCGTAGGTAGAGCCGAAGCCGACGCCGAATGCGGTGCCGTACGCGGTCCCCGGCACCAGCGACTGCGGTGGCAGCGGACGATCGGGCCGTTCTGCGCGGATGGCGTCCTCGACCAGGGCGACCGGACGGCGCCAGGCATCCGAACCGGCCTCCATCGTGTCCACCACGCCGATCAGCATGGCCAGCAGCCGGATCATGTCCGCCATGGAGATGTCGCTGCGCAGCGTGCCCTGGCCCTGGCCGCGGCCCAGCAGCACGGCCACCGATTCGATCAGGTCGCCGGTGATGCCGGTCAGCACGCCGCGGCGGCCCGCCACCGCGCCGAGGAGGTTGGCTTCGTCGCTGGCAACCCCCATCAGCGCGTCGACGACGCGGAACAGGCCCTCCGCCGCGTCCTTGCCGGCCAGTGCTTCTTCGATGACCGGGTTCACCCGCAGTTTCAGCTGCTGGTGCAGCGCGGCGAGCACGAGTTCTTCCTTGTCGGCGAAGTTCCGGAACAGCGTCGCGGGGCCCACCCCGGCCGTGACGGCGATGGTCTGGAGCGGGACTTCGGGGCCGTGCTCACGGAAGCACTGGCGGGCCGCGGCAATGATCTTGTTGACGTTGCGCGCTGCATCCGCACGGAGCGGCCTGCGGTCTACTGCCCGGTTCATTTGCTCAGGGTAGCAACGCGGAGGTGGAGGAAACCTGTTACCGGCGGGTACGCCCAATTGTGACGTGTCGGCCCGCGATTGCGGGCCCGGGCAGGCCGGATCCCGCGTGGCAGACTGGAGCCATGTTGCTTGCATTTTCTGTCGCACCCTCCGGCCGTCCCAGCGGCGCTCCCGCCGGCTCCGAAGCCGACGACGCCTCGGTCCACCATGCCGTCGCCGAGGCGGTGCGGATCGTCCGTGAGTCCGGGCTGCCGAACCACACGGACTCGATGTTCACCACCATCGAGGGCGAATGGGATGAGGTGTTCGACGTCGTGAAGCGCGCCACGGAAGCCGTGGGCCGCTACGGCAGCCGCGTCTCCCTCGTGATCAAGGCCGACATCCGCCCCGGCTACACGGGCGAACTGACCGGGAAACTGGACCGGCTGGAGAAGGCCCTGGGCGAGTAGCCGCTCCGGGCCCGGGCCTGGGCCGGGCGGCCGCCGGCCCTACCCACCGGCGGGGGCAGCTGAAAGACTGGGCCGCATGATCGAGCATCAGCCCACATCCCGCTGGATCGCCGTCGAGGAGTACCTCTCCGGCGTGGTGGTCCGGCCCGATACCTCGCTGCGGCGCGCCGTGGCCGCCTCCCTGGAAGCAGGGATGCCGCCCATCGAGGTCGCCCCGAACGCCGGCAAGCTCCTGAAGCTGCTGGTCCAGCTTTCCGGCGCCCGCCGGGTGCTGGAGATCGGCACGCTGGCCGGGTTCAGCACCATTTGGATGGCACAGGGCCTGCCCGACGGCGGCCGGCTTGTCACCTGCGAATACCTGCCCCGGCACGCCGAGGTGGCGCGCGCCAATCTCGACCAGGCCGGGCTGGGCCACCTCGTGGAAATCCGGGTGGGCGCGGCCCTGGACACGCTGCCCGTGCTGGAAAGCGAGGGCGCCGGGCCTTTCGACTTTGTGTTCATCGACGCGGACAAGGAACACAACCTGCAATACCTGGACTGGGCCATCAGGCTGGGCCGGCCCGGCACCACGGTGGTGATGGACAACGTGGTGTGGGAGGGCGCGGTGCTGGACCCGGCCCTGGATCCTGTCAACGCCCCGGGGATCGTCGCGGCGCTGGAGCTGATGGGCGCGGACCCGCGGCTGGACGCCACCGTGATCCAGACGGTGGGATCGAAGGGCTGGGACGGCTTCGCGCTCGCCCTCGTGCGGTAGCACGGGATGGTGCTCGGTGCGGCGTCCCGGTCCGGCGGGCGAGGACCGGGCGAAGTGCTAAGTATGCTTAGATTTACCCAGCGGCGGCTTCGACCGGCCGCTACAGGCACGGACAACACCAGGCGCACATCGCAAAGGACACGGACGAGGCAATGAACGCGACCCAGGAAGCCCGCCCTCCCAAGGCCGTGCGGATCAGCTCCACGACGGGCGAGCTGGCCGGGATCTCACCGATGCTGGACGCCGCCGAGGCGGGCGTCGGGGACGTCCCGGCCCTGCTGGCACTCGCCAAGGACGCGGGGGAGTGCGCCCCGAAGCCCGGGGCGGGCAACACCGCGTTGCTGTGGGAGATCCTCGCGTCGGTCACCGCCGTCGACGTCGCCGCCGGACGGATCCTGGAACCCCACCTCGACGCCGCCGCGATCCTCGCCCAGGCCGCTGCGGCGGATTTCGATGATGCCCCCGCCGATCTCCCCTTCGACGGCACCTGGGGCGTTTTCGCCGCCGAGGCCCCCGGGCTGAAGCTGGAAGCCAAGGACGCCGGCGGCGCCGTCGTGCTGACCGGCTCGAAACCGTGGTGCTCCATCGCCGCGCAGCTCGACCACGCGGTGCTGACCGCGCACCTCGACGGCGGCGGCCGCGCCGCCTTCGCCGTCGACCTGCACGCCGCCGGGGTCGGCTTCGCGGACCCGGAATGGACCAGCCTGGGCCTGCGCGAGGTCCCCAGCGGCACCGTGCACTTCGATGCCGTGCCGGCCATACCGCTCGGTCCGGCCGGCTGGTACTACCAGCGTCCCGGGTTCGCCTGGGGCGGCATGGGGGTAGCCGCCTGCTGGTTCGGCGGCGCCGTCGCCGTGGCCCGCAACTATGTTGAGTCCCTGAAACAAGCGGCCGACGGCGGCCGCGAACCGGACCAGCTCGCCCTCGCCCACCTCGGCGAAATCGACCGCACGCTGACCGGGCTCACCCAGTACCTCGCCCGGACCGCGGCCCGGATCGATGCCGGGGAGCTCTCCGGCGCCGGCGCGTGGAGCGAGGCGCTGCGCGTCCGCGGCAGCGTGGCCGCCGCCGTCGCACGCATTCAGTCGCTGGTGAGCCAAAACCTCGGGCCCGCCCCGCTGGCCTTCGACGCACGCTACGGCAAACGCATGGCCGACCTCTCGCTCTACATCCGGCAGCACCACGCCATGCGCGACGACGCCCAGCTCGGCGCCCTGACGTTCAAGGGGGACCACCCATGGTGAGCTTCACGCACAACGACGCCGGGACCAACGAAGAAGACTGGGCCCGCAGCGGCGCCGCCGCCCTGCCGGAGCTCCCGCTCGACGCCGGGGAGCTGGCCGGCAGGGCATTCATCGTCCTGGCCGCCCACCCCGACGACGAATCCCTGGGCGCCGGCGGCCTGATGGCCCGGCTGCACGGCCTCGGCGCGGAGGTGCGGGTGCTGCTGTGCACGGCAGGGGAGGCCTCCCACCCCGATTCGCCCAGCACCACACCCAAACAGCTTGCCGACCTGCGGCTGCGCGAATTCGCCGGCGCCCTCGGGCGGCTCGTCCCGGACGCCGGCTGGCAGTACCTCGGGCTGCCGGACGGGAAGCTCGCGGGCCACCGGTACCAGGTCCTCGCCGCGATCCGCGAGGCCGCGGCTGCCACGGGCCGGCCCGCGGACCGCGTCGTCCTGGTGGCGCCCTACCGGAACGACGGCCATACCGACCACGACGCCCTGGGCTCCGCCGCCGCGGAAGCGGCAGCCGCCTCCGGCTACGGGCTGCTGGAGTACCCGGTCTGGTACTGGCTCTGGGCCGGCCCCGAGGACCCGGCCTGGCAGTCCTGGCTGCGGCTCCCGCTGACCCCGGCCGAGGCGCAGGCCAAGGCGCAGGCCATGGCGGCGCACACCTCGCAGGTCCGGGCGCTCTCGGACCAGCCGGGGGACGAAGTGCTGCTCCCGCCGGCCTTCCTGCAGCACTTTTCCCGGCATTGGGAGACCTTCGCCTGGCAGCGGCCCGGCACTCCGGCTGTCCCATCGGCCGGTGCGGCGGCACACGCCGCAGTCGCGCCCTCCGCCTACGCCGCGGCGGACGCGGAGGGCCTCTTTGACACCGTCCACGCCCGGAGCGAGGACCCCTGGGAGTACACCACCAGCTGGTACGAACACCGCAAGCGCGCGCTGACGCTCGCGGCGCTCCCCGGCCGGAGCTACTCCGCCGGCCTTGAAATCGGCTGCTCGATCGGCACCCTCAGCGTGGAACTCGCCGAACGCTGCGGCAGCTTCCTGGCCGTCGACGCGAGCAGCGCGGCACTGGCCCACGCCGCCCGGCGGCTCGCGCACCTGCCGGCCGCGCGGACCCGCCACCTGACGGTGCCGCAGGACTGGCCGGAGGGCGCGTTTGATCTGATCGTGGTGTCGGAGGTGGGCTACTACCTCTCGCCGGAGGAGCTGGCGGCCCTGTTCGAACGGGTCGAGGCCACGCTGCTGCCCGGCGGCACCCTGGCGCTCTGCCACTGGCGGCACCCGATCGAGGGCTGGGAGCTCGACGGCGACACCGTCCACGCAGCAGCCCGCAGGCAACTTCGCTGGGCCGACGCCGGCCTCTACCGGGAGCGCGACTTCGTGCTGGAAATCTTCCGCGCCCCGGAGCCGCTCGCGTGAGCAACGTGGCGGCCCCGGCCGGGCCCCCGCAACGACGCCCCGGCATCGACGCCGTCGCCGTCGTGATGCCGGCCCACAACGAGGACCAGCACCTGGACCGGGCGCTGCGGGCAGTGCAGCGCGCCGCCGACGAGCTGCAGCGGCAGCGGCCCGGCGTCGCCGTCCGGGTGACAGTGGTCCTGGACAGCTGCACCGACCGCTCCGCCGAGATCACCGCAGGTTACGTCGACGCCGACCCGCGCTTCGGCGCGCTCGACGTCCGGCTGCGCAGCGCCGGCGCGAGCCGGGCGGCAGGCGTCCGCGCCGCCGTGCTCGGCCCGCAACGGCGCGCCCCCGGCCAGCGTTCCGAACCGCGGCCCTGGCCGGGACGGACCTGGCTGGCCAACACCGACGCCGATTCGCAGGTCCCGGTGAACTGGCTGGTGCGGCAGCTCGAATTCGCCGAAGCCGGTGCCGACGCGGTGCTCGGCTCGGTGGAACCGGACCCGGTCGGGATGGACCCGGAACTGCTGCGCCGCTGGCTGGACCGCCACCCCTTCGAGGAAAACCACCCGCACATCTACGGCGCCAACTTCGGCGTCCGGGCCTCGGCCTATCTGGCCGCGGGCGGGTTCTCGCACCTGGAAACGCACGAGGACCGCACCCTGGTCCAGAGCCTGCGCAGCCTCGCCTTCACCGTCCTCGCAACGGACAGCATGCGGGTGCTGACCTCCGGCCGGACCCACGCACGGGCGCCCCACGGCTTCGGGACGTACCTGCGTTCGCTGGGACGGCAGCGGCCGCCTGCCGCCACTGGCAGCTGAGGGCGGGCCCGGCAACCGAAGCCGTTCCGGGGCAGCGTAGCCGCGCGCCGGCGCCCGGTGACCTTTGGCCCTAACCAGGGGTGCCGCGCCGGAGCATCCTCGGAGGCATGATGCACCTGGGCAGTGCCGGCGTTAGGTGCTGCGCATGACGGGCGGCGGACGGTGAACTCTGCCGCGGCCGGGCCGCTGCCCGGGATCTCCGGACTGAGCTCGGCGGAGGCTGCCCTGCGGCTGGAGCGTGCCGGGGCAAACCGGCTGCCCGAGGTCCGTGCCGTGCCGGGCTGGCGGCGGCTGCTGGCAGAACTGACCCACTTTTTTGCCGTCATGCTCTGGGTGGCGGCCGCCCTCGCCTTTGTCGCCGGCATGCCGCAACTGGGCATCGCCATCATCGTGGTGATCGTGGTGAACGGGGTATTCGCCTACATCCAGCAGGAGCGCGCCCAGCACGCGGCCGCCAAGCTGCGCGAATTGTTGCCCGCCATGGTCTCGGTGCGCCGGGACAATCGCATCGTCAAAGTGCACACCACCGAGCTGGTGCCCGGAGACGCCGTCGTGCTGGTTGCCGGCGATCGGGTGCCGGCGGATCTCCGCCTGGCCCTGGCTGCGGGCTGCACGGTGGACGAATCGATGCTCACCGGCGAAAGCGAAGCGGTCAGCAAGGCTGCGGGGGACACCGTGTTCGGTGGAACCTTCCTGGTCATCGGCACGGCCGAAGGGGTGGTGGCCAGCACCGGGGGACAGACACGGCTCGCCGAGATCGCGTCACTGACCGGCAAGGTCGAGGCGCCGCCGAGCCCGCTGGCCCTGGAACTGCAGCGGATTGTCAGGATTGTCGCCGGCGTGGCCCTGGGCATCGGCGCCTTGTTCTTCATCCTCTCGCTGCTGGTGGGCATCTCCTGGCGCGATGCGTTCCTCTTCGCGATCGGCGTGGCGGTGGCGCTGGTGCCCGAGGGCCTGCTCCCCACCGTCACCCTCTCGCTCGCCATCGGAGCCCAGCGGATGGCCGCGCGCAAGGCCCTGGTGCGGAACCTGCAGGCGGTCGAGACGCTTGGCTCCACCACGTTCATCTGCACGGACAAGACCGGAACCCTCACCCAGAACCGGATGAACGCCGTCGAGGTCTGGACACCCTCCGGGCTGCTCGGCGTCACCGGGAACGGCTACGCGCCGGAAGCCGAGGTCACGGGGGAGGGTGGCGCGGACGCCGGAGCGGCGGCGTTCCAGGCGGGGCAGCGGCTCAGCGCCGCCGCCCGTGCCGCCTCGGTGGGCCGGGCGGTGCCGCACGACGGGCAGTGGATCGCCGAGGGAGATCCGATGGAGGCCGCCATCGACGCGCTGGCCACGCGGCTGGCCGGCCCCGGCGGCGGGCCGGCGGAGCCAACGCCGTCGCACCGCTTCGCCTTCGATCCGCGACGGCTGCGCGAGTCCGCCATCGTCGGTACGACGCTGTTCGTCAAGGGGGCCCCGGAGTCCGTGATCCCCTTGTGCCGGGGCGACGGCGACAGTGAGGGCGACGGCGACGTGGGCGGCGCCGGCGGCGCCGACCGTGCCCTGCAGATGGTGGACCAGATGGCCTCGCACGGGCTCAGGGTCCTCGCGGTCGCGCAGCGGAGCCTGCCCGGACCGGTGCGGGACGGCACGACGGCGGACGAAGTGGAGAGCGGGCTGACGCTGCTGGGCCTGATCGGCCTGCACGATCCGCCCCGCGCCGAGGTCCGGCTCTCGCTGCAGGCGGCCCGCGACGCTGGCATCAAGGTGGGTATGGTCACCGGCGACCACGCCTTCACGGCCGCCGCCATTGCCCGGGAAACCGGCCTGATCGGCTCCCCGGAGCTGGTGCTGGAGGGCCACAACCTGCCGGAGGATGACGAGGTCCTGGCCGCGTTGCTGGACCGCGACGGCGTCGTGGTCAGCCGGGTAACGCCGGAAAAAAAGCTCCGGGTGGCCCGGCTGCTGCAGCACCGCGGCCACGTGCTGGCCATGACCGGTGACGGCGTCAACGACGGGCCTGCGCTGCAGCAGGCGGACATCGGCGTCGCGATGGGCCTCAGCGGCACGGATGTGGCCCGCGAGGCGGCGGACCTGGTGCTGCTCGACGACGACTTTGCGACGATCATCGCGGCCGTGGAGCAGGGCCGCGCCACCTACGCGAATATCCGCCGTTTCCTGACGTACCACCTCACGGACAACGTCGCCGAGCTGACGCCGTTCGTGTTCTGGGCCCTGTCCGGTGGCCGGTTCCCGCTGGCCCTGAGCGTGCTTCAGATCCTCGCCCTGGACATCGGCACCGACCTGCTGCCGGCCCTGGCCCTCGGCAGCGAAGCGCCCAGCAAAGGGGCCCTGAAACGTCCGCCGGAGCGCCGGCACCTGATGGATCGGGCCCTGATGTTCCGGGTCTTCGGCCTGCTGGGCCCGGTAGAGGCGCTGATGGAGATGACCGCTTACACCGCCGTTCTCTTCGGAGCCGGCTGGAGCCCCGGAGCCGCACTGCCGCCGTCGGACGCGCTGATGGCGGCCTCCGGCGCCGCGTTCACCACCGTGGTCCTGGCCCAGCTCGCCAACGCCTTCGCCTGCCGCAGCGCCACCTCCCCGCCCTGGCAGCTGGGCTGGTTCACCAACCGGCTGCTGCTCTGGGCCGTGCTGGCGGAGCTGGGGCTGCTCTCCGTCTTCCTGTTCCTTGGCCCTGTCGCCGGCCTGCTGGGACATGCCCCGCCGACACCCGGCGGGCTGGCCGTGGCCCTCGCCGCCATTCCGGCGGTCTTGGTCGCGGACTGGCTCTACAAGCTGGCCCGGCACGGCACGTCCGGGCGGCCCGCCCAACGCGCCGGCTAAGAGGTCCAAAGCCTCTGACCCCACACCGCCCCGGGCCGCAGGATCGGACCATGGATGGACAAACGCCCAAAGGAGCGCCGGCATGCCCGAGCACGTGAAGTGGTTTGAAGAAATTGGCATGGGGGACGTCCCGCAGGTCGGCGGCAAGAATGCCTCCCTGGGCGAGCTCATCCAGTCCCTCAAGGCCCGGGGCGTACGGGTTCCCGATGGCTTCGCCACCACCGCCGCGGCCTACCGGACCTTCGTCGCGGCGAACGGGATCGAACCGGCGATGCGCTCGCGGATCCTGGCCTACCGCTCCGGGGACGCGACGCTGCGCGAGACCGGGGAAGCCATCCGGGAGCTGTTCCTGGCCAGCGATTTCCCGCCGGACATCGCCGACTCCATCCGCTCGCACTACCGCGATCTGGGCCAGCGCGCCGGGCTGGAGCGGCTGTCGGTCGCGGTACGGAGCAGCGCCACGGCCGAGGACCTTCCCGATGCCAGCTTCGCCGGCCAGCAGGAAACCTTCCTGAACGTCACCGGCGACCGGGAACTGATGGACGCCTGCCGGCGGTGCTACGCCTCGCTGTTCACGGACCGGGCCATCAGCTACCGGGAAGTCAAGGGCTTCGACCACCTCGACGTCGCACTCTCGATCGGGGTCCAGCGGATGGTGCGCTCCGACGTCGGCGCCTCCGGAGTGATGTTCTCGATCGATACAGACTCCGGGTTCCCGCGGGCTGCCGTGATCAGCGCCGCCTGGGGTCTCGGCGAGACGGTGGTGCAGGGCACGATCAACCCGGACAAGTACCTCGTCTTCAAGCCGCTCCTGAGCGAGGCCGCGGCGGCGGAAGGACCGGCGGAAGGGCTGGCGGAAGGGCTGGCGGAAAGGCCCAGCCCGATCATCGAAAAGACCCTCGGCTCCAAGGCGCAGAAGATGGTCTACAGCCGCGGCGGCCACGCCCGCACCCGCACCGTCGACACCTCGGAAGCGGAACGCCGGTCCTTCGTCCTGGCCGACGCCGAGATCCTCACCCTGGCCCGCTGGGCCGTGAGCGTCGAGGAGCACTACCGCCGGCCGATGGACATGGAATGGGCCCGGGACGGCGTGACGGGCGAGCTCTTCATGGTCCAGGCCCGGCCGGAGACGGTGCAGTCGCAAAAGACCGGTTCCCGCTTCACGCTCCACCACCTGCTGGAAACCGGTGCGGTGCTGGTGACCGGGGCGGCCATCGGCGACTCGATCGCGCAGGGGACGGCGTGCGTGATCAGGAGCGCCGCTGACATCGACAAGTTCCGGGACGGCGCCATCCTGGTCACCGAAATGACCGACCCGGACTGGGTGCCCATCATGAAGCGCGCCGCCGGGATCGTCACCGACCACGGCGGCCCCACCAGCCACGCGGCCATCGTGAGCCGGGAACTGGGGGTGCCCGCCGTCGTCGGGACCGGCAACGCCACCAGTGTCCTGGCCGAGGACCAGGCCGTGACCCTTTCCTGCGCCGAAGGCGATACGGGCCGCGTCTATGCCGGCAGCCTCGCGTTCGAAACCGAGGACGTGGATCTGGGCGAGCTGCCGGCGACGCGCACCAAAGTCATGGTGAACATCGCCAGCCCCGCGGCCGCCTTCCAGTGGTGGCGGCTGCCCGCGGACGGCGTCGGGCTGGCCCGGATGGAGTTCATCATCAGCGCCCTGATCCGGATCCATCCGATGGCGCTGGTCCACCCGGAACGGGTCGCGGACCCGCAGGAAGCAGCGCAGATCCGGGACCTGACGCGCGGCTACGCCGATCCAGGCGACTACTTCGTGGACGCCCTGGCGCTGGGCATCGCGAAGATCGCCGCGCCCTACCATCCGAACCCGGTGATCGTGAGGCTCAGCGATTTCAAGACCAACGAGTACGCGCACCTGATCGGCGGCGCCTCCTTCGAGGAGGCCGAGGAGAACCCGATGCTCGGCTTCCGGGGTGCCTCGCGCTACTACGACGCGCGGTACCGGGAAGGCTTCGCGCTCGAATGCCGGGCGCTGAAACGGGTCCGGGAGCGGATCGGCTTCAGCAACATCATCGTCATGGTCCCGTTCTGCCGGACACCGCAGGAGGCGGACAAGGTGCTGGCGGTGATGGCTGAGAACGGGCTGGTCCGCGGCGAGCACGGCCTACAGGTCTACATGATGTGCGAGATCCCGTCCAACGTGGTCCTGGCTGAAAAATTCGCCACCCGCTTCGACGGCTTCTCGATCGGCTCGAACGACCTCACCCAGCTGGTCCTCGGCGTGGACCGGGACTCGGCGCAGCTGGCGGCGCTGTTCGACGAGCGCGACGAGGCCGTCATGGCGATGATCAGCGAGGCGATCCGGAAGGCGCACGCGGCAGGGATCAAGATCGGTATCTGCGGCCAGGGCCCCAGCAACCACCCGGAGTTCGCGGCGTTCCTGGTTGGCGAGGGCATCGATTCGATCTCGCTGAACCCGGACAGCTACCTCAGGACCGTCCCGCGGATCGCGGAAGCCGAGAAGCTGGCGTCCGCGGGCTAGGCCGGCCGGCCGGCCTGCCCGGCCGCGGGGTCCGCGTCCCGGAGCCCAGCGCCCGGAGCGCGTTCAGGATCGTGGCGAGGTCCACCACCTCCTGGGAGAGGGCGCCGGCGATCGCCGGAACGTAGCCCGCGGCTGCAGCCAGCATCAGCGCCACGCTCAGCGCGATGCCGATCCAGATGCTCTGCAGCGCCACCTTCACGGTGCGCTGGCCGATCCGCACGGCCGAGGCCACCTTGGACAGGTCGTCCAGGATGATCACGACGTCGGCGGACTCGCCGGCCGCCGTCGAACCCCGCGCGCCCATCGCGATCCCGACGTCGGCGACGGCCAGGACGGGGGCGTCGTTGACGCCGTCGCCCACCATCATGACCGGACGGCGGGGCAGAGAGCGCACGGCCTCCACCTTGTCCGGCGGCAGGCACTCGGCGCGGACATCGGTCAGCCCGGCCTCTGCCGCGATGTGCTCGGCGGTGGCGAGCGCGTCGCCGGTGAGCATGACCGTCCGGGTGGCGCCGAGTTCCCGGAGTTCGGCCACGGTGCGGCGGGTTTCCCCGCGGATCGGGTCGCTCATCACCAGGGCCCCGGCGAACTCCCCGGCCACACCCACGTAGATGGCGAGCTCGCCGCTGGCCAGCTCGGTTTCGACGACACCGGCGGCCGATTCCGACACGAAATTTGGCTTGCCGACGACGACGTCCCGGCCGTCGAAGCGCGCCCGGACGCCGTGCGTGGCGAATTCGGTGGCCTCCGTGGCGGACTCGAAAACCAAGCCACGGGACCGTGCCGCGTCCATCACCGAGGCGGCGAGCACGTGGGAAGAATATTGCTCGGCGGAGGCCGCGAGCCCGAGGACCCGGTCCTCGGTGAAGGACCCCGCAGTCCGGATGCCCACCAGGGAGGGGCGGCCGTAGGTCAGGGTGCCGGTCTTGTCGAAGGCCACCGTTTTGATCCGGCTCAGCTGCTCGAGAACCCCGGCGTACTTGACGATGATGCCGCCACGCGCGGCACGGCTCATGCCGCCCAGGAACGCCACGGGGGCGGCGATCAGCAGGGGACACGGCGTGGCCACCACCAGCACCTCCGCGAACCGGACCGGGCTGCCGCTGACGATCCAGCCGATCGCCCCGAGAACGTAGGCGAGGGCGGTGAACGGGACGGCGTAGCGGTCGGCCAGGCGGACCATGGGTGCCTTGCTGTCGGCCGCTTCTTTCACCAGCGCGACGATGCGGCTGTACTGCGAGTCCTCCATCAGCGCCGTGACCTGCATCCGGATGGCCGCTTGGCCGTTCAACGACCCGCTCATCAGGCCCTCGCCGGCGGCACGCTCCACCGGCAGGCTCTCCCCGGTCAGCGAGGATTCATCAAACGTTCCGGACTCGGAAAGCAGCAGCCCGTCCAGCGGCACCACTTCGCCGGGCCGCACCAGCAGGATGTCGCCGACTTCGACGTCGGTGGCCGCCACGTCCTCATGCTGGCTGTCGGTTTCGGCGGCGTGGCTTCCGGCGGCACCGCCGTTGCGTTCCCGGTGGGCTGTCTGCGGGACGCGCTCCAGCAGGGACGTCAGTTCCTTCTTGGCACGGCCGGCGGCGTAGTCCTCAAGGGCGGTGCCGCCGGCCATCATGAGCACGATGATCATCGAGGCGACGAATTCGCCCACCAGTACGGTGCTGACGATGGCGGTTACGGCCAGGATGTCGATGCCCCACTGGCCGCCGACCAGGCGGCGGACCATGCCGACGGCGAGGTAGGCCGCCACAGCCAGCGCATAGATGCTGGCGGCGATCCGCGCGATAGCTTCCTGGCCGGAGGCAAGCAGCAGTATCACCGCCAGGAGGGCGGCGACCGTGCCCGTGACAAGCGGATACCGGAGCGCAATTTTCACGGTTGTCCCGCCTCGTTCCTCGCGCAAGACCCGGCGTCTGCGCCTACTTGCATCCTACTGCGCGGCCCTCCCCTCCCGGGCTCCGGGCCGGACGGACACCTGGGGGTTCGTCGGGCCTTTCAGCCCTACCCCACTGGGGCCTGTGGTGCCATGGTGAGGCATGTGGTCGATCTTCGCCGGGCGCCGGCGCCGGGTGCTTGCGCTGGTGGCTGCGGTGCTGCTGGTGGTCGGCGCGGTGGTGACGGCAGTTGTGCTCTCCGGGGGACCCCCTGCCGCCGCTCCGTCGACGGCCCCGGCCACCGGCGCGGCGTCGGCTTCCGTTACCTCTTCGCCGACGCGCACTGCGCCGAGCACCCCCTCACCCGCTGCGACGCCAAGCCGGCCGCCCCTGCCGCCGTCGAGCGCCGCTCCGATCCCTCCGCCGCCCCCGCCGCCCCCGGCACCCGCGGCCCCGTTCCCCGCGGCGCTCCGGGGCGCCGACGTCGAGGTCATCCCCGGCGCGGGCCCCGTGGTTGCCCTGACTTTCGACGCCGGGGCCAATTCGGCGGCCCTGCCCAGCATTCTGCGCACCCTCGGCGCCGCCGGAGTGCGGGCAACGTTCTTCCTGACGGGCAACTGGGCCAGCGCCAACCCCGCGGGCGTTGCCTCGATCGTGGCCGCCGGCCACCGGGTGGGCAACCACTCGATGACGCATCCGGGGTTCACCTCCCTCACCGACGCCCAGATCGCCCAGCAGCTCGCCGGCGCGCAGGCCGCTATCACGGCCGGAGGCGCGGATTCCCGGCCGCTTTTCCGCTTCCCGTTCGGCGAGCGGGACGCACGGACCATCGCCGCCGTGAACGCGCGGGGCTACCTGCCGGTGCGCTGGACGGTCGACACCCTCGGCTGGAAGGGCACCAGCGGCGGCGTTACGGTCCAGATCGTCGCCGACCGGGCGCTCGCCGGCCTGCAGCCGGGGGAGATCGTCCTGATGCACATCGGCTCCAACCCCGACGACGGCACCACCCTGGACGCCGACGCGCTGCCGCAACTCATCAACCGGATCCGCCAGGCCGGTTACGGCTTCACGACCCTGGACGCGCTCCTCGGCTGACCGCCCGTAACCGGGCCGACCGCCACTGTTCCCCGACGGGGATGACTGCTACGAATAACGCATGACGGAGTCGCCCACAGTTGCAGCTGCCCTGGCACCCGTCGACGCGGTGGTCTTTGAACTGGACGGCGTGGTGCTTGATACCGCGGAACTCCGTGCCGCTGCCTGGAAGCGGCTCCTCGACGACGTCTTCCGGGACCCCCGGTTGCCGTCGCGCGCCCGCCGGGACCCGATTGCCGACGCCGACTACACCCTTTACATCGAAGGCAGGACGCCCGCCGAGGCTGCCTCGGCGTTCCTGGCCTCGCGCGGCGTCTCGCTTCCGCCGGGTTCGCCGGCGGATGGTCCGGGCGACTGGACGGCATTCGGACTCGGGAAACGCCAGGACGAACTCTTCGGCCAACTGCTGCGCGGCCAGCCGCCCCGGGCCTTCCCCGGCACCCTGGCCCTGCTGGAACGGCTCCGGGCCGGCCGGATTCCGGTGCTGCTGGCCACGTCGGCGCCCAACGCGGGCGCGCTGCTCGCCACCGTCGGCCTGGAAGGCTTCTTCGACCATGTCGCGGACGGCCAGGCGGCGCTGCGGCAGGCCATCCCCGGCAAGCCGTCGCCGGCCCTGGCCCTCGAAGCGGTGCGGCGGCTGGACATCCCGCCCGGCCGGGCCATGGTCATCGAAGCGGCCGTCGCCGGGGTCGAAGCGGGCCGCCGCGGTGGCTTCGGGCTCGTCGTCGGGATCGACCGGACCGGCCGGCGGGCCGAACTGGAAACCGCCGGCGCCGACATCGTGGTCGAAGACGTCAGCGAACTGGACATCGGCCTGGTCATCACGCACCCCTGGATGCTGGTCTACGAGGGTTTCGACCCGGCCCACGAAGGGCACCGGGAGGCGCTGACCACGCTGGGCAACGGCTACATGGCCACCCGGGGTGCGGCGCCGGAGCACCGCGGCGGTGAGATCCACTACCGCGGGAGCTACCTGGCAGGGGTCTACAACCGGCTGGCCAGCGTCGTGGAGGGCCAGAAGACGGTGGACGAGCACATGGTGAACATTCCGGACTGGCTGCACCTGGACCTGCGGATCGAGGGCGGCGCCTGGTGGTCGGAGGGAGGCCTGGTGCTCAAGCAGGAGCGCCGCACCCTGGACCTTAAACGCGCGCTGCTCACCCGGGAGGCGCTGCTGGAGGACGACGCCGGCCGGCGGCTGAGGCTGGTGCAGCGCCGGCTTGTGTCGATGGCGGAGCCGCACCTAGCCGCGCTGGAGACGGTGCTGACCGCGGACGGCTGGAGCGGCAGCATCAGCGTCCGCAGCGGCTGCGACACGGACGTGACCAACTCCAACGTCCCGGAGGACGCTCAGCTGTCCAACCGGCACCTGACGGCGGTGCAGGTGACGGAATCCGCCGGTGGGCAGTCCGCCGGGGGGCACACCGCCCGCGGGCAGAGTACTGCCCGACGGGGCGCCGTCGTGCTGAACGTCCAGGTGCAAACCAGCCAGAGCCGGGTCGGCATCGCCCTGGCGGTCCGCACCGAGGTGTCAGGGCCGGCTAACTCCGCCTTCGAGCAGCTTGGCGGCCTGTACGCGCACCGCTTCGAGGTGGCGGCCGCGGACGGGACAGCGGTGACGGTGACCAAGACGGTGGGGGTCGCCAGCTCCCGGGACCACGCGGTTTCCTCTCCGCTGACCGGGGCGGAGGCGGTGCTGGCGCGCGCGGGCGGCTTCGAGGCGCTGCTGGCGGACCATGAGAAGGCCTGGTCCCTGCTGCTGGCTCCGTTCATCATCGAATCCGACGCCCCGTCGCAGGCGCAGCTGATCCTGAACCTGCACGTGTTCCACCTGCTGCAGACACTGACGACCCACACCGCCGAGCTGGACGCGGGCGTGCCGGCCCGCGGACTGCACGGAGAGGGCTACCGCGGGCATGTCTTCTGGGACGAACTGTTTGTCCTGCCGGTGCTGAACTCCCGGCTGCCCTCGCTCGCGCGGGAGCTCATCGACTACCGCTGGCGCCGTCTCGGCACGGCCCGGGATGCGGCGCGGGCGGCCGGGCTGCGGGGCGCGCTGTTCCCTTGGCAGAGCGGCAGCGACGGCACCGAGCAGACGCCCAAGCTGCTCTTCAACAAGCTGTCCGGGCACTGGATGCCGGACTACTCGCACCTCCAGCGCCACGTGGGCCTGGCCGTGGCCTACAACGCCTGGCAGTACTTCGAGGCCACCCAGGACCGCGGCTGGCTGACCCAGCACGGCGCGGAACTCATTGTCGACGTCGCCCGCCTGTTCGCCTCGATGGCGGACTACGACGCCATCGAGGACCGGTTCCATCTCAGGGGTGTGATGGGGCCGGATGAGTACCACACCGGCACCCAGGGCAACCCGGGCGGAGGCCTCGATGACAACGCCTACACCAACATCATGGCCGCGTGGGTGTTCGACCAGGCGGAGTGGATTATGCGCTCCGTCCAGGGGTTCGACATGGAGGACCTCCGGGCCAGGCTCGGCATTACGGCAGCGGAAATCGCTGGCTGGGAGCGGCTGAGCCGGCGCATGTTCGTGCCCTTCCACGGGGACGGCATCATCAGCCAGTTCGCCGGCTATGGCGCGCTCCGGGAACTGGACTGGACCCACTACCGCCGCAGCTACCGCAACATTGAACGGCTGGACCTGATCCTGGAAGCCGAAGGGGACAGCACCAACCACTACCGGCTGGCCAAGCAGGCCGACGTCCTGATGCTGCTCTACGTCCTGGGCGAGGACCAGCTCGTGGGATTCCTCGGCCGGATGGGCTACAACGTCACCGCCGCCCAGATGGCCGCGACCGTGGACTTCTACCTGGCCCGGACCGCGCACGGCTCCACACTCAGCCGGGTGGCGCACGCCTCGGTCCTCGCGCAACGGGATCCTGAGCGGGCGTGGGCCACGTTCCGCGAAGCCTTGGACGCGGACCTGGACGATACCCAGGGCGGGACCACGAGCTCGGGCATCCACCTGGGCGCCATGGCCGGCTCGATCGACGTCGTCCAGCGCAGCTTCGCTGGACTGCGGATCACCCGGGACGCCCTCGACTTCACGCCCAGGCTCCCGGCGGAACTGCGCCGGGTCGAGTTCCAGGTCCGCTACCGCGACCAGCTGCTGGCGGTGCATCTGGAAACGGACCGGCTCATGGTCTCCGCCGCCCCCGGGGACGCCGCCCCCGTGCTGGTCCGGGTTGGCCCCCGGAAGGTGCTGCTGCGGGCCGGCGAACAGCATGAATTCCTCCGCGCCGATTCCGCACCCAACTAGCTGGCAGTTGTTGTCGTTTTGAGCCCTCAAAACGACAACAACTGCGAGCCAGTTGGGCGGGGCCTGCTTCAGGAGGCCACGCGGATGACGGCGGCGCCGGTCACCCGGTCCCCGGCGAGGTCCCGCAGCGCCTGGTCTGCGGCGTCGAAGGGGTAGGCCGCCGTGGTGGGGCGCAGCGGAATCTCAGCGGCGAGCCGGAAGAACTCCTCGCCGTCGGCCCTGGTGTTGGCGGTGACGCTGCGCAGCTGGCGCTCCTGGAACAGCTCGGCGGCGTAGTGCAGCGGCGGAATGTCGCTGAGGTGGATGCCTGCGACGGCGAGGGTTCCGCCACGGTCGAGGGCACGCAGCGCCGGCGGCACGAGGGTCCCGGCGGGAGCGAAGAGGATGGCGGAGTCGAGGGGGTCCGGGGGCTCATCCTCGGCTCCGCCGGCGAAGGTGGCGCCGAGGGCCAGGGCGAGGCGGCGGGCTTCGGGAGACCGCGTCATGACGTAGACCCGGGCCCCCTGGTAGAGCGCAATCTGTGCGGCGAGGTGGGCCGAGGCGCCGAAGCCGTAAATGCCCAGCCGGCCGCCGATCGGCAGTTCCGCCCGGCTCAGGGCGCGGTAGCCGATGATGCCCGCGCACAGCAGCGGAGCCGCCTCCTCGTCCGGGAAGATTTCGGGCACCCGGTAGGCGAAGTCCTCGGCGACGGTGATGAGTTCGGCGTAGCCGCCGTCGCGGTCCCAGCCCGTAAAGGTGGGGGACAGGCACAGGTTTTCCTGCCCGCGCAGGCAGAACCGGCAGGACCGGCAGGTGCCGCCGAGCCAGGCCACTCCCACCCGCTCGCCCGGGCGGAACCGGTCCGCGCCCGGGCCGGCGCCGATCACCTCGCCGATCACTTCGTGCCCGGGAACGACGCCGGCCCGTCTGGGGGCCAGCTCGCCTTCGGCCAGGTGCAAGTCCGTGCGGCACACCCCGCACACCCGCACGCGCAAAAGGACTTCCCCGTGGCCGGGGCTGGGGTCCGGGCGCTCGCCGGATACCAGCGGACCCGTCGCGATTGGTCCGGGCTGCGCAACCCACCAGGCTCGCACAGGGCCTCCTTTTCTGGCTTCTCTTCCTGACCCGGGCTGCGGCGGCCGTGATCCCGGGGTCGGAATCAGCACGTGATCATGACGTTGCAGGCCGCCTTGTGCAGCACCGCGGAGACGGTGTTGCCAATGCCTCCGCCGCGGTTGTGGGTGCCCAGCACCAGCACATCCGCATCTTCGGCCGCCTCCACGAGTTCCTTGGCCGCCGCCCGGCCCTCCTTCAGCGTGCCGGAGACTGCCAGCCCGGGGGCGAGTCTCCCTGCTTCGCCGAGGGAGTACTCCAGCAGTTCCGCGCCGTGGAGCGGGGCGTGGCGGCCGTGCTCCGCCAGGTCGCCGCCATGGTCCGGATCAACATGGACCAGCTGCAACTCGGCGCCCATTGCGACGGCGAGGCGGGCGGCGTCGGCCAGCACCGCCGAGCTGTGGGCCGCGGCATCGACGCCGACGACGACGGGCCTGCCGGGCAGGTGCGGACGGCGGACCACCATCAGCGGGCACGGGGCGGCGCCGGCCAGCTCCAGGCAGACCGAGCCGGCGAGGTGGCCGAGCACGCCGCCTATACCCCGGCTACCCACCACAAGGAGGGAGGCGTCCGCGGCGGCCCGGCGCAGGACCTGTGCGGGCAGTCCGGCCTCCATGACACCGTCGACGGCGAGCCCGGGGTCAACGCCGTGGGCCAGCCCCACGCCCTCGGCGAGGATGGTCTCGGCGGAATGCCGGAGGCCGCTGCCAGCCACGCCTTTGACGGGTCCCAGGTCCTTGGTGAACATCGGCCAGACCCAGGCGTGGACCACCCGCAGGGGGACTCCCCGGAGGGCGGCGTGGTCGGCGGCCCAGCGGACAGCGAGTTGAGAGGATTCGGAGCCGTCGTAGCCCACGGCGACGGCGGCGGGCCGGGGACCTGCTGCGGGTGCCGGCATGGATCCTCCCGGGTAGGCGGACGTAGCACTCCCCAGCGGTGCGTCCCCCAGTACTACCCGTGCGGGGAACGGGACGGCTAGGGGCTTTAGTCCCCCGCCCGTTCGGGGCCGCTGTGTTCTTCCCGCAGCTCCCGTCCGCGGCGGATGTCCTCTTCCTCCTTGGCCTGCAGCTTGTCGCTCTTCTTCGTGTCGCGCGGCGGCAGCTGGATGGTTTCCTCGGCCTCGATGCCGGCCTGGAGCTGGCGGCCGCGTTCGGTTTCGGCGTCGAACTCGGCGCCGAAGAGCAGCGACATGTTCAGGATCCAAAGCCAGAGCAGCGCGATGATGACGCCGCCGATTGCACCGTAGGTCTTGTTGTAGCTGTTGGAGTAGGCCACGTAGAAGCCGAACGCCAGGGATGCCAGCAGGAAGACCACCAGGGCGATCGCCGATCCCATGCTCATCCAGCGGAATTTGGGCTGCTTAACGTTGGGGGTGGCGTAGTAGAGGATGGCAATAGCCACGATCACGAGCACCAGCATCACCGGCCACTTGGCGATGTTCCAGACGGCCAGGAACGCCCCGCCCAGACCGATGATGTTTCCGACGGACTCGGCCACCGGGCCGCTGAGCACGAGCATCGCGGCCAGCACGACGACGATCAGCAGGTTGACGACCGTGACACCGAGCATGGTGCCGCGCAGCTTCAGGAACGGCCGGCCCTCGTCGGTCTCATACACCCGGTTCATGGCCCGCCCGAACGCCCCGACATAGCCGGAGGCGGACCAGAGGGCGGTGAGGAGGCCCACGATGAACGTCAGGCCCGCGGCCGAGGAGCTGGCCAGTTCTTCGACTACCGGGCGGATCGTGTCCACGGTCTGGCCGGGTGCGATGCCCTGGACGATGTCCAGCAGCGCCGAGGTGGTTTTCTGGGCGTCTCCGAAGAGACCCAGCAGGGACACCAGCGCCAGGAGCGCCGGGAAGATTGAGAGCACCGAGTAGTAGGTCAGCGACGCCGCGAGGTCGGGGCACTGGTCTTTGGTGAATTCCCGCAGGGTCTTCTTGGCGATGTACTTCCAGGAGGGCTTGGTGACATCGGTGGGGCGGTCCGGCTTGCGCGCGTCGTCCGGGGCGGGGGCAGTGCGCGCCTTGGCGGTGCTGCTCTCGGGGGTTTCGGCGTCGTCCATGGAGCCAGTGTCCGCCTTGGTGAGGTTCTTGGCCATCGGAATCTTCTTTCGTGGTTAAGCGCAGCGGCCGGCTGCCCAGCGCGTCAGCGAGGGCAACCGGCCGTCTTCCGGGTCGGGCTAGGCCTGCTGGACGTTGTCCTTGGCGTCGGCCGCACGGTCCTTCACGTCGGCGACGGCCGTCTGGCCTTCACCCTTGACGTTCTGGGCGGCGTCGGCGGCCGTGGCCTTGACGTTCTCCATGGCGGCCTGGGCAGGCTCCTTGAGACCCTCGGCCACGTGCTGCGCGGCTTCGGTCAGCTCCGTGGTGAGCGGCTCGGCGGCCGTCTTCAAGGCGTCCGCTGCCTCGCGTTCCTTCTGGCTCGCCGGGATCAGCGAGGACACCAGCAGGCCGGCGCCGAAGGCGATGAGCCCTGCGGCGAGCGGGTTGCCCTGCGTCTTGGTCTTGGCCAGGTGCGGTGCGTCGGCGACGGCGGAGCCGGCGTCGTTCAGGTGCGAGGCGGCACTGCCGCCTGCGGAATGCACGTTGCCGGCGGTGTGGTCGGCTGCTCCCATGACTTTCTCCTTCACTCCGAAGACGGCGTCCTTGACCTTGTCGGTTTGGCGCTGGACGATGTGCGACGGCGTGACCTTGTCGGCCACGGCGTCGACGTTGGTGCCGAGCCGGGCGCGGGTTGCTTCAATGTCGGCGCGGATGGCATCCGGGTTTTCAGTCATTGTGTTTTCCTCGCTCTAGTGGCTGGGCTTGAGGGTCGGGGGGATTTCCTGGAGGGTTTCCGCGGTCTGCGGCATGCCCTTCATCGCCTTGAGTTCCTTGCGGCCCATCGAGGCCAGGACGGCGCCGATGATGCCCCAGATGATCGCGACGACGACGCCGGACCATCCCAGCCCCATCAGCGTTCCCAAACCCCACCAGAGGGCGAGGGAGAGGAACAGCAGGACGAAGTGGCCTGCGACGCCGGCGCCGGCGAACATGCCGCCGCCCTTGCCGGCCCGGCCGGCGGTCTGCTTCAGTTCGGCCTTGGCGAGCTCCACTTCCTGACGCATCAGGGTGGACATGTCCCGCGTGACGTCACCTAGTAGATCGCCCAGGGAGTTGGTTTCCGCTTTCACATGGGCCTCGGTGGGAGGCATCGGGGCGCCCGTGGGCATCTCGCTGCTCATCGACGGCCTCCGTCGAACGGATCCTTACGGTCGGGGTCGACGGTGGGATCAATGCGGTACGGATCGGCGGCCAGCGGGTCGTTAGCCCACTGGTCGGCGTGCGCGCCGGTGCCCTCAAGCGGGCTGGGCGGGTAGGTATCGGCTACGCCGGCGGTCGTCGTCTCCGGGTAGGTCACCGGCGGCGGGGGGACCGCGACGCCGGCGTCGGGCACCCGGGTGACCGGGGCGCTGTACTGCGCCGGGGTGCCGGTGGTGCCGGTGGTGCCGGTGGACGTCGTATCCGGAGCCCCGGCGCTGAGGCTGCGGCTGAGGCGTCCGGCCAGGATGCCGGCGCCGGCAGCGGCCAGCAGGAAGGTGCCGGGCCGCTGGCGGGCGAAGGACTTGACCTCATTGAGCAACGAACCGGGGTCGCGGTTGTCAAGCCACGTCGCCACGGACTGTGACCGCTCGGCGGCCTGGCGGATCAGGTCGGTCGCGACGCCGGGCTGGTCCGAGGCCTCAGCCATGGTGTGGAGTTCGCTGGAAATGGAGCGCAGGCCCTGGGCAGCCTTCTGCTGCTGCGTGCCGGCCTGGGCGGTCAGGTCCGTCCGGGCCTGGTTGATGAGGTCCTTGGCGTTGCTCTTGACCTCGCCGGCCACGTTGGCCGCTTCGGCCTTTGCCGTTTCGGTAACGTTCTGGGCCGATTCCGCGGCCTGCTGCTTGACCTCGCCGGCTTCGCCCTTGGCGGTGTCGGTCTTCGAGGGCGTCCCGGTGGAGGCGGGCGGGAACGTCGAGCTCTGCCGCAGTGCCGGCTCTGTACCTAGCTCCGTGCCCTGCGTCGCCGTCGGGGTTCCGTAGCTACCGTCCTGGGGCCATTGGTTCTCTGTCATCGTCGCTCTCTTTCCTTGTAGATCTGCTGCCGGTTAGCAAACCAGCAGCGCCGAACGCGAATAGTAAGCATGATTACTATTAGATAGTAAGCACGCTTCGCATTTGATTACAAGGAAATTTTGAAAATCGGCCGGCGCTGGCCAGCTAGGGTTGGTCCATGAGCGGAATGGCGGATAGCTGATGGCAAAGCGCGGCAGGGCGGCCGGGCGAAACGCCGGGACGTCGACGCCGGGAGTGGTGGAAGTGCCGAAGGGCAGCCGCCCGGACGGCCCGGTCGCGGGCGTCTACTACATCGACACCGGCGACTGCGAGCTGATCCCGGACCAGGACAACTCGACCGGGTGGCTGCTGCGGATCAACGGCGTGATGAGCTCCCATATCGACCTCGCCGACCCGCTGTTCCTTGACTTCGAGTACATGCGCTGGATTGCGGCGCTGGTCGAGTCGCGTTGGCCGCCGCCGACCCGGCCGAAGCTGCGTGCCCTGCACCTGGGCGGGGGGGCCTGCTCGCTGGCGCGCTACTTCCACGCCGCCTATCCGGACGCCCGGCAGGTGGTGGTGGAGCTGGACGGGAAACTTGCCGAGTACGTCCGCGGCTGGTTCGACTTGCCCAAGGCGCCGCTGCTGCGCCTGCGCGTGGGGGAGGCCCGCGAGGTTACCGAGAGCCTCACGCCGCAGACGCGGGACCTCATCATCCGCGACGTCTTCGCCGGCTCCGTCACACCGCGGCCGCTCACCACCAGCGAATTCACCGGCCACGCCAAGCGTGTCCTGGCGCCCGGCGGGATCTACCTGGTGAATTCCGGCGACGCCCCGGCGCTGGCCAACGCGCGCGAAGACGCTGCCACGATCGCTGCGGCCTTCGAGCACACGGTAATCATCGCCGACCCGGCCATGCTCAAGGGCCGGCGCTACGGCAACATGATCATCGCCGGCAGCGACGCGCCGTTCGACGACGACCCCGGCCTCGCACGGCGCCTGCTGGGCGGCGCGGTGCCGGCGCACATCTGGCACGATGCCAAGGTGCGCGCCTTCGCCGCCGGCGCCGCCGTCCGCCACGACCCGGAGGCGGCGGTCCCGCTGGCGGCAGTCCCGACGTCGGCGAACCCGAAAGCCGCGGACCCGAAAGCCGCGGACCCGACGTCGTCGACTGCTCCGTAACGGCCCTTTTGCGGCCCCAAAACGGCGCCTACGGAGCAATCGCTGCGTAGCCGCCCCGGCCCATCAGCGCCTCGCGGTGAGCGTCGGTCTGCTCGCGCAGGGCCTGGACCACGGCGGCGACGGCCGGCCGGCGCATCGAGTCGGGCCGCAGGACCATCCAGTAGGGCAACCGCTCGGCGAACTCATCGGGCAACAGCCTGACCAGGTCCGGATGCAGGTCCGCGGCGAAGCAGGGCAGGAAGCCGATTCCGGCCCCGGCCCGCGTCGCCTCCACGTGGACAAAGACATTCGTGGAGCTCAGCCCGTCCCGCATGGTCGGCACCAGCCGCCGCGGGGCGTCGAGGTCGTCCACCTGGAGCATGGAATCGACGAAGTAGACCAGCGGATGCGCCTCCAGTTCGTCCACGGAGCGCGGCGTCCCGTACTCGGCCAGGTAGCTCCGCGAGGCGTACATCCCCAGCATGTATTCGCCGAGCCGGGCCGCCTCGGCCCGGTGCACCTGCGGCTCGCCGACCACCACCTCGATGTCCAGGCCGGAGCGCTGCTGCAGCGCCCGCCGGGTCACCGTGATGATCTCCACGCTGAGCCCGGGGTGGTGGCGGCGCAGCCGGGCCACCGCGGGGGCCGCGATGTAGGCGCTGAAACCGTCGGTGGCGGTCATCCGCACGACGCCGGTGACGGGATCCGGCGTCGTGCCGGGCTTTTCGAGCGAGCGCACGGCGCCTTCCACCTGCTCGGCGACGGCGACCGCGGAGGCGCCGAGTTCCGTCAGTTCCCAGCCGCCCGCGGCCCGCGACAGCACGCGGCCGCCGAGGGCCTTCTCCAGGGCAGCGATCCGGCGGGAGACCGTGGTGTGGTTCAAGCCCAGGACCTGGGCCGCCGTCGTAAATTTGGCCGAGCGCGAGACCGCCAGCAGCACCAGCAGGTCGTCGGGATTTGCATTCATATCTGCAATTCTGCACATACATCGTGCCGGTTTGGCCATTGAACCGCAAGGAATCTGCGGCAATACTCGATGAAGCCCATTTTCAGTGCTGTGCATCACGGCGCGTGTCATCGTGGACACTAAGGAGAACGAGATGAGCGTAGACCAACGCTCCGCAACACCCCCCGCCGCAGCCACCAAGGGTGCAGGCCTGAAGAAAATCGTCGCCGCATCGATGGTCGGCACCGTCGTGGAGTGGTACGAATTCTTCCTCTACGCCACCGCCGCCACCCTGGTGTTCGGCAAGTACTTCTTCCCCGCCACCGGCAATGAACTGGACGGCATCATCCAGGCGTTCCTGACCTACGCCGTCGGTTTCGTCGCCCGCCCGCTCGGCGGCATCGTCTTCGGCCAGATCGGCGACAAGCTGGGCCGCAAGCCCACCCTGCAGCTGACCATCGTGATCATCGGTGTGTCCACCTTCCTGATGGGCTGCCTCCCGGGCTTCGTCGACATCGGCTACCTCGCGCCGGCCCTGCTGGTGGCGCTGCGCTTCATCCAGGGCTTCGCGCTGGGCGGCGAATGGGGCGGCGCCGTGTTGCTCGTTGCCGAGCACAGCCCCAACGAGTCCCGCGGCTTCTGGTCCAGCTGGCCCCAGGCGGCGGTCCCGGTCGGCAACCTGCTGGCCACCCTGGTCCTGTTCATCATGTCCAACGTGCTCAGCGCCGCGGATTTCCTCGGCTGGGGCTGGCGCGTGGCGTTCTGGCTCTCCGCGGTGATCGTGTTCGTCGGCTACTACATCCGCACCAACGTCTCCGAAGCCCCGATCTTCCTCGAGGCCAAGGCGCAGCTGGAGCAGGAGCAGGCCGCCAGCTACGGCGTCCGCGAAGTCATCCGCAAGTATCCCAAGGGCATCCTGCAGGCCATGGGCCTCCGGTTCGCGGAAAACATCATGTACTACCTCGTGGTGAGCTTCGCGATTGTCTACCTCAAGAGCGTCCACAAGTACGACACGTCCTCGCTGCTGCTGGCCCTGTTGATTGCCCACCTCATCCACTTCCTGGTCATCCCGCAGGTCGGACGGCTTGTGGACAGCTGGGGCCGCAAGCCGGTCTACCTGGTCGGAGCCATCACCGGAGCCACCTGGCCGTTCTTCGCCTTCCCGATGTTCGACACCCGCAACCCCGTCGTCATCGTGCTCGCCGTGACGATCGGCCTGTGCCTGCACGCCTTCATGTACGCCGGCCAGCCGGCGCTGATGTCGGAGCTGTTCCCGACCCGGATGCGTTACGCGGGCGTCTCGCTGGGTTCGCAGGTCACCTCGATCTTCGCCGGCTCGCTCGCGCCGCTGCTGGCCACCGCGTGGCTCAAGGACACCGGTTCCTGGCTGCCCACCGCCATCTACCTCCTGGTGGCCTGCGCCATCACCACGGTGGCAGTGCTCAGCCTCAAGGAAACCAAGGGCATCGCCCTCGAGGACGTGGACCGGGCCGACGCCGAACGTGAAGGCCTTGCAGTAGCGGCCGTCCGCTGAGCTGCTTGAACGTCCGCTGAACTGCTTGAATCTGATGACCGTGAATCTCTGAACTGGAAGGCTGGGTAATGGAAAATACACTCAACGGCCGCAAGGCATTGGTCACCGGCGGCGCGGGCGGGATCGGCGCTGCCAGCGTCCGTGCCCTCGCTGCCAGGGGCGCGAAGGTGGTGGTTGCCGACGTCGACGAAGCCGCCGCCACCGCCCTCGCCGACGAAGTCGGGGGCACCGCGTGGGCGGTGAACCTGCTCGACGTCGAGGCCCTGCAGACGCTCAGCCTGGATTGCGACATCCTGGTCAACAACGCCGGGATCCAGCGCATCAGTCCGATCGAGGACTTTGATCCGGCAGATTTCCGCCGCATCGTCACCCTCATGCTTGAGGCGCCGTTCCTGCTGATCCGGGCTGCGTTGCCGCACATGTACGCCAACGGCTTCGGCCGGATCATTAACCTGTCGTCGGTCCACGGGCTTCGGGCCTCGCCGTTCAAGAGCGCCTACGTCTCCGCCAAGCACGGCCTGGAAGGGCTGAGCAAGGTGACGGCGCTGGAGGGCGGTGCCCACGGTGTCACGTCCAACTGCATCAACCCCGGGTATGTCCGGACGCCGCTGGTCGAGTCGCAGATTGCGGACCAGGCCAAGGTGCACGGCATTCCGGAGTCCGAGGTGCTGGCCAAGATCATGCTCACCGAGGCGGCCGTGAAGCGGCTGGTCGAACCCGAGGAGGTGGCCTCGCTGGTGGCGTGGCTGGCCTCGAACGACGCCGGCATGGTCACCGGCGCCAGCTACACCATGGACGGTGGCTGGTCCGCCCGATAGGGCGCTCACAACTCCGACCCGCTGGCTCTGACGCGCTGGCCCTGACCCGCCCGGGCATCTCTGCCCGGGCGGGTCAGTTGTCTGTCAGCCGGGCCAGGTTTGGTGGCGGCTTCGCCGCGGGGCGTGCCGCTAGGCTGGGGGCATGCGCAAGGATTTCAGCCCCGCCGACTTGCCCTCCGAAGAGTTTTACCGGCTGCTGACAGCCGTCGTCGTGCCCCGTCCTATTGCCTGGGTTTCCAGCACCTCCGTCGAGGGGGTGGACAACCTCGCTCCGCATTCCTTCTTCACTGTCGCGTCGGTGACACCGCCGATCATCCAGTTCACCTCGGTGGGCCGGAAGGACACGTTGCGGAACATCTCCGCGCGAGGCGAATTTGTGGTCAATCTTGCGCCGGCCGACTTCCTCGCCGAGGTCAACGCGACCGGCACCAACTTCCCGCCGGAGGTCAGCGAGTTCGATGCCGCCAATCTCACCCGGGAGGCCAGCCTGACGGTCAGCGTGCCCCGGGTGGCGGAGTCGCCGGCGGCCCTGGAGTGCCGCCTGCATTCGACGCTGGCCATGGGTGACTGCGTGCTGGTGTTCGGCGAGGTCACCCACGCTGCGGTCTCTGCCGATGTCCTGGATGGCAGCCACCCGCGCATCGACCTGCTCGGGCCGCTGGCCCGGCTCGGGCGCGACGAGTGGGGGCACCCGGGGCCGGTTCAGGAACTAGGCCGGATCCGGAGGTCCGACTGGCCGGGCGATTTCCGGCGGAGGGCCGAACGGGAGGCTTAGCCGCCCGCGTAGGGGCCCGGGCCGGCGAGCAGCCGGCTTGATGCTGCCAGGAGGTCGGTGTGGCGGTCTGTGGGGTGCCGTCCTGCAGCGCCGAGTCGGGGAGACGGAAGGACTTCCCGGAGCGGACTGCAAAGGACGTCCTGGTCTGCCTATTCGGGTTGCCGTACGTTGCGGTGATCGAAGTAGAACAGGGTTCCGGCGGGAGTCCCGGGGATGCGCAGGCCGACGAACGGGGCGCGGATGACCTCGACCGTCCCTTCCCTGCGCCCATTGAACGGGTCGTCGCCCACGACCAGTTGGCCGATGCGGAACGGGACGCGGCCTTCGTAGACGCGGCGTGCAGCCTGCCGCAAGGCCCGGGCGACACGGGCAGCCGGCTGCGGGCGTGCGGGCTGGGCTGTCCTGATTGGCTGTTCTGTGCTGATTGGCCGTGCTGGGGAAATGCGCATCGGGCTGCTCCTTGCCAGCGAACGAAGTTCCTTCACGGGGGACCGAAACGACGTGGACAGACTCCCCAGCCTTGCCGTCTTCGTTCCGGCGCCCCCGTCCGCCCACTGTACGAACTCGTCCCACCAGTAACACGCGTAACACGTACCCCTTCTTCGCCGACCACCACTTGGATCCCGGTCACGGGATACTCGGGGCAACGAATTCCGGCGCGATTCCGGCGCGATGGTTAGGGTGGGCCTATGAGTGACGACCCGTGGGGTGCCAGGCAGGCGTCCACCGCGCCCGGAGGCTGGATTCCGGCGCCCGAAAACGGCTGGGGCGCGCTGGTGGCGTGGGCCGCGGGTCCGCCAAACGTCGTGCGGGTCCCCGGCGCGCCCCGCAACCGGGAGACCGTCGTCGTCATCAGATACAGCGACGGACGCGTGACCCGGGAACCTTCGCTCCTGACCGACGCGGACCTGGAGTCGATCGACGACGATATCGACACCTATCTGGTTCACGCCGGCCTGCCGCCCCGCCCGCGCGGCTTCGACTGGTACCTGCGCCCGCCGGCCGCTGCCGCTAATGGTCCCGATGCTTTCTGGGCCGCCGTCTGGGAAGGCGCGACGGCGGGGCTGCCTAACGACGGGATGCACCCGTCGCGGTTGAGGGCAGCCACCGCGGCGGCGATGGCCCGGCTCTACCGGAGCTGACGGCGCAGGTTCCGCCAGTGGACCGCCACCGCCGCGACTATTAGCGGGACGTGGATCGCCGGGAGGTTGTGGGCAAACCACTTCGGCAAATAGATGTCCGTGACGGAGCCGGTGCTGTCGCCGAGCCGTTGAGCGACCGCCGTCAGCGGGCAATGGAAGCCGTTGCCCGCAAAGACCGCGGTTTCGGCGAAGACCACGGCGCCGGCGACGCCCGCCCTCCGGTCGGAGCGTCCCCGGATCCCGGAGTACAGGACATAGACCATCGCCGCCTCGATCGTGAACCACGCCAGGGTATGGACCGCCTTCACCGCTTTCAGCTGCGCCCCCTGGAACTCCGTGCGCCGGGTATCCACACCCGTCACCCGGGCTGCTGCAGGGCGAGGACGATGATGGCTGCGTTAATGCCCAGCCCGATCAGCCACCACGGGTTGAACGTGAGCACCAGCAGGGCGGCCGAGATTCCGGCCCCGGCTACCGTGACCGGGATCCACCACGGCGCCGCCACCAGGAGTCCCAGGCCCGCTAGCCCCAGCACCGCCGCGGCGGCGATCGCCAGGGCAACAGCGAGACGGCGCACCTCCCCGGCGAAGGGGGACCGGCCGACGTCGAACGGCGCCTTTTCGTCCGGCCGCGGCAGCCAGATGGCGAGATGAACGAGGCCGTGGGCGATTAAGAACAGTCCTGCGATCCAGCGCACGGCGGTCCTCCTGATGTTCCGGCGGCTTCGTTCAGCGAAGCACCTTCTCCCGTGGCCGGGCTAGGGGCGGAAGTCCCCCGCCCGGTCTAGCATGATTGTCTGGTATTCCAGACAACGTGAGATGCGCTGAGTCCTTGAGAGTGGACAGCCGGGCGCATGCTTAAGTACGGGATACCGGACACACCCGAAACGAAGAGGACCACATGTCAGCCGCCAGCGCCACCACCCCGCCCGTGGGAACCCCCAGTGCCCTGCCGAAGCCGGCTGCGGCCAGGCCGGCCGCCGCCAGGCCGGCGTCCAAGGTGCCGGCGGCCGAGAACACGCTGCGGATCCTGAAACTGCTGGCCTCCAAGCGCGGGCCGATGGCGGCGTCGAACATTGCCACCGCGCTGGGCCTGCCGCGCTCCAGTGTCTACCATCTGCTCGGCGTGATGGAGGCGAACGGTTTTGTGCTGCACCTGCACGAGGAGCAGCGGTACGGGCTCGGCATCAGCGCCTTCGAGCTCAGCTCCGCCTACTCCCGCCAGGAGCCGCTCTCCAGGCTCGGCCGGCCGATGCTTGCGACGCTGGTGGACGTGATCGGGGAGAGCGCCCACCTCGCCGTGCTGCACGGCAGGGACGTGCTCTACATCGTCGAGGAGCGGGCGAAAAACCGGCCCTCCCTCGTGACCGACGTCGGGGTCCGGCTACCCAGCCACCTCACCGCGAGCGGCCGGGCGATCCTGGCCGCCCTGCCGAAGTCCCAGGTCCGGGCGCTGTACCCGAACGCCGCGGCCTTCAGTGCCCGGCACGAGACCGAATCGCCGATCACCAAGTACTCCGCACTGTCCTCGCATCTGGACCAGGTCCGGCAGCGGGGCTACGCCACCGAACACGGCGAAGTGACCCCCGGCTTGGGCTCGATCGCGGCCGCCGTCACGGACCACACGGGCTGGCCGACGGCCGCCGTCGCCGTGACGTTCCTGGAGGACAAGCTGCCCACGGACCAGTGGCCGGTCCTGGCCGCGCGGGTCAAGAAGGTCGCGGACGATCTCTCGGTCCGGATCCACGGCCGCCCCAGCCCAACTAGCTCGCAGTAGTTGTCGTTATGGCTGCGCAAAACGACAACAACTGCTAGCCAGTTGGGTCTGGAATCCCGGACAGCACCCGCACGAAGCCCCTGTTTCCGGGGCCCCGGACAGGCTTTAGTTGATACAGAACCTCTCCCAGGAACCACCCGAAACAACGAAGGAGCCCCCATGGCACCCGCCGATTTCACCACCGGTGCCCGCCCGGTCAAAGCAGCCCGCGGCACCGAGCTCACCGCCAAGAGCTGGCAGACCGAAGCCCCGCTGCGCATGCTGATGAACAACCTGGACCCCGAGGTGGCCGAGCGCCCGGATGACCTCGTGGTCTACGGCGGCACCGGCCGCGCGGTCCGGTCCTGGGCGGCGTTCGACGCGATCACCCGCACCCTGGAAACCATGGAAAAGGACGAAACCCTCCTGGTCCAGTCCGGCAAGCCGGTCGGCGTCTTCCGCACCAACGAGTGGGCTCCGCGCGTGCTGCTGGCCAACTCCAACCTCGTCGGCGACTGGGCCAACTGGCCCGAATTCCGCCGACTCGAGGCCGAGGGCCTGATGATGTACGGCCAGATGACCGCCGGGTCCTGGATCTACATCGGCACCCAGGGCATCCTGCAGGGCACCTTCGAGACCTTCGCCGCGATCGCCCGTAAGCTCACCGGGGACGAAAACGGCACCCTCGCCGGCACCCTGACCCTCACCGGCGGCTGCGGCGGGATGGGCGGCGCGCAGCCGCTCGCCGTCACCCTCAACGAGGGCGCCTGCCTCATCGTCGACGTCGACGAGAGCCACCTGCGCCGCCGGGCCGGCAAGCGCTACCTCGACGAGGTGGAGACCGACCTCGACACCGCCATCGCCAAAGTGCTCAAAGCCAAGGAGGAGCGCCGCGGCTGGTCGGTGGGCTACGTCGGCAACGCCGCCACCGTCTTCCCCGAGATCCTGCGCCGCCACAACGCCGGCGAGCTCACCGTGGACATCGTCACGGACCAGACCTCGGCGCACGACCCTCTAAGCTACCTGCCCGAGGGCATCACGGTGGAGGAATGGCACCGCGAGGCCGCCGCCGACCCGGAAGGCTTCACCAAGAAGGCGCAGGCCTCGATGGCCAAGCACGTCCAGGCCATGGTCGAATTCCAGGACGCCGGCGCCGAGGTCTTCGACTACGGCAACTCCATCCGCGACGAGGCCCGCAAGGGCGGCTACAACCGCGCCTTCGAGTTCCCCGGCTTCGTCCCGGCCTACATCCGCCCGCTCTTCTGCGAGGGCCTGGGCCCGTTCCGCTGGGTGGCCCTGTCCGGTGACCCCGAGGACATCGCGGTGACGGACAAGGCCATCAAGGAGCTGTTCCCGGAGAACAAGCACCTGCACCGCTGGATCGACGCCGCGCAGGAGCGCGTCGAATTCGAAGGCCTGCCGGCCCGCATCTGCTGGCTGGGCTACGGCGAGCGGGCCAAGGCCGGCCTGCTGTTCAACAAGCTGGTCAAGGAGGGCAAGGTCAAGGCGCCCATCGTGATCGGCCGGGATCACCTCGACTCCGGCTCCGTCGCCTCCCCGTACCGCGAAACCGAAGCGATGGCGGACGGCTCCGACGCGATCGCCGACTGGCCGCTGCTCAACGCCCTGCTCAACACCGCGTCCGGCGCCACCTGGGTGTCCATCCACCACGGCGGCGGCGTGGGCATCGGCCGCTCCATCCACGCCGGCCAGGTCTCCGTCGCCGACGGCACCGAGCTCGCCGCGCAGAAGCTTGAGCGCCTGCTCACCAACGACCCCGGCATGGGTGTCATCCGCCACGCCGACGCCGGCTACGAGCGCGCCGTCGAGGTCGCCAAGGAACGCGGCGTCCGCATCCCCATGAACGAAGGAACCACAAAGTGACCCTTACGACCCACTCACCGCTCACCGTCACCCTCGGCTCCAGCGGCGTCACCCCCGAGGACGTCGTCGCCGTCGCCCGCCACGACGCAAAGGTGACCATCTCCCAGGACGCCCTCGACGCCGTCGCCAAGGTCCGCGCCCACATCGACGACCTCGCGCACAGCGAGACGCCGGCCTACGGCATCTCCACCGGCTTCGGCGCCCTGGCCAACCGGCACATCCCGGGCGGGCTGCGCACCCAGCTGCAGAAGTCGCTGATCCGCAGCCACGCCGCCGGCATGGGCCCGGCCGTGGAACGCGAGGTGGTCCGCGGCATCATGTTCCTGCGCGCCAAGACCCTCGCTTCCGGCCGCACCGGCGTCCGCCCCGTGGTGCTGCAGACCATGGTGGACGTGCTCAACGCCGGCATCACACCGGTGGTCCGCGAATTCGGTTCGCTCGGCTGCTCGGGCGACCTCGCACCGCTCTCGCACTGCGCCCTGGTCCTGATGGGCGAGGGCGAAGCGGTGGGCCCGGACGGCGAACTGTTCGGCGGCAAGGGCGGACGCCCCGTCGCCGAGCTCCTCGCCGCGCACGGCATTGAACCCGTCACCCTCGCCGAGAAGGAAGGCCTGGCGCTCGTCAACGGCACCGAGGGCATGCTGGGCATGCTGCTGATGGCCATCGCGGACATCCGCCAGCTGCTCACGACGGCGGACATCACCGCCGCGCTCAGCGTCGAGGCGCTGCTCGGCACGGACCAGGTGTTCCTGCCGGAGCTGCACGCCGCGCTCCGGCCGCACCCGGGCCAGGCCGCTTCCGCGGACAATATGCTGCGGGTGCTGTCCGACTCCCCGATCGTGGCCTCGCACCGGGTCAACGACACCAAGGTCCAGGACGCCTACTCGCTGCGCTGCGCCCCCCAGGTGGCCGGCGCCGTCCGCGACACCGTCGACCACGCCGCGCTGGTCGCTTCGCGCGAACTCGCCGCCGCGATCGACAACCCCGTGGTCCTGCCGGACGGCCGGGTCAGCTCCAACGGCAATTTCCACGGCGCGCCGGTGGCCTACGTGCTGGACTTCCTCGCGATCGCCGTCGCGGACCTGAGCTCCATCGCCGAGCGCCGGACCGACCGGATGCTGGACCCGGCCCGCTCGCACGGGCTGCCGGCCTTCCTCGCCGCGGATCCCGGCGTCGACTCCGGCCTGATGATTGCGCAGTACACCCAGGCCGGGCTGGTCTCGGACAACAAGCGGCTGGCCGTTCCGGCGTCGGTGGATTCGATCCCGAGTTCGGCCATGCAGGAAGACCATGTCTCGATGGGCTGGCACGCGGCCCGCAAGCTGCGCCGCGCGGTGGAGAACCTGCGCCGCGTCCTGGCGATCGAGCTGGTGACCTCCGCCCGGGCCCTGGACATCCGCACCCAGCTCTCCGGCGGCGAACTCACGCCGGGCCCGGCAGGGGCCGCAGTGATCGCGGTGCTGCGCGACGTCGTCGAGGGGCCCGGAACCGACCGGTTCCTCTCACCTGAGCTGGAGGCAGCCGACCTGCTCGTGGCCTCAGGCAAGGTGCGCGCCGCCGCCGAATCCGCCGTCGGAAATCTGGCCTGACGGCAAAGAAAATACGAGCCGGCCGGGCATTTCCCGGCGCCCCCGAAATGTGCGGCAACACGGCCGCCGGGGGCGCAGGAAATGTAGTAAGAATATGATGTAGCCCACACCAAAGACGTTGTGGCGGAAAAGTAAAAAACGAACCTACAAAGGGGTAGAAGTTCATGAAATCACGCGGGACGGTCATGTCCAGGCGCACGGCGTTCGCCGCCACGGTCTCCGACTGGAGGAGCCTCAAGGCGGGGGACCAGGTGGAAATCCTCAAGCACGCACAGCTGCTGGCAGCCGGGGAAGTCGAAGAAGTGTCGTCCAGCGGAAATGTGCTCTGGCTGGTGCCGGGTACACCCTCGGAGGCGCAGCTGTTCCTGAAGTCCGACGGTGTGCAGGTGCGGCGCAGCTAGGCGCCGGCGCCGCGGCGCAGAATCAAGCACAAAGAAGGGCCGGTGAGGGGTGCATCCCTCACCGGCCCTTGGCCTGTTCCGGCCCGCGCTGACTAGGCCGCGACGTCCTCGTGGGTCTCACCGAAGGGCACGGTGTCGTCCAGCGCCACGGTGTAGGCGCCCGGCTCGTGGCGGGTAACCCGGATCCCGCAGCGGCGGTCCTGGACGGCCGAGGCGATCAAGGTGTTGACGGCGTTTTCGAGGCCGTGGTGGACCTCCTGCGCGCTGGCAAACGAGAGCTTGATGGACGTGGCGTCAGAGGCCTGGGTCCGCATGGTGTGTGTGTTCATTGACTGGTCTTTCCTAGAATCTGGCCGGTTGGCCACCCGCTATTCTAGTCTGTCCGGCGTGGCGTCCCGGTCCGGAGCCGATAGTGTGCAGGTGGCGGTATATCTTTTTAGGCGAGGGGCGCCGTTCTGTTGGAACGGCGCCCCGACCCATTCCGGGCCTGCACCCCGGTTGTGGCAGGAGGGCGTGCACATGTTCGAAGCTCCCAGTATTGTCTTTTTTGCGGCCGGAATCGCCGTCTTCATCGCGGCGGTGCTGCCCAAGCTGTTGCGCAACGCGCCCCTGTCGATGCCGATGGTTTTCCTCGGGGCAGGGATGCTGGCGTTCACGCTGATGCCGGCCCTGCCGAACCCCGACCCCCTGCAGCACGGGGAGTTCTTCACCCACCTGACCGAAGTCTGCGTCATCATCTCGCTGATGGGCGCCGGACTGGCGCTGGACCGGCCCGTCGGACGCCGGCGGTGGTCCACGACCTGGCGGATGCTGGGCCTGGCCATGCCGCTGTGCATCATCGGTCTGACCCTGCTGGGAATGTGGTTCCTGGGGCTCGGCCTTGGGGCCGCGCTCCTGGTCGCGGCCGCCCTGGCCCCGACCGACCCGGTCCTGGCCTCCGAGGTGCAGGTGGGGGAGCCCGCGGACGAGGAAGACGAGACCGAGCGCGAGGACGAGATCCGCTTCGGCCTCACCTCCGAGGCGGGCCTGAACGACGGGCTGGCGTTCCCCTTCGTCTACCTGGCCATCGCCATCAGCTTCGTGGGCGCCTCGCCGTCGGGCTGGCTGGGTCACTGGCTGGCCGTGGACGTGCTCTGGCGGATCGGCATCGGCGTGCTGCTGGGACTCGCGACGGGCAAGCTGCTGGGGCGGCTTTTCTTCACGGCCCGGCATGAGAGCGTCCGGCTCTCCAACCACTCCGAGGGCTTTGTGGCCCTCGCGGCGACATTCCTTGCCTACGGCGTCACGCAAATGGTCGAGGGTTACGGCTTCGTCGCAGTGTTCGTCTGCGCTGTCACCATCCGGGCCGCCGAGCGCACGCACGGCTTCCACCGGGTGATGCACTCGTACGTGGAGCAGCTGGAACGGCTCATGACCGTGGTCATCCTGGTGCTGCTGGGCGGGGCGATCGCACGCGGCCTGCTGGCCGGGATCGGCTGGACCGAGGTGCTGGTGGCGTTGGCGTTCCTGCTCCTGGTCCGACCGCTGGCGGGCTGGCTCGGGCTGGCCCGGGGCAAGACCGGCCCGCGGGAACGCATCGCCATCTCCTTCTTCGGCATCCGCGGCATCGGCTCGCTGTACTACCTCGGCTACGCCCTCGGCCGCGGCAACTTCAGCGCCCAGGCGCAGGAACTCTGGGCGTTTGTGGGACTGGTCGTGGCCATGTCGATCGTGCTGCACGGCGCGACGACGGCGCCGGTGATGAACCGGCTGGACCGGCTGCGTGAGCGCCGCGCGGTGGAGCAGCACGGCGACGAGGGCCAGGCGCCGCGCACCGCCATCTGAGCGCCCCCGGCGAGCCGTGCCGCGCCGCCGGCCAGCTACCGCAGCAGTGTGTTGATCAGCCGCGCGGCGACCCTGGCGGTACGGCCGTCGATGTCGAAGTCCGGGTTCAGCTCCGCGACATCAAGGTGCAGCAGTTTCCCGCTCGCGGCCACCTGCCGGCAGACGGCGCTGATCACCGGCAGCGGGACGCCGTAGGCCGCCGGGGCGCTCACCCCGGGCGCCACCGACGCCGGCAGCACGTCCAGGTCGATGGTCAGGTACAGCGCGTCCACCTGGGCCAGGAACGCGGCCACGAAAGCCTGCGCGGCGTCCGCGGTACAGTCCTCGTCCAGCAGGTAGTCCACGCCCAGTTCCGCGGCGGTCCGGAACAGCGCCTTGGTGTTGTTCGGTTCGGAAATCCCGACGACGGCGTACTTTAGTTCGCGTCCCGCGGCGGCTTCTGCCCGGGCCATCTGCAGGAACGGGGTGCCGGAACTGGGCACCGGCTCGTCGCGGAGGTCGAAGTGCGCATCCAGGTTCAGCACGCCCACCTTCAGCCCCTCCCGGACCGCGGCGGAGCCGGCCACGCCCAGGTAGCTGGCGAAGGCGGTCTCGTGGCCGCCGCCGAGGACCACCGGCAGGGCGCCGGCGTCGAGCAGGCCGGTGATGGCGAGCCCGGCCCGTGCCTGCCCGGCCTCCAGCGCGTCCCCGGTGACGGTGACGTCGCCGGCGTCGTGCACTTCCCGGTCCAAATGGAAGGCCAGTGGGCCGAGGGCGGCGCGGATGGCGGCGGGCGCGGCGGCGGCCCCGACCCGGCCCTTGTTGCGCCGCACTCCGGCGTCGCTGCCGAAGCCGAGGATGACGGCGGGACGCGCGCCGGCGGACGCGGCCGGCTGCCGGTGCCCGAGCGGGTGGGCAGTGTAGGGCGTCACGGCCTGCCACCAGCGGCGGTGGTCGGCGCCGTCGCCGTCGAACCGTCCGGTCCAGGGCTGCGGCGGGACGTCGGCGGTGCGGGCGGAAGAAGGCATGTCCCTAGCTCACCGCAGCCCGTGCCGGAAAACCAGCAGCGCCGCCGTCGGAGTGTCCGAAATCCCGGAAACCCTGCTTAAACGCCGCCGAGATGACATTTCACGGCAATGTTTTCCAAAAACACTGCCGCGAAATGCCATCTCGGCGGATGGGAGTCGGTCCGGGATCCTTAATGGATGCCGAGCGCGGCCTCGATCGGGCCGATCCCGAAGAACAGCAGGAACGCGGCGGCCACGGCCCACATCAGCGGGTGCACCTCGCGGGCGCGGCCCTGGACCAGGCGGATCAGCACGAAGGAGATGAATCCGGCGCCGAGGCCGTTGGCGATCGAGTAGGTGAACGGCATCAGCGTGAAGGTCAGGAACGCGGGAATCGCGATGCCCCAGTCCAGCCAGTCGATCTTGCCGACCTGGGAGACCATCATGAAGCCGACGACGACGAGCGCCGGAGCCACGGCTTCGAACGGCACCAGGTTAATCAGCGGGGTGAAGAACATGGCAACGAGGAACAGCAGGCCGGTGACGATCGAGGCCAGGCCCGTGCGGGCGCCTTCGCCGATGCCTGCGCCCGATTCGACGTAGATCTGGTTGGAGGAGACGGACGCGCCGCCGCCCACGATTGCGCCCAGGGCGTCAATCTGCAGCACGCGGTCCACGTTGGGGATGTTGCCGTCCTTGTCGATGGTGCCGGCCTCGGTGGCCAGGCCAACCATCGTGCCCATGGCGTCGAAGAAGATGCTCAGCAGGATCACGAACGCCAGCAGGGTCGCGGCCACGAAGCCGAGGTGCTCGAAGGCGCCGAACGGGTTGGCCTTGCCGATCAGGGACAGGTCCGGGGCGGCCCATTCGGTGAACTTGGGCGCCACGAGGGACCAGCCCTGCGGGTTGAAGTTCTTGCCATCGAAGCTGGGCCCGATGTGCAGGGTGAATTCCAGGATCACGGACAGGATTGTGGAGGTGATGATGCCGATCAGGATCGCGCCCTTGACCTTGCGCACCACGAGGGCGATGGTCAGGACCAGGCCGATCACGAACACCAGCGTGGGCCAGCCCAGCAGCTTGCCGTCGAAGCCGAGGCCGACGGGGACCGTGGTGCCCGCGACGTCCGGGATGCGGCGGACGAAGCCGGCGTTGACCAGGCCGATCAGGGCGATGAAGAGGCCGATGCCGACGACGATCGCCGTCTTCAGCCCTTCCGGGACCGCCCGGAACACGGCGGTCCGGAAACCGGTGAGCACCAGGATCAGCATGGTGACGCCGGAGAGGACCACCAGGCCCATCATGTCCGGCCAGGTCAGGCCCGGGTTGGTGGCGACGGTGACGGCCACGAAGGCGTTGACGCCGAGGCCGGTTGCCAGCGCGAAGGGATGCTTGGCCCAGGCTCCCATCAGGATGGTCAGGATGCCAGCCACGAGGGCGGTCACGGCGGCGACGGCCGGGAAGCCGAGCGTTCCGCCGGACGAATCCGGGCCGGAAAGGATCAGCGGGTTCAGCACCACGATGTAGCTCATGGCGAAGAACGTGGCGAACCCGCCACGGATCTCGCGCGAGAAGTTCGACCCCCGCTCGGAAATCTTGAAATACCGGTCGAGTGCAGAGCCCTGCTTAAGCATTGGTCCTCCGGGAGGGAAAAGGGGTGTTAGCTAAATCCTATTAGGCGTGACGGCGCCCACCCGCCAAACTCGCCTAGTCTGTAAGGAAGCCAACACAAGGAGCAGGCCAGCCATGCGTTTCATCCGACAACTTCCGGGCGCCCTGCTGGGCCTGATCGTGGCGGCCACGGTCCTGCTGGGCTCAGCCCTCCTGGCTGCCGGTCCGGCGTCGGCCCACGACGCCGTGGAGTCGACCAGCCCCGCCGCCGGCGCGACGGTGCCCACCCCGCCGGCAGCGGTTGCGATCACGCTCAGCAATCATCCGCTCGCCCTCGGCACACAGATCAAGGTCAGCGACGCCACCGGCAGCAACTGGGCCGATGGCGGTGTGGACATCGTGGACAACGTGGCCTCGCAAAAGCTCAAGGCGGGCGCGCCGGCCGGGCTCTACACGGTGCAGTGGCGGGTGGCCAGTTCGGACGGCCACCCGATAGAGGGCACCTTCACCTTTACCGCGGCGGCAGGCGCGACGGCGGCCGGCAGCGCACCTGCGCCGGGCACGGTCCCGACGCTGGGTACCGCCCAGCCGGGAGCGACCATCGCCCCCTCGCCGGCGCCGGACGCCTCGCAGCCCTTTCCGTGGAGCATCGTCATCTTCGTGGCGGTGGCAGTCGGCATCCTGGTGGCCCTGGGACTGATGGCAAAGCGGCGGCTTAATGGCGGCGACGACGAAGACGGCTATGGCGACGCCGAGACATACGCCGACACAGCCACCAACCCGGACGAATCCACCGGGGGACCCCGGAGCTAGGCTGGAGGCGGGAGACGGCTCCTAGGCTGGCAGCGCCAGCCCCGCGGACAACAGCGCGGGCATGCCTTCCGGATGGACTTTGGCGGAAATCGCCTGGCCCACCAGCTTGGCCTGGCGCAGGACTTCCTTCGGCGTGGGGGTAATCAGCTCGCCCACGCCGACGAGGTACATGCCGAGTGCGTGCATGGCCGCCATGAGGTTCTGGCCCGCGGCAACCCCCAGCTCAGCGAGCATGCGGCGCAGTTGGCTGTGCGCGCAGCGGGTGAGGACCAGATGGTCGGCGTACAGGATTCCGTTGGGGGTGCTGACGGCCCACTGCTGTGCCGGCTGCGCGGTTCCTTGGAAGTCCAGGCTGGCGTCCGCCGGGCCATCCGCGTCAAGGTGGTCCAGTTGCAGCGCGCGGACGTTGTTACGGACATCGAGGTGGTGGCTGGCTGCGTAGTTCCGCAGGTGGCGCAGGATCTCGTTGCGCTCCCGGAGGGTGGCTGCGTCCGCCGCGTCGCAGCGCTGCAGCGAGGAAGTGTTGGCCGGGTTCCCGGCCCCGAGCAGATCCAGGCCGTCCACCACGATGGCTTCAACTCCCCGGCGCTGCAGCTCGCTGGCGACCGCCAGCCCGGACAGGCCCGTGCCGATGACCACAGTGCTGGTCCGTTCGATTCCGCCGTACACAGGCATGCTCGACACTGCGGGGTCCCTCCTCGAATGATGCGGATTCCGGGCCCATGCCCGGAACGCTTTTCCGGCGATCCGTCCCGACGCACTCCACAGGGGGAGGCTGCGATCTGAAAGACGAGTCTCGGTTCAGCAATGCCTCAGAGGATACCCAAGATTGCGGGCTGTGAACAGGGTCGGCCCGACATTGTATTTATGCGGGTTTTCGCCGGTTTGTCCGGGTTCCGGCAGACGCATTAACCAATGATCCGCGGGTTTCCGGGGCCACGGAGGCCGTGCAAACACTGGGTAAACCTTGCCTGCGTCCCGGGTGGAAGCCGCGGCCTGACTCTTCTGGCAGAATAGCCGCAACACAGCCACGTAACGCGAGGAGGCGGACCCCATGGCCCGAGAACAGGTGCATCCGGATCCGGCGGGGGACGCCGCCGGCCACGGCTCCGCTCCTCGGGGCATAGTGGTCGGTGTGGACGGCTCGGACCACAGCCACTGCGCCCTGGTGTGGGCGGCCCGGGAAGCCGAGCGCCGGCACCGTCCGCTGCACATCGTGACCGCCTACTCGGTGCCGGTTTTTGCCGCGTCCGGGCTGGACGGCGGGTACGCGACGGTGGACGATTCGGTAATCCGCGAGGGCGCGGAGGCCATCCTGAAGCAGGCGCTGGACAAGGTCGCCGGGTACTCCATCGACGTCGATGCCTCGGTGGAGAATGGCGACGCCTCCGGTGTCCTGCTGGAAATGACGGAAACCGCCGAGCTGCTGGTTTTCGGAACCCGCGGCCGGGGCGGCTTCGTGGGCCGGCTCCTCGGTTCGGTCAGCAGCGCTCTTCCCGCCCACGCCAAATGCCCCACGGTCACGGTGCCGCTGATCTGCGGCGACCGGCTGGGCGAAACCACGCAGGACAAACACGTCAGGGCCGAACGGGAAAAGTCAGGCCACCAGCCGGTGGAAAACGTCGTGGTGGTGGGCGTGGACGGCTCCGAGCAGGCCCGGGTGGCGGTCCTCGAAGCGGCCGCCCAGGCTGAACGCCTCTCCGCGCCGCTGCGCCTGGTCTGCGCCGTTCCGCAGTACAGCGGCTCGCTTGCCTGGGTTCCGGCCCCGATGGACCGCGAGGCCCTCTTTGCCGATATCCGGGTCCAGCTCGACGCCGGCGTGGCCTGGATTAAGAGCCACTTCCCCCAGCTCGACGTCGAAACCCAGCTCGTCGACGGGTCGCCGATCGACATCCTCGTCGAGGCGAGCCGGCACGTGGAACTCGTGGTGGTGGGCACCCGCGGCCGCGGCGGCTTCGCCGGGATGCTGCTGGGATCCACCTCGGACGGCATCCTGCACCACGCGAAGGGCCCCGTCATGGTGGTTCCGGACCGGGATGACCCGCGGCTGGCCGACCGGCCCAGCTTCGGACCGATGCTCGGCGACTCGTAGCCCGGATCCGGGAGCACGCGCTTCCCCAGTGAAGGGAGGGCCGGCAGGTGGAGCAGTTACCCGTTCCAAACGCGCCCCGGCATGAGCCGGACCCGGGGCTGGTGCTCGGCTTGGAGCTGGTCGGCGCGGAGCTGCTAAGCGCCGTCGGCGGCAAGGCCGCCAACCTCGGCGAACTGCTGCGCGCACGGCTCCCGGTGCCGGCCGGCTTCTGCCTGACCACACAGGCCTACCGGCGCGCCACCTCGGGTGCAGGGCTCGAAACCATCCACGCCGGGTTGGCCGCGGCCGCACCGGGGGACCTTCCCGGACTCGCCGGACTGGCCGCCACCGCCCGCCGCCTGGTCCTGGCCGTGGACATCCCGGCCGACATTGCCGAGGCCGTCAGAGAGGCCTATTCGGCGCTGGGACCGGACACCCCGGTGGCGGTCCGCTCGTCCGCTACCGCCGAGGACCTGCCGTTCGCCAGCTTCGCCGGACAGCAGGACACCTTCCTGAACGTCGTGGGCGCCGACGCGGTCCTGGCCGCCGTCCGGCAGTGCTGGGCCTCGCTTTGGACCGACCGCGCCGTGAGCTACCGCGCCATCCAGGGGATCAGTCCGGCGGCCGTGTCGCTCGCCGTTGTGGTCCAGCGGATGGTGGACGCAGCCGTGGCCGGCGTCCTGTTCACCGCCAATCCGGTCACCGGCAGGCGGCATGAGGCGGTCATCGATGCCAGCCCGGGCCTCGGCGAGGCGGTGGTGTCCGGGGCGGTCAACCCGGACCACTTCGTCATTGACAGCGGCACCCGGAGAATTCTCGAGCGCCGGATCGGGAGCAAAGCGGTGGTGATCCGGCCGGTGCCGGGCGGCGGAACCGAGCGGACCTTCCGGTCCGGCGCGGGCCAGCAGCCCTGTGTCGACGACGTCCAGCTCCTGGGCCTGGAGCTGCTCGGCCGCCGCGCGGAGGTGCACTTCGGGGCGCCGCAAGACCTCGAATGGGCGATCGACAGCGGCGGAGCGGCATGGCTGACGCAGTCGCGCCCCATCACCACGCTCTACCCCCTGCCGGAGCGGCCGGAGCGGGCGCCGGTCCGCGATGGAACCCGCGTCTACCTTTGCTTCAGCCTGGCCCAGGGCCTGACCCGGCCACTGACCCCGATGGGGCTGGCAGGCTTCCGGCTGATCGCCTCGTCCGTGGCGCGGGCGGCGCATTTCGAGGTTCCCGCACCGCACGACGGGCCGACGCCGTATGTCCAGGCCGGGCAGCGGCTCTTCTTCGACCTGACCCCGGTGGTGCGCAGCACCGTCGGGCGGGCCATCGTGCCCCGGGTTTTCGACGTGATGGAAGCCCGCTCCGCGGCAGTGCTGCGGGAGCTGTTCGGGGACCCCCGGTTTTCCGTCACCAGCAGGTCCCCGTGGCGGCTGCTGCGGCACATCGGCCCCGTGGCGGCGCGGGCCAGGGTGCCCGGGTCGCTGCTTCGTGCCCTGTTCAGGCCCAAGGCCGCGCGGCGCCGGGTGGAACAGTTCGGCGAACGGTTCCGGGGCACCCTGGTGGTCCCCGCCGGGTCCACCGCGGTGCAGCGGCTGGACCACGTGGAGCGCATCCTGGGCCGGGAGCTCTTCCCGGTGGTGCCCAATGTCCTCCCGCTGCCGGCCCTGGGCTTTGCCCTGCTCGCGGCCGCCGGCAGGCTGCTTGGACCTGCCGGCGGCCCAGGTGCGCTGCAGCCGGTCCTGCGGGGGCTGCCCAACAACGTCACCACCGAAATGGACCTGGCCCTCTGGCGGCTCGCCTCGGCCATCCGGGCCGACGCCAGCGCAACCGCCGTCTTCGACGGCGCAGGCTTCGATGATGCCGTCGTGCCGGACCTCGTCCGCCGCTACCGCGACCGGACACTGCCCGCCGTCGTGCAATCCGGGATCGCCGGCTTCCTGGGCCGCTACGGTCACCGGGCGGTGGCGGAAATAGACCTCGGGATGCCCCGCTGGTCCGACGATCCGACCCACCTCCTCGGCGTCCTGGCCAACTACCTGCGGCTGGAGGATCCGGGCCAGGCCCCGGACCGGCAGTTCAGCAAGGCGGCGCGCGACGCCGAGGCCCAGGTGGAGCGACTGGTCGCCGCCGCGGGGGAGCGGGGCAGGCTGCGGGCCGCGCTCGTGCGGGCGGCACTGAAGCGCACCCGGATGTTCGCCGGGCTGCGCGAACTGCCGAAGTACCACATCGTCGAGGCGATGGCCGCGGTGCGGGGACAGCTCCAGGCCATCGGGACGGAGCTGGTGGCGTCCGGACGTCTCACGGACGCGGACGACGTCTTCTTCCTGGACCTGATCGAGGTCCGTAACGGCCTCGCCGGGAGCCAGCTGCAGCACCTCGTCGCGGAACGCCGCGCAGCCTATGCCCGCGAACTGGGCCGCCGCCACATTCCGCGGGTGCTGCTCTCGGACGGGACGGAACCGGAGGCGCTGCAGGACGGCGCCGCCGGGGCGGGGGCAGGAACCCCCGGAGTGCTGACCGGCACGCCCGCATCGGCCGGCACCGTCACCGGCAGCGCCCGCGTCATCCTTGAGCCGCAGGGGGCGCGGCTGGAGCCCGGCGAGATCCTCGTGGCACCCTCCACGGATCCGGGCTGGACGCCGCTGTTCCTGACTGCCGGCGGCCTCGTGATGGAAATGGGCGGCCCCAACTCGCACGGCGCCGTCGTCGCCCGGGAGTACGGGATTCCCGCAATCGTCGGGGTCCCGGACGCCACCTCGCTGATCGTCACCGGGCAGGCCGTCACGGTCGACGGCGCCGCCGGCACCGTCGTTCCGGACAGGCCGCGGAACGGCGGCGGGCCAGCGGCGGGCGTTGCCCCGGAGGAATCTGCCGGGACACGGTGATGCCGGCCGCATCCGGGCGTAATGTTGAAACATGAGCTGCCAAGATGGAGCGCGGTCGCAATGACCCGTACCTGGTTGCGCTGGCTGCCAGCCGCAACCGTTCCCGCCGTGATCGCCGCCGGGGTGCTGGCGGGATCCCTGCCGGCCAGCGCGGGGGACCCGCTGCCCGCCAAATCACCCGAGCAGGTGCTGGAGCTGATCGCCCAGCACCGCGACCCGTCCTTCTCCGGAACCCTGGAACAGACCTCGGACCTGGGCCTGCCGGACCTTCCCCAAACCGGCCCGGGAACCGCGTCCGGTGACACCGCCTGGCTGGAGCTGCTGACGGGACCGCACACGGCCCGGGTCTACCGCGACGGGGCGGACAACGCCCGCATCCAAGTGCTGGACCGGCTCGCCGAACGTGACGTCATCCGGCACGGCGACCAGCTCTGGTTCTACAACTCCAAGGACAACACCGCCGCGCACGCGGTCCTCCCGGCCGGCGGCCGTCACCCGTCCGGACAGGAATCCGTGCCGACCCCGGACCGCCTGGCCGCCAAGCTGCTCGCCGCCCTCGACCGGAGCAGCAATGTGAGCGTCGGGACGGATGTTGAGGTCGCCGGCCGCGCCGCCTACCAGCTGGTGCTCACCCCCAGGTCCACGGCCACGCTGCTGGCCTCCGTCTCGATTTCGGTGGACGGCCAGAGCGGAATGCCGCTCGGCGTTGAAGTGAAGGCCCGCGGCCAGTCCGATCCGGCGTTCAGCGTCGCGTTCACTAAACTTTCGCTGCAGGCGCCGGACGCCGCGATCTTCCAGTTCAGCCCGCCGCCGGGTGCCACCGTCAAGGAGCTCCCGGTCCCGGACCACAAAGCGACCGGCGCCAAGGAAAAGCGCGGCACTGCCACGAAGGCCCCGGGCACAGCCACAAAGGCCCCCGGCACGGCGTCGAAGGACAAGGTCAAAGTCAGCGGAACCGGCTGGGAATCCGTCGTCGAACTGCCGGCTGGCTCCCTGACCAAGGCAGCACCGGCCAAGGGAGGGCCGGAGCAGCAGGGCGGCCCCGGGAGCGCGGCGTCGCTGCTGGCCCAGGCGACGGTGCCCGTGGCCGGCGGCAGGCTCCTTTCGACCGCCCTGCTGAACGTGCTGATCCTCGACGACGGCCGCGTCTTCGCCGGGTCGGTCCCGCTGGAACGGCTCCAGGCCGCGGCTGCCGCCCGGTGACCGCCGTCGCGCCGGTACCCGAACTGCCGTCCGCCGAACTGAGCATCGAGACCCGGGGCTTGAGTAAGCGCTTCGGCCGGCAAATGGCGGTCGACGGCGTCGACCTGGCCGTACCCCGGGGCTCGGTCTTCGGTTTCCTGGGCCCCAACGGCTCCGGCAAGACCACCACCATCCGGATCATGCTGGGCCTCGCAGCTGCGTCGAGCGGCTCGGTCCGCGTCCTGGGCGAGGAGATGCCGCGGCAACTGCGCACCGTGCTGCCGCGGGTGGGCGCCCTGGTCGAGGGGCCGGCCTTCTACCCCTTCCTCTCGGGAGCCGCGAACCTGCTGCGCTTCGACGCCGCCGATCCGGAGGCCCAGGCCGGGACGCGGCGCGCGCGGGTGCGCACCGCGCTGGAACGGGTGGGCCTGGCGCACGCCGCGGACAAGAAAGTCCGGGCCTATTCGCTGGGCATGAAGCAGCGGCTGGGGATCGCCAATGCCCTGCTGGCACCCCGGGAGCTCCTGGTGCTGGATGAGCCGACCAACGGCCTGGACCCGCAGGGCACGCGCGAGGTGCGGCACCTGGTGCGGTCCCTGGCCGCGGACGGCGCCACGGTGTTCGTCTCCAGCCACCTGCTCGCCGAGGTGGAACAGATCTGCACGCACGCGGCCATCATGAGTGCCGGACGCCTGGTGGCCCAGGGCCCGCTGGCGGGGTTGCGGCAGGCCGGGCAGTCCAGGGTCCGGCTGCTGACGCCCGACCCCGGCGCCGCGGCCAGGGTGATGGCCGGCCTGGGATTGACCCCCGACGGCGGTGGTTCTGGCAGCGGACAGCCCGACGGCGGGGGATCCGCAGCCGCGGGCGAGGTGCTCTATGCGCCGCTGCCTTCCGGCCCCGCCGGAGGCGCCCCCACGCCCGAACAGCTGGTGGCGGCCCTCGTAGCGGCCGACGTCCGGGTCCGCGGCTTCACCGTGGAACAGGGCAGCCTCGAGGACCGCTTCGTCGAGCTGACAGGGGAGGGGTTCGACGTTGCCCAGTGATTCGACGGTGCAGGGCGGGGCAGCGGGCCCTGCCACGGCCCCGACCCTGCGGCTGCTCGGCTCCGAGCTGGGGGTCCTGTTCCGGCGCCGCCGGACCTGGGCCATGTTGCTCGCCCTGGCCGCCATTCCGGTGCTGATCGCCGTGGCCGTGCGGCTCTCCTCGGCGGTGCCGCCCGGGCGCGGGCCCGCGTTCCTGGACCGGATCAGCCAGAACGGGTTGTTCGCCGGCGTCACGGCCATGCTGGTCGCCGTCCCCTTGTTCCTCCCGCTCACGATCGGGGTGGTCGCCGGGGACACCGTGGCGGGCGAGGCAGGACTGGGAACCCTGCGGTACCTGCTGGCGGCCCCGGCCGGGCGGGGAAGGCTGCTGGTGGCCAAGTTCGCGGGCGCGGTCGTGTTCGCCGTCGCGGCCCCGTTCACGGTGGCCCTGGTCGGGGCAGGCATCGGCGCCGCGCTCTTCCCGGTGGGTCCCGTGACCCTGCTGTCAGGGGACTCGATCGGCGCCGCCGAGGCGTTGGGGCGGCTGCTGCTGATTGCCGCCTATCTGGCCGTGTCCCTCGTGGGGCTGTCCGCCATCGGCCTGTTCATGTCCACCCTCACGGACGTGCCCGTCGGCGCGATGGCGGCAACGGTGGTGTTCGCCGTCGTCTCCCAGGTCGCCGATGCGCTGCCCCAACTGGAGTGGCTGCACCCGTGGCTCTTTACCCACCGCTGGCTCGACTTCGCCGACTTACTGCGCCAGCCCATCGTCTGGGACTCGTTCGCCGCCAATGCCCTGCTGCAGGGCGGCTATCTGGCCGTCTTCGGCGCCCTCGCCTACGCCCGGTTCACTACGAAGGACGTGCTCTCCTAGGGCATCCGGGCGACGCCGTTCCGGGCATCAGTACCGGGCGGCGTAGGGGTAGAGCTGCATCCCGGCCATGGACGCGAGGTCCGTCACGGTGATCCCGCTCTCCGGGTTCAGCGCCTGCACTACACGGCCCCCGCCAAGGTAGATGGCCACGTGGTAGAACCCCGGGGCCGAGCCCCAGACCAGCAGATCCCCAGGCTGCGCTGCGGCAAGCGGCACCTTCACCGGCGCCTGCGCAAACTGCTCGGCGGCGGTGCGGGGCAGGCTCTTGCCGGCCGCGGCGAACGCGTTCTGGACCAGACCGGAACAGTCAAAGCCGTAGGCGCCCGTTCCGCCGTATTGGTAGAAGTAGGGCGCGCCCACCTTGCCCATGGCCGAGGACAGCGCTGTCTGGTTGGAACCGCCGGGGGCCGGGGCCGGGACCGGGGCCACCGGGGCCGGAGGCGGCGGGGCCGGCGCGGGGGCCCGCGGAGGAGCCGGGGACGGCGGGACGGGCGCGGGATCCCGTGGCGCCGGGACGGTCGGCGCCGGCCGCGGCGCGGCTGAGGCCGGCGGTGCGGGCGGCCTGGGCGTCGTGCCGGACGGCCGGCCCGGGGTGGCCGGTGCCGGCTGCGCTGCCCGGGCAGGCTGTCCGGTGGGCGCCGCCTCCCGTGTCAGGGCCGCGAGCCGTGCCTGCTGGCGCTGCCGGTCGAGTGCATCCACCCGCGCTGATTCGAGCGCCACGGTGGTGTTGCGAAGGGTGGCGAGTTGGCCGACCAGGACCGTCCGTTGCGCCGCGGCCTCTGACACTGCTTTCTGCCGGTCCGCATCGGCGCGTTCGGCGTCGGCCTTGCGGGACTCCGCGGTGCGGGCAGCATCATCGGCGGCGCGGTCGGCCTCGGCGGCGGCATCTTTCGACGACCGGGCGGCGGCAGCGGCGGTCTCTGCTGATTGGAAGGCGCGGGTGCGGCTGGCGGCTACCGCCTCCAGCGTGGCGGCCTGTTGCAGCGCCTCGCCGTTCCCGCCGACCAGGTTGCCGAGCGCCGGCGTCATCCCTCCATTGCGGTAGAGATCACCGGCGAGTTGGCCAATCAGTTTGCGCGCCTTTTTCTGCTCAGACTCGGCGGCGGCGGCCTTGGCTTCCGCCAGCTCGGCGGCATCCCGCCGGATCTGGAGTTCCACCAGGGCATCGACGTAGGCGTTGTTGGCGGCGAGCGAGGTGGCCAGGCCGGCCTCCTTGGCCGCGGAAGCGTCGGCCAGGATCCGGTCGATCCGGTTGACCTGATCCGCCGTCGCGCTTTCGCTGGCCTTCGCCGCGGCGATGTCCCCGGGCGTCGGGAGGTCCGGCGCGGCCGGCATCCTCAGGCCGGGGACCGACTTCGTGGCGGCCGGGGCGGCCTGGGCGGGGATCGCCAACGTTCCGAGCAGTACGACGGCGGTGCACAGGGCGGCGGCCCTGCCGCCGGGTCCGGTCCAACTCATGGAAAAACCTCGTTGCAGTCAGGCTGGCGCGAGCGAGGTCTGAAATTGGCGCATGAAAAAGCCCCTCTGCGGATCGCCCAGCAGGGAAGAGGCTACGTGCCAAATACCACTTTGGCAACAAGAGTCACATCAATAACATAAACAACAACAATGTCATTTGGGCACATTCGCAGGGGCGTGTCGAGCATTGCGGCGGGTGCCGGGGCGGGCAGATGTACCCGTACACCGCTGCGCCGGCCGGTCAGGCGTGCTGGTGCGCCTCGTGTTCCGCATGGGTGGCCGGTTCGAGCTGGAAGGTGCAATGTTCGGTGTCGAAGTGCGAGCCAAGGCAGGTGACCAGTTTGTCCAGCACCCTGTCGGCGCCGCGGGCGCCCAGCGCAGCGTCCTCCACGACCACGTGGGCAGAGAAGACCGGCACCCCTGAGGTGATCGTCCAGATGTGGATGTCGTGGACGGACACCACGCCGTCGACGGCCAGGATGTGTTCGCGGATCATCTGGACGTCCACGCCCTTGGGAGTGGCTTCGAGGAGCACGTCCACGACGTCCCGGAGCAGGTGCCACGCCCGGGGCAGGATCATCAGCGCGATCAGGATCGAGGCGATGGTGTCAGCGGCCTGGTAGCCGGTGACCATGATGACGATGGCCGCGACTATGACGGCGAAGGAGCCTAACAGGTCGCCCAGGACTTCCAGGTACGCTCCGCGGACGTTGAGGCTTTCCTTCTGTGCGCCGCGGAGGATCATCAGCGAGACCAGGTTGGCGACCGCGCCCAGGACGGCGGCGAACAGCATAACGTCGGTGTGGACCTCGGGAGCCGAGCCAAGGCGCCGGATGGCCTCGGTGAAGATGACCACGGAAATGACGATCAGGACCAGCGCGTTGGCCAGCGCGGCCAGGACCTCCGCCCGCTGGTAGCCGTAGGTCCGCGCATCGCTCGCCGGCCGCGCGGCAATCCAGGCCGCCAGCAGCGCGATGAAGACGCCGGCGGCGTCGGAGAGCATGTGCCCGGCGTCGGCGAGCAGGGCCAGCGAACCGGAAACGAGGGCGCCCACGACCTGGATCAGGACCACGGACAGGGTGATGCCCAGCACGGCGATCAGGCGTTTGCGGTGCTTCCCGGTGGCCGTGATCCCGTGTGAGTGGCTGTGGTCGTGTCCCATGATTCCAAGGCTAGTCCCACCGGAGGCGGCTAGCCCCAGCCGAGATCGTGCAGCCGCTCGTCGCTGATGCCGAAGTGGTGTGCGATCTCATGGACCACGGTGACCGTCACTTCCTCGACCACGTCCTCGCGGGAGGCACAGATGTCCAGGATCGGCTGGCGGTAGATGGTGATCCGGTCCGGCAGCGAACCGGCGTCCCACCAGGAATCCCGCTCGGTCAGCGGCACGCCCTCGTAGAGGCCCAGCAGAACCGTGTCCGGGTCCTCGTCCGGTTGGGGGGTGTAGTCGTCCTCGATGAAGACCGCCACGTTGTTCATGGTCTTCGCCAATTCCGGCGGGATCCGGTCCAGGGCGTCGCCCACCGCGGCTTCGAATTCGTCTTCGGACATCGGGAACGGTCCGTGGTGGCCGTCGTGGTTGTGGCCGGCGTCGTCGTTCCCGCTGGGCACGATCGGCAGGCCGGGAGGGAGCGATGCGGGCATACCCGGAACTCTATGCCCTGGCCGGTGCGCCCCGCAGCGGCCGGGAACGGCGCCGGGTCAGCGCGACGCCGGCGAGGCAGATCACGCCGCCCACGAGGCCCCAGATGGTGGGGATCTCGCCCAGCACCAGCCAGGAGATCAGGATGGTGGTCCCGGGCACCAGGTAGGTGGTGGCGGCAAGCCGTCCGGCGTCGATCAGCGAGAGCGCATAGGCCCAGGTGGTGAACGCGATCGCAGTGGGAAAGACGCCCAGGTACACCAGCCCCAGCGTTGCGGGCAGCGGCGCCGCCTGCAGTTCAGCGACGAGCTGGCCGCTAAAGGGCAGGCAGCACACGGCGCCTACCATGATGCCGAACCAGGTGGCCTGGGCCGCGGGGAACTTCCGGAGCACCGGCTTCTGCACGATCACGCTCACCGCCGCGAGGGCGGCCGCGAGCAGGCAGAGCAGCACGCCGGCGACGTCCGCCGTCGAGCGCTGGCCGGAACCGAGGGCAATCACTGCCACGCCGCCGAAGGCCACCAGGCTGCCGATGATCAGCCAGCGCGGGAAGCCTTCCTTCAGGATGATCCCGGCCATCACGGCGACGAGGATGGGGTTGACGTTGATCAGCAGGGCGGCGGTGCCGGCGTCGAGCATGTGTTCGGCGGCGTTCAGGGCAACGTTGTAGCCGCCGAACCACATCACGCCGTAGGCCAGGATGGGCCACCACTCACGGCCCCGGGGCAGCACGGCGGTCTTGCGGAACTGCGGCAGTACCACGAGACCCAGCACGACGGCGGCCACGGCAAGCCGTCCCAGGGTCAGCGGTCCGGGGGAGAAGCTGGGGCCGACCGCGCGGATGCCCACGAAGGCCGACGCCCAGAGAACCACGGTGACGACGACGGCGGCGATTCCGAGCCTGCTGATCTGCCCGGGCCGGAGAGTTGCCTGCGCCGCGGCCGGTGGGGCGGCATGCGAGGCCGCTTCATGCGTGCTGTCCGGGTGCGTGCCGTCCGGGTGGGTATTGTCCGGATGTGCGCTGTCCGGGGAGGGGGAGCCTGTCTCGGCTGTTGTTGCCATGCTGCCAATCTAGCCCGTGCGGCGGCCCGGCAGCTGGCGGGAATCGGTCAGGTCTAGTCGGTTTACTGCCAAAATGCAGCCAAGCCCAGCGCCGCGCCGGCCCGGCGCACCGGCGCAGATTCAGCGGCCCTGATTCACCGGAGCGGGCGGGCGGCGGCCTGGATGGCCGCCGCGACCTCGTCAAGTGCGGCCGATCCGTGCCGCCATTGCTGCCAGTGGAGTGGAACATCCACGTGCGCCGCGGGATCCAGTGCCGTCATCGTGCCGCGCTGCAGTTCCTCCGATACTTCGATTTCGGGGAGCAGCCCCCAACCCATCCCCCAGCGGATGGCTTCGCCGAACTCGTGGGCGGCCGGAATGTAATGCCGGGGCGCGTTCAGTGCCGTACGGCTCGCCGACCGGAGGTATCGGTCCTGTAAATCATCCTTGCGGTCGAAAACAATGACCGGGGCGGCGGCGAGGGTAGCCGCCGAGGCGCCGCCGGAAAACCACCGGGCGGCGAAACCGGGGGTGCAGACCGGCAGGTAGCGCATGACACCCAGCCGCCGTGAGGTGCAGCCGGGCGCCGCCTCGGCCGTGGTGGTGATGGCGGCGGCCGCGGCGCCGCTGCGCAGGAGCTCCAGCGAATAGTCCTGGTCCTCCCGGAGAATCTCGAGCTGGACCCTTCCCGCCACCGCGGCCAGTCCGGCCAGCGCCCAGGTATGCAGGGAATCGCTGTTGATCACCAGGGCCAGGCGCGTCCGCCCGTGCGGTTCCTCCGGCCGCAGCTCCTCGGCAAGGTCTGCGGAAAGGAGCTCCAGCTGCCGGGCAAACCGCACCACCGCCTGGCCGGACTCGGTGAGTCCCGCCGGCCGGGCCCGGGTGAGCACGGGACGGCCGACCGCGGCCTCGAGGGCACGGATCCGCTGGCTGATGGCCGAGGGGGTCACGGATAGGTGGGCGGCTGCGGCGTCGAAGCTTCCGTGCGTGACGATGGCAGCCAGCGTCCGGGCCTGCTCGGGGGAGATGTCCATCATTAGCCAATCTTATGTGGCAACAGAAAGATTAGCTGGCTTCATCTTTGCCCGGCGCTTACCGTCGAAGGGTGATCCTTCCCCTGTTTTCCGGCCTCTCCGCCGGCCTGTCGCTCATTGTGGCCATCGGCGCGCAAAATGCCTTCGTCCTCCGACAGGGCATCCAGCGCTCCCATGTGGCCATGGTGGTGGCGGTCTGTGCCGTTTCGGACCTGGTGCTGATCGTGCTGGGGGTCGCCGGCATCGGCGTCCTCTTGGACCGGGCGCCCGCCGCCCTCGTGGTGATCAAGTGGGCGGGAGCCGCGTTTTTGCTCGTCTACGGAGCGCTCGCGGCCCGGCGCGCGATCGGCGGGGAACAACTGGACCTGCCCGGGGACAAGCCCCCGGGCAGCAGGGCGGCCGTGCTGGCCACCTGCCTGGCTTTCACCTGGCTGAACCCGCACGTCTACCTGGACACCGTCTTGCTGCTCGGGTCGCTCGCGGCCGCCCACGGCGAGTCCGGACGCTGGTGGTTCGCGGCCGGCGCCGGCCTTGGAAGCATTGCGTGGTTTACCGCCCTTGGCGCGGGGGCGCGATTCCTGGCCTCCCTGTTCCGGCGCCGGGCGGCCTGGCGGGTGCTCGACGCCGCAATCGCCGTCGTGATGATTACGCTTGCTGTGTTGTTGCTTGCTTGAGCGCCGCGCCCGCCTGGCTGGCCCCGGCCGCTACTCTCCGCGTCCGGACCACTCGAGGAGTCGTTCCACCGGCCAGGTGGTGATGATCCGCTCCGCAGGGACGGCGTTCCGGGCGGCCCGCTCCGCGCCGTATTGCAGGAAGTCCAGCTGGCCCGGAGCGTGCGCGTCGCTGTCGATGCTGAAGAGGCAGCCGGCGTCGAGCGCGAGCTGGATCAGTTCGTCCGGGGGGTCCTGGCGCTCCGGCCGTGCGTTGATTTCGACGGCGACGTCGTTCGCCGCGCATGCCGCGAACACACGCCTCGCGTCAAAGTCCGAGGGCGGCCTCGTCCCGCGGGAGCCGTTCAGCAGGCGGCCGGTGCAGTGGCCGAGCACCCTGGTGTGCGGATCCTCGATCCCGGCCAGCATCCGCCGGGTCATGGTCCGGCTGTCCGAGCGGAGCTTCGAGTGCACGCTCGCCACCACGATGTCCAGGCGGTCCAGCAGCTCCGGTGCCTGGTCCAGCGCTCCGTCCTCCAGGATGTCGACCTCGATGCCGGAGAGCAGGCGGACCGGGGGGTGGCCTGCGCCTGTCCCGGGGGCCTGCGCGGCCACGATCCCTGCGACCACCTCCAACTGCTCGGTGAGGCGTTCGGCGCTGAGGCCGTTAGCGATCTTGAGGGTGGGGGAGTGGTCGGTCAAGGCCAGATATTCGCGGCCCAGCATCCGGGCCGCGTCCAGCATGGACTCGATCGGCGAGCCGCCGTCGGACCAGTCGCTGTGCGTGTGCAGGTCGCCGCGGAGGTTCGCCAGCAGTTCATGGCCGCCGGCGGCGAGGGGCTCGGCGCCGCGTTCCCGCAGGCCCGCGAGGTAGTCGGGGACGCCGCCGTGGACCGCCTGCGCAATCACCTCGAAGGTCCGGTCGCCGATCCCCTTCATCCGTTTCAGCCGGCCGTCCGCCGTCCGTGCGGCCAGTTCCCCGGGGGAGAAGCCTCCGATGAGTTCGGCCGCCTTGCGGAACGCCTGGACCTTGAAGGTGGTGGCGCGTTCGCGTTCGAGCCAGAAAGCGATCTCATTGAGGGCAGCGGTGGCGTCCATCTGACCATCATCCGCACAGCCGCATGGGCCCTGTCCAGAGCTTATTCCCGGGTTGTGGAGTGGATTTTGGAGATTCCGGAAGTTGGCCCTATAGTTTTATAGGTCCAGTTCGGAGGAACCCGAAGGGAACAAAAACGGAAGGCTTCGGCCCTTAATTTTTGCCCTTGTTTCAGTGGGTTTTACCGGATGGCGTCCTGGCCCCCATCGTCTAGCGGCCTAGGACACCGCCCTTTCACGGCGGCGGCACGGGTTCGAATCCCGTTGGGGGTACGCAAGGAACTGGTCAAGCCGGATGAAAAAGTCTGGTAGGCTAAAGGCCTTGAAAAATTGCAGTAGCGATACTGCAGGCAGCAAGAAACAGCAGTAAACAAGCAGTAAAAGCAAGGCCCTGTAGCGCAGTTGGTTAGCGCGCCGCCCTGTCACGGCGGAGGTCGCGGGTTCAAGTCCCGTCAGGGTCGCTCTGATTGCCAGAAGAAATTCCGGCCGTCATGGTGACACGTCACCTAGGCTCTGTAGCTCAGTTGGTAGAGCGTTCGACTGAAAATCGAAAGGTCACCGGATCGACGCCGGTCGGAGCCACCACTGGGAAGCATCAGTTCATAAACGAACTGGTGCTTTTCTTCTTTAACCCACCCGCCGCTCCGTAATGGCCCTATTGCGGCGTGAAACGGCCCCTCTGGAGCAATCGAGGATGCCCGGAAGCTCGGTCCGAACCTGCAGGCACTACGCAGAGGCTACGGATAGACAGGACGCGGCGCAGGGGGTAGACATTGAGCGAACCCATGGCGTAGAGGGGGAGGACGCTCAGTGGAGATCGCCGACAGCTCGGATCTGCAGGAGACGGACACCGTTGGGAAGTGTCCGTGTGCAGGGGCCCGCTTCAACCCCGCTGCCTGCGGCCGCCTCGCCCGGCGCCGTCGGAGCGGCCGCTTCGCCGGGCAAAGGGCGCCCAGATGTTTGTGACTTTTTGGCGGTTTCGCCGCGCCTTGGCACCACGCGCCGCGGCGTTGGCCGCCGGAGCTGCCCTGGTGGTCCTCGCGGCTGCCCTGCAGGTGGCGCTGCCGTGGCCCCTGAAAGTCATTGTCGACGATGTGCTCAAGACCCCGGGCGCTGCGAGCAAGAACGAGTTCCTGCGAACGTTCGGTGCGGCCGGGCTGGAAGGTCAGCAGCTGCTGGTGGTGGCAGTTGCGTGCCTGTTGATGTTCACCCTGGCGAATGCGGCGGCCAACTATTTTGGGGCGCGGCTGCTCAACGGCGTCGGAGAGCGGGTAATGGCATCCGTCCGCTCCGAGGTGTTCACCCACCTCCAGCGGCTCTCCCTGTCCTTCCACGACAAGCAGAGGCTCGGGGATCTGGTGACTCGGGCGACCACGGATGTCGACTACGTGCGCGCCATGATCATCTCAATGCTGGCTGTCCTGGTACCCAACATCCTCATTCTGGCTTTCATCACGACGATCTGCATGGTGGTTGATCCGGGCTTCGCCATGATTGCCCTGGCGGTCTCACCGGTGTTGTTCGCTACGGTGCTGATGTACCGCCCCCGCATCAAGGCTGCGTCCCGGGCCGCGCGGAGAAGGGACAGCGACATTGCCTCCACGATGGCGGAGACCTTCTCCTCGGTGCGGGTTATGCAGTCCTCTTCCAGCGAGGCGCGCCATGAGGCCGATTTCCAGCTCCGCAATGCCGCGCGGATGAATGCGGGCCTGAGGCTGGTCCGGTTGCAGGCAGCACTGTCCCCGCTGGTGGATGTCATCGTCACACTCGGCACCGTCGTCGTGCTCTGGGCGGGCGTGCAGCGGGTGCTGGACGGTTCAATGACGCTGGGACTGTTGCTGGTCTTTCTGGCGTACCTCAAAGCCCTTTACGATCCGATGAAGGAACTTTCCAAGCTGACGACGGTCATGAGCCGGGGCCAGGTCAGCGCGGAGCGGCTCCAGGACGTCCTCAGCACCGCCCCGGCAATCACGGACCCGCCCGGTGCCCCGCCGGCGCCGCGGCTGGCGGGCGCGGTGGAGCTGCGAGATGTCGACTTCCACTACGACGATTCCGAGGTGCTGCACAAGATTAACCTCCGTGTGGAGCCGGGCCGGATGATTGCGCTGACCGGGCCCACCGGTGCGGGCAAGTCAACGGTGGTCAGCCTTATTCCGCGGCTCTACGACGTGACGGGCGGCGCTGTTCTCCTCGACGGCGTGGACGTCCGCGAACTGCAGCTGGCCTCGGTGCGCCAGCAGATCTCGATGGTCCTGCAGGAATCCATCCTGTTTCACGGCACCATCTACGACAACATCGCCTACGGATCGGACAACGTCACTCCGGAACAGGTTTTCGCCGCAGCCCACGCCGCGCATGTCGATGAATTCGTTGATCAGCTGCCGCTGGGCTATGACACCCCGGTTGCCGAGCGGGGCGTCAGCCTCTCCGGCGGACAACGCCAGCGCATCGCGATCGCCCGGGCCCTGGTCCGCGATACACCGATCGTCATCCTCGATGAGCCCACCTCCGGCCTGGACGCCATCTCCGAACAATACGTGATGGAGGGAATGGACCGGCTGATGGCCGGGCGGACTGTCATCGTGATCGCGCACCGCCTCTCCACTCTCCGGCGCGCGGACAAGATCTACGTGCTGGACCACGGGCGGATTGTGGAAAGCGGTAACCACCGGCAACTCCTCGCAGCCGGCGGTCTCTACAGCCGGCTCGACGGGCTGCAGGGGGCCCAAGATCCTCCAGCCTTGCCGCTGCCTGCGCGGGGCGCGATCCGCGAGGGAACGCCGGCGAGGCCCGCGACCTCGGGAGCCCTCCCCTGGCGGATCGGAAGGGAGGGCGCGCTGGAGGTGCTGTTGGTCCACCGGCGCCGTCATCAGGACTGGTCCATCCCCAAGGGAAAAGCCCAACCGGGCGAGACGGACCAGGAATGTGCGCTGCGGGAAGTGGGCGAGGAGACGGGTCTCGTCTGCCGGGCCGGTGCGGAGCTGCCGCAGGTGACCTATCTGGACCGCCGCCGGCGCCTCAAGACGGTGCGCTACTGGGCCGCGGAGGCCCAGGGCGGCGTCTTCTCGGCCAACGATGAAGTGGACGAGGCCCGCTGGTTCAGCATTCCGGCGGCGCTGCGCACGCTGAGCGAACCACGCGAACGGCCCGTGCTTCTCGCACTGGGCGGCGTCCTGGAGCGGGAACTTGGGATCCGTGCGGTGCCGGCCCGGGACAGGATGCTGCTGCTTATCCGCGGGGCCACGGCAACACCCCGCCAGCTGTGGGACCACTCCGAACTCACCCGGCCGCTGGCCCACGAAGGACGCACGACAGCCCGCTCCCTCGAAGGACTCGGCTCGTTCTTCGAAATAAACCGGATCCTCTCCGCGCCGGCCGCCCGGTGTATCGGCACTGTTGAACCGCTGGCACGCCGTGCATCCCTGACGGTGGAAGTGGCCAGTGATCTTTCCGATGGCCGCATCGAACGGGCGATGCGGCTCGTCGACAACGCCCGCGGCACGGGGACCGTGCTGTGCACGCATGAGGATGTCATCGCCTCGGTCCTGGACCGCCTGGCCGCGCGCGACCGGACAACCCTCGACAGCCGCGCCGGCCGCCGGCGCGGCTCGGTCTGGGCCCTGACCGGGGACACGTCACGCTACACCGGCGCGTATTATCTCCCCATGCCCGAGGCGGTCCGCCTGCCCGAACAGCGCGCGACCAACAATTAGCTGTCCAACGCCGCGCGGGACGATAATTCCCTCGCCCGACACGGGCGCCGTGACCAGGGTTGGGGACACGCCGGCACTCCCGGCTAGACTCGCACGCTGGGGAAGAACGCCATCGCTGCGGACAGTCCCTGGACGGATCCGCGGCGCACGCCCGACCAGAAGAGTGATTTTGACGAAAACTGCACGCCCGCTGACCGTGACCGCCCTCCTCGCCGCCCTGGCGCTAACCGCCTGCTCTGCGCCGGAAGCCGCGGCCCCGCCGTCGTCGTCGGCCCCCGCACCGTCCGCCTCCGCGACGCCCAGCCCCACCAAGTCCTCCGGCCCCTATGGCGACTTCCCGACGGCGGCCGAGGCCTGCAAGACGATTTCGGAGCAGGCCACGGGCGCCTCGCTGTTCCCGCTCTCGGCGGCACAGGGCAAAACCGCCGAACTTGAGCAGCTCAAGGCCGAACTCAGCCGCACGGCCGAACGCGTACCGGACAGCCTCAAGGCCGACTTCGCCAAACTCAACGAGGTCGCCGTCGCGGGCCTGAGCGACCAGACCGCCTATTCCAGCGGCAAGTTCCAGGACGCCATGGCTCCCGTGACCGGTTGGATTGCCGCCAACTGCAAGTAGCTCCTCGGGCACATGGCTCCCGGGTCCGAAGCGGCCCGGAAATCCAGGCGATGTGGCCCCACCGTCGGCCCTAAGGGCTAGGGTGGTGTCAAAGAGAAGGGGGAGTGCCAGATGGAGTACCAGAATCCTCAGTCCGCGGATCCCGGGGTGGGTCTGCCGGCGGCGGCCCGTGCCGCGACCGGCCGCACCGTGATTTCCGAAGCCGCTGTCGCCAAGGTTGCCGGCATCGCCGCCCGCGCCGTTCCCGGCGTGTATTCCCTGGGCACCGGGCCTTCCCGCGCCCTGGGCGCCATCCGCGACGCGGTCGGCAGTTCGGACCACGCTGCCGGGGTGCGCGCCGAGGTCGGCGAGACCCAGGTGGCCGTGGACATTGACCTCGTGGCGCTCTACGGCACCCCGCTGCATGCCTTGGCGGACCAAATCCGGGCGGCTGTCTATGCCGCCGTGGAGGAACTCGTCGGCCTCCAGGTCATTGAAGTCAATATCGAGATCCATGACGTCTTCGTCCCCGGTCCGCCCAAGCCCGCGGCCTCCGGCGAGGCACGACCCACGAGGGAGGCCCTGCAGTGAACCTGACCGTAGTCGGCATTGCGGCCGGCGCTTTCCTGGCTTTCATGTCCTTCACGTTCGGGGCCTGGGGCTTCCTCGGCTCCCTGCTCTTCATGGCCGTCGGAGCCCTGCTGGGCCGTGCGGCGGAAGGGAAACTGGACCTGCGCAGCGTCGTCGATGCCCTCACGGGCCGGCGATCCTCCTCATGAGTTCCACCGCCGGACGGCTGCTGGCCGGACACAACCGGATCAGCACCCAGGCCCTCACGAGCGTGGCGCGGGCCGCAACTGCGGAGGCGCTCGGTGTGCCGCCGCAGGACGTCCGGGCCGACTGGGCCGACGACGACGGCCTGCTGGCCCTGTCCCTCGTCACGCCTATCGCCGTCCCGTCGCTCACCGCGGTGCTCCGGGACCCGGCCCGCGTGGCATCCTTCGGCGGCCCCATCTGGGACCGTGCGGTGGCCGCGAAGGCGGAGATTCTGCGCCGCGTCACGGAGCTCAGCGGCGCGCAGCTGAGCCGGGTGGACATCCGCATCAGCGGGGCCAGCGTCAGTGACGGAGGGCGGGTCCGGTGAGCCAGGCCGCCGAACGCCCCTACGGCGGCGCCGGGTCCCCGGAGGCCGCTGGCACGGGCACCCACCCAGCCGGATCCGGTCCCGCCGCGAGTCCCGGGGCAGACCCAGGCGACGCCGTAACCGAGCGGGTCCTAGCCCGCGAGACCAGCTCGTCCCGGGCGTCAGCCGCCGTCATCGCGGCAGTCCTGGTGATCGGGCTGTGCGTCTACGCCCTGCTGGAAACGGCGGTGCGGGCCGTTGGGCAGCCGCCGTGGCTGATCGATCCGCAGACCGCCGCCGAGAAAGTCATCGCCCTCCCGGCCGGAGTCCCGCCGCTCCTGCTCGGCGTCGTCGGCGCGGTGCTGTTCGCGGCCGGGCTCTTTTTCTTCCTCAACGCGGTGTTGCCCGGACGGCGGGCCCGGCACGTGCTCGCCGACGCACGGGCCGCCGTCGTGGTCGATGACGAGGTGATCGCCTCGGCGCTGGCGCGGCGCGCCCGGCTCGCCGCCAACGTGACGCAGGAGCAGGTGATGGTGGTGGTGTCCCGGCGGCAGGTGCTGGTCAACGTCCGGCCCACCTCCGGTGTGCCGCTCCGCGCAACGGACGTCCAGTCCGCCGTGGAGGCGGAGCTCCGAGACATGGCGCTCTCGCCCCTGCCGGAGGTCCGGGTCAACCTGGCCTCCTCGGGGGTGATCGGCGCGTGAACGGTACCCCGCGGATCCTCAACCGGATCCTGATCGGCATCCTCGGCGCCAAGCTCCTGGTCATCGGGGCCCTGCTGATCCTGCTGGCCACCGTCCCCGCCGTCGGCCGCTGGTGGCAGTACTGGTCGGCGGGGGTATGGGCCGGCGCCCGCGGACTCTTCGACCGCACCCGCTTCCCAGGGGGGACCGAGAGCTGGCTGTGGATCGTCATAGTGGTCCTGCTGCTGCTCGTCATCGGGGTCATGGTGGCCTGGCTGGCGCAACAGGGCAAAGGCCGCGCGAACCTGCTCGTCGCCGAGGACGACGCCGGCGAAGTGCCCGGCAATGTCCGGATCGGCGGCGGTGTGGCGGAACAGGCCCTCCGGGCGGCACTGGCCGACCGGCCTGACCTGGCCGGCGCCACGGTGGCCACCTACGAGTTTGCCGGCGAGCCGGCCCTGCGGATCCGGGTACAACCGCGCCAGGGCGTCGCCCCGCACATCCTGGCTGCGGAGGTCTCGGCCCTGGTGGAGGCACTGGATGCCGTGATCGGGAAGCGCACACCCGTGCTGATTCACATCGGCTCCGGCGCTCGGTCCAGGTTCGGCCGCGCCGAACGCGTCCGCTGAGCCGACGCCGGGCTTCGGCCGGCTGACGGTGAGGTCTTGGACACATTTGCCCCACCGGAAACGCAGGCCCCAGCCCGATGGCAACCCCGCACCGCCGCGGCAACGCGCGGAATGACCGCCGCCGCAGGCGGTCTCCATTGCGTAAAGGTTTAATGTAAACGCTTGCATTCCTCACCGCCGGGTCGCTAGTGTGATGGTCACCACACCAACTGCACCACCGGTCCAGCCGGTACTCAGCGAGGAGCACCTGTATGAAATCCCGTAATTACCTACTTCCCGTAGCCGCGGCCGGTGTCTTGGCCCTCTCCCTCTCGGCCTGTGCTGGCGGGGGAGGCGGCGGTGGCACCACGGGCGGTGGCGGCGGCGGCGACGCGGCAGCCAACCTGGACGGGCGCGGCCCCATCACCTACGTGCAGGGCAAGGACAACAGCAACGTGGTCCGGCCGCTGATCGAAAAGTGGAACGCCGCGCACCCGAACGAGAAGGTGACGTTCAAGGAGCAGACCGACCAGGCCGACCAGCAGCACGATGACCTCGTCCAGAACTTCCAGGCCAAGAACGCCAACTACGACGTGGTCAGCGTTGACGTCGTCTGGACCGCCGAATTCGCGGCGAAGGGCTGGCTGCAGCCGCTCAAGGACAAGATGGCACTCGACACCGCCGGAATGCTGAAGCCAACCCTCGACGCCGCGTCCTACAAGGGCACCCTGTACGCCGCGCCGGAGTCTTCCGACGGCGGCATCCTGTACTACCGCAAGGACCTGGTTCCCACGCCGCCCAAGACCTGGGACGAAATGATGGGCATGTGCTCGATCGCCAAGGCCAAGAACATGGGTTGCTACGCCGGCCAGTTCTCGAAGTACGAGGGCCTCACGGTGAACGCCTCCGAGGCGATCAACTCCTTCGGCGGTTCCGTGCTGGACAAGGACGGCAAGCCGAGCCTGAACACGGAGGAAGCCAAGACCGGCCTCAGCAACCTCGCCAAGGCCTACGCTGACGGCAACATTCCGAAGGAAGCCATCACGTACAAGGAAGAGGAATCCCGCCAGGCCTTCCAGGACGGCAAGCTCCTGTTCCTGCGCAACTGGCCGTACGTCTACAACCTGGCCACCACCGAAGGATCTTCCAAGGTCAAGAACGTGCTGGGCATGACCGCACTCCCGGGCAAGGACGGCCCCGGCGCCTCCTCGCTCGGCGGCCACAGCGCCGGCATGAGCGTCTACTCCAAGAACAAGGCCACCGCGCTGGACTTCCTGAAGTTCCTCACCACGGAAGAAACGCAGAAGTTCTTCGCCACGCAGGGTTCGCTGGCTCCGGTGCTGACCAAGCTCTACGACGACAAGGAACTGGTTGCGAAGCTGCCGTACCTGCCGGTGCTGAAGACCTCGATTGAGAACGCCGTCCCGCGTCCGGTGACCCCGTTCTACCCGGCCGTTACCAAGGCCATCCAGGACAACGCATACCCGGCCATCAAGGGCGAGAAGGCAGTGGACGCAGCGCTGTCGGACATGCAGAAGTCCATCGAAACCCAGTCAAAGTAGTCCAAAATGGCAACTGAATTGGGCCCGACGCCGGTTAAGAAGCCGGCGTCGGGCGGGACCGAGCTCCACCACGCACCCAAGGGGGTGGGGGAGGACAACGTGATCGCCAGCCAGGGCAGGTGGGCGTCCTGGCTGCTTGCCCCCACCATCATCGCGCTGGCTGTCGTTATCGTTTACCCGATTATCAGCGCCATCGTGATGTCCTTCCAGGCCGACGCCGGCCTGGATCCGGCCACCGGCCTCTTCACCGAGGGCGGCCCAGCCGGCTTCTCGAACTATGTCAACTGGATCGCCCAGCAGTGCACGTCGCCGGACGGCGGCACAGTCGCCTGCCCGCCGGGGACCCTGGGTTCCCAGTTCTGGTCCGCGACCGCCACGACGTTCTTCTTTACCGTTGTGACCGTGGCCCTGGAGACCGTGCTCGGCTTCTGGATGGCCATGATCATGGCCCGCACCTTCAAGGGACGCAGCCTGGTCCGCGCCGCAGTGCTGGTGCCGTGGGCCATCCCCACCGCCGTCACTGCCAAGCTGTGGCTGTTCATCTTCGCGTTTGAGGGCATCGCCAACAAGCTCTTCAACACGACCATCCTGTGGACCGGCAGCGAGTGGCCGGCCAAGTGGGCGGTCATCATCGCCGACGTCTGGAAAACGACGCCGTTCATGGCGCTGCTGATCCTGGCCGGCCTGCAGATGATTCCTGCCGAGGTGTACGAGGCAGCCAAGGTTGACGGCGCTTCGGCCTGGCAGCGGTTCCGGATGATCACCCTGCCGCTGGTGAAGCCGGCGCTCATGGTGGCCATCCTCTTCCGCACCCTCGACGCGCTGCGCATGTTCGACCTGCCGTACATCCTGACCGGCGGGGCCAACAACACCACCACGCTGTCCATCCTGGTGATCAACCAGATCAGGCAGGGCTTCAACGTGGCGGCGGCACTGTCCACCATTACGTTCATCATCATTTTCCTTGTCGCCTTCATCTTCGTGCGCTTCCTTGGCGCGAACGTGGTGGAGCAGCAGACCGGCGCTAGTAAGGGGAAGAAATGACCACCGCCGCGACCGAGCTGCGCGCGCAGCAGGACCGGGGGCGCAAGGTCGCCCAGAACCGGGAAAAGTGGGCCCAGGGCCGGACCTACATCAGTGCCCTGGTGATCCTCATCTGGTGCCTCGCCCCGGCCTACTGGATGGTGGTGACCGCCTTCCGCGACGTCGGGTTCACCTACGACACCTCGATCCTGCCGACGCACGTCACGCTGGACAACTTCAACACCGCGTTCGATACGTCCTTCGGGAACCACTTCGGCCAGGCGCTGCTGAACAGTGTGTTCATCGGCGTCGTGGTGACCGTGGTCTCGCTGCTGATCGGCGTCTTCGCGGCCTACGCCCTGGCCCGGTTGAACTTCCGGTTCAAGTTCCTTGTGCTGGGCTTCATCCTGGGGGCCTCGATGTTCCCGGGCGTCGCCCTCATCACCCCGCTGTTCCAGCTGTTCACCAACATCGGCTGGATGGGTACCTACCAGGCCCTGATCATCCCGAACATCTCGTTCGTGCTGCCGCTGACCGTCTACACGATGACGTCGTTCTTCCGCGAAATGCCGTGGGAGCTCGAGGAATCGGCGCGGGTGGACGGCTGCACGCAGGGCCAGGCCTTCCGGAAGGTGATCATGCCGCTCGCGGCTCCCGCCATCTTCACCACGGCCATCCTGGCGTTCATCTCCTCGTGGAATGAATTCCTGATCGCCAGCCAGCTTTCGTCCGACGCGACCCAGCCGGTCACCGTCGCCATCGCGAGCTTCGCCGGCGCACAGCCCAACCAGATCCCCTACACGGCGATCATGGCGGCTGGCACCATCGTGACCATCCCGCTCGTGGTCCTGGTGCTGGTGTTCCAGCGCAAGATCGTGGCCGGGCTGACGGCCGGCGCCGTCAAGTGACGGTTTCCTGATGGCGGACTACTGATGGCACGCGGACAGAACCAGGGTGAAATCCACCCCACGCACCGCAGGGTGCGTTCGGGCGAGGACTTCGACATCATCATCGGGTTCCTGGGCTTCTGGGCGCTGGTCCTGCTGGCGGTCACCGTCTGGATGGAGGTGACCGCCCAGCCGGCCGTCGGCTGGGCGCTCGGGCTGCTGGCGACGCTGCTGGCCCTGTACGGAATGATCCGGCTCCGGCGGCGTTTGCCCGGCCGGACGGCCACCCGGCGGCGCTGAGGGCGCACGCTGGGGCGGATCGGAAACTAGGAAGGACCGGCGCCGTGGGGGCGGCACGCTAGCCGCGCTTCTGCGGGTAGCCGACAAGGGGATACGGTGGCACGGACAACAGACAGGGCGCAACGCGGCGGCCACTCCGGCGTCAGCATCGAGGATGTGGCGGCCGCCGCGGGCGTCTCCACCGCCACCGTCTCCCGGGCCGTCCGGGGGCTGCCCAGAGTCTCTCCCGCGACCCGGGAAAAGATCCTCGAAATCGCCGAGGCCCTGGGCTACGTGGCCTCCTCCTCGGCGTCGGGCCTGGCCACCGGCCGCACCCGGACCATCGGGGTGCTGGCCCCGTTCGTGAGCCGCTGGTTCTTTTCCAAGGCCATTGAAGGCGCGGACCGGGAGCTGCACGGCCGCCAGTACAACCTCTCGCTCTTCAACCTGGGCGGTCACGGGAGCCACCGCGAGCGGCTGTTCAGCAAGACCATGGTCTACAAGCAGATCGATGCGCTCCTGGTCCTCTGCATGGCCCTGAGCCGCGAGGAACTCGAGCACCTGCAAAAAATCGACATCCCGCTCGTCGTGGTGGGCGGCCACGTCGAGGGCTGCGCCTACATCGGGATCGACGACTACGAGGCCGCCTCCACCGCGGTGCGCCACCTCATCGGCCTGGGCCACAAGGACATCGCGCTGCTGCACGGCGACGACGAAACAGACCTGAACTTCGACGTTCCGCGGGTACGCATCAAGGCGTTCCAGGATGTCATGGCCCAGTCCGGGCTCGACGTCCGGCCCGAATGGGACGAGTGGGGCGACTTTACCGTCCGCAGCGGCCAGGACGCGTTCAAGCGGCTCTGGGACCGGCCCGGACCGAAGCCCACCGCGATCTTCTGCGCCTCGGACGAGATGGCCATGGGGGTCCTGTTCGAAGCCCGCCGGGCGGGCGTCCGGATACCGGAGGACCTGTCCGTGGTGGGGATCGATGACCACGAATTCTCCGCCGCCGTCGGCCTCACCACCGTCGGCCAGCGCCCCGACGAGCAGGCCGAGCTCGGTACCAAGATGCTACTCGATGAGCTCGACGGGATTGCCGGGGCCGTGCGTTCCACGGTGGCTCCGCACCGGCTGATCGTGCGGGACACGACGGCGGCCCCGTTGCTTGCGGTGCCGCTCGCCCCGGCTTCCGGCCAGGGATCCCGGCGGGCTTAGGCCGCGGGGTTCGGCGCCGGGACCAGGCTTCGGCGCCGGCGGTACGGGCTCAGGAGGCGCGGGCCAGCTGCCGGATCGGAATCCAGCGGGAGGCAAGACGCCGGTAGGCGGCCGCCGCTCCGGTCATGTCACCCTCGGCAAGGCACTCGATCCCCAGCCGCACGTCCATCGGGGACTCGTCCGGGTAGACCTTGTCCGCCACCGCGCCGTAATCAAGCTCCACGACCGACTCGGGGTGGAAGAGTTCGAGCCACTCGGTGAGCTGGGTCAGGTCCTCCAGCATGTCCAGGTCCGGGGCAGCGAGGGCAAGATGCGCGACGGCATGCCGGACCCGTTCCAGTGCGGCGGCGATCGTTGCCCGGATGCGCACGGTGACAATCCGGCCGTCGGACTCCACCACGTCCGTGGGATCGGATTCCTGGAAGAGGCAGAACCAGCTGAACGGAATGCCCCAGGTCGACGCGCGGGTGTGCACCCGGCCAAGCCCCTCGCGCGCCTTCACCTGGTCGATGCGTTCCTGGTGCCGGTCCCGCTGCTCCTCGGGGATCAGCAGCTGCGCCAGCGGGCCGTGGATCCCCTCCATCAACGCGTTGGCGGCCAGACCGGCGCGGAGCACCAGCTGGCTTGGGCAGTACAGCAGCCTGGCCGGCAGGACTTCGCCGTCGCCGATTTCCTCCCCCTTGCCGGCAGCGTCGTTGCGGGCGGCGGCGGAACCGCTGACGGCCAGCACACGCACCAGGTCGGTCTGTCCGGTGGGGAAGGGATCCCCGCCGGGGCGGGTGATGCGGCCCAGGGAGGCCAGCAGCTCGGCGTTCTCCACCGCGGCGCGGGACTCCGCGCGGGCACCGGCGGTCCGCAGGGCCGCCTGTTGCTCGGCCGGGAAGGCCTCCAGCGGCTCGTAGACCCGGAGCGTGGAGGAGAACGGCAATCCGGCCTGGCCACGGTAGAGGTTGCCCGTCATCGCGGGCCTGCGCTTCCCTGGCGGGCGTCCATCAGTCGGCCAGCTCCACGATGACCGGGGCGTGGTCCGAGGCGCCCTTGCCCTTGCGCTCCTCGCGGTCGATCGAGGCCCCCGAGACCCGGGCAGCCAGCGCGGGGGAGGCGAGGACGAAGTCGATCCGCATCCCCTCCTTCTTCGGGAAACGCAGCTGGGTGTAGTCCCAGTACGTGTACACGCCCGGCCCGGGCGCGTGCGGGCGGACGACGTCGGTGAACCCGGCGTCTTCGAAGGCGTGGAAGGCCGCGCGTTCCGGTTCGCTCACATGCGTCAGGCCCTCGGCGCGGAAGTAGTCGATGTCCCACACGTCCTCGTCCCGCGGGGCGATGTTCCAGTCACCCATCAGCGCGATCTGCGCCTCCGGGTCGGCCCGGACCCAGCCCTCGGCGTGGGCGCGGAGCGTGTCCAGCCAGCTGAGCTTGTACGGCATGTGCTCATCATCGAGCGCCCGCCCGTTGGGGACATAGAGGCTCCAGACCCGGATCCCGCCGCAGGTCGCACCGATCGCGCGGGCTTCCTGCACCTCGTCCTTGCCGCCCTTGCCAAAGACGGGCTGGTTCATGAAGGTGCGCTCGACGTCGTCGAGCCCCACCCGAGAGGCGATGGCCACCCCGTTCCACTGGCTCAGGCCGAAGTGCGCGACCTCGTAGCCCATCCGCTCGAACAATTCCCAGGGAAAGTTGTCGTCCTTGCACTTGGTTTCCTGGATGGCCAGGACGTCACAGTCGGTGCGCTGCAGCCAGGCCTCAACGCGGTCGGCACGGGCACGGAGCGAGTTCACATTCCAGGTAGCAATCTTCACAGTTCCTAACTTACCGTTCCTTGGCCGGGCGGCGGTGCGGCAAGTACGCGCCGGACAGGGCAGGCCGCTGCGGCCGGGCACTCTGGAGATTAGTAGGAAGTCCGAGTATATTCGGGTGCAGAGATGATCTAGGTCACATGCAAAGGAGCATTCCATCATGGTTCGTGAGCTTTCCCATTACGTCGGAGGACAACACGTGGAGGGCACCTCGGGGCGCTTCAGCGACGTCTACGATCCCTGCACCGGCGAGGTCCAGGCGAGGCTTCCCCTGGCCAGCGCCGAAGAAGTCCGAAACGTGGTCGCCAATGCGGAGAAGGGCCAGCTGGAATGGGCTGCCATGAACCCTCAGCGCCGCGGCCGGGTCCTGCTGAAGTTCGTGGACCTGGTCAACCAGAACATGGATGAGCTCGCCACCCTGCTGTCCTCCGAGCACGGCAAAACCTTCCTGGATGCCAAGGGCGACATCCAGCGCGGCATCGAAGTGGTCGAGTTTGCCGCCGGTGCCCCGCACCTGCTCAAGGGCGAGTTCTCCGACAGTGCCGGGACCGGCGTCGACGTCCACTCGATGCGGCAGCCGCTGGGCGTCGTCGCCGGCATCACGCCGTTCAACTTCCCGGCCATGATCCCGCTCTGGAAGTCCGGTCCGGCCCTGGCCGCCGGCAACTCCTTCATCCTCAAGCCCTCCGAGCGGGACCCCTCCGTGCCGCTGCGGCTGGCCGAGCTGTTCACCGAGGCCGGGCTGCCGGACGGCGTGTTCAACGTGGTCAACGGCGACAAGGAGGCCGTGGACGCGCTGCTGGAGGACCCCCGCGTCCAGGCCATCGGCTTCGTCGGTTCCACCCCGATCGCGCAGTACATCTACGCCACCGCCGCCGCGCACGGCAAACGCGCCCAGTGCTTCGGCGGCGCCAAGAACCACATGGTGATCATGCCGGACGCGGACCTGGACATGGCCGCGGACGCCCTGATCGGCGCCGGATTCGGCTCCGCCGGCGAACGCTGCATGGCGATCTCGGTGGCCGTCCCGGTGGGCAAGGCCACCGGCGACGCACTCGTCGCAAAGTTGCAGGAACGGATCGCGGACCTCAAGGTGGGCCACAGCCTCGCCAAGGACTCGGACTTCGGGCCGGTCGTGGCCGCTTCCGCCAAGGAACGGATCGAGGGCTACATCGCCTCCGGCGTCGAGGAAGGCGCCAGCCTGCTTACGGACGGCCGCGGCCTCAAGGTGGAGGGCTACGACGGCGGGTTCTGGGTAGGCCCGACCCTCTTTGACAACGTCACCAAGGACATGAAGATCTACCAGGAGGAGATTTTCGGCCCGGTGCTCAGCGTGCTCCGCGCCGAGGACTACGACGAGGCCCTGCGACTCTGCAGCGAGCACGAATTCGGCAACGGTGTGGCGATCTTCACCCGCGACGGTGACGCCGCCCGCGACTTCGCCAGCCGCGTGCAGGTGGGCATGGTGGGCATCAACGTCCCGATCCCGGTGCCGATCGCCTACTACACCTTCGGCGGCTGGAAGGCCTCCGGGTTCGGCGACCTCAACCAGCACGGCGCCGACGCCTTCCGCTTCTACACCAAGACCAAGACGGTCACCACCCGCTGGCCCTCCGGCATCCGCCAGGGCGCCAGCTTCGTGATGCCGGAAGGCAGCTGATGGCGGCCCGGCCCTCCGAAGAGACCGCAGGAGAATCCGCCGAGGTCCTCTTTGAGCGCCGCGGCCGGCTCGGCGTCATCACGCTGAACCGGCCCAAGGCCGTCAACGCGCTGACCGCCGGCATGGCGGCGGCGATGCTGGACCAGCTCACCCTCTGGGCCGACGACGACGCCGTCGCCGCCGTGTTGGTCCGCGGCGCCGGCGAACGGGGGCTGTGCGCGGGCGGGGACATCGTGGCGATCTACCGGGACATGCTCGACGGCGGCGACGCGACGGCGGATTTCTGGGCCGTCGAGTACCGGCTGAACCTGCTGATCTCGGACTACCCCAAGCCCTACGTGGCGTTCATGGACGGACTGGTCCTGGGCGGCGGGGTGGGAATCTCCGCGCACGGCTCGGTCCGGATCGTCACCGAACGCACCCGGATGGGCATGCCGGAAACCACCATCGGCTTCGTGCCCGACGTCGGCGGGACGCTCCTGCTGTCCCGCTCGCCCGGCGAGACCGGCACCCACGCCGCCCTCACCGGGGCGCATCTGAGCGGCGCCGACGCGCTGTTCCTGGGCCTCGCGGACACCTTCGTGCCCTCTGCAGAGCTCGCTGAACTGGCCGCGGCGCTGGAAACCGAACCCGTGGACGCCGCCGTCGCACGCTTCGCCGGGGAAGCACCCCCGTCGGTCCTCGCCGCGCAGCAGGAATGGATTGACGCCTGCTACTCGTCCGACGACGCCGAAGAGATCCTGGACCGGCTCCGCACCGTGGGCGGCGAGGCCGCCGACGTCGCTGAGACCATCGCGGGCAAGTCCCCCACCGCCGTGAAGGTGGCGCTCGCCTCGCTGCGCCGCGCCCACGGCCTGAGCCTGGCCGAAGCCCTGGAACAGGAGTACCGGGTGGGCCTGCGGTTCCTCGCCGGGCCCGACTTCCGCGAGGGCATCCGCGCCCAGGTCGTGGACAAGGACCGGACGCCGCACTGGCAGCCGGCCAGCCTGGCCGAGGTCAGCGGCGACGACGTCGAGGCCTACTTCGCGCCGCTGGGGGAGCGTGAACTGCAGCTGTCGCCGCAGGCGAAGAGTTCAGAGACGAACATGGAGAAGAACAATGTCTGAGACCGCTGCGCCGGAAACCGCTGCGCCCGCCCTTGGCGCCATCGCCTTCCTCGGCCTGGGCCACATGGGCGGCCCGATGGCCGTCAACCTGGTCAAGGCCGGCTACACGGTGACCGGCTACGACGTGGTGCCGGCGGCGCTGGAAGCCGCGCGGGCCCACGGGATCGCGACCGCGGACACGGCCGCCGAAGCCGTCGCGGGCGCCGCCGTCGTGCTGACCATGCTGCCCAGCGGCAAACACCTGCTGGACGCCTACCGCGGCACCCCGGGACAGCCGGGACAGCACAGCGAGCCGGGACAGCACAGCCAACCGGGACTGCTGGCCGCCGCGGCGCCGGGGACCATGTTCCTGGACTGCTCGACCATCAATGTGGACGAGGCCCGCGAGGCCTCGGCCCTGGCGGTGGCGGCCGGCCACCGGGCCGTCGACGCCCCGGTCTCCGGCGGCGTGGTCGGAGCCGAAGCCGGAACGCTGACGTTTATGGTTGGCGCGCTGGAGGAGGACTTTGAGGCCGTCAAACCGATGCTTGAGGTGATGGGTAAACGCGTGGTCCACTGCGGCGGGCACGGCGCCGGGCAGGCGGCCAAGATCTGCAACAACATGATCCTGGGCGTCTCGATGATCGCCGTCAGCGAGGCCTTCGTGCTCGGCGAGAAGCTCGGGCTGACACACCAGGCGCTCTTCGACGTCGCCTCCGCCGCGTCGGGGCAGTGCTGGGCGCTGACCACCAACTGCCCCGTGCCCGGCCCGGTCCCCACCAGTCCCGCCAACCGCGACTACCAGCCGGGGTTCGCCGGGGCGCTGATGGCCAAGGACCTGAAGCTCGCGCTCAACGCGCTCGAAAGCACCGGCGTCGCCGCCCGGCTGGGCCCGCTGGCCTCCGAAATTTACGATACCTTTGCCGCGGAAGGCGGTGCCGGCCGGGACTTCTCCGGCATCATCACCGACATCCGGGACAAATCCGAACATCAGCCGAGGGGACAGGCATGACCGACTACGCAAACATTCTGGTGGAGCGCCGCGGCCGCGTGGGGCTCGTGACGCTCAACCGGCCAGAGGCGCTGAACGCCCTGAACAAGGCCACCATGGACGAACTCGTGGCCGCCGTGTCCGCGATGGACACCGACCCCGGGGTCGGCGCCGTCGTGGTGACTGGCTCGGCCAAGGCCTTCGCTGCCGGCGCGGACATCAAGGAGATGCAGTCCAAGGGCTACATGGAAATGTACGCGGCCGACTGGTTCCGCGGCTGGGAGGACTTCACCCGGCTCCGCATTCCCGTGGTGGCGGCGGTTTCCGGCTTCGCCCTGGGCGGCGGCTGTGAACTGGCGATGATGTGCGACTTCATCATTGCGGGGGACAACGCCAAGTTCGGCCAGCCCGAAATCAACCTCGGCGTGCTCCCCGGAATGGGCGGCTCGCAGCGGCTCACCCGCGCGGTGGGCAAGGCCAAGGCGATGGACATGATCCTCACCGGCCGCTTCATGGACGCCGCGGAAGCCGAGCGCGCGGGGCTCGTGTCCCGCGTGGTTCCGGCCGCCGACGTCGTGGAGGAAGCCGTCAAGGCCGCCGAGGTGATTGCCTCCAAGTCCAAACCGGTGGCCATGGTGGCCAAGGAAGCGGTCAACGCGGCCTTCGAAACCGGGCTGGCCCAGGGCGTGCTGTTCGAACGCCGGGTGTTCCACTCGCTCTTCGCCACCGAGGACCAGAAGGAAGGCATGGCGGCCTTCAGCGAAAAGCGGCAACCCGACTTCACCCACCGCTAAGCGGCGCCTGCTTGCCGCAGCGATCCAATTCCGACAGCGAGGCGGCCATGCACGCAGGCTTTCTGGGGGTGGGGGCGACGCCGGAGGAGGTCCGGGCCGTGCTTCCCGGCGACGGGCTGGTCCCGGTCCCGGATGTGGTGATGGACCGGGGCTTCGGGCTGCCGGCCCCGCCCGACGCCGTCTGGCCGTGGATCGTCCAGCTGGGCAAGGAACGTTCGGGTTGGTACCTGCCTGGCTGGGCGGAAGCCCTCATTCCGGCCCGGCGCCGCGCCCTGCGGACCATTGATCCCGCACTCCAGGACCTCAGCGCCGGGGACGTCATTGCTGATTGGGGCGGCCCCAATGCCAGCTTCGAAATCGTCGAGGTGGACCCGCCAAAGGCGCTGGTGCACCGCTCGCAGCGCGGTGCGCTCACCATCAGCTGGGCGATAGTGCTGCGACCGTCGTCGGGCGCGGCAACCGGGACGCGGGTGCACCTGCGGCTCCGGCTCGCCGGCGTTAGACGCCGACGACTCGTGGAACTCGGCGGGGGCCTGTTCGATCTCCTGACCATCGCCGGACTCGCGGCCGGGCTGCGGGAAAGGCTGGGCACCCGGGGGTGACGCGGCCGCGCTAGGCCTTGCGCTTGGCGCGGAGCACCGAATCCCGGACCGTCACCGGTGCGCCGTCGGAATCTGCGGTGGCCCGCGGCCGGGACGTGCAGGTGACGATCTCCCACTCGTGCGGATCGAGCTCCGCCGCGAGCTGCTCGGCGGTGAAGAGCAACCCCGGGGCGGAGGGCCGGCGCACGCTGGTCTCCAGGTCCGAGGGGTGGTGGCCGACGATCAGCAGCGTCCCGCCCGGTGCCACCGACGCGGCGAGCCGGCTGTAGACGCTGTCGCGCTGCGGGGCGGGCAGGTGCAGGTACTGGGCGGAGACCAGGTCGAAGGTCCCGGCCGGCGGCGGCGAGGCCGTGAGGTCCTGGTGCTGCCACGTGATGCGGGCGGCGGTCTCCGGGTCGTCTTCGAGGGCGGCGGCCGCCCGGGCCAGGGCCACGGACGAGATGTCCACCGCCGTCACCCGCCAGCCGCGCCGGGCAAGCCAGGCGGCGTCGGCGCCTTCTCCGGCGCCGACGTCGAGGGCGGAACCGGCCGCCAGGTCCGCCACCTCGGCGACCAACTGGGGGTTCGGTTGCCCGCTCCACACTGAGCCGTGCTGGCCGTGCTGGCGGTACCGTTCGTCCCAGAACGATTCGTCGAATTCCATGCAGCTCTCCTCCGGTGCCCGTGCCGTGCGGCAGGGCGCCTGCCGCCTATCCAGTCTAGGCACGCCCGCCCGTCCCCGGGGCGGCGCGGAATGGCAGCGCCTGCCGCTGCTGAAAGGCTACGCGGCGCTGATCCCGAACAAACCGATGATCAGAGCCATCACCATCAGGGTTACGAGCTCATGGGCGCAGTTCAGCACGGTCAGGCCAACGGGGCGGCCCTCGAACGCGTCGTGCGTGATGAAGCGGGCGGCCGTGAACCCGGCCCACAGGATCAGGGCGGTAACCAGGGTGTTGGCGAGGAAGTTTCCGCCGTAGAAATGCTGCGAGATGGCGGCGGAGCCAGCCAGCACCCAGGCGCTGACAAAGCTGACCACCAAGGTGATCAGGATGGGCTTGACGGCGTCCCTGGCGTCCCCGCTGGGGCTGACCTTGGCGATGCGCATCCAGTAGTTGCCGAACACTTTGGGCGTGTACCAGACGGACCCGACCACCATGCTGGACAGCGTGGCCAGCAGTACCGCCCAGATGTTGATCTCCGGAATCATGGGGCTCTCCTCACCTCCTGGCCGTCCGGCCGACGGCCCGCAAACGAAGTGTACGGCTTAGCCGCTGAAGTCCCCGGCATTGCGCCGGAAGTTACCGAGGATCCGGATCAGCTGCTCCACATCCTGCTCCTCGAAGCCGGATTGGCCGAAGACCTCCGAGTTCAGCACCGCCGTCGCCCGCTTGGCCAGGGTGCGCCCCTCCGAGGTGAGCTCGATCAGCGTGGTCCGTCCGTCGGTGGGGTGCGGGGAGCGGAGCACCAGCCCGGCTTCCTGCAGCCGGTCGACGGCGTTGGTCACGGACGTAGGGTGGACCTGGAGCAGGGCGCTCGCCTTGTTCATAGGGAGCGCCCCGCTGCGGGCAAAGCTGAGCAGGGCCAGCAGTTCGTAGCGCGCGAACGTCAGCCCGAAAGGCTTGAGCGCGCTTTCGATCCGTGCCAGCAGGATCTGCTGGGTCCGCATGACGGCCGTGATGGCAGCCATCGGGGCGGCGACGTCGGCCCAGCCGTGCCGTTCCCAGTTCCGCTGGGCGTCGGCGATCGGATCACGCGGCAGCGGGGTGCCCATGCCTAGCCCTGCCCTTTCAGCCCGGGGAAGTCCGCCTCCGAGTACTCTGTGCCGAGGCCCTCCGGCACGCCGCCGGCCCCATGCCGCAGTTCCTCGCTGTGCCGAAGCTCCACCCGCCGGATCTTGCCGGAAATGGTCTTGGGCAGCTCGGCGAACTCCAGCCGGCGGATCCGTTTGAACGGCGCCAGGTGCTCGCGGCAGTAGCGCAGGATGTCCTCGGCCAGCTCGGGCCCGGGTTCGTGGCCGGCCGCCAGGACCACGAAGGCCTTGGGCACGGACAGTTTGAGCGCGTCGGGGGAGGGGACGACGGCGGCCTCCGCCACCGCCGGGTGCTCGATCAGCACGCTCTCCAGCTCGAACGGGGAGAGCCGGTAGTCGGAGGACTTGAAGACGTCGTCGCCCCGGCCCACGTAGGTGATGATGCCGCGTTCGTCCCGGCTGGCCATGTCACCGGTGTGGTAGTAGCCGTCGCGGAAGGCCTCGGCCGTCTTTTCCGGGTCCCCGTAGTAGGCCTTCATCAGCCCGACGGGCCGCGGGTCCAGGCGCAGGCACAGCTCGCCGTCGTCGGACTCCTCCCCGGTGGCCGGGTCCACGAGGACGACGTCGTAGCCGGGCAGCGGCCGGCCCATCGCGCCGATCTTGATCGGCTGGCCCGGGGTGTTGGCGATCTGCACGGTGGACTCGGTCTGTCCGAAGCCGTCCCGGATGGTCTGGCCCCAGGCGCGGTGGACCTGGTCGATCACTTCGGCGTTGAGCGGCTCGCCGGCGGAAACCACCTTCGTGGGCGGGTTCTTGAGCAGGGTCAGGTCGGCCTGGATCAACATCCGCCAGACCGTGGGCGGGGCGCAGAAGCTCGTCACCCGCTCGCGGTCCATCTGCTCCATCAGCGCCTTCGCGTCGAAACGCTCGTAGTTGTAGATGAACACGCAGGCCTCGGCGATCCAGGGCGTGAACACGTTGGACCAGGCGTGCTTGGCCCAGCCTGGTGAGGCGACGTTCAGGTGCACATCGCCCGGCTCCATCCCGATCCAGAACATGGTGGACAGGTGGCCCACCGGGTAGGAAGTGTGGGTGTGCTCCACGAGCTTGGCCTTCGAGGTGGTGCCGGAGGTGAAGTAGAGCAGCAGGGTCTCGTCGGCCAGGGTCGGCGCGTCCGGGCTGAAGTCTTCCGCCGCGCCCGCGGCCTCGCTGTACTGAAGTGCCGCTGTGTTGGTTTCGGCGTTGCCGGCGGCGCCAATTTCGATCAGGCGGTAGTCACCCGGGACGCCGGTGAACTTGTCGATGTTGGCGCTTCCGACGGCGGCCCAGCTGGCCCCGCCGCGTTCCACCCGGTCCTGCAGGTCGGCCGGACCCATCAGCGTGGTGGTGGGGATCATCACGATCCCGAGCTTGATGCCGGCCAGCATCAGCTCCCACAGCTCCACCTGGTTGCCGAGCATGATGATCATCCGGTCCCCGCGGCGCACGCCCTGGGCCCGGAGCCAGTTGGCCACCTGCGCGGAGCGCGCCGAAAGGTCAGCGAAGCTGCGCCGCGTGGCCGTGCCGTCCTGCTCCACGATCACCAGGGCGGGCTTGTCCGCCTTGGCCGGATCGGCGGCGATCTGGTCGAACCAGTCCAGGGCGAAATTGAACTCCTGGAAGCGCGGCCATTTGAATTCCTGCCGGGCGGCGGCGTAGTCCCCGCGCAGGGCCAGCAGCCTGTCCCTCGCGGCGCGGAATTCCTCAGTGACGGTCATGGTGCACCTTTCGCAGCCGGTCGCAGCCAGGCGGTCCGGTGGCGGCCGCCGCTGGCCTAGTGATCCACATCACTGTGCAATATACTAGGACATCCAAGGGTTTGGAAGAGCCGATGTTGCTGCCGATGCGCGGCACATTACGAAGGGATATGTGCCCGTGCAGTCACAAGGAAGTGCCGGCGGACAGACCGCCGTCCAGGCAATGGCAGGCCAGGCAACGGCAAGCCGCGGCGGCGCCGCGGAAAGTTCGGCCCAGGCCCCGGCAACTCCGCCGTTCCCGGACGCAGACCTGATGTACATCGTGGACCTCCTGCCCGCGGACGAGCGGGAGCGCTACCAGGGGATCCGGGATTTCCTGCAGGCCCGGATCCGCGCCGCATCGATCGACTACTGGAACCGCGAGGAGTTCCCCTTCGGCCTGCTCGCCGAGCTGGGCAAGCACGGCCTCGGCGGCCTGCAGACGGACGGCAGCTCCAAGCTCTTCAAGGGGCTGATGTATGTCGAGGTGGCGCGCGCCGACGTCTCGCTCTCGGCGCTGGTGGGGATCCACAATGAGCTGATCGTCGGCATGATCGACGAGCTCGGCTCGGAGGAGCAGAAGGCCCGCTGGCTCCCGGGGCTCACCGCCTTCACCCAGCTCGGCGCGTTCGCCCTGACCGAGCCGGACCACGGCTCGGACATCGCCGGCGGACTGTCCACCACGGCGCGGCTGGAGAACGGCGAATGGGTGATCACCGGAGCCAAACGCTGGATCGGCGCCGGCACCATCGCCGACTTCGCCCTGGTCTGGGCCCGCGACGTCGCGGACCAGCAGATCAAGGGCTTCATCGTCGAGACGGACCGGCCCGGCTACACCGCCACCAAGATCGCGAACAAGATCGGCCTGCGGATCATGCAGAACGCTGACATCGTCCTGGACGAGGTCCGCATCCCGGAATCCAACCTGCTGCCCGGTGCCACGGACTTCTCGCGGGCCAACGAGCTGCTGCGGGACTCGCGCGCCTGGGTAGGCTGGCAGGCCGCCGGCATCCAGCTGGCCGCGTTCGACGTCGCCCGGGCCTACTCGCTGGAACGCAAGCAGTTCGGCAAGGAGCTGGCGCGCTTCCAGCTCGTGCAGCAGCAGCTGGCCGAGATCCTCGGCAACGCCAGCGTCTCGCTGGCGCTGATGGCGCAGCTGGCGCGGATCCAGCAGGAGGGCAAGCTGGACATGGTGCAGGCCGCCATGGCGAAGTCCACCACCACCCGGCTGGCGCGGGCCTCCGTCGCGATGGGACGCTCGCTGTTGGGCGGCAACGGGATCAGCACCGACTACGAGATGGGCAAGCTCTTCGGCGACGCCGAGATCCTCTACACCTACGAGGGGAGCTACGAGATCAACTCCCTGATCGTGGCGCGGGCCGTTACCGGGAAGTCCGCTTTCGTCTAGAGTCCGACGCGTCCGCGCTCCGGCCGGCCGCGGCCGCGAGCCGAGAACGCCCTAGCGGGAGGCGCCGTAGCGTTCGCTGCGGTTGCGGCCGGCGTGCTTGGCCGCGTACAGCGCCCGGTCCGCGCAGGCCAGCAGGCTGTGGCTGCCGGCGTCGCGGAGTTCGCAGACGCCGGCCGAAACCGTGATGGAGCCGACCTCGCCGAACGGCTCCGACTCGATCGCCCTACGGGCCCGTTCCGCCGCGAGCAGGGCCTCGGCGCCGTCCGTCCCCGGCAGCAGCCAGACGAATTCCTCACCGCCGAAGCGGGCCACGATCTCATCCTGGCGGGCGACGCCGCGGAGCCGGGCCGCGACATCCGCGAGCACCACATCGCCGATGATGTGGCCGAAGGTGTCGTTGACCTTCTTGAAGTGGTCGATGTCGAGGACGACGGCGCTGAGGCTGGTGCCGCGGGTGGCCGCCAGTTCAATCTCGTGCGAGAGGTGCTGCTCGAGGGCACGCCGGTTGGGCAGGCCGCTGAGCTGGTCGGTGGTGGCCTGCAGCTCCAGGCTGGCCCGGGCCTCGGTGTTGCCGATGGCAATTTCCACCAGTTCGGCGAACTGGGCCAGCCGTTCCAGCATCACCTCGGTGACGCCCGTGCTGGACTTCGAGGTCAGGTTAACCACGCCCCACAAACTGCCGTGGACCCTGATCGGGGCGCCCGCCGCGGACTGGAAACCTCCGGCCCGCATCTGCTCGGCGGCGGGGCCCCCTTCCGGGCCGTAGACCACCAGGGCGGGCTTGCCCGTGACGGCGACGCGGACGGTGGCCGAGATGTCGGTCGGCGAAAAAACGTGCGTGCGGCTCAGGGTGGGCGGCAACGCCGGCGCCATCGCCACGATTTCCGCTGACAGTGCGCCGGTGAAACGGACGACGGCGGCCGAGTCCACCTGGAAGAGGTCCCGCACAATGAAAGCGACCTGCTCCGAGATGGCCGCCGGGGCGGCGTTGCGGGCGACGGCGGTGGCGATCTCGTGCAGCGCGGCCCACGTCTGTTCCTGCCGGAGCCGATCGGTGACGTCGACCGCCACCACCATGCCGGCGGTGGCGTCGTCGTCGGAGTATACGGGGCCGGCCTTCAGCCGGTAGGTGCGGGGCCCGATCTGCCGGGTCCAGGAAACCTCCTGGCCGGACAGCGCGGCGCGGTAGCGGGGTTCCAGTTCGTTGGCGAGGGCGCCGTCGAGCACATCGTGGATCCGCCGGCCCTCGAGCTCGGCGGAGCGGTAGCCGAAGGCCTCCAGCTCCTGGCCCTCGGCGATCAGGTAGCGCAGTTCCGAATCGAAGAGCAGGACAAAGACGCCGGGGACACTGCGCGCCAGTGCCCGGTAGCGGTCGGTGTCGCGCTGCTGGCGGCGCTCGGCGAGCACCCGCTCGGTGATGTCCGTGACCATCACGAAGAAACCCTGAACCCCGCCGTCGCTCAGGTCCGGCATGTAGGAGACCTCGGCGAAACGCGTCGCACCTGCGGCATCCGTGAGCGTGCGCTTGAAAAGCTGCGGCTCGCCGTCGAGCACCTTGGAAATGTGGGGGTAGTTGGCCTCGTACACAGCGTCGCTGAGCAAATCCCGGATGTGGATGCCGTGCAGTTCCTCGGGGGAGACCCCGAACCACTCGCGGTACGCGTCGTTGGCCAGCCGGTTGCGCAGCTCGGCGTCCCAGTAGCCCACCATCGCCGGAATGCCGTTGAGCACGGCCCGCAGCTGGGCGGGTACCTCCGGCAGCGGCGGCTGCCGTGCGTTCTCCCGGGCGAGAGCGCTGTGAATATTCATTGCCCCAGTATCTATTGCGGCGGCTCCCGACGGAAAACCGGGGCTGCCGCCCGCGCGGCCGCCCGGGCGGCCGTCTCTATCCTGTTCCGGTGGGCCGCCCAATCCTCGCCGGTACGCAGCGTCAGGTTTGGGTCGCCGGGTCCTTTCCCGGCCGTCCCGTCGATGAGTTCGCGGAGGATGTCCGCATGGCCCAGATGCTGCGCCGTTTCAACGCACAAGTGGACCAGGATCTGCTGCAGCGTGACGTGCCGGCGGTCCTCGGCCCACCATGGAACCTCGCCCGGGGCGTCCAGCGGAAGGGCCTCGATGGTGGCATCGCTGTGGGCAGCGGCGGCGTGGTGCAGTTCCACAATCTGGTCCCGGGTCTCGTCCGGGGTCGCCCACAAGTCGGCATCCGGTTCGGCACCCTCTTCCAGCCAGGGCAGGGGCTGGGCGTGGGGGCGGCCGAACACTTCGCCGAAGTAGCCGATCTCGACGCTGGCCACGTGCTTGACCAGGCCCAGGAGGTTGGTTCCGGTGGGCGTCACGGGCCGGCGGACGTCGTACTCATCCAGACCGTCCAGCTTGGCCAGCAGTTCGGCGCGGCGCAGGCGCAGGTACCGGTGCAGAATCTCCTTCTCGTCCATGCCCGGAATCCTACCGGGCCGCCCCCGCTTCAGGGCTGGAAGCGGTAGCCGATCCCGGCCTCGGTGAGCAGGTGCCGGGGTGCGGCGGCATCCGGTTCCAGCTTGCGGCGGAGCTGGGCCATGTACACCCGGAGGTAGTTGGTCTCCTTCGCGTAGGCCGGACCCCATACCTCGGACAGCAGCTGTTGCTGGGTGATGAGCTTCTCCGGGTTACGGACCAGCACTTCCAGCATTTTCCACTCCGTTGGGGTCAGGCGGACGTCCTCGCCGTCGCGGGTGACCCGGCGCTTGCCGAGGTCCACGGTGAAAGCGTCGGTTGTGACCACCGGTTCGTGCTCCGGATCGGCGCTGCGGCGCAGCAGCGCGCGCAGCCGGGCCAGCAGCTCGTCCAGCCCGAACGGCTTGGTGATGTAGTCGTCGGCGCCGGCGTCGAGGGCCTGGACTTTGTCGTCCGAGCCATGGCGGGCGGACAGCACGAGAACGGGAGCCTGGGTCCAGCTGCGGAGTTTCGCGAGGACTTCGGTGCCGTCCATGTCCGGGAGGCCAAGGTCCAAGACGATCAGCGCGGGCGGGATTCGGGCCGCAGCCAGGAGCGCGGACCGGCCATCCGACGCCGCAGTGACGTCATAGCCGTGGGCCCGCAGCGTGATCCGCAGGGCGCGCAACAGGTAGGGGTCGTCGTCGACCACCAGCACTGCGGTCATGGCACGTCCGTGGGGGAAGAGAGGATCGGCGGTGCATGGTGGCGCCGGACCAGCGCGGACTGGGGCTCGAGCGGCGCCTGGTCCGGGTCCTCCCGGAAGGGTGCACCCTCGGAGATCGGCAGGCTGATGACCATGGTCAGGCCGCCTCCCGGCGTGGCCTCCGCGCTGAGCCGGCCGCCCATGGCCTCGGTGAACCCTTTAGCCACGGCCAGGCCGAGGCCGACGCCGCTGGCCCGGCTCGCGTCATCCAGACGCTGGAAGGGACGGAACATCTCCACGACCTTCTCCGCCGGGACTCCCGTGCCGTGGTCGATGATCCGCATCTCCCCGGCGGGCCGGCCACCCACCATTGCGGGACTGAGTCCGCCGCTGCTGCCCGTGAGCACAATGTCCGAATCCGGGGCGTACTTCACGGCATTTTCCACGATGTTCGCGATGACACGCTCAAGCATTCCGGGATCCGCCTCCACCTCCGGCATGTTCGCCGGCAGCTCCACCCGGACCCGTCCGGCCGGGACTCCGTGCAGGCCGCCGCCCACCACCTCGTACCAGCGCACGGGCCGGAGCATGGGGGTGACGGAATCGGAGGTGATCCGGGACATGTCCAGCAAGTTTCCCACCAGGCTATCGAGCCGGTCGGAGCACTCGTCGATGGTCGCCAGCAGCTCCTGTTCCTCTTCCCGGCTGTAGCGGACACCGGGCTGACGCAAGCCCCCGACCGCGAGCTTAATGCCGGCCAATGGGGTGCGGAGGTCATGCGAGACGGCGCGGAGCAGCGAGGTGCGTACCGTGTTGCTTTCAGCAAGGCGGGCCAGCTGGCTCCGGCTGGCCTGCAGTTGCTGGTTCTCCAGCTGGGCCAGCAGGTGCACGCCAAACGCTCCAAGCAGACGCCGGTCGCTGGCCGGAAGCACCCGCCCGGAAAGGACCAGCCGGGTGGTGGCATTGATCTGTTCGACGTTGTCCCCGGACGGTCCGTCAGTGGTCGACGGGCCCCCGCCCTGGCGGGCTGCCACGGGTGGAAAGTCGCCGACGCCGGCCAGCAGCCGCCACTGCGCTGGTCCCGGCTCGGCGTCGACGTCGCCGCCAGCCAGGCCGAACAGGGCGGCGCCGCGGACCTGGAAGACGTCCAGAGCCTGTTCCAGCAGGCCCGTGACGGTGTCTTCGGAACCCGCTGCGCCGCGTGACAACTCGGCCAGCGTAGTTGCTTCGGCCCTGGCCCGGGCGGCCTCCTTGGAGCGCCGCGCGGAGAGGTCGACGACGACGGCGACGGCGGCGGACACGCCCACAAAGACCAGCAGGGCGAGAACATTCTGGGCGTCGCTGATGGTCAGGTTGCCCAACGGTGGGGTGGAGAAGTAGTTCACCAGCAGGCTGCTCCACAGCGCGGCGAAGATCGCAGGCCACAGCCCTCCGACCAGCGCCACAGCCACGGAACCCGTCAGCTGCACCAGCATGGACGTGGCCAGGTTCTTGTCCGGATTGACCGCCAGCAGCAGCTGGAGCAGCGCAGGAACAACAACAGCGAGGCCGAAGCCGACGCTGACGCGGAGCCTGCCCAGGTCCCTGTGCCGGTTCCGGCGCACACCGCTTGGGGCACGCTCCTGCGGCACGAGATGGACATCGATGCCGGCGGAAGCGCGGAGCACCCTGGCGGTGGTGCCCCCGCCACGGAGGCCCGCCATCAGGCGGGCTGCAGGGTCCTTGCGGGAGACGCCAAGGACCAGCTGGGAGGCATTGACGCTGCGCGCGAACTCCAGCAGCGCCTCAGCCGGATCCTCGCCGGTGACCACGTGGTAGCTGCCGCCAAGGTCCTGGACCAGCTGCCGCTGCCCTTCAAGGGCCTGCGGCGACTCGTCCGCGATCCCTTCGGAGGCCCTGACATGGACGGCCAGCAGGTCGATGCCGCTGACGCGGTGGAGCAACCGGGCGCCGCGGCGGATCAGCGCCTCGCCCTCGGTGCCCCCGGCCAGTCCGACCACGACCCGTTCCCGGGCCGGCCAGCTGTTGCTGATCCGCTTACCCTCCCGGTAGCTGGCCAAGCCCTCGTCCACCCGGTCGGCCAGCCACAACAGCGCGAGTTCGCGCAGGGCCGCCAGGTTCCCGGGGCGGAAGTAGTTGGACAGTGCCGCGTCCACCCGGTCCGGCGGCACAATTTTGCCGGCCGCCACACGCTGCCGCAGGAGGTCGGGGGAGAGGTCCACGAGTTGGAGCTGGTCGGCCCGCCGGACGACCCCGTCGGGGACGGTTTCCGCGGGACGGCCCTGGGTGATCGCACTGACGACGTCGGCCAGGGAGGCAAGCTGGTGGATGTCGAGGGTGGACAGGACGTTGATCCCGGCCGCCAACAGTTCGTCGATGTCCTGCCAGCGGTGCCGGTTCCTGCTGCCGGGGGCGTTGGAGTGGGCGTACTCGTCCACCAGGGCGGTGGCCGGCGCCCGGAGCAGGACGGCGTCCAGGTCCAGTTCCTCGACGTCGAGCCGGCCAAGGGGCACCCGGCTTGGCCCAAGCACTTCGAGACCCGCCAGCAGTGCGCGGGTCTCGCGGCGGCCCCGGTCGCGGGCGAAGGCGACGACCACATCCTCGCCGGCGCCCTGGAGCCGGTGCCCTTCCCGGAGCATGGCGTAGGTCTTGCCCACGCCCGGGGCGGACCCCAGGAAGATGCGCAGCGTTCCACGTGCCATGCAGCCATTCTTCCATTCCGACCAAGCCCCGGCGGAGGAGCGCGGCGTAAAGGATTCATCAAGATCCGCGCCAGGGGGGCTGCCGGAGTCCCGGCCGCTGCTAGCTTCGCAACTGAGGGGCAGAATGCGGCGCCCGCCCGTGAGAGAGGCGCCGTGAGGAAAGGACGAGATGACCACCCTGAGCAGGCCGCCGGTAGACCCGTCGGCGCCGAAGCCCGCCCGCCGGACCATCCTGCGGAATTGGCTGCTGGTGGGGCTGCAGGACAGCAAGGGCGCGCACCAGGGCCCCGGCGGCGTGCCCACGGCCCAGGAGAAGAAGCACACCTGGTGGCAGGTCATGTGCCTGACCGGCGTCGACTACTTCTCCACCCTGGGCTACCAGCCGGCCATCGCCGCGCTCGCCGCGGGGGTGATTTCGCCGCTCGCGACGCTCGTCCTGGTGGCGATTACGCTGCTCGGCGCGCTGCCGGTCTACCGCCGCGTCGCCGGCGAGAGCCACCGCGGCGAAGGGTCCATCGCCATGCTGGAACGGCTGATGCCGCGCTGGGGCGGAAAGCTCTTCGTCCTGGTCCTTCTCGGCTTCGCCGCGACTGACTTCATGATCACGATGACGCTGTCCGCCGCTGACGCCACCGCCCACCTGGTCCAGAACCCGGTGGCGCCCGGTTGGCTGCAGGGACAAAACGTCCCCGTCACCCTGATCCTGCTGGCCCTCCTCGGAGCGGTGTTCCTGCGCGGCTTCAAGGAAGCGATCGGCGTCGCCGTCGTGATCGTCGGACTCTATCTGGGCCTGAACGTCGTGGTCGTCGCCGCGTCGCTTTGGGAGGTGCTGAGCCATCCGCTGGCCGTGGACAACTGGTGGCAGGCCATCTCCACCTCGCACGGAAACCCGCTGCTGGCGGTCGGGTTCGCGCTGCTGGTCTTCCCCAAACTCGCCCTGGGCCTCTCCGGGTTCGAAACCGGCGTCGCCGTAATGCCGCAGATCAAGGGCCATGCCGACGATACCGAAGAGTACCCGGCCGGCCGGATCCAGGGCGCGCGCAAACTGCTGACCACCGCCGCCCTGATCATGAGCACCTTCCTGATCGTCAGCAGCTTCACCACCGTGGTGCTGATTCCGGAGCAGGAGTTCCAGCCCGGCGGCCAGGCCAACGGGCGCGCCCTGGCCTTCCTGGCCCACGAACACCTCGGCGTGGGCTTCGGCACCGTCTACGACATCTCCACGATCGCCATCCTCTGGTTCGCCGGCGCCTCCGCCATGGCCGGGCTGCTCAACCTCGTGCCGCGCTACCTGCCCCGCTACGGGATGGCCCCCGGCTGGGCCCGGGCCGTGCGTCCCCTGGTCCTGGTCTTCACCCTCATCGGTTTCCTGATCACATGGCTCTTCGACGCCGACGTCGACGCGCAGGGCGGCGCGTACGCCACCGGCGTGCTGGTGCTGATGACCTCGGCGGCCGTGGCCGTGACCCTTTCGGCCCGCCGCCAGCGGCAACGCAAGCGCACCGTGGGCTTCGGCGTCATTGCGGTCGTGTTCATCTACACCACCGTGGCCAACATCATCGAACGCCCCGAAGGCATCCGGATCGCGTCGATCTTCATCCTGGGCATCATCGTGATTTCCCTGCTCTCCCGCGCCCGCCGGTCCTTCGAGCTGCATGCCACGCACGTCCATCTGGACCGGCAGGCGCTGGAGTTCATGTCCGACGAGCTGGAAGGGCCGCTCCGGATCGTCGCCCACGAGCCGCTGCGCCTCAGCGCGGAGGCGTACCGGCAAAAACTGGAGTCCGCGATTGAGGTCAGCCACCTGCCGCTGGACTACCGGGCGCTGTTCCTGGAGGTCATCGTGGATGATTCCTCGGACTTCGAAACCGAACTGGAGGTCCGCGGCATCACCCGGCACGGCTACCGGATCCTTGAAGTGCACGGCCCCGTGGTCCCCAACACGATCGCCTCGGTGCTGCTGCACATCCGGGACGTGACCGGGCTGATGCCGCACATCTATTTCCGCTGGACCGAGGGGAACCCGCTCACCAACCTGCTGCGCTTCCTCGCGTTCGGCGAAGGAGAAATCGCGCCGGTCACCCGCGAGGTGCTGCGCGAGGCCGAACCCGATGTCACACGGCGGCCCTGGGTGCACGTCGGCTAGGACTGGGCGGCAACCAGTGGCTCGGGCTGGGGGCGCTACAGGGTAGGAAGATCCTGGCTCTTCGCATCCCTGGGCGTGGCCGTGGCGCGCTCGACGATTTCGCTGGCAATGGCGGTGACCTTGCGGTTCGTGTCGGCGCTCAACTGGCTGATGAGCCCGAATGCTTCATCTGCGTTGACCCCCGTGCGCCCCATGAGGATGCCTTTCGCCTGTTCGATAACCGCCCGGTTGCGGGCGGATGCCGCGACGGCTTCTGTGGCGAGTTGATGGCGGTCAGTATGGATTGATTGGGTGAGGTCCACGATGACGCCCCAGACACCGACGGGTGTAGTGCCTTCGAGGATGTAGTCCGCGGAGAAGAGCAACTTGTGCTGCCGGTTCTTTTTGTCGCGGATTGAGACGTAGATGGACGATGGCCCGCCCACGGTCGCCACGCGTTCCCAGTAGGCCTGGACTTTTGGCCGGTCTTCGGGCTCGAGGTGGGGGAAGACCATTTCCATGGACGGGACCACTTCGCCCCGTTCATACCCGTAGATTCGGTAGAGGCCGTCAGACCAGCGGAAAACGCCGTCGGCGAAGTAGTACTCGACCAGCCCGGTGGGGCAGTCGAGGAAGTCGTCGTTGGGGGCCCGGTCAGGGACTGACCCCGGATATTTGCTCTTTGATGTCATGGGCCGGGCCGTTCGACGTACTGCGCCCGGCGTTCCTGCGTCTGGGCCTGAAAGGTCCAGAATATCGCAGGGCCACTGTCTGACAACGAAACAAAGCCCCTCCGGAGTGACTCCGGAGGGGCTTCATGTTTTCTAGGAGAAGTGTTCCGGCAGGCCGGGCCTTCCTGAAAGCTTAGAGCGGGCGGATGTTCTCAGCCTGGGGGCCCTTCGGACCCTGGGTGACGTCGAACTCGACCTTCTGGTTCTCGTCCAGCGAGCGGTAGCCGCTGGAAGCGATTGCCGAGTAGTGGGCGAAAACGTCGGCCGACCCGTCATCCGGGGCAATGAAGCCAAAACCCTTTTCGGCGTTGAACCATTTAACTGTGCCTGTAGCCATGCCTTTATCCTTCTGAAATGCTGCTGATCTCCGGCGGCCACGGAAGGCCAACGGCTGCGGAGACATTCGTCCGCTGTCCCCAACGTACGGGGCGCAGGGCCGCGGTGCAAGAGGCTGAGTGCGGGAGTTAATCCCGGGCTGGAGCTATAGTCGGCTCACCATGACAACAATCTCGGTGGTCATTCCCACCCGGAACGATGCGCAGATGCTCGCCGCGTGCCTGGCGGCACTCGGCAGGCAGAGCCGCCGCGCCGACGAGGTGATCGTGGTGGACAACGGCAGCACCGACAACACTGCCGCGGTCTGCACGGCCGCCGGGGCGCGGCGGATCGTCGTTGACCTGCCCGGAATCGCGGCGGCTACCGCCCGCGGATTCGACGAGGCGGACTCGGAAATCATCGCGCGCCTGGATGCCGACTCCGTCCCGCCCGCCGACTGGCTGGAACGTGTCGAAGCCATCCTGGACAAGGCCGGTCCGCTGACCGCGGTGAGCGGGCCCGGGAACTTCTACGGCGGGACGCGGTTTGCGCGCTGGGTGGGCCGGAACATCTGGATTGCCGGTTACTTCTGGGCCATCGGTCTCCTGCTGGGGCATCCGCCGCTGTTTGGCTCAAATTTCGCCCTGCGGGCCGACGTCTGGGAAAAGATCCGCGGCACGGTCCACCGGGGCAGGCCGCCGGTGCACGACGACCTCGACATTTCCTACCAGATCCCGCCGGAGGTGTCCGTGCTCTGGGAGCCGGCGCTGCGGGTAGGCGTCTCGGCCCGGCCGTTCGAAAGCCGGCACGCCGTCGGGCGCCGGCTGTCGATGGCGTGGACGACGTTCGGCGTCGAGTTCAGGTCCGAGCGCCCGCTGCGCCGGCGCCGCCGCCGCAAGCGGTGGGAACGCGCCCACCGGCGCTAGCTGCCTGGCGGCGCCCCGTCGGCGTCGGCGTAGAGCGCGATCAGGTCCCGGCTCATCTGGTGCGGCGACGTTTCGCTGGGGCTGTGGCCGCCGCGGTAGACGGAGATCTTCGCGCCGATCGCCTGCGCAAAGCGGCGGTGCAGTGCGAGCGGCCAGAGGTCGTGTTCGCCGACGGCGACGAACTTCGGCAGCGCCGCCGCGGCCAGGACCGGCCGGAGGTCCGGGGCGTGCTGCATCAGCCCGAAAATGTCGTTCACAGCCTTCCGGCGGGTGAAGCGGAAGCGGTATCTCACGAAACGGATCCGGTTCTGCCCCACGCGGACCACGTTGCTGCGGATGCCCGCGATCATCAGCGCCGCGCCGACCCTGGCGCTGGCCCAGCCGCTGAACCGGCCGATCCGCTGGACCCCCCGGAAGCTGTTGCCGGGCTCGGGTGGGCAGCTGAGCAGCGTGAGGCTGCGGAACAGCTCCGGCCGTTGCGCGAACGCCACCTGCGCGACGATCGCGGCGAAGGAGTAGCCGACGACGTGCGCGGCGCCCTCCCCGTCCTCCAGCAGGGCGATCAGGTCGTCGGTGAAGAGCTGGTAGTCGTAGTGCTCCCGCGGCGGGTCGAGGTGCTCGGGGCCGGCGTCGGCGGACTCATACTGGCCCGCGATGTCGCAGCTGAGCACAAAGTAGCCGGCGGCCGCGAGCCGGGGCAGCATCAGCGAGAAGTCTTCCTTGGACCCCGTCGCGCCCGGGACCATCAGCACCCGTGGATGGGCCGGGTTGCCCATGGACAAGGTCGCCAGCTCACCGCTCGGCGCATGGAAGGTCCCGCGGACAGAGCCCGACGGCGGGGCGAACCAGTCGACGTCGGGCAGGGCGGCGTCCAGCCGGGCGGCCTCGTCGATGAGCCCCGAGCCGAAGACCCCGGGGTCCGGTTCCGGTGTGCCCGGAAGGTTGCGGCCTGTTGACGCCATGGACTAAACATAGCCCCCGGCGCGGGGGCGGTTCCCGGACGGCGGTCCGCCGGGGTCCTCAGGCGCCGGCCACCCTGCGCACGAACGCGTGCAGGCGGCGGTAGACCTCCTGCGACTCCGGGTAACGGAAGTCTTGCTGCCACGTGTGTTCGGTGTTTGGGGAGTCCCAGCCGTAAATCAGGGTGTCAACGTGCACCTCGTGCTTCCGCAGGCGCTCTATGAAGTTCAGGTTGGCGGCGTAGAAGAAGTCGCGTTCCGAGGTGGTCACGAAGACCGGCGGGAACCGGGCGTCGAGCCACTCGATCGGGGACAGGAAGCCGGCCGCCCTGCGCAGCTCCGCGATGCGGCGTCGGCCAGGGCGGCGCGCTGCCCGGGGCAGGAGCATCCGGACGAAGTCCAGGCTGAGGACGAAGCCCTTGTCGAAGAACACGGAGAAGTCCACGACGCTGCAATGCTGCACCAGCCCGCGCAGGCTTGAGGCGGGGGTTGCCGGCGCCAGCGCGTAATGGCCGGCCAGTTCGGGACGGAAGCTGGCAGCGGCAAGGAGAGCGGCGATCTGGCCGCCGGCGGAGTCGCCGCCGAGGACAATCCTGGCGGGGTCGCCGCCGAAGCCCGCGATGTTGTCGCGGACCCAGGCCAGCGCAGCGTTGGCGTCCTGGAGGACGTGGGCCATGTGGAAGCGCGGGGCCCGGCGGTAGTTCACGTTGACGGCGACCATCCCGCCCTCCGCTTGGCTGGCGCAGTACTTGGTCAGCGAGGCCTTGTCGCCCGAGGTCCAGCCTCCGCCGTGGAAGTAGACATAGACCGGCTGCGGCCCGGCGCCGTCCGCAGGAGCGGCCCCAGCGGCGGACGGGGTGATGACGTCCAGGCGGTGAGCCCTGATGCCGTCGCCCACGAAGTCAATGTCGTGGAAGTAGTCGACGCCGGTGACGGGGTCGGCGTTGAAGCGGGCCTTTTCGCTCGGGCCCAGCGAGTGCATCAGGACCCGCCAGGCCCACACCGGAACCCGGCGGAGCACGCCGCGCGCGCGGCGTGCGAGGCCGAAGGCGCCGCCGGCCCGCTGTGCAGGGTATTGCACGGGCTGCTGCGGGAAGGGTTGCTGGGGTGGGGGCTGGACCGCCGGGGTCATGCTGCCATTCTAGCTGGCACGGCTGTGCTACCACGGTGAGGACAGCCTGTTCCCGGCGGCACCCGGGGCTACGCCCCGGGCCTCAGCCTGGGTGCGGCTGAGCTCAGTCCGGCAGTTCCTGGACCGTGCCGGCGGCGCCGTCCACGGTGACCCGCTGGCCGGTGTGCAGCCTCGTGGTGGCATCCGGCACGCCCACCACCGCCGGGATCCCGTACTCACGGGCGACCACGGCCCCGTGCGAGATGACGCCGCCCATCTCCATGACCAGGGCACCGGCCGTCATGAAGAGCGGGGTCCAGCCGGGGTCGGTCGAAGGGGCCACCAGGATTTCGCCGGGCTCGAGGCGGGCGCCTACCGGGTCCAGGATCACCCTGACCAGCCCGGTGGCGGTGCCGGCCGATGCCGGGGTCCCGGACAGGGCGCCGGTGGCCGGACGCTTCGCCATCACGGCGGCCTCCACGTCGGTCCCGTCCGAGAGCAACACCCGCGGGATGTGGCGGCGGCGCAGTTCGACGTCGTACAGGCGGCGGCGGCTCGCGACGAGAGGCTGCATTCCGGCACCCCGCAGGGCCACCCGGAGCTCGGCGAAGTCCAGGAAGAACACATCGTCGGGCGCCGCGATAACCCCGGCACGCACCAGCTCTTCGCCAACCAGCAACAGCTGCCGGTGCATTTCGCCGAGGATCTTGACGATGTGGAACTTGGGCAGCTCGCGCAGGCCGGACAGCTCCCGGACCCGGCGCAGGCACAGCTCGAGCAGCCGGGCCCGCCACTGGCCCCGGGCGCCGGCGCGCTCCACGAGACTGCGGATCCTCTCCTCCGCGTGCTCGGCGGCCCGGCGGAATTGCCGGTCCGGGGCCTGCTCGGGGTCCTCGACGCGCAGGTAGTTGGAGATCATTCCCAGGATGTGGTCCGGCTGGTCCGACCAGCGCGGCATGCCCAGATCGATCTCGGCCACCGCCCGGTGGCCGTACCGGACCAGGAAGTCACGGACCCCGGCCTGCGCCGGCGCGGGAAGCGAGCCGGCGCGGTATGCCGCCGCGAGCCGCGCCGGGTCCTGCGCCAGGAAGACGTCCCGCGAGTCGGGATCGGCGCCGATCCCGACGGCCAGTTGCCAGAGTTCCAGGTCCATCTCGGTGGTCACATTGTGCGGCAGCCCGCGCAGTACCGCCTCCAGCTCGCGCGGCGGGGCGATGCCGCGAAGCAGCCGCCGTGCCACGGCCAGCATGATGTAGCCCACGGATGGCCCGGGCAGGGTGGCGCGGATCAGCCCGTCAATGGTCCGATTGGTGATCAGTTCGGTGTAGTCGAGCCGCTGCACGGCGGTGGCGGGCTCGGGCAGCACCAGCTCCGCTTCGAGGCGTTTTCCGTAGGCCTCGGCCCGGCGAAGTTCGGCCTCAGGCCGGAGGGCGGCGCCAAACAGCGCCGGGATCAGGCCGAGGAGCATGGCCAGGGTGGTGCTGGCCTCGGCGCCTTGGACCTGCCCACCGCCGGTGGCCCGGGCGGGCCGGGGGAGGGCCTTCCGGGGGCGTTGCCTGAGCGCGAATCGCGGATCCGCCAGCAGTTCGGGGAAGATCGCGGCCGATCTGCCGTCCGCCAGCGGCAGCACCCGCGTCAGGTAGCGGCGGCCCCACTTGTTCTGCACAATCGCGGTGAGGTCCACGTACATTCGCAGCCCGGGGTTGACGTACCGCCAGGGGCCCTTGCGGTTCCGCATCAGGCCGAGGGCCGCGAGCCCGATCGGCGTGATCGGTCGGGTGAGCCCCTGGAACAGGGTGCCGCAGAGGTAGACGCGCGCCCCGGCCGAGGGCGGATCAATGGGGGTCGGGGTGTTGGAGAACGGATCCTCCAGCGGATACAGCGTGGTGATCGGACGGGACTGCGTCAGCCAGGCCTTGCCCGCGGCGTCGATGACCCACTCCACATCCTGCGGCGCGCCGAAGAGACGCTGGACTGCGTCGCCCAGGCGGGTCAGTTCGGTGAGTTCGGCGTCCGCCAGGCTCCAGCCGCGTGCGGGACCGCCGTCGCCCGGAACCCGGGCCAGGACCGCCGCCGTCGCGGTGTCCACGGTGAACTGGTCAGGATTTACGGCGCCCGACACCACAGCCTGCCCCGCGCCGGGGCTGGCGTTGATCACCGTCTCGGTCCGGGTTCCGGTCACCGGGTTGGCGGTGAACATCACGCCTGCAGTGGCGGCGTCGACCATGAGCTGGACGACGACGGCGAGCCCCACCTCGCGGTGGCTGATCCCGTTGGCGGACCGGTAGGCCACCGCCCGGTCGGTCCATAGCGAAGCCCAGCAGCGCCGCACGGCGTCGACGACGGCGTCGGCGCCGCTGACGCCGGTGAACGAGTCCTGCTGGCCGGCGAAGCTTGCAAAGGGCAGGTCCTCGGCCGTGGCCGAGGACCGCACCGCGACGGCCGGCTGCGCGCCCAGCAAGCCGTAGGCCTCCCGCAGCGCCGCGTCGACGCCGGGCGGAACCGGCGCTGACAGGATCAGCTCTCGGGCGCTGGCCGCCAGGCGGTCCAGTTCCGCCGGCCCCGGACCGGCCGCCTGGCCAGCCGCTGCGCCGGTAGCGCTGTCGGCGGGCGCGCCGTCGGCAGCCGCGTCGAGCCGGGCGGCCAGGGCTGCCAGCGCGGGCGGGGCCGCGAGGCGGTAGGCGTCGGTGGTGAGGCAGAAGCCGCGCGGCACCGGAAAGTCCGCGGCGGTGAGCCTGCCAAGGTTCAGCGCCTTACCGCCGACCGACCGCAGGGGAGCGGAGGCGGTCCGGCCAAGGTCCAGCACGAACTCGTCCGGCGCAGCGGCGTCCGGCTCACCGTCGTCCGCTTCGGAGCGCATGGCTTGCGCGCCTAGTCGCTCGCCGGGTCGCCGGCGTCCTCCCACTGGACGTCCAGGTTGCGGAACACCGGCGGCGAATCGCACAGGGCCGCCATGCGCGCCGCGAATTCGGAGGTTTCCGGCCGCCGGGAATTCTCCATCGCCGACTCGTAGGAATCGAACTCGACGATGGTGAGGTACGTGCCGGGCCGGTCACGGTCCGCGGTGTTCAGGATCCGACGGAAGGTCGGGGCGGTTTCACCCTCGGTCCGGGAGGGCCTGCCGAGCGCTTCGATCTCCTCAATGCGGGACGACTGGTATTCGATGATCTGCACAAACCTGGCCATGACGGCTCCTTGACGGCTGCGGGTGCTGATGCGCATCACGCTAGACCCGCCGTCCCGGCAGTGCAAGGGCCGCACGATCCCCTGCCCGTTCGGCTAGGGCGTCAGCAGGACCTTGATGGCGCGCCGTTCGTCCATGGCGCGGTAGGCCTCCGGCGCCTCCTCCAGCGGCATGACGACGTCGAACACCCGGCCGGGGTTGATGCTGCCGTCCAGCACGTCGGCGAGCAGTTCCGGAATGTAGGTCCGGGCGGGAGCCATCCCGCCGCCGATCGAGATGTTGGTGTCGAACAGGTAGCGCAGCGGAATCTGGGCGCCGCCGGTCGGCACGCCCACGAAGCCGAGGGCGCCGCCCGGGCGGATGCTGTGCAGCGCCTGCTCCATGGATTCCTTGGTGCCGACGCATTCCAGCACGGAATCGGCCAGCACTCCGCCGAGCAGTTCGCGGACCTTCGCGACGCCGTCGTCCCCGCGCTCCGCGACGATGTCCGTGGCGCCGAACTCCCGGGCGATGGCTTGCCGGTCGGCGTGCCGGGACATGGCGATGATCCGTTCCGCGCCCAGCCGCTTGGCGGCCAGGACTCCACAGAGGCCCACGGCGCCGTCGCCCACCACGACGACGGTCCGGCCCGGTCCCGCTTTTGCCGCGAGGGCTGCGTGGTGGCCGGTGGCCATGACGTCGGAGAGGGTCAGCAGGCTGGCGCGCAGCGCGTCGTCGGGCTCGGTGATGCCAGGAACCTTGACGAGGGTGGCGTCGGCGAGCGGGACCCGGACTGCCTGGCCCTGGCCTCCGTCGATGGCCAGCCCGGCGTCGTCCTTGCCGCCCCAGCCGGCCAGGTGGTCGCAGGCGACCGAGACACCGTTGAGGCACTGCGGGCACTTGCCGCAGCTGACCACGAACGGCGCGATCACCAGGTCCCCCACGGCCAGATCGGTCACCGCGTCGCCGATGCTTTCGACCAGGCCGATGAACTCATGGCCGATCGCACGCGGCTCGTGCGTGGGCCGCACGCCGCGGTACGGCCACAGATCGGAGCCGCAGACGCAGGAGGCGGTGACCTTGACGACGGCGTCGGTGGGCTGCTGGACGGTGGGGTAGTCGCGGTCTTCAACCCGGATGTCGCCGGGGCCGTGGATGATGGTGGCGCGCATGGGGGCTCCTCGCCTGGTCGTGGATGGGGTGGAAACGAGTCTAGTCCTGGACGTCGGTGGCGGTCCCGGGGCGGAGCAGCCGGCTGATCCGGTCCTGGACCCTCAATTCCGGGGCGGACTCATGGTTGAACAGGATGCGGTAGATGACCGGCGCCACCACGGTGTCGATAATCTCCCGGGCCGCCGGCGCGGTTTCGCCGCGGGCTTCGGCCAGCCTCCGGAGCTCCTCGACATGGCCCTGCATAAGAGCGAAGTAGTCCCGGGTCACGGCGCCGTCCGCGAGCATGTCCCGCAGCACCTGCCGCCCCAGCGGGGAGGAAAATTCCTCGACGTAGGGGACGAACCAGGCCTCCATGTCCCCCCTGAGCGACCCGGTGTCCTCCACCTGCTCGGGCAGCATCCGGTTGGACGCGACGGCGGCGAGCAGCCGCGGCAGGTCCCCCCACCGCCGATAGATGGTCGAGGAGTTCACGCCGGCGCGTTCCGCCACCAGCGGCACCGACAGGGCCGAGCGGTCGCCGTCGTTCTCCTCCAGCAGCGCCCGGACCGCCTGGTGCACTGCCTGCTGGACGCGGGCGCTGCGGCCGCCGGGTCGCGGAGTCGCTGTAGCCATCATCACACCATGCTAAGGCACAACTTCTGCTTTAGTGGCGGCGTCCGGTGCTAGTCTCTTAATGCACAGATTGTGCGTTAGTTATCTGGTTGGCAGGCAGGGAAAGCATTGAAGAACACCGGTACCGCGTTCTGGCTTCACGCGGCGCTCCTGACGGTCTTTATCGGGGCCTCGTCGGCGCCGTCGCCGTTGTACGAGTTTTACGCTCGGGAATGGGGGCTCGGCTCCGCCGCTGTGACGGTCGTCTTCGCGGTGTACGCGGTGGCCGTGCTGCTGACGCTGCTGGTGGTCGGGTCGCTGGCGGACCATCTCGGCACGCGGCCCGTGCTGCTGGGGGCCGTGGCGCTGCAGATCGGGGCCATGATGACCTTCGCCTTCGCTCCCGGTCCGGAAATGCTCCTTGCGGCGAGGGCCCTGCAGGGTGTCGCTACCGGCGCGGCCATGGGCGCGGCCGGCGCCGCTCTGCTGGCCTTCGAAGGCGCCGGCCGCCGGGGCCGTGGTTCCCTCGTGAACAGTGCCGCTTCGCCGGTCGGGCTCTCCATCGGCGCGCTCGGCTCGGCGTCCCTTGTCCGGTTCCTGCCGGAACCGACCAAGACCGTGTACTTTTTCCTCGCGGCCCTGCTGCTGGTTCTCGGGACCGCCCTGCTGTGGCTGCCGAGCGCGGGGCGGAAAGCCCCCGGCTGGCTCCGTTCCCTGGTTCCCGAGGCGAAGGTCCCCAGTTCCGCGCGCAAGACAATGGCTGCGACCATGCCGGTGGCGGCCGCGACCTGGGCGCTCGCAGGCTTCTACCTCTCCCTCGGCCCTGCCCTTGCGCATTCGATCACGAAGGACAGTTCCGTGCTGGTGGGCGGGCTGGCCCTGTTCGCCCTCTTCGTCCCGGGGGCGCTGGCAATCCTCGTCGTCCGCCGCTGGTCCGACCGGAACACGCTCCTGACCGGCGTCGTCTCCCTGATCGCCGGGATATCCCTGACAGTCCTCGCCGTGCAGCTGGGGTCCGCGCCGCTCTACTTCACCGGCACCATGGTGGCCGGCGTCGGATTCGGCAGCGGCTACTTCGGCGCGATGCGGATGACGCTGCCGCTGTGCGGGCCGCACGAGCGCATCGGGATGCTCTCCAGCATCTACCTGATTTGTTACCTCGGCTTCAGCGTCCCGGCCGTGGCCGCCGGGCTGCTGGTCGCCGTGGCAGGGATGAAGGGGACGACGCTGATCTATGGTGCCGCGCTGGTGCTGGCCGCCGTCCCCGCCCTGGTGCTGACCGCCAAGGCGACGACCCGCAACAACCCCATCAACCCGGTTGCTGGACCGTCAGCAGCCTCCTGAAAGGAACTGACATGAGCTTCACCCTTCCGGCCGACATTGCAGGCCGACCCATCACCGTGATCGGCGGCGGCACGCTGGGCCGCCGCATCGCGCTGATGCTCTCGCTCCGGGGCGCCGAGGTGCGCGTCTTCGACACGAACCTTGCCGTGGCCCAGGCCGCCGTCGACTACATCGGAACCGAGCGTCCCGGCGTCGCGGATGAGTTCGGCGGCACTGCCGAGGGGCGGTTCACGGCCGGCGATGACCTTGCCGCAGCCCTCCGGGACGCCTGGCTCGTTGTCGAGGCGGTGCCGGAAAAGCTCGAACTCAAGAAGAAGATCTTCGCTGATCTTGACCGGCTGGCCGCGCCCGACGCCGTGCTGGCGAGCAATTCCTCCTCGTTCGCTTCGGCCGAATTCATCGACGGGGTGGACGCGCCGGAACGCGTCCTGAACCTGCACTTTTACATGCCGCCGGCGGTGCGCTCGGTGGAGCTGATGTCCAGCGGCCGCACCGATCCGGCGATCATTGAGCTGCTGATGGCCGAGCTGCCGAAATACGCGCTGACCCCGCACCTGGTCCGCAAGCAGAGCACCGGCTTCATCTTCAACCGCGTCTGGGCCGCGATCAAGCGCGAGTCCCTGCTGGTTGTGGCGGAGGGGGTTGCCGAACCCGAAGACGTCGACGCCTTGTTCCTCGACGTGTTCAAGGCCGACACCGCACCGTTCCGCTTCATGGACCAGGTGGGCCTGGACGTGGTTCTCGACATCGAAAACCACTACTGCGGGCTGGCCGGCGTGGAGAACAAGTCGGCGCCGCTGTTGCAGGACTACATCGAAAAGGGCTGGCTGGGGGTCAAGAGCGGCCGCGGTTTCTACAACGACTACTCCTGACCTTTGTTGCCCTAATCGTTGCCCTAGAAGCCCAGTGAGATGCCGCCGTCGACCCGCAGTTCGATCCCGGTGACGTAGGCGGACTCGTCGCTGGCCAGGAAGACTGCGGCATTGGCGACGTCCCAGGCGGTGCCCATGTGGCCCATGGGCACCTGGGCGTGCCGCTTCTTCAGCATCTCCTCGCGCTGCCCGTCCGCGTAGGCGCCGGCCAACTCGGCGGATTCGGTCACCATGGGCGTTTCCATCAGCCCCGGCAGGATGGCGTTGACCCGCACGTGCTTCGCCGCGTACTCCGCCGCGGTGGTGCGGCTCAGGTGGTTCAGCGCCGCCTTGGAGGAGTAGTAGGTGGCGTACGGGACGCCGGTCCAGCGGATGCCCGCCAGCGAGGAAATGTTGATGATGGAGCCGCCGCCCTGGGCAACCATGTGCGGGATGACGTGCTTCATGGTCAGGAACGGGCCCTTCAGGTTGATCGCGTGGACCCGGTCCCACTCGGCCTCGTCGAGTTCAACCACGCCGCCTACCTTGGCGATGCCGACGTTGTTGTCGAGGACGTCGATCCGGCCGAATTCTTCGATGACGGACGCGACGGCGCGGCCCACCGCGGCCGAGTCCGTCACATCGAAGGCGAGATGCCGTGCCTGGCCGCCCTCGGCCAGGATCAGGCCCTCCGTCTCCTTCGCTGCCGCCTCGTTGACGTCCGCGCACACCACCGTGGCGCCCTCGCGGGCAAACGCGATGGCCGTGGCCTTGCCGTTGCCCATTCCCGGGGCGCTCGAACCGGCGCCCACCACGAGGGCAATCTTTCCCTGCAGTCTCTTCGTCATCAGTGTTCTCCTAGATCTTGGATTTCTCGTTGCGCCAAAAAGTTTCGCGGATGTTCTTCTTCAGGACTTTGCCGTTGACACTGCGCGGCAGCGCGGGGACCAGGTGTACGGCTTTCGGTGCCCGGATGCTGCCCAGTTCCTGCTTGCACAGGGCGATGACTTCCGCCTCTGTGACGGTGCAGCCCTCGTTCAGTTCGACGACGGCGGTCACCGCCTCGCCCCAATCAGGGTGCGGGGAACCGACGACCGCGCAGTCGCGCACGGCCGGGTGGCTCCAGATCACCTGCTCGACTTCGCTCGGGTAGACGTTGAAGCCGCCGGAGATGATCAGGTCCCGCCGCCGGTCGGTCAGGTGCAGGTAGCCCTCCTCGTCGAAGACGCCGATGTCGCCGGTGTGCAGCCAGCCGTCGCGCAGCGCCTGCGCCGTTTGATCCGGGTTCTTGTAGTAGCCCTTCATGACCAGGTCGCCGCGGACGCAGATCTCGCCGGGGGTCCCGGCCGGAAGCGCCTGGCCGTCGTCGTCGCGGATCTCGACCTCGACCAGCGGATACGGCCGGCCGCAGGAGGAGAGCCGGGAGTCCGGGGCGATCGCGCCGGCCACGAAGTGCTCATCCGGGCGCAGGAAGGTCACCGACGCCGGCGCCTCCATCTGTCCGTAGAGTTCCATCATCACCGGACCGATCGCCGTCAGTGCCTGGCGCAGCTTCTCGACCGACATCGGGGCCGCGCCGTAGATCAGGTAGTGCAGCGAGGAGAGGTCCCGTGGTTGTTCCTTGAGGACCTCCAGGAGCCGGTAGATCACGGTGGGAGGCAGGAACAGGTCCGTCACCGCGTACCCCTCGATCGCGTCGAGGACTGCGCGGGGGTTCGCCTTGGGCAGGACCACCACGGTCCCGCCGCGGGCCGTGGCGGCCAGGCTCAGCAGGCCCGCGGTGTGCGTCATCGGCGCGGCGGCGAGGTTCACCACGGCATCCTCCGAGCCGTAGTGGGCCGCCATCATCAGGTGCGCCACAAACGCGGACAGGCTCCGGTTGGTGTTCATGACGCCCTTCGGCAAACCCGTGGTGCCGCCGGTGGGGGCCAGTGAGACCACGTCCTCCGGGGCCGCGTCGACGGCCGGCTTGGTCGCCGGCTGGGCCGCGATCCACTGGCTGAAGGGGGTTGTCCCGGGCGTCCCGGGTGCGGCGGAACCCGCGGCCTCGGCGGCGGCGTCCGGCCCGAACCGGATCCAGTGACGGACCCCGGGCAGCCCGTCCTGGAGCTGCCGGACCGGCTCGTCCAGGCCGGCATGGAAGATCACCAGTTCCGCGTCGAATCCGGCCAGCAGCTGCGCCGTTTCACCGGTCGGGCTCGCCGGGTTGGCCGGGATCCAGGTCAGTCCCGCCCGCCAGACGCCGAGCACACAGATCCACGCGAGGGGATCGTTCGGGGAGAGCACCGCGATCTTGGCATCGGGGGAGAGGCCCGAGTCCAGCAGTGCGTTGGCGATCCGGCAGGACAGTTCGCCGGCCTCGGTGAAGGTGAAGGCGGTTTCTTCCTGCACGTAGGCGACGCCATTCGGGTTGCAGCTCCAGCCGCGGTCAAAGAATCCGATCACGCTCACTGCGGCAGCCCCGTCCGGTAGCTCTCCTTGAGGCGCAGGAAGACCGCCGTCGTGATCGCAGCGAGGATGGTCAGGTACCAGCCGAAGGCGTCGATCATCTTGGCATCGGCCAGCCAGGTGGCCACGTACGGTCCCGTGCCGCCGACCAGCGCCACGCCCAGGGCGTAGGGGAGGCCGATGCCGGCGGCCCTGATCCGGGCCGGGAAGAGCTCGCACATCACGGCGGAGGTGATGGAGGTGTAGCAGGCGAGCAGCGTCAGGGCGGCCATCTGAACCAGCAGCAGGGACAGGAAGCTGTTCTGCAGCATGTGGAGCAGGGGGATGGTCAGCACGGTGAAGCCGACGCCGGACGCCAGCAGCAGCGGCTTGCGTCCGATCCGGTCCGAGAGGATGCCCATCAGCGGCTGCAGGACCGCGAAGTAGCTCAGCGAGATCAGGCCAACGAAAAGTGCGTTCTTCATGTCGAAGCCCACCGTGATGTGCGCGTAAGTAGGCAGGTAGGAGGAGAAGACGTAGAAGAACAGGGTCGGCGCGGCGTTGATGCCAAACACCAGCAGGCATTCCTTGGGGTGGGTGCGCATGAACTCGAAGGCCGAGGGCCGGGCGGGCTTGGCACCGGGCGGGACGGACGAATCGGCGGCGTCGTCGAGCGCCAGCGTTTCTTCGGCGAAGCGGCGGATGAACAGGCCGGCCACCGCGCCGAGGGTTCCGATGGCGAACGGCACGCGCCAGCCCCATTCGTGCATGGCGTCGTCCGGGAGCCCGGCCACGAGGAGCGCCACGGAGCCGATCGCCACCACGTTGCCGAGCGTCGCGCCGATGTAGAGGAAGCTGGAGAAGAAGCCGCGGCGGCCCTCCGGAGCCGACTCGACCAGGAACGTCGAGGAGGCAGCAAATTCGCCGCCGGTGGAGAGGCCCTGCAGGAGCCTGGCCACCACCAGCAGGATCGGCGAGAGCACGCCGACCTGGTCGTAGGTGGGTGCCACGGCCACCAGCAGGCTGCCGACGCCCATCAACATGACGGTCGCCGTTAGCGCCTTCTTCCGTCCCAGGCGGTCCGCCACCATGCCGCCCAGCAGGCCGCCGAGCGGCCGCATGAAGAAGCCGACGGCGAAGATCGCCATGGCGCTGAGCAGCGGGACCACGGGGTCGCCGGTCTTGGGAAAGAACTGGCTGGAAAAGTACAGCGCCAGCATGGAATAGACGTACCAGTCGAACCATTCGACGATGTTGCCGACCGTTGCGGCCGCGAGTTGACGGGTCCTGCTGACGGGTGGTGCTGCGGTGATGACGCTCATCCGGTGACTCCCAGATCCGATGGGCCCGGACGAAGGGTGCCGCATCGTCCGGCCCGTCGGGCACAGGGGTCAGCAGTTCGTCCGGCTGTGATGCAGACCACGCTACGGATGCGCCGCGGCCCCGAACATGGAGCCAGCTCAAAGGGAACGGACCGGGGGTTGTGGATTCCTACAACGGGCCGTCGACGGGCCTGTCTGGGCCGTCCTGGCAGGCCTCGAATGCCCAGCAGAGCTCCACGAGGGTCCCGGTCGCGTCGAGCCGGGTGCCGGTGAGCTGCTCGAACTTCTGCAGCCGGTAACGCAGCGTGTTCTCATGCACGGACAGTGCCCGCGCGGCTGCGGATATCCGGCGGTCGCTGGCCAGGTAGGACCGCACCGAGTCCAGCACGATCCGGCCGAATTCGGCGTCGTCGGCGAAAGGCGCCAGGTAACGCCGGCGCAGTACCTCGGTGACGTCCGGATCGCCGGCCGCGGTGCGCCAGGTCAGGTCCTCCAGGCAATAGGAGCCCCGGTCCGCCCGCCGCCACGCGGCAGCAAAAACGCGGTCGGCGACGGCGTCGGACTGAGCCAGGGCGGTGAGGGGCCGCGGGGGTCCGACGGCGACGGTCGCTGCCGCGCTGCCGGCAGCGGGTTTGGCGGCGAGGAAACCGACGACGTCGCCGGCCAGGACGGTCAACACCCCGTCGCCGCTGCGCAGCGGCGCCACCAGCTCGCCGAGAAGCTCGTCCGGGGACGTCCCCGGCCTGGCACGTGCGCGCAGGGCGCGGAATTCGCGCCGCGGATCGATCCCGAAGTCGGCGGAACGGGACACCAGTTCGGCGCCGGCGAGGGTGCCGGCCAGCACGGCGCGCAGGTAGCCCTGCCGGAGTTCGTGGTCGCGCACGGCCTGCCGGACGCTGCTTTCGCGGTAGGAATGCACCAGGGCCGCCGTGTAGGAATCGCTGACGCCCCAGAGCACCCGGTGCGCGGCGAGGACTTCCCGGTCGCCGAGCCGTAGCTCCTGGGCGATGTCGAGGAAGCGGTCCTGGATCACGGCCATGGAGAGGCGGTAACCGCGCAGCACGTCCTCGATCCGCAGGCCCTGATGAAACCGGACCTGCGCCACCCTGGCTTCGAGGCTGAGCTGCGATGACTCCGGCACGGTCCCGGATTTCACCGCCTGGATGGCCATCCGAAGGTTTTGTTCCACCGAGGAGCTGATGTCCGTCTCGGCCACGCCCCGGTACCCGGCCACGTCGGTGACGCAGCGCTCCACGCTGCTGGCCTTCAGGTACTGCAGGTCCCGGAAGAGCAGGTCGGCCACGTTTTCAATGCTGGACTCAGCCAAGGTTCGCCTCACACCACACTTGGGTCCCGTCGGCCTTATGGAGCATGGCGCGCTCGGCCGAGGTCCAGTACCTGACCCAGAGGATCTTTCCGTCCGGGGTCGCGAGCTCCACCGTTGCGGCGGCCGGGACACGGCCGGGCCGGCGCACCATCACGGGTGCGCCGGCCGCCAGGCCAAGCCAGTTGGTGACCCGTACCAGGTCCGCGGGCGGCGCCTCAGACGGCTTCAAGCACGCTGACGTAGTTCGCAATGCCCACGCCCCCCATATTCTGAACCGCGGCACGTCGCGGGGCGGCCAGCTGCATGTCCCCGGCGGTGCCGGTGAGCTGCATCGCCGCGATGACATGCTGCGAGACGCCGGTGGCCCCGACCGGGTGGCCCTTGGCCTTGAGTCCGCCCGAGACGTTGACCGGCAGCTTGCCGTCCTTGAAGACCCAGCCTTCCTTGACCGCGCGGGCGCCCTGGCCCGGCTCGGTCAGGCCCATGGCCTCGTACATCAGCAGCTCGGCGATGGTGAAGCAGTCGTGCACCTCCGCGAAGTCCAGGTCCTCCAGCCCGACGCCGGCCATGCCCAGGGCCCGCTGCCAGGAGGCGCGGGTCGCGGCAAAGGCGGTGGGGTCGCGGCGGTCGGTCGGGAAGAAATCGTTCGCCTGGCCGAAGCCGGCCAGCCGGACCGGCGCGGTGGCGCCGCCGGTGGGTGCAACGCTGAGCACGACGGCGGCGGCGCCGTCGGAGACGGGGGAGCAGTCGGTGCGGCGCAGCGGGTCGGCGACCATCGGGTTCTTGTCCGAGACGGTCTGGCAGAACTCCTCGCCGAGGTCCTTGCGGAGCTGGGCGTAGGGGTTGTCCACGCCGTTGCGGTGGTTCTTCGCGGCGATCGTGCCGAGCACGTCGGAGAGGTTCCCTGCGCTGGCGCCGTAGCGCTTCTCGTAGTGCTTGGCCACTTCGGCGAAGAGCCCCGTGAAGCCGGTGCTGGAGGGCTTGCCGGCCATGTCGTAGTCCGCACCGAGCAGGGCGGCGCCCACGACGTCGGCGCCGGCCTGGGTCATCTTTTCGGCCCCGATCACCAGGACCGTCTTGGCGGTACCCGCCAGCAGCGACTTGGTGCCCTGCTGGAACGCGGCCGAGCCCGAGGCGCACGCGTTCTCCACCCGCGTCGACGGCACGTTGGCGAGCTGCTCCGAGACCTGCAGTGCGAGCGAGGACGGGAACGCCAGCGGCATCATCCCGGAGTTGAACTGGCCCAGGTAGATCTCGTCGATCTGGCCGGGCTCGATGCCCGCGTTGCCGATCGCCTCGGTGGCAACCTGGACGATCAGGGACTCGAGGGTCTCCTCCGTGAGCTTGCCGAAGCGGCTGTGGCCCCAGCCGGTGAGCAGGACATCCTTGCCGAACTGGTCCTTGAGGCTCATGCCGTGGCTCCTTCCAGGCTGCCGGCTTCACGGGTGACGTCGAGGGAGGGATCGACGTCGAACTCGGCTTCGGTCTTTTCGCGGATCTCCGGCACGGTGGCGCCGGGGGCGAGGCGGGTGAGCGTGAGCTGGCGAACGCCCGTTTCTGCATTTTTCACCAGGTCAAACACTGCGAGGTCGCTGATGATGCGGTCCACGCAGCTCAGCCCGGTGAGCGGCAGGGTGCATTCCTTCACGATCTTGGCGGTGCCGTCCTTGGCGTTGTGTTCGGTGAGGACCACGACGCGCGGGGTGCCGGCCACGAGGTCCATGGCGCCGCCCATGCCCTTGACCATCTTGCCGGGGATGGTCCAGTTGGCCAGGTCGCCGGCGCCGGAGACCTGCATGGCGCCGAGGATGGCGACCTTGACGTGGCCGCCGCGGATCATGCCGAAGGAGGTGGCCGAGTCGAAGATGCTGCCGCCGGGCAGGACGGTGACCGTCTGCTTGCCGGCATTGATCAGGTCCGCGTCCTCCTCGCCCTCGTAGGGGAACGGACCCATGCCGAGCAGGCCGTTCTCGCTCTGCAGCACCACGCGGACGCCCTCGCGCAGGTTGTTGGCGACGAGCGTGGGGATGCCGATGCCGAGGTTGACGTAATCGCCGTCATTGAGTTCTTCGGCCGCGATGGCGGCCATTTCGTTCCGGGTCCAAGCCATGGTGTTTCTCCTGAAAAGTGTGGGTGGCGGCGCTCAGGCCGGATTAGACGGTGACGGCGGAGGCGGCAGCGTTGTCCGTCTCGGCCGCTTCGGCGCGGGGCCGGACGGTGCGCTGCTCGATGTCCTTGGCCCGGTAGCTGGCCTGCACCAGGCGCTGCACGAAGACGCCGGGGGTGACGATGTGGTTGGGATCGAGTGCGCCGGGTTCGACGATCACCTCGGCCTCCGCAACGGTGACGATGCCGGCCGTGGCGACCACGGGATTGAAGTTCTGCGCGGTGTAGCGGTAGATCAGGTTGCCGTCCGTGTCCGCGGTGTGCGCGTGGACCAGGGAGACGTCGGCCTTGATGGCACGCTCCTGGACATACGTTTCGCCGTCGAACTCCGCCAGCGGCTTGCCTTCGGCGACGAGGGTGCCGACGCCGGTCTTGGTGTAGAAGGCCGGGATGCCGGCGCCGCCGGCGCGGAGGCGCTCGGCGAGGGTGCCCTGCGGGGTGAACTCGACCTCCAGCTGGCCGGCGAGGTACTGCTCCGCGAAGAGCTTGTTTTCGCCCACGTAGGAGGCAATGACCTTGCGGACCTGGCCCGCCTCGATGAGCACGCCGAGGCCCTTGCCGTCCACGCCCATGTTGTTGGAGACCACGGTGAGGTCCTTGACGCCGGAGTCCCGGACCGCCTCGATCAGGTCTGCCGGAATGCCGCTGAGGCCGAAGCCGCCGACCGCCAGCGTCATGCCGTCCCGCAGCACGTCCTGCAGCGCCGCTGCCGCGCCGGATTTCACCTTTGACATTTGCATCTCCTCATTGAGCTTCTGAGTAACCGGCGGCCTGGCCACGGGACCGCCGCCGTGATCCACGTTGTGGACTGTTCGCCTGAGGAAGGAGCCTATGGTGTGGCGTAGAGCACTGTCAACGCCGCAAATCCGCAACTTTCCGTGCTTTTTTACAGTGTGGACGCTAGGCTAGGCACTGTCCACAATGTGGATGGTTTGATGATTGTTTTGCGAAATGCGAGGAAAAGATGAACTCCGTCCCCGTACAGGGAGCCCAGGTGGTAAGCCGCGTCGCGGCCCTGCTGAGGATCGTGGGACGGAAGCCGGAAGGCTCCCCGCTCGTGGAACTGGTCCGCGAATCCGGTCTGACGCGTCCCACCGCCCACCGGCTGCTCACTTCCCTGGCCGCCGAGGGACTGCTGGACCAGGATCCGCACAGCGGCAACTGGGTGCTGGGCCCGGAGATCCTGCTGATGGGATCGGTGGCTTCGGCGCGTTTCCCGCTGGAGGACATTGCCCGGCCCAGCCTGCGCCGGCTGGCAGAGGAAACCGGGGAGAGCGCCTTCTTCTCGATCCGCCGCGGCGCCGAGACGGTGTGCCTCCTCCGGGAGGAGGGCAGTTTCCCGGTCCGCTCCTTCGTGCTGCATGAGGGTGTCCGTTTTCCGCTGGGCGTTGCCTCCGCCGGCACCGCCATCATGGCGTTCCTGCCCGCGGCGGAGCAGGAAGAACTGCTGGCCGGCTGGGCCACCCACGCCGGGAGCTTTGCCGCCGCCCACAGCGAGGAAGTGGTCCGCGCGAACCTGGAAGCGACGCGGCAGGCAGGCTATTCGGTCAACCCGGGCCTGGTGCTGGAAGGCAGCTGGGGAATGGGCGCCGCCGTATTCGACCAGCGCGGCCGGCCGGCGTGGGCGCTGTCCCTGACCGGGATTGAACCGCGCTTCCGGGCGGACCGCCGCGAATACCTCGGGCGCCTGCTGATGGACGAAGCGCACCGGATATCCCTGCAGCTGCAGGGCAGTTGAGCCGCCGCCGGCGCCGTCTCGACAAACCGGCTGGCGCGGAGCACGATTGGAATTGCAGCCGTGGCTGCATGCGCTGTAGACAGCGCCCATTCCCCAGTCCGGGTGGCGCGTCTGGCCCAAAAACTACTTCCCCGCCTTAATGCTGGGGGACTGGGAGCAGGAGAAGAGAGCGGCGGACGCGGTCCAGGCCGGAGCGAAACGGCGTCGCGGGAAGCGGCGTCGGCGCACCAGATGAGCCGGGTTCCCGGCCGCAATCCTCCAGCCCCAAAAGGAATGAGTCCCATGACTCGCCGAGCAGAATCCCCTCACGCGCCGCGCTTGCTGCGCGTTCTCATCGCTTTCATCGCCGCGCTCGTGTTGCCAGTTACCGTCAGTGCTCCCGCCGTCAGCGCTGCCGCCGTCGCGGGTGGCGAAGAATCCGCCAGGACGTGGACGGTCCAGGTCGGGTCCGAATCCTCGAGCCAGGCCATCCAGGGCATGGCCTTCCTGCCCGGAAACATCTACATCAACGCGGGCGACCAGGTCACCTGGGAGGCCAACTCCGCCGAGATCCACACCGTGACGTTCCTGGCCAAAGGCCAGTCCCTGAGGTCCACCCAGCCCTTCAACCCATCGCTGCCGCAGAACATCTACCAGCGCGGCGGCAAGGCCTATGACGGGCATTCGTATTACAACTCCGGGGTCATGACGAACGTGTCCGACAGTGGCTTTAAGCAAGTCACGAAATACACCCTGGCATTCCCGCGCAAGGGCAACTTCACCTATTACTGCCTGGTCCACGGCATGGCCATGAAAGGAGTTGTCCACGTCCGGGCGGCCGGAACCGACTACCCGTACAGCCAGGCGCAGTACGACCGCCAGGCGGGGAGGCAGGAACGGGCCATCCTGCGGGACGGACGCCAGGCATGGGAGGACGCCCGGGACCAGGCGGACGAACACACCGTGATCGCGGGAACGGATAACGGAACGTCCATGGTGATGCGCTTCGTCCAGCAGAAGGTCGAAATCCGGGTGGGCGAGAAAGTGACCTTCGTCAACAGCGGCATGGGCGCCCCGCACACCGTCACTTTCGGCAAGGAACCCGCCAATGTCTTCGTCCCCCGGGGCAACCCGGCGAAGTTTGCCGGTGGAGACCTCAACTCAGGAATCATGCCCCCGCACAGCAAGTTCACCGTGACCTTCACCAAGGCCGGCGAGTTCGACTACATCTGCGGCCTGCATGACTTCATGGGCATGGTGGGCACCGTGGAAGTCCGGAGGTGACCGGGCGGAACGATCCGGCCAGGAACCCTTAGCGGAGCGTCACTGCTTCCACCAGGTGTCGAAGATGGTGACCGGGACGGTGCGCTTGTGCCGCGTCCGCAGGTATTTCTGCTCGATCAGCTCGGCCGCGGCGTCGGGGATGTCGCGGCCTTCGAGGTAGTCATCGATGGTGTCGTAGCTCAGGCCGAGTTCTTCCTCATCGGTGCGTCCGGGCTTGTGGTCCAGGAGGTCCGCCGTCGGGACCTTCTCCCAGATGCGGGCCGGGGCGCCGAGTTCGGCCAGCAGGGCGCGGTTCTGGCGCTTGTTCAGGCCGAACAGCGGCAGGATGTCCGCGCCGCCGTCGCCGTATTTGGTGAAGAATCCGGTCACGGATTCGGCGCCGTGGTCGGTGCCGATCACCAGGTAGTTGTGCTCCCCGGCCAGGGCGTACTGGGCGATCATGCGTGTGCGGGCCTTGGTGTTGCCCTTGTGGAAGTCGGAAATGCCGTTGCCCACGGTCTTTTCGAATTCATCCTCGAAGCCGTCCACCGCGGCCGAGATGTTGAAGGTCCACTCCGTTTTGGCCCGCACAAAGTCCAGGGCCGCCTGGGCGTCGTCCTCATCGTGCTGCACGCCGTAGGGAAGCCGCACCGCGACGAAGTTCGCCTCCACGCCCTCGGCGTCGAGCTCCTCGACCGCGAGCTGTGCCAGCCGTCCTGCCAGCGAAGAGTCGAGGCCGCCGGAGATGCCTAGGACGAAGCCCTTGGTGTGGCTCGCCTTGAGGTAGTCCTTGAGGAACATGACGCGTTTGCGCACCTCCCCGGCGGGGTCGATCCGGGGCTGCACGCCCATTTCTTCAATGATCTTCGCCTGGAGTTCACGCATGCCTCACAGCCTAGCCAGCCGAGTCAATCGTGCTCAACTGTTGCCGGCCGGCCGGGTGCCCGGTTTCGCTATGCTTCCGGACCGCCGCTGAGCTTCCGGACGGCCGCTAGGCGGGTCCGCGCTGCGTCTGTCCGGAACCGCCGCCCGAATCCGGAAGCGCCGCCAAGACCCCTCCCCCCGGCACCCCTCGCAGGCGTAGCGTATGGCCATGGAGACGACGGGATGCGTGGTGGCCGGCGGCGGTCCGGCCGGGATGATGCTCGGCTTGCTGCTGGCCCGGGCCGGGGTGCAGGTGACGGTCCTGGAAAAGCACGCGGATTTCCTGCGCGACTTCCGCGGCGACACGGTGCACCCGTCCACCATCCGGCTGATTGACGAACTCGGCCTCGGCCAGGAGTTCCGCCGCCTGCCGCAAAGCCGCCTGAAGAGCGTCGTGTTCCCGGTCCCGGGCGGGCCGCCGGTGACCATGGGCGACTTTGATTCGCTGCGGCCGCCGTACAACTACATCGCCATGATGCCGCAGTGGGATTTCCTCAACTTCCTGGCCGCAGCTGCTGCCGAGGAGCCCGGCTTCACCCTGCTGATGAGCCACACGGCCACCGGGCTGGTTCGCGACGGGGGCCGTGTCCGCGGGATCCGGTTCCGCGACCCGGACGGCGCGCAGGACGAGCTCCGGGCGGACCTGGTGGTCGCGACGGACGGCCGCCACTCCGCGTTGCGTGCCGCCGTCGGGCTGGCGCCGAAAGAGTTTCCGGTTCCTTTCGACACCTGGTGGTTCCGGCTGCCCCGGTATCCCGCCGAACTTGGCGAAGTGGCCGGGCTGGTGCCGGCGTTCGGCCCCGGGGAGGCGCTGGTGGCCTTGTCCCGCAACGATTACTACCAAATGGGCTACCTCGCCCCGAAAGGCACCGACGCCAGGATCCGTGCGGAGGGCGTCGAGGGCTTCCGGCGCCGGATCGCCGGGCTTCGGCCGGACCTCGCGGACCGGGTGGACGCCATCCGTTCCCTCGATGACCTGCACTGGCTCGACGTCCGCCTGGACCGGCTGCAGTCGTGGCACGTCAACGGTCTGCTCTGCATCGGCGACGCCGCGCATGCGATGTCCCCGGCCGGCGGTGTCGGCATCAACCTCGCCATCCAGGACGCCGTGGCGGCGGCGGAAATCCTCGCCCCCGCGCTGCTCCGCGGCCGGGTCACGGCGGCGGACCTCCGACGCGTCGAACGACGACGGCGGCTCCCGACCGTCGTCGTGCAGACGGGACAGCGGCTCATGCACCGCGCGGTCTTTGGCCCGATCATGGCCGGACAACGCACCAAGTTTCCGGCCGTCGCGCTCTTCCTGGCCCGGCGGATTCCAGCGGTCCGCCGCATCATTCCCCGGCTCATCGGCTTCGGACCCCGCCCGGAACACGCCCCCGCCTTCGCGCGCCGCGCCGAGGCCCGGCCCCAGCCGCACGCCTAGCCCCTCACTGACGTCGATGGCTGCGCAGGTGCCCATTGGCGTCACCAAAACGGCGGTTACGGAGCAGCGGATGCGCCTCAGCCGTGCGCGACGAGGTAACTGATCAGGCCGTCGACCGTGGCGACTGCCGGATAGTCGCGCTCCGGGATGTCCACGCCGGTCGCCGTGTCGATGGTTTCAACGAGCCGCAGGAAATCCAGCGAGTCCAGCTCGAGGTCCTGCCGGAGCCGGGCCTCGCCGCCGACGTCGTCCAGCTCAACATCCGGTGCGACTTTCCCCAGCGCGGCACGCACCGCGGCCCGGGCATCCTGTTCATTCATGGTGTCTCCGTCTTCACAGTTCGTCCGGCTTCTGCAGCAGCTCTTGGATCCGGGCAAGGAAGCGGCCGCCGCGCAACCCGTCGCTGACCCGGTGGTCGGCCGAGAGGGTGGCGATCGCGGCGGCCCGGACGCCCAGCATCCCGTTCTCCGCCCAGGGTTGCTCCAGCACGCGGCCAAAGCCCACCATCGCCACCTGCGGCGGATAGATCACCCCGTAGACGCTGTCCACGCCGAGGTCCCCGAGATTCGTCACGGTGATGGTGGGGTCCGCCATCTCGGCGCGCTGCAGCCGTCCGGCCCGCGCGCGGCTGACCAGGTCCCGCAGCTGTTCCATCAGCTCGTCGAGGGCCAGGGTGTCGGCGTCGTGGAGCGCGGGGGCCACCAGGCCACCCTGGCGCAGGGCCACCGCGACGCCCAGATGCACCGCGGCGCTGGGCCGGTACTCCCCGTCCAGATAGAAGCCGTTGACCTCCGGGACTTCCTTGGCCGCGAGCGCCGCCGCCTTGAGCAGGAGGGCGGAGGGCACTAACCGGGACGCCACCGGCCGCTGCGCATTGACGGTCTGCATCCAGCCGACGGCGGCGCGCAGGTCCAGGGTTGTGCTCAGGTAGTAGTGCGGGATGGTCTGCTTGGAGCGCGACATCAGCGCCCCGATGGCCCGGCGCAGGGTGGCCACCCGTTCGCGGGCCTCCGCGGGCTTCTCCGCAGCCTGCGCCGGCGCTTCCGGCGGGGCCGCTTCGGCCTCAGCCGCTTCCGCAGCCTGCGCCGATGCCGCCGGCGCTTCCGCAGCCGCCCCTCGCGGTCCCGCCTCCCGGAGACCGGCCTCCGGCTGGCGGGCTGCGGCGCCCTGCACGTCTTCGACGGTCACGGCGCCCTCCGGTCCGGTGCCGGCGACGGACGAAAGCTCGACGCCGAGTTCGGCGGCGAGCCGTCTGGCCCGCGGCGAGGACCGCACCCGCCCTGCGGCCGCCGGACGGGCTGCCACGGCGTGCTCCACGTCGGCGCGGGTGATCGCGCCATCCTTGCCGGTGCCGTGGATCCGTCCGGTGTCGACGCCGAGCCGGTGCGCGAGGTGCCGGACCGGCGGCGCGATCGGAGGGGCTTCCGGGGGAGGGGCCGGCTTCGCGGCCGCGGGCCGGGGCGGCGGCGCCTCGCGGCTGGGAGCCCCGACCTCGGCCGGGGTCTGCGTGATCCGGGCCAGCGGCGTGCCCACCGGCACGGTCTCGCCGATGTCCACGAGGAGGTCCGCGACCACCCCCTCCTGGAAGGATTCGACGTCCATCACGGTCTTGTCCGTGTCCACCACGGCCACGAGGTCGCCGCGGCGGACGTAGTCGCCGGGCTTGACCAGCCATTCGACGATCTTGCCGTGCTCCATATCGGCCCCGAGCGAGGGCATCAGGAAGTCACCCACGTGTCCCGACCGCCTCCCGCGCTGCCGCGACGACCCGTTCCGCAGAGGGCAGGGCGGCGAGTTCAAGGTGCTTGGAGTAGGGGATCGGCACCTCGGCGCTGCAGACCCGGCCTACGGGCGCGTCCAGCTCGAAAAACGCGTGTTCGCTGATCCGGGCGCTGATTTCGGCGGAGATGCTGCCGCTGCGCCAGCCCTCGTCCACCACCACGGCACGGTGTGTCCTGGCCACCGAGTCGAGGATGGCGGCGTCGTCGAGCGGCCGCAGCGTGCGCAGGTCCAGCACTTCGGCGTCGATGCCTTCGGCGGCGAGCTGCCCGGCGGCCTCGAGGGTGAGGGGGAGCGTCCCGCCGTAGGTGATGAGTGAGACGTCGGCGCCGGGCCGCCGGATGGCGGCGCTGCTGATGTCCACCGCCCCGGCGTCCTCGGCGAGTTCGCCGGGGACGTTGTAGAGCGAGCCGTGTTCGAAGATCAGCACCGGGTCCGGGTCCTGGAGCGCGGTCCACAGCATCCCGCGGGCGTCTTCGAGGGTGGCGGGGGTGAGGATCCGCAGCCCGGGGATGTGCGCGTACCACCCCTCCAGGCTGTGCGAATGCTGGGCACCAAGCTGGCGTCCGGCCCCGGTAGTCATCCGGATCACCAGCGGCACGTGGAACTGGCCGCCGGACATGTGCAGCAGGGATGCGGCGTTGTTCACGATCTGGTCGAGGGCCAGGAGGCTGAAGTTGACGGTCATGATCTCCACGATGGGTCGCATCCCGCCGAGCGCGGCGCCGATCCCGGCGCCGACGAACCCGGACTCGGACAGCGGGGTGTCGCGGATCCGTTCCGGCCCGAACTCCTCCAGCAGGCCCAGGCTTACGGCGAAGGAGCCGCCGTAAGCGCCCACATCCTCGCCCATCAGGAAAACCCGCTCGTCACGCTGTAGGGCGTCGCGGATCCCGGCCCGGAGCGCCTCCCGGTAGCTGGATTTCATGACCCGTCCCCTTCCTGCCAGGCGCCGGGGTCGCTGTACACAAAACGCGTGAGGTCCTCGAACGGCTCCGGCGTGCCGGCCTCCGCAACCTCGACGCCGGCCGCGACTTCCGCTTCGGCGTCGGCCTGCAGTTGCTGCCAGTCCGCTTCGGTCAGCTGGCCGGCGGCCTCCATCGCCGAGCGCAGCAGCGTGATCGGATCCCGCTCCAGCCACCGCGCCACCTCGGCCTTGTCCCGGTACCGTTCCGGGTCGAACATCGAATGCGCCCGGAAACGGTAGGTGCGCAGTTCCAGGAAGTGCGGCCCGCCGCCGGCCCGGACCGCGTCGACGGCGCGACGGGCGGTCTCCTCGACGGCCAGCACGTCCATCCCGTCCACGGCCCAGGCGGCAATCTCGTAGCCGGCCGCCTTCAGCGCGATGTCGGTCTGCGACTCGGAACGGCCCAGCGCCGTGCCCATCGCGTAAAGGTTGTTTTCACAGCAGAACAGCACCGGCAGCTGCCAGAGAGCGGCGAGGTTGAGGCTTTCATGGAACTCGCCCTCCGCGACGGCGCCCTCACCGAAAAAGCACACGGTGACGCGGGACCGGCCGGCCATCTTGTCCGCGAGCGCCAGCCCGACGGCGAGCGGCAGTCCGCCGGCGACGATCGCGTTCCCGCCGTAGAAGCGCGTGGCGGCGTCGAACAGGTGCATGGAGCCGCCGCGGCCTCGGCAGCAGCCCTCCACGAAGCCGTACATCTCGGCCAGGATCGAGCCGGCGGACACGCCGCGCAGCAGGGCGTGGCCGTGCTCCCGGTAGGTGGCGACGACGGCGTCCTCCGGCGCGAGGGTTTCCAGCACCCCGGCCGCCACCGCCTCCTCGCCGATGTAGACGTGCAGGAAGCCGCGGATCTTGGCGGCGCTGTACAGCTCGACGCACTTCTCCTCGAGCTGGCGCACACGCAGCATCTGCAGCAGCAGGTGCCGGCCGTGCGCGGGATCCAGCGGCCCGGCGGACGCCGCCATTGGCCCGGTCACTGCGGTCCCTCCGGCGCCGTGCCGGCTGCCCGTCCCGCAGCGCCGGGCTGCCCGCCGGGCTGGCCGTCGGACAGCCCGTCGGACAGCCCGTCGGGCGCCGCCCCCGGCGGGGACTCGATGGTGGACGTGTCGCCCTCCGGGAGCCCCAGTTCGCGGGCCTTGAGCAGGCGCCGGAGGATCTTCCCGCTGCGGGTTTTCGGCAGCGCCGTGGTGAAGTCCAGCAGCCGGGGTGCCACCGCGGGCCCCAGCCGTTTGCGCGCGAACCCGATGATATCCAGCTGCAGTTCCTCCGACGGCTCCCAGCCGGGGCGCAGCTCCACGAAGGCCTTGACCACCTCGCCTGCCACCGGGTCCGGAACGCCGATCACGCCGGCCTCGGCCACCGCCTCATGTTCCATCAGCGAGCTCTCCACCTCGAACGGGCCGATCAGGTGCCCCGAGGACTTGATCACGTCGTCGCCCCGGCCCACGAACCAGTAGTAGCCGTCGGCGTCGCGCTTGGCGAGGTCGCCGGTGAGGTACCAGCCGCCCACGAAGCACCGCCGGTAGCGCTCCTCCTCGTGCAGGTAGCCGCGGAACATCGAGGGCCAGCCGGGCCGCAGCGCAAGCTCACCCATCGTGTCCGGCGCGGTGACCAGCACCGCCTGCCCGTCCCTGAGCATCGGCTTGTCCTGTGCGTCCCGCACCACCAGCGCGGCTTCGATGCCGGGCAGCGGCCGGCCCATGGAGCCGGGGCGGATCTCGGTGGCCGCGAAGTTCGAAATCATGATGCCGCCGGTTTCGGTCTGCCACCAGTTGTCATGCACCGGCTGGCCGAAGGCTTCCTTGCCCCAGACCACGACCTCCGGATTGAGCGGCTCGCCGACGCTGGCGACAAAGCGCAGGGCGGACAGGTCGTGCCCCGTGGCGCGGTCCACCCCGGCCTTCATCAGCATCCGCAGCGCGGTGGGCGCGGTGTACCAGACGGTCACGTGCTGCTCGGCGAGGATCCGGTACCAGCGGTCCGCGTCCATCTCCTCCTCGTCCACGATGCTCGTCACGCCGTGGCTGAGCGGGGCCAGGACCCCGTAGGACGTGCCGGTCACCCAGCCGGGATCGGCCGTGCACCAGTAGATGTCCTCCGGATGCAGGTCCAGCGCGAAGGTGCCGGTCGCGTGGTGGGCGGTGACGGCGTCGTGGACGTGGATGGCGCCCTTCGGTGTCCCGGTGGTGCCGGACGTGAAGTGCAGCAGCGCCATGTCCTCGGGCCGGGTCGCCGCGATCTGCCCGTCGGCCGGGGCCGTCTGCAGCAGCGCGGCCAGGTCCAGGGTGCCCGGTTCCGGGCTGCCGTCGGCGTCGATCAGCAGCACATGCCGCAGCTCCGGCAGCGAGTCGCGCAGCTGGGCCACTTTCCGCCGGTAGAGCGCCCGGGTGGTGATGAGCGCGCGTCCGGAGCCCAGCTGCAGCCGCTGCCGCACGGGCTCCGGCCCGAAGGCCGAGAAAAGGGGGCAGAACACGCTGGCGTTCTTGAAGGTGCCGAGCATCGCAATGTACAGGGACGGGTTGCGGCCGGTGAGGGAGAAGACGCGCTCGCCGCGCCCGACGCCGAGGCTGCTCAGCACCGCGGCGAACCGGCTGCTTTGCTCTGCCAGCTCCGCGTAGCTGAGCGCATGGCTGCTCCCGTCGGCCCGGATGAAGCGCAGCGCCTCGCGGCCGCCGAGCCCGCCGGCCGCATGCCGGTCGGCCGCCTCGAAGGCGATATTGAGGCCCCGGCCATCCGGCAGGCCGGAGAGCTCCCGGCGGGCGTGATCCCAGGAGAACGCCGCGCAGCTGGCGTCATAGTCCAAGAGGTTGGGCCGAACCCGGAAGCTGCCGGGGTCCTTGGGGATTGCCGGCCAGCGGGTGGAAGGTTCGGTTCCTGCCGTCATGCTTACATCGGACGCCCGCCCCGCGCCGGCTGCCAGTGCCGTAAGTCCCGTGCGGGCGGGCCGGCCCGGGAGGAGGCCGCCGCCTGGCCGACATCTGGCGCCCGGACGGGGATCCGGGCCGGCGCCTGCCACTAAACTGGGTCCCATGACTGCCACCAGTGACTTTGCGGCCGACGCCGCTGCCGCCCGTGCCCGCCTCCTGGAACTGATCAAGGAGCTGGCCGTCGTGCGCGGCAAGGTCATCCTCTCCAGCGGCGCCGAGGCCGACTACTACATCGACCTGCGCCGCATCACCCTGCACCACGAGGCGTCCAAGCTCGTCGGCCAGGTCATGTTGTCCCTGCTGGACGACGCCGGGATCGACTTTGAGTGCGCCGGCGGGCTGACGATGGGGGCGGACCCGGTGGGCACCGCCGTCATGCATGCCGCCGTCGACGCCGGCCGCCCGGTGGACGCCTTCGTGGTCCGCAAGGCCCAGAAGTCCTACGGCATGGGCCGCCAGGTCGAGGGGCCCTCGGTTGAGGGCCGCAAGGTCCTGGTCCTCGAGGACACCTCCACGACGGGCGGCTCCGCGCTGACCGCCGTCGAGGGCGTGCGCAAGGCCGGCGGCAACGTCGTGGCCGTCGCCGTGATCGTGGACCGCGACACCGGCGCCAAGGAAAAGATCGAAGCCGAAGCCGGCGTCCCCTACCTGTTCGCTTTCGGCAAGGACGAACTGGGCCTGAGCTAGGGTTTCACCGGCGGCGGACACGTATGGACGGTGCTTTGGGGGTGACTTATCATTTCTTAAATACCCCCATCGGTACCTCTGTACCCGTAGTTGGAGAAACGCGCTATGCTCCCGCCCCAGGAATACCCTGCAACCGTCAGCACCGTCGACCAGGTCCAGAACCTCATCCTCGACAGCACTGACTTCGAAGAGTTTCTCAACGAACTCGCGCGTTTTTCCGCGCACCAGGTGGCAGGCAAGGGCGACGACGCGCTGTGCGGGATCACCCTGCTGCGGGACCGGAAGGCTGCGACCATCGGCTGGAGCAGCGAATCCGCCCGGGAAGTGGACGAGATCCAGTACCGGCTGGCGCAGGGTCCCTGCCTGACGGCGGCGCAGGAAGAGCGCGAGGTCTACGTCCCGGACCTTTTCGAGGAAGACCGCTGGGGCCCCGATTACGCCACCGCCGTCGCCTCGCACGGGCTGCGCTCGGTGCTTTCGGTGCCGTTCCACCTGCAGGGCGAAGCCCAGGCCGCGCTGAACCTGTATTCGGACGCACCGCACAAGTTCGACGGCGACGTCGCAGACCGGGCGCGTGACTTCACCCGGCAGATCTCCCAGGCGCTGCGCATGGCCGTGCGCTTTTCCCTGCACACGGACAGTGCCACGAACCTGCGGGCCACGCTCGAATCCCGCACGGTCATCGATATGGCGATCGGCATCGTGATGGCGCAGAACCGCTGCAGCCAGGAAACGGCGGTCCAGATCCTCACCGACGCGTCGAGCCACGGCAACGTGAAACTGCGCGACATTGCCACCTCGCTGGTGGAGTCCGTTGGCGGTTCGGCGACGCGGACGCACTTCCAGGAGCCGGGACGGCAGGCCGCCGGCTGACTAGCCGGCTGATCCGGGGACTTGTGCCCGCCCCGTCCCGCCGTTACGCTGATTGAGGTTGAGCCGTCGGCCATAGACACTTTCTTTGGAGTACCTATGGACCAATCTCTCAATGCCCAGGTGAAGCTCGATGTCGCCGCAGACGTCATCCGGATCGATGTCCGGGGCAGCCTCAGCCAGGATTCCCGCCCCGCCCTGATGCAGCTGATCCAGCGCATCCGACGCATGGGCGTCAGTTCACACATCCGCGTCGATCTCGCGCACGCCGACTTCGTGGAATCGGCCGCCCTCGCCGGCCTGCGCAACGACCTCAACGCCATTGACGGAGGAACCGGCCAGTTCGACGTTGCCGGGGCCATGCCTGTTGCTGCCGGGGTTTCGCTTGAACTACAGATGTTCGGCGACGACTTCGGAAAGGTGTTCCAGCCCCTGGACCTCTCCGCGGACTTCGTGGCCTCCATCAACCCGTCCGGGACCCGACCGCTGGCCCGCTACTCCGACGATGAGCTGCTGGCCGCCAGCGACTGTGTCTTCGGCAAGCTGGATGATCCGCGGAACGGTGCGCCCTCGGAGCTCCTGGCCAGGTACGAAGACATCAGCCTGGAGCTCGCCCGGCGCGAAGTCGGCCGCGCGCCCGAACCGGCCTAGGACGATCCCTCCGTTCCGCGACGCGGATAGTCCTCCGGGACGCGGAAAAGTCCGCTCGACGCGGGATTTCCGGCGCGCCAGGAATATTGCGCGTCGCCGGGCCGGAACCGCGTCGCGGATCGCTGTTTCACCCTCCGTTTCTGCTGCACCGTCGCAGTGGCTACGGTAGAGGTGTGCCGCATGAGACGGAAGCGAACGACGGGCGCGAACCCCGGGACGCCGAGGCCCGCGTACTCCGGCATGCCGCTGAACTCGAACGGTTTTCGCGGCGGAACTTCCTGATCGGCGCGGGTGCCGCCTCGGTCCTGGCCGGGGACATGCTGTTCACCCGCCGGGTGCAGGCCGAGCGGCGGGTGAACAAGATCCTCCCGGTGCCCGACGACGTCGCGGAACTGTATTTCCCCCACGCCAGCTGGTTCCTTTTCCCCGGCTACAAGACCAGCTGGGAAGAGGCGCAGTGGATCCTGAACTCGCTGCGCGGCGCGCTGACCAAGCGGGGTCAATTGGCCGCCGTCGGCTATTCCAACCTTGGCCTGGACATCGACAAGATCGTGATCGCGGTCATCGAGCACATCCGCGCCCACCAGCTCGACACCATCTACTTCTACGGCCACAGTTTCGGCGGCATGGTCTCGGTGCAGGTCGCCGCCCGGTTGCTGGAACTGCATGGCGTCAAGGTGGCGTTCATCCTGCTCGACTCCAGCCCTTCCAGCCGGTATGACGTCCTGGACCAGAGCTGGTTCGAGGGGGTGGTGTTCCTGTACGAGAGCGGGTTCCGGTTCCCCACCGTGCTGCGCGGCGGCTACGAGCTCGGCGAACGCATGCTGAACAAGCATGAACGCAGCTGGGGCCAGGTGCTGGACCAGACCCTGGAACAGCTCTCGCCGATTGCCCCGTCCAGCGTGCTGATCCAGACCGAATCGGCCTACATCTACCACTTCGACCTGAACCGCTTCGTCGGCAAGCTGGGGGACGCGAAGATGGCATTCATCGGCAACCCCGGGGACCAGACCGTGAGCTACGAGACGGCGCGGGACACCTGGATGCTGCGGTTCAAGGCGAACATGGTCTCGGATTCATTGCGGACGGACGGGGCGCGGCCGGCGCATGCCAGCCCGCAGTGGAACCCCTCGGTCTACCGGCCGCTCATCGAGGAGCTCCAGGACGAGTTCCTGCCGCTGCCGTCCGGCGGCGGCAAGAAGACCGCCTTCTAGGCCGAGGGCGGACCCCTCGGACTAGTCCGTTCAGATCTGGTTCTTCAGGTCCGCGACCGAGTTCAGGATCTGGTTGGGCCGGAACGGGTAGGCCGCAATGTCGTCCTTGTGCGTGATGCCGCTGAGCACCAGCACCGTGTGCAGCCCCGCCTCCATGCCGGCGATGATGTCCGTGTCCATCCGGTCCCCGATCATGGCGGTGGTCTCCGAGTGCGCGTCGATCTGGTTCATCGCCGAACGGAACATCATCGGGTTCGGCTTGCCCACAATGTAGGGTTCGCGGCCGGTTGCCTTGGTGATGAGCGCGGCGATCGCACCGGTGGCCGGCATCGGTCCGTCCTTGGAAGGCCCGGTGGCGTCGGGGTTGGTCGCGATGAAGCGGGCGCCGCCGAGGATCAGGCGGATGGCCATGGTGATGGCTTCAAAGGAGTAGGTCCGGGTTTCGCCGAGCACCACAAAGTCGGGGTCCTGGTCGGTGAGGATGAAGCCGGCCTCATGCAGCGCCGTCGTCAGCCCGGCCTCGCCGATCGTGTAGGCGCGGTTGCCGGACTCGGAGCCGCGTACCTGGTCCTTGAGGAACTGCGCCGTGGCCAGGGCCGAGGTCCAGATGTTCTCCTCCGGGATTTCCAGGCCGGAACTCTTCAGCCTCGCCGCGAGGTCCCGGGGGGTGAAGATGGAATTGTTGGTCAGGACCAGGAACCGCTTGGACGTGTCCACCCAGCGCTGGATCAGTTCCGAGGCGCCCGGGATCGGCTGGTTCTCGTGGACCAGCACGCCGTCCATGTCCGTCAGCCAGCACTCGATCTCCTGGCCGCTGCGGTACACCGAGGACGTGGACCGCACGTCATCGGAGTCTGAACGCTGGTCTGTCCCTTGGTCTTCATACTGGTCCGCCATGGTGCCCTCCGCCGATAGTGTGCCGCAACAGGTCCCAGTCTAATGTTGAGTCGTGACTGAACCCGAGACTCCCAGCGAACCCACTGCCGGCAGCGCGGCCGTTCCGGACGGCGAGGCGGAGCCCAAGGCGGAGGTCGGCGTCGGCCCCTGGCAGGGGCAGTGGCCGGAGGGCGAACACTGGGACCCTGACCTGCTCGCGGACGGCGACCGCCGCAACGTGGTGGACAAGTACCGCTACTGGAAGCACGAGGCGATTGTCGCCGAGCTGGATTCCCGGCGCCACAACTTCCACATCGCGATTGAAAACTGGCAGCACGACATGAACATCGGCACCGTCGTCCGCACCGCCAACGCGTTCCTGGCCAAGGAAGTCCACATCATCGGACGACGCCGGTGGAACCGCCGCGGGGCGATGGTCACCGACCGCTACCAGCACGTCCGCCACCACGCCACCGTGGAGGACTTTGTCGCCTGGGCGCACGGGGAGGGGCTGGCCGTGATCGGGATCGACATCTTCCCCGATTCCGTCCCGCTGGAAACCTACGAGCTGCCCCGGGACTGCGTGCTGGTATTCGGCCAGGAAGGCCCGGGCCTGACGCCGGAGGTCCACGAGGCCGCCGTCGCGACGCTGTCGATCGAGCAGTTCGGTTCCACCCGCTCGATCAACGCCGCCTCCGCGGCCGCGATCGCGATGCACGCCTGGATCCGCCGGCACGTCTTCAACCAGCTCCCGGGGTAGCGGCGCCCCGCGAAATGGCACTTGACGGCAGTGTCTGCGCCCAACACTGCCGTGAAATGCCACCTCGGCGCGGATTGCGGCAAAGGGCTGTGGATAACCGCATCGGACAGTGCCCGAAGCGGCAAGACTGGGCCCATGCGCCGGGCACCGCTTCCGTTCCATCTGACCACCGGATCCTTCTCACTCCGTGCCGCGGACAAGGCCGGCGTCACCCGCACGCGGACCGCGGCGCGGGATCTGGTGACCGTGTCCCGCGGCATTCGGGTCCCGACGGACTCGGCGGCCGCCGGAGCGGCCGCCCTGCGCGCCTATACCGACCTTGATGACGATTCCATCCTCGCGCTCGGCTCGGCGGCCCGCCTCTGGGAAGCACCGCTGCCGCCCTGGCAGGGCGAAGACTGGCGCATCCACCTTGCCCGCCGCCGCGGCTCCAGCATGCCGCGGCGGGCAAACGTCGTCGGGCATCTTCTGACGCTGCTGCCGGACGAAGTGGTGGAGCTCGACGGCGTCCGGCTCACCTCGCCGGCCCGGACGTGGCTGGACCTGGCCGCGGTTCTGGGGCCGGAGGAACTCGTGGCCGTGGGCGATTCCCTCGTCTGCGAACACGGTCAGGGACATCCGTTTCCCCGCCGGGCATTGTGCAGCGTCGCGGACCTGAGGGAGATGGCGGCCCGGCACCCGGGAGTCCGCGGCGTGCGCAAGGCGAGGACCGCCGCCGAACTCATCCGGGTGGGCGCCGACTCGGCGCCGGAAACGCACATGCGCCTCGCCCTGGTGCGCGCGGGCCTGCCCGAGCCGGTGCTGAATCACGTGGTGTGGGGCGAGCCGATGTGGGGTGGGGACACGGCCCCCGTGCTCTGGCCCGACGCGGCGTACCCGCAGTGGAGGCTCGCGCTGCAGTACGACGGGGCGCACCACAACGGGGAGGAACAGTACCTGAAGGACATCCGCCGGGCCGACACCACCACGAGGTCCGGCTGGCTGGAGCTCCGGGTTTCCCGTTTCGATCTTGCCGGTGACCGCCCCGCCGTCGTCCGCAAGGTCCGGGCGGCGCTGGAGAGCCGGGGCTGGCCCGCGAAATGACAGTTCGCGGCGATGTTGGGCGGCCACACTGCCGCGTGGTGCCATCTCGGCGGGAGGCGACGCAAGGCGCGGGAGCGAGTGTTACAGCCCCCGCGTGACCGGAGACACTGCCGTGCGCAGGAATGGCTAGGATGGTTCGTAGCCGACGAGGTTCACTCCAGGGTCAACCCAGCCCGCAGACGAAATTCACTTTAGGAGTCAGCATGCCCATTGCAACCCCAGAGATCTACTCCGAGATGATCGACCGCGCCAAGACGGGCGGCTTCGCGTTCCCGGCCGTCAACGTCACTTCCTCCCAGACCCTGAACGCCGCCCTGCGCGGCTTCGCCGAGGCCGAGTCCGACGGCATCGTCCAGGTCTCCACCGGCGGCGCCGCCTACTGGTCCGGCGCCTCCACCAAGGACATGGTGGCCGGTTCCCTGGGCTTCGCCGCGTTCGCCCGCGAAGTGGCCAAAAACTACGGCGTCAACATCGCCCTGCACACGGACCACTGCCCCAAGGACAAGCTGGACGGCTTCGTCCTGCCGCTGCTCGCCGCCTCCGAGGCCGAGGTCAAGGCCGGCCGCAACCCGCTCTTCAACTCGCACATGTGGGACGGCTCGGCCGAAACCCTGCAGGAGAACCTCCGGATCGCGCGTGAACTGCTCGCGCGCACCGCCGCGGCCAAGATGATCCTCGAGGTCGAGATCGGCACCGTCGGCGGCGAGGAAGACGGCGTCGAGAACGCCATCAACGACAAGCTCTACACCACGGTCGAGGACGCCCTCGCGACCATCGACGCCCTCGGCTCCGGCGAGAACGGCCGCTACATCACGGCCCTGACCTTCGGCAACGTGCACGGCGTGTACAAGCCGGGCGGCGTCAAGCTGCGTCCGGAAATCCTCAAGGACATCCAGGAGCAGGTCGGCGCGAAGATCGGCAAGGCCAACCCGTTCGACCTCGTCTTCCACGGCGGCTCCGGCTCCTCCGAGCAGGAGATCGCGGACGCCGTCTCCTACGGCGTGATCAAGATGAACATCGACACCGACACCCAGTACGCCTACACCCGCCCGGTGGTGGACCACATGTTCCGCAACTACGACGGCGTCCTGAAGGTCGACGGCGAGGTCGGCAACAAGAAGCTGTACGACCCCCGTGTCTGGGGCGCGTCCGCCGAAGCCGGCCTGGCCGCCCGCGTGGTCGAGGCCGCCCAGCAGCTCGGCTCCACCGGCAAGACGTTCTAGTCATGTCGGACGAGTTCCGCAAGAACCTGATGGGCCCCGAGCCCACGCTGCTGCCTGCCGAGACTGAGGTCAACGCGGGGCTGGATGCGGGCCAGGAGGCGCTGGATCTGGTGGAGAAGCACCCGACGTCCTCGCTGCTCTGGGCCGTGCTGGCCGAGGAAGCGTGGAAGGAAGGCCGGACCATCGATTCCTACGCCTACGCCCGGGTCGGCTACCACCGCGGCCTGGACTCGCTGCGCCGCAACGGCTGGCGCGGCGTGGGCCCGATCCCGTGGGAGCACGAACCGAACCGCGGCTTCCTGCGCGCCCTGTACTCGCTGGGCCGCGCGTCCGCGGCGATCGGCGAGGCCGAGGAGCCCGAGCGGATCGAGAAGTTCCTCAAGGACTCCGACCCCACCGCCAAGGCAGCCATCGAAGCCGAGGGCTGACAGGCACCGCGACTTAACGCAACGCGGGGTCACTTACGGCCCATTCCGCCAGCGCGGATGGGCTGTAAGTGACCCCGCGTTGGGGTTTAAACGACGACGGCGGGCGCGCACCTTTCGGTGGGCGCCCGCCGTCGTTAACGCGGGTGGGTCAGCTGGCCTTGGCCAGTCCGGTGCGGGCCATGGCGTCGGCGTAGGCGACGCGCATGTCCTCGAGGTACTGCTCCTGGCGGGCCGGGGTGCCGGCGAACGCGCGGCCGCTAAGCGAGCGGACCTTGTACGTCTTCAGGCCGCGGCGCCAGATCATCGGCACCTCGGTCTTGAGCAGCAGGTTGGCCAGGCGGTTGGCTTCGGTTCCGTGCGCCACAATGACGGACGCGCGCGGCACCAGGGCGAGGAACTTCAGCAACGGCTTGAGGCCGGCCGAGATCTGGTCCGGGGTGAACTTGCCGTTCGGCTCCTCGCCCACGTGCCACGGGTGGACGTTCCACGGCATGACGAACTCCGGGCGCAGGCCCAGCTTCCACTGGATGCCGAGCATGCGGGTGGCAGCTTCCTCGTCCCCGGCGGTGATGAAGCCGGACGGATCCGCCGTGCCGATGTTGGAGTACAGGCTGATGATGCGGCACTCGTCGATGTCGTGGGCGGGATCCACGTAGGGGACCGTGGTGCCAGCTTTGGCGGTCTGCAGTGCGTCGCACAGTTCGTTGACCGGCGCGACGTTAGCTTCGTAACGGCGGCTCAGGAGCTGTTCGCGGAAATTTTCAGTGGCCAGGGCTGTCATGTATTGCTGGGTCTCCTGCGGATTGGTAAAGCTGCCAGACCGGCTGCGGGCACGCCAAAGACAGGGCGCGCGGAGGCCGGAGTGGTTTGAAAATGTGGTGTGGACCGATTCCTGTTCGGTCTCTACCAGTCTATCAAGCCCCGCGAAATGTCCGGCGAGTTGCCCGGGCCGGCAGCGGCCGGCCGGCCCGGTCCGGCTACCAGAGCCGCTTGCTGGCCCGCCGTGCGCCTTCCCCGAGCGCTTCGAGCTTGGCATAGGCGATCTGTGGATGGACGCGGCCGCCGAGGCCGCAGTCCGTGGACGCAATCACGTTTTCGCGGCCCACCAGGTCCGCGAAGCGCACGATCCGGTCCGCCACCAGGTCCGGGTGCTCCACGACGTTGGTGGCGTGGGAGACGACGCCGGGGATGATCGACTTTCCCTCGGGAAGCTTGGTGTCCTCCCAGACCCGCCATTCGTGCTCGTGCCGCACGTTGGCCGCCTCGAAGGAGTAGGCGCCGGCGTTGATCTGCAGGACGGAGCCGATGATGTCCGCGAAGGGGATGTCCGTCGTGTGCGGTCCGTGCCAGGATCCCCAGCACACGTGCAGCCGGATCTGGTCCTGCGGGAGGTCGCGCAGCGCCCAGTTGGTGGCTTCGACCCGGAGCTGGATGAACTTCAGGTAGTCCTCGAGGCTCGGCTCGGGGTTGATCTGGTCCCAGCTCTCGGCCAGGGAGGGGTCGTCGAGCTGGACGGTCAGGCCGGCGTCGATGATGGCCTTGTATTCCTCGCGCATGGCATCGGCGCAGGCGTAGAGGAGTTCCTCATCGCTCTGGTAATACTCGTTGGCGACGCGGGCGCAGGAACCGGGGGAGAGGGAGGCGACGAACCCCTCGGTGAGGCCGGCCGCGGCCAGGCCGGTCTTGAGGTTGGTGATGTCCGAGGCCACGAGCGCCTGGCCGGTGTACGTCAGCGGCCCGGCGATTTTTGGCTGTGTGACGGCCTTGCGGTGGGCCAGGATCCCGGAGGAGGGGTCGTTGTACGCGTCGTTGAACTTTTGCCGGTCACGGCGGTCCGGGAACGAGGTGAGGACGATGTGGCCCGGCGAGGAACGGTGGACCTTGGCGTCGGCCCAGCGGTCCACCTCGGTGGGTTCCAGTCCGCCGAGCCGGGAGAAGGAGTAGTTCCACCAGGCGCCGTAGTCCACCGTGCTGGACATCGTGTGGCCGTACTCGCCGTCGTTGGGGATGTCGACGCCCAGATCCTTCTGGCGCTGCACGACGTCCACCACCGAGGTCTCCAGCAGATCCAGGAACTCGGGGGTGACGCCGTCGGCTTCCTTGGCCTCGTTCGCGGCGATGAGCTCCGGCGTCCGGGGCAATGAGCCGGCGTGGGTGACGCGGATGTGGTCGGTGTTCTGGGACATGGCGCGGTTCCTTCCATCGGTCCTGGCGGTAGCACCCTCGCTGGCAGGCCGGCCACGGAGGCAGGCTGAGTCCGGCAGGGTTGCTGCGGCGTCAACGGTCCAGGTCCCTCGGCCGCTCGGGATGGTCACTCTCACTTAATTCCACCCACGCCTTTGCCGCAAGTCGTGCCCGCTATGTGTCGCAGTGTCCACGCGGGGAGCAAAAACGGTGCCGGCCACCGATTTCGGCTAAACTTGGGTGGTAAGAGCCCCGGACTCTGGCGTTGATGGTAAGAGCACAGCGGTAGATCCGGGGCATTCTCATGAACGGTGCTGAGCTGCGGTGACCACCTGGTGGATCACACACAGTCCGGCCCGAACGAATGGGGGAGGATCCCATGCCAGCAATCGTGATCGTCGGAGCCCAATGGGGCGACGAAGGCAAAGGTAAGGCCACCGACCTGCTCGGCGGCCGTGTCGACTACGTCGTGAAGCCCAACGGCGGCAACAACGCCGGGCACACCGTCGTCGTGGGCGGTGAGAAGTATGAGCTGAAGCTCCTTCCTGCCGGCATCCTGAGCCCGAACGCAGTCCCGGTGATCGGCAACGGTTGCGTGGTGAACCTTGAAGCCCTGTTCCAGGAGATCGATGGCCTCGAAGCCCGCGGCGCGGACACCTCCAAGCTGCGCGTCTCCGCCAACGCCCACCTCGTGGCGCCCTACCACCAGGTGCTGGACAAGGTCACCGAACGGTTCCTCGGCAGCCGCGCCATCGGCACCACCGGCCGCGGCATCGGCCCCGCCTACATGGACAAGGTGGCCCGCCTCGGCATCCGAGTCCAGGATGTGTTCGACGCCTCCATCCTGCGGCAGAAGGTCGAAGGCTCGCTGCGGCAGAAGAACGAACTGCTGGTCAAGGTCTACAACCGCCGGGACATCGAGGTGGACGAGATCGTGGACTACTTCCTGTCCTTCGCCGAACGCCTGCGCCCGCTGGTCATCGACAGCACCTTCGTGCTGAACAAGGCCCTGGACGAGGGCAAAGTGGTCCTCATGGAGGGCGGCCAGGCCACGTTCCTCGACGTCGACCACGGCACCTACCCGTTCGTGACCTCCTCGAACCCCACCGCGGGCGGAGCCTCCGTGGGCTCGGGCATCGGCCCCACCCGGATCTCGCGCTCCATCGGCATCATCAAGGCCTACACCACCCGTGTCGGCGCCGGACCGTTCCCCACGGAGCTGTTCGATGAGATGGGCCTGTACCTGCAGAAGACCGGCGGCGAGTTCGGCGTTAACACCGGCCGTCCGCGCCGTTGCGGCTGGTACGACGCCGTCCTGGCGCGCCACGCCTCCCGAGTGAACGGCTTCACGGACTACTTCGTGACCAAACTGGACGTGCTCACCGGCATCGAGCAGATCCCCGTTTGCGTGGCCTACGACGTCGACGGCGTCCGCCACGACGAAATGCCGATGACCCAGACCGAGTTCCACCACGCCAAGCCGATTTTCGAGTACTTCGAGGGCTGGACCGAGGACATCACCGGCGCCCGCACCCTGGACGACCTGCCGGAGAACGCCCGGAACTACGTGCTGGCCCTGGAAAAACTCTCCGGCACCCGGTTCTCCGCGATCGGCGTCGGCCCGGACCGCGACCAGACGATCGTGGTCAACGACCTCATCAACGACTGACGCTTCAGCAACCGGCGCACGACGGCGGCGGCGGGTCACCTGCAATGGTGACCCGCCGCCGTCGTCGTTAAAGCCGCAGTTCGGGACCGTCACGGGGGCCGCCCAAAAAACAAAAAAGAAATTCTCATCGATGCGTAACCTTTCGGTGTGCCCCAGCGATTACTCCTTTGTAAGCGCCGCCCGGAGCCCTGGTCCCCCCACCAGGTCCGGCCGGCCTTGTAGCTGAAGATCCGACCGGCGCCTGCCCCCATCAGGCGCCGGGGACTTCGAGAGAGATCCGACGGGCACCTGCCCCATCAGGTGCCGACAGGACTTCGACCGTGAGTGCCGGCTGGCGCCTGCCCCCATCAGGCGCCGGCCAGCCTTCAACCAACCAAAGGATGTACGTTTTTCATGAAGAGTGTTAGCAAGACCACCAAGATTGCTGTCGGCGCCGCGATTCTCGCGGTCGGAGGTTTCTCCGGAATCGGCCTGGCCAACGCGGCCCAGACGTCCAGCACCCAGCAGGCTGAAGTGAACCACGCTACGCCCGCCACCCCCGCTGTTCCGGCCGTTCCGGCTACCACGGAACTGCCCGACGCACCCGCCACCCCGGCCGTTCCGGCCGTTCCGGCTACCCCGAACGCTGACGGGTCCGCCAAGGGCGACGCCGACGTCGAGGGTACCGAGGGTGCCGCTGAGGGCTCCGTGTCCGCCGATAAGGACGGCGTTGCCGTCGACGGTGCCGCCAATGCCAAGGGCGCTGCCGAGGCCAAGGCCCACGCCGGCGTAACCGTCGCCACCCCGGCCGTTCCCGCCGCCAAGGGCGCCCCGGCTGTCAAGGCCGTGCCGGCTGTTCCGTCGGTTGAGCAGCCCAAGCTCGACAAGTAAGCACCAAGCGCCTCTCTTCGGAGGCGACGGGGTGCGGCCGCTAGACTATCGGGGGCCGCACCCCCTGCAGTAACGGAAGGAAAGCCTCTTGGCAGACCAGCTGAGCGACGATGAACTGTCAGCAGCTCTGGCTGGCGACCCGTCAGGATTCAGCGCCGTCTACACCGTGATCTCCCCGGCGGTGCTCGGCTACTTCCGGGCCAAGGGCGTCGACGACGCCGAGGCCCTCACCCAGGACGTCTTCGTGGACGTTCTGCCGAGACTGGCCAACGTCACCGGCGGCCACACCGGGTTGCGGACCTTCATCTTCTCCGTCGCCCATGCCCGGCTGGTCGACCACCACCGGCGCGCCGAACGCACACCGTACCTGGCCGAATATGACCCGCTGAACGACGCGCGGTGTTCCGCTTCCGCGGAGGACGAGGCGCTTGGTTCCCTGGGCGGCCTGTCCCACACACTTGCCCGGCTCAACGAAGAGCAGCGGGAAGTCCTGGTCCTGCGGATCGTCGCAGACCTCTCCATCGATCAGGTGGCCGGCATCATGGGTAAGACCCCGGGTGCCATCAAACAGCTTCAGCGGCGCGGGCTCAGTGCCCTGCGCGAACTTGTAACCGAAAAGGACCACGCAGCATCATGACCGGCACGCGCGACCCCCAGCAGGATGGCAGCATCCAGGCGATGCTCCGTGACTCCGGCCTCGAAGCTGCCGCCGAACTCCGCAGCACCCTCGAGCAGTTGCAGGCCCTGGTGCCGGAGCAGGCACCGGCGCCCCGCGCAGACCTTGCCGCGCTGCTCTCCGCCGGTTCAGCTGATGCGGTGGCCCGCTCCGCCGACGACCTTCCGGCCGGTGTGAGCAGCTTGGCGGACCGGCGGCGCGGCCACAAACGCCGGATGGCCCTGATTGGTGGCGCCGTAATCGGTGCAATGAGCCTCGGCGCCGGCGCCGTGGCGGCCTCCAGCCACGACTTCCGTGAGAATGTGGGCCACACCCTCGGCGTTATCTTCCACCCCGCCGCCCCCAGCCGGACCCCTGCCCCTTCCGGCGGCACGCCCTCGGATCTGCCGGCGGCCCCGGTTCCGGTGCCGGCTGGCACGTCTCCGTCCCTGGCTGGTCCGGCGGCGCCCTCGGCCCCCGCAACGGCGCAGGTCCCGAAGCATGCCGGCCCCGTCGCTACTCCTCCCGCCGTCGGCCGCGGCGGAGTTCTTCCGACGCCGGGACACCGGCCCGTAAAGCCCGGCTCCCAGGGCCAGAACGGCCGGGGCCGTCGTTTTGAGCGCTCAAAACGACAACAACTGCGAGCCAGTTGGGTTAGGGGCCTCGTTTAGGCGAGTACCTGCCGCTTGGAGGAGATGACGCCGGTGTCGAAGCCCGCCAGATGCAGGCCGCCGTGGAAGCGGGCGTGCTCGATCTTCACGCAGCGGTCCATCACGACGTCGAGTCCCGCCGCCTCGGCTTCCTTCGCGACGTCCTCGTGCCACGAGCCCAGCTGCAGCCAGAGCGTCTTGGCACCCGCGGCGACCGCTTCATCCAGCACACCGGGCAGGTCATCATGCTTGCGGAACACGTCGACGATGTCCGGGCTCTCCGGCAGGTCAGCGAGCGAAGCGTACGTCGGCTCGCCCAGGATCTCCTTCACCACCGGGTTCACGAAGTAGACCTTGTAGCGGGTGGAGGACTGCAGGTAGGTCGCGACGAAGTAGCTCGCCCGCGACGGCTTGTCCGAGGCGCCCACAATCGCGATCGACTTGGCCTGGCGCAGCAGGGCCAGCCGCTCGGGCGCCGACGGGCCGGTCCAGGTACGGGTTTCTTCGGTGCTCATGCGTTTGCTCCGATCGTGCAGGTATCCGCGGGAAGGACTTCCCCGGCCGATGTGTCCGGGGCTGGATCTTCGGTTGCCGCGTCCAGAGCCTGGTCAAGGTCCCAGAGGATGTCATCGATGTCCTCCAGGCCGATCGAAATCCGGACGAGGTCCTCCGGAACGCCGGCGGATTCGAGCTGCGCCGGGCTGAGCTGCTGGTGGGTCGTGGAGCCGGGATGGATCACCAGGGTCCGGGAGTCGCCCACGTTGGCCAAGTGCGAGGCCAGCTGCAGGGACTCGATGAACTTCTGGCCCGCGGCTCGGCCGCCCTTGACGCCGAAGGAGAACACCGAGCCGGGGCCCAGCGGCAGGTACTTCCGCGCCCGGTCGAAGTGCGGGTGCGAGGGCAGTCCGGAGTAGTTCACGTAGGCCACCCGCTCGTCGGCTTCAAGCCATTCGGCCACCGCCTGGGCGTTCCTGAGGTGCTCGTCCAGGCGTTGCGGGAGCGTCTCCACGCCCTGCAGCAGCTGGAACGCCGACTGGGGGGACAGTGCGGGTCCGATGTCGCGCAGCTGCTCGCAACGCAGCTTGGTGAGGAAGCCGTACTCGCCGAAGTTCCCCCACCAGGAGACGTTGCCGTAGGAGGCCACCGGTTCGGTCATGGTGGGGAACTTGCCGTTGCCCCAGTTGAAGCGGCCGCTTTCGACGATGACGCCGCCGAGGGTGGTGCCGTGGCCGCCGAGGAACTTCGTGGCGGAGTGGATCACAATGTCCGCGCCGTGCTCGATCGGCCGAACCAGGTACGGGGTGCTCAAGGTGGCGTCGACGACGAGCGGGATGCCGGCGTCGTGTGCAACCTTGGCCAGCCCCTCAAGGTCCTGGACCTCCGACGAGGGGTTGGCCACCACCTCGACGAAGATCGCCTTGGTGTTGTCCCGGACTGCGGCGGCGTAGTCCGCCGGGTCGGTGCCGGCCACGAACGTGGTGTCCACCCCGAAGCGGCGCAGCGTGACGTCCAGCTGAGTCACTGTGCCGCCGTAAAGCTGGGATGCCGCCACAATGTGGTCGCCGGACTGGGTGAGCGCGGCGAAGGTAATGAACTCCGCGGCCATGCCAGAGGATGTGGCCACCGCGCCGATGCCGCCCTCCAGCGAGGCGATGCGCTCTTCAAACGCGGCCACCGTGGGGTTGCCGATCCGGGAGTAGATGTTGCCGTATTTCTGCAGCGCGAACAGGTTGGCGGCGTCTTGGGTGTCCTTGAACACGAAGGACGTCGTCTGGTAGATCGGCACGGCCCGGGCGCCGTGTTCGGCGTCGGGCGTGCCGCCGGCGTGCAGGGCGCGGGTGCGGAAACCGAACTTGCGGTCAGCCATTACGCGTTCACCAGCTTGCTGGCAGTGCCGGTGGCGGCCGGGGTGCCGGACAGGTCGAGCTCGACGCCGTGCTTGCGGGCGAGGTCCGCCTCGAGTTCGCGCACGATCGGCAGGATGTCCGCACCGAACGCGGCGACCTCCTCCTGGAAGTGCAGGTAGCCGGTGAGGAAGAGGTTCACGCCGATCTTCTTGTACTCCACAATCCGCTCGGCGATCTGCTCCGGGGTACCGATCAGCTGGGTCTTGAAACCGTCGTTGTACTGGACCAGGTCCTCGAAGCTGGAGTCGGCCCACATACCCTTGCCGTCCTTGGTGGACGCGCCGGCCTCCTGGACGGCGGCGCGGAAGCCCTCGACGGCGGGCTTGTGCGCCTTCTCGACGATCTCGCGCAGGGTGTCGCGGGCTTCCTTCTCGGAGTCGCGGGCGATGACGAAGCCGTTCAGGCCGAACCTGGGGGAGGGGAGAGCCCCCTCAGCGCCGCGCCCGGTGTCACCGGCAGCGGCAACCACGCCGGCGATGTTCTCCTTGAAGCCTTCCAGGTCCTTGCCGTTGGAGAAGTACCAGTCCGCGACCCGGCCTGCCGTGGCCTGGGCCGCGGTGGAGTTGCCGCCGAAGAAGATCTCCGGGTGCGCCCGCCCGGGCACATCCACGGGTGCCGGCTGCAGGGTGAAGTCGGTGATGTTGTAGTACTTGCCGGACTGGCTGTACTCCTGCTCGGTCCACAGCCCGCGGAGCACGCGGATGAACTCCTCGGTCCGGACGTAGCGCTCGTCGTGTTCGAGCCATTCGAGGCCGAAGTTCTCGAATTCGGCCTTGAGCCAGCCGGAAACGATGTTCACGGCGGCGCGGCCGTTGGAGATGTGGTCCGCGGTGATGATGAATTTAGCCAGCACGCCGGGGTGCCACATGCCCGGGTGGACGGCGGAGATCACCTTGAGCCGCTCGGTGGCGGCCAGCAGGGCGAGGCTGAACGAGGTGGCCTCGTGCTGCTTGTCCGCGCCGTAGGAGGCGGCGTAGCGGGTCTGGGTCAGCGCGTATTCAAAGCCGGAGTTCTCGGCGATCCGGGCCAGCTTCTTGTTGTACTCGAAGTCCCAGCCGGTGCGCTGTTCGATGGTGGACACCACCAGGCCGCCGGAGACGTTGGGGACCCAGTAGGCGAACTTCAGGGGTTCGGAAAGACGGGCGACGCTGCTGGTGTCAGTCATTGGTGTTCCTTACTTCTGGGGTATTTCCGGTGTTATTGCGGTCGCGCAGGACGGTCTGGATGCCGGCGATCGACGGTTCATTCTGCAGGGAGGTCGTGTCGCCGAGCGTGGTTCCTTCGAACAGTTGCGTCAGCAACCGGCGCATGATCTTGCCGCTGCGGGTCTTCGGCACGTCGGGAACGACGACGACGTCGCGCGGCTTCGCGATCGGCCCGATCCTTTCTCCGACCCAAGCCTTCAAATCCGCGGTGATTTCCTCCGTAGCCGCGCATCGCGCGAGCGAGAAACGAGCGAGTAAAGTGATCGGACCGGGGTCCCCGGGCGAGCTTGCGAGCTCGGGGGAGTCCGGGAACGCTAAGCGGCGGGAGGGGATCATCGCCGATTCCCGAAGCACAACGAACGCCACAATCGCGTGCCCGGTCTTCGGGTCGGCGACCGGGCAGACGCCGGCCTCCACGACGTCCGGGTGCGAGACGAGAGCAGATTCGATCTCGATCGTGGAGAGCAGGTGCCCGGAGACGTTGAGGGTGTCGTCCACCCGCCCGAGGATCCAGATGTCGCCGTCGTCGTCGTACTTGGCGCCGTCGCCGGCGAGGAACCAGCCTTGCTCGGCGTACTGGCGCCAGTAGGAATCGAAGTAGCGTTGCGGGTTGCCCCACACGGTCCGGGCGATGGCGGGGCCGGGGGCGTCCACCACGATGAAGCCCTGGACTCCGGGCGGGACGGTGTTGCCCGCCTCGTCCACGATCCGGGTGCCGACGCCGGGCAGCGGCCGGGCCGCGCAGCCGGGTTTGAAGTCGGTGTCCGTCGGGGCGGGGGAGAGGATGGTGGCGCCGGTTTCGGACTGCCACCAGGTGTCCACCACCGGCGCCGTGCCGGCGCCCACGTTCTCCCGGAACCAGCGCCATGCCTCGGGGTTGACGGCTTCGCCGACGGTGCCCAGCAGACGGATGGAGGAGAGGTCGTAGCCGGCCGGGACGCCGTCCGGGAACCAGCCCATCAGCGACCGGACCAGGGTGGGGGCGGTGTAGTACTGCGTGACGCCGTAGCGTTCGATGATTTCGAAGTGCCGGCCCGGGTGCGGGGTGTTGGGCGTGCCCTCGAAGATCACCTGCGTGGCGCCGTTGGAGAGCGGGCCGTAGAGCTCGTAGGTGTGGGCGGTGACCCAGGCCAGGTCCGCCGTGCACCAGTGGACGTCCCGGTCGCGGAGGGCCGGGTCCGGGTTGCTGAAGAGGTGCTCGAAGCTCCAGGACGCCTGCGTGAGGTAGCCGCCGGAGGTGTGGACCAGGCCCTTGGGCTTTCCGGTGGTTCCGGAGGTGTACATGATGAACAGGGGTGTCTCGGCGTCGAACGCCTCGGGTTTGTGGACGTCGGAGGCGGCCCCGACGGCGTCGTGCCACCACACGTCACGGCCTGCGGTCATCGGGACGGCGGCCAGGTGTTCCGGCGCGGTGGTGCGGTTGACCACCAGGACGTGTTCGATCGCGTTGTCCCCGGCGACGGCCGCGTCCGCGTTCGCCTTCACCGGCACGGCGACGCCGCGGCGGAACTGCCCGTCGGTGGTGACCAGCAGCTTGGCGCCCGTGTCTTCCACCCGGAACTTGAGCGCCTCGGCCGAGAAACCGCCGAACACGAGCGAGTGGATGGCGCCGATCCGGGCCACGGCCAGGGTGATGATCACCGTTTCGGGGATCACCGGAAGGTAAATGACCACCCGGTCGCCCTTGGCGATGCCGAGCTCCAGCAGGGCGTTGGCGGCCTTGGCCACGTCGCGCTGCAGTTCGGCGTAGGTGATGGTGCGGCGGTCGCCGGGCTCGCCCTCGAAATGCAGTGCCACCTTGTCGCCGCGTCCCGCCGCTACATGACGGTCGACGCAGTTGTAGGCGACATTGAGCTTCCCGCCGTCGAACCAGCTGATCTGCGGGCCCATGCCGGCCGCGGCGTCGGCCGGGACGCAGCGGTGCGCGGTGTGCCAGGGCTTGTCCTGGCCCGGCACGTCCGCCCAGTCGAGCCGGAGGGCGGCCGCCTCCCAAAACGCGATGCGCTCTTCCCCGATGGCCGGGAGACTGGCCGGTGCTGTCTCGGTAGCTACGCCCATCGTTTCACCGCCCATTTTTCGGCGAGGCCCAGCAGGGCGTCGGTGACCTTGCCGATCACGGCCAGCAGCACGATCGCCAGCAGGAGCCGGTCCGTGCGGCCGTTGTTCTGCGAATCCGTCAGCAGGAAACCGAGCCCCATTGAGGAGGCGATGAGTTCGGCGGCGACCAGGAACAGCCAGGCCTGGGCCAGCGCGAGCCGGAGCCCGGAGAACACGGCCGGCACCACCGCCGGGAGCTGGACCGTGGTCAGCAGCTTCACGCCCTTGAGCCCGAAGGCCCGCGCCGCTTCGACCAGGTTCCGGTCCACGTGACGCAGCGCGAGTGAGACCGTGGTGAAGACCGGGAAGAACGCGCCGATCAGGATCAGGGTGATCTTGGAGTCCTCGCCGATCTTCATCCAGAGGATCAGCAACGGCACCCAGGCCAGCGACGGGACGGCCCGGAGCGCGCCGATGGTGGGCGCGAGCAGGGCATCCGCGAACCGGGACAGGCCCACCAGGGACCCAAACACCAGTCCCAGCGCCGCGCCGGCCGCGAAGCCGATCAGCACGCGCTGGGTGGAGATCGCGATGTGCTGGCCGAGCTGGCCGCGCTGGAGCAGGTCTAGGCCGGCCTCCAGCACCATGGCCGGCGGCGGAAGCTGGACCACGCTGAACACCCCGGCGGCCGTGGAGAGTTGCCAGGCGGCCAGCACCGCAGCGGGAATGATCAGTCCAAGGAGCAGACGCGCCCAGCCGTTGGCCAGGATCCCGGCGGGGGACCATCCGTTCGCCGGGGAGCCGCCTCCACCCGTGACGGGGGAGTCCGGCTGGGCGGCGTCTGCCGGAGTTGCGGGGACGGCTGCAGCGCGCCCGTCCGCAACGTTGTTGCCGGTGAGGTAGGGATTTCCGAGGTGGGTCATCAGGAATCCTTGATGGCGGACGCGTCCGCCTTCTTCACCAGCGAGTCATCGAGAAGCGAGGCGACGGCGTCGTCGATCTGCTTCTGGCTTGCAACGTCCCCGGTTTCCACGAAGGTCGGGCCGATCTTCGCCAGCACCTTGCGCTGGGCCTCGCCCGGCGCCGGGTTGACATCGAGGTTGCTGCGCTGCAGCACCACGGTCTTCGCGACGGCGAGGTCCAGGCCGGCGGCGTCGGCGAGGATCTGTGCGGTTTCCTCCGGGTTGGCCGCCGCCCAGGCACGCGCCTTCTCGTAGGAGTTGACGACGGCCTGCGCCTGCCTGGGCTTCTCCCTAAGGAAGGATTCGGTGGCGTTCAGGAAGCCGTAGGTGTTGAAGGAGAGATTCCGGTAGAAGAGCTTGGCGCCCTTCTGCTCGGCCCCGGCCATGATCGGGTCGAGCCCGGACCACGCATCCACCGAGCCGTTTTCCAGCGCCGCACGGCCGTCGGCGTGCTGCAGGTTCTGCACGGTCACGTCCTTGGCGGACAGGCCGGCTTCGGAGAGCGACTGGAGCAGGAAGAAGTACGGGTCGGTGCCCTTGGTGGCCGCCACCGACTTGCCCTTGAGGTCGGCCACCGTGCTGATGCCGGAGCCCGGCTTGGTTACGAGCGCCGCCCACTCCGGCTGCGAGAAGATGTCGATCGCCTTGATCGGCGATCCGTTGGCCTTGGCCAGGAGGGCAGCCGAGCCGGCGGTGGAGCCGACGTCGATCGCGCCGGACCGCAGCGCCTCGTTGGCCTTGTTCGAGCCGGCGGACTGGACCCAGTTGACGGTGACGCCCTGGTCCTTCAACGCTGTCTCGAGCCAGCCTTTCTTCTTGATCACGAGGCTCAACGGGTTGTAGGTCGCGAAATCGATGTTCAGTGCGGCGGTCCCGGCGGCGCCGCTTGCTGCGGGCTTGCCGGAACCCTCGCCGGCGACGCAGCCGGTGAGGGCCAGGGCGGCGGAGACGGCCGCGGCCGTGAGGACCGAGCGGCGGGTGGTCTTGCGGGCGAAGGGCATGGAGGTTCCTTTGAGAACGGTGGATGCGGATGCGGAGGAGGTGAAGGACGGTGGGGCGGACCGGCGCGGCAGGCTGTGGCTGTGGCGCGGCCCGCGGCCGGTTGTCCGGGGAGCGGTGGGTGGTTAGTGGCCGTCGACGCCGAGGCTGGCCAGGAGCGAGGCCCGCATTCGGGCCAGCTCCGCGGAAGCCCGGTCCCGGGGACGTTCGCCGGGGACGACGACGGTGCGGACAATCGTCGCGCCCGGCGCCGGGGTGCCGGATTCGGTTGCGCGGGCTGGTTCCTTGCCGAGGACGATGATGCGGTCGGCCAGCTGGAGGGCTTCGTCGACGTCGTGGGTCACCAGCAGCACGGTGGTGGGCTCCGCCCGGTGGACCTGCAGCAGCAGGTCCTGCATCTTGATCCGGGTCAGGGCGTCGAGGGCGCCGAAGGGTTCGTCGAGCAGCAGGACGCCCGGGTTGCGCGCCAGGGCGCGGGCCAGGGAGGCACGTTGGGCCATGCCGCCGGAGACCTCGCGCGGCCGGTGCTTGGCGAAATCCTGCAGGCCCACGAGTTCAAGGAGCCGGGCGACCTTGGCCTTGCCGTCCCTGGCGCTGACACCGGTGGGCAGGCCGATGGCGATGTTGGCCTGCAGGGTGTGCCAGGGCAGCAGGCGCGGCTCCTGGAAGGCGAAGGCGCAGCGCGCATCCACACCCTGTACCTGGACGCCGTCGATCTCGACGGCGCCGGCACTGGGGGCATCGAGGCCGGCGGTGGCGCGAAGCAGGGTGGACTTGCCGCAGCCGGACGTGCCCAGGATGGCGAGGACTTCACCGGCCAGGACATCGAAGTCCACGTCGCGGAGCACGGTGTGGGCCTCGCTGCCGGAACCGAACGCTCGGCGCAGGCCGCGGAAGGACACCGGCAGCGCGGGCGTGCGGGTGGTTTCCCCGGCGGAGGCGTCCGCGGACGCGACAGTTGCGGAGGGGGACAGGACAGCAGTCATAGGAGTACTCCATCGGTCCTGGCAGTAGCACCCTACGGAACGAGCCTCCGGCACGGGTGGTCAGTCCGGCCGTTCCCGTGGCTCGCTACCTTGCTATCGGCGGGTTTCGGGGAGGAACTCCGACGACCAGGGTTGCTGCGGCTTCATCGATCCAGGTCTCTCGGCCGCTCGGGATGGTCACTACCCACTAAAACGGAATCACCGATTTCCCCCAAATCCGGCGCGTAATATTCGGACACCTGCCCGCTTCCCCTGGGCTGCCGGTCGATTGTTCGAAATGCGGACCGGGCGGCCCGGTGCGGCACGGTGGTCGGCCATAGGCTGTCTACATGACCCATGTGAACGACCCCGAGGTTATCGAACGGCTCCTGCGCACCAAGGGCAGGTGGGCGATCGTGGGCCTGACCACCAACGAGTGGCGCGCCGCCTATGACACGTCGCTGGATATCCGCGACCGGCTCGGCATGGAGATCATCCCGGTCAATCTTCCAGCGGACCCGGTACACGGCGAGACGGGCTACGCCAGGCTGTCCGACATTCCGGCGGCCAAGCAACCGCTCGACGTCGTGGACTGCTTCGTGAATTCGCACAGGGTGGGGGACGTGGTGGACCAGGCGATAGCCGTCGGAGCGAAGGCTCTCTGGCTGCAGCTGGGCGTCATCGACGAAGCTGCCGCCGCACGTGCCAAGGCGGCCGGCCTGGACGTGGTCATGAACGCGTGCCCGGCCCAGGAGGCGCCGCGCTTGGGGCTCTGACGGCCGCCGTCGCCGACGGCCACCACGGCCGGTAGCTGCGCTGACGGCCGGGCTAGGCTGGGAGCATGGACGCAGCAGCACTCCGCAGGATTTGCCTGGGCTTCCCGGGCGCCTTCGAGGACTATCCGTTCGGCCCCGATACCGCGGTCTTCAAGGTCCGTGCCGCGGTGCCCGGCGGGGCCCGGCACGAGGCCAAGATGTTCGCCCTGTCCGCACTGGACCCCGCGGACTTGGTCGTGAGCTTGAAGTGCGAACCCGCGCTCGCCGAACAGTTGCGGGCCGCGCATCCGGAAATTACCGGCGCCTGGCACCTGAATAAGCGGCACTGGAACGGGGTGCGGCTGGACGTTTCGTTGCCGGATTCCATGGTCCGCGACATGGTGGAGGACTCCTACGACCTTGTGGTCGCCGGCCTGAGCCGCCGCCAGCAGGAGCAGCTCGGCTGGGCCCGGCTGGCCCGCGGGGAGGCTCAGCCGTGACCCGACCGCGGATTGCCGGCGGCGAGCTGAACTATGCGGGGATCGGCGCCACCGAGACCGGCGCGCTGCCGGACGGGATCGAGTGCCTCGTCACCCAGGCCTACGTCGGCGACGGTGAAGCCGCCTACCGCCGGGCGGTGCAGGGCCTGCTGACCTGGCAGCTGCACAAGCGCGCCGGGTTGCGCGTCCGGGCGGAGTCCGGCGTCGTGCGCCCGGGGACGCGCGTGGTGAGCGGGTTCGGCGTCGGCCCGTTCCGGATCAACGCGCCCTGCGAGGTGGTGTGGGTGCGCCGACCCGTCGCTGGCGGCGGCCCGCAGTCCGCGGGATTCGGCTACGGGACCCTGCCCGGGCATCCGGTCCGCGGCGAGGAATCGTTCGAAATTTCGCTCGACGAACAGGGTCTCGTGCTGATCAAAGTCACCGCTTTCGGGGTTCCGGCCAACTGGTTCTACGCGGCCGGGGGCGCCGTCACCGCCGGGGCGCGCCGGATCGTCACTTCCCGATACCTTAGGAGTGCGCAAGAACTGGCCGCAGGTGTGAACTGAGAGGTGCAGAAAATGCTGAATCAACAGACCCTTGACCGCTTCTGGAACTTTGACGACCCCGGCCTTTCGGAGGCCCGCTTTCGCGCGGCGATCGCGGATTCGGCTTACGACGACGACGAACGTGCCGAGCTCGCCACCCAGCTGGGCCGTGCGATCGGCCTGCAGGGCAGGTATGAGGAAGCCGACGCGCTGCTGGACTCCATCGACGGCGACGAACCCACGGTGGCCGTCCGGGTGCTGCTGGAACGCGGCCGAGTGCTGAACAGCAGCGGCCACGCCGAGATGGCGGTCCCGCTGTTTGAGCAGGCCGCCGAACTCGCCGACCACCTGGGCGAGGATTTCCTGGCCGTCGACGCCCTGCACATGCTGGCGATCGCGGACACCGCTCACGCCGAGACGTGGACCCGCAGCGCCCTGGAGTACGCGTCCACGGCGCATGACGCCCGGGCCCGGCGCTGGATGGTGGCGCTGCACAACAACCTCGGCTGGACCCTGCACGAGGCGGGACGCTGCGCCGAGGCCATGGTCGAGTTCCAGCTCGCCGAGCAGTGGGCGGAAAGGGTGGGCACGCCGCAGCAGCAGGAACGCGCCCGGGCGGCCATCGATGCCTGCTGAGGCTCTGCCAGAATTGAAGCTCCGGAATTCCGAATGAAAGGCAACAGCTCGTGATCTTCATTGTCGTTAAATTCAAGGTCAAGCCCGACTGGTCCGATCGCTGGCTCGGCCTCGTGGAGGACTTCACCCAGGCCACCCGGCAGGAGCCCGGCAACCTGTGGTTCGACTGGTCCCGCAGCGTGGAGGACCCCAACGAGTTCGTCCTGGTCGAGGCTTTCAAGGATGACGCCGCCGGCGACCACGTCAACAGCAGCCACTTCAAGCAGGCCATGGCGGACATGCCGCAGGCACTGCAGGAGACGCCCCGGATCATCAGCCGCCAGTTCGACGGCGAGGGCTGGGACCGGATGGGTGAGCTCACCATCTGACCGGCGTCGATTGCTCCGAGCTTGTGAGGCTAGGGAGCCGGTGGGAAGCAGTCGATAGGCTGGGGTCATGTGGATCGGTTGGATTGAATTCGACGTCCTGCTCGGCGACGTTCACAGCCTGAAGGAGAAGCGCTCAGTCGTGCGGCCGGTCTTGGCCGAGCTCAAGCGCCGCTTCGACGTCTCCGTGACCGAGGCGGGATTACACGACCAGTACCGGCGTGCCGAAATCGGCGTCGGTCTGGTTGCGGCTGACCGGGCGCACCTGATCGAGGTGCTTGCCGCCGTCGAACGCTTCATAGCCGCGCGGCCGGAACTCGAGCTGCTCAGCGCCCGCCAGCGCGAACTGCGCAGCGACGATTAAGAAGCAACGCGGGGTCACTTACCGCCCATCCCGAGGGGATTTATGGGCGGTAAGTGACCCCGCGTTGCTTGGAGCCGGAAGTGCTAGCCGAAGTACTTCGGCAGGGTCGCCTCGTGGGCTTCGCGGAGTGCGTCCAGGCCCAGGGTGTCGACGCCGTTGATCTCCAGCTTGCCGCTCTCCGCGTCCACGACGCCGATCCGGACGTGCTCGAAGCCGCGGGCGGTGCACATGTCTTTGAACCGGATTTCCTCCGAGCGGGGCACTGCCACAATGGCGCGGGCCTGGGACTCGGAGAAGAGCGCGGTGAACAGGTCCACGCCGTCGCGGTCCATCACGTCCTGCAGCGAAATGCGGGCACCGACGCCGTAGCGCAGCGCGGACTCGACGAGGGCCGCCGCGAGGCCGCCTTCGGAGAGGTCGTGCGCGGAGTCGACCATGCCGTCGCGTGAGGCGTTGATCAGGATTTCACCGAGCTCGCGTTCCGCGGCGAGGTCCACCTTGGGCGGCAGGCCGCCCAGGTGTCCGCGCAGGTTGGACCATTCCGAGCCGTCCAGTTCCGCCGCCGTCGTGCCCAGCAGGTAGATGGCCTGGCCGTCCTCGCGCCAGCCCGAGGGCGTGCGGCGGGCGACGTCGTCCAGCTTGCCGAGCACGGCGACCACCGGGGAGGGGTGGATCGGCACGCTTCCGGTCTGGTTGTAGAGCGAGACGTTGCCGCCGGTGACCGGGATGCCGAGCACCATGCAGGCGTCGGACAGGCCGCGGATGGCCTCGGCGAGCTGCCACATGACGTCGGGATCCTCGGGGGAGCCGAAGTTCAGGCAGTCGCTGACGGCCATCGGCACGGCGCCGGAGGTGGCCACGTTGCGGTACGCCTCGGCGAGGGCCAGCTGCGCGCCGTGGTACGGATCGAGGTAGGTGTAGCGGCCGTTGGCGTCGGTGGCCAGGGCCACGCCCAGGCCGGTTTCCTCGTCCACCCGCACCACGCCGGCGTCGTCCGGGAACGCCATGGCGGTGTTGCCGCCGACGTAGCGGTCGTACTGGTCGGTGATCCAGGACTTGGAGCACATGTTCGGCGAGGCGACGAGCTCGGTGACCGCGGCGGCCAGTTCCGCCGGGGCGGCGGGGCGGCCGGTGTCCTGCACGGAGCCGGTGAAGGCGTCGGCCTGGACGGCGTCCTGCCACTCCGGGCGGGCGTACGGGCGGTCGTAGACCGGACCGTCGTGGGCCACGGTGCGCGGGTCGACGTCGACAATCACTTCGCCGTCCCAGGTAATGATCAGGCGGCCGGTGTCGGTTACCTCGCCCAGCCATGAGTACTCCACGGCCCACTTGTCCATGACCGCTTCGAACGCGGCGATGTTCTCCGGGGTGACCACGGCCATCATGCGTTCCTGCGACTCGGACATCAGGATCTCGCCCGGCGTCAGCGTGGGGTCGCGCAGCAGCACGGAGGTCAGCTCGACCTCCATGCCGCCGTCGCCGTTGGAGGCGAGCTCGGACGTGGCGCAGGAAATGCCGGCCGCACCCAGGTCCTGGATGCCCTCAACCAGGGATCCCTTGAAGAGTTCCAGGCAGCATTCGATCAGGACCTTCTCGGCGAAGGGGTCGCCCACCTGCACGGCGGGGCGTTTGGAGGGCTTGGTGTCATCGAAGGACTCCGAGGCCAGCACCGAAGCGCCGCCGATCCCGTCGCCGCCGGTGCGGGCACCGAACAGCACCACCTTGTTGCCCTTGCCGGAGGCGTTGGCGAGGCGGATGTCCTCGTGCCGCATGACGCCGACGGCGAGGGCGTTGACCAGCGGGTTGCCCTGGTAAACGGAGTCGAAGACCATTTCGCCGCCGATGTTCGGCAGGCCCAGGGAGTTGCCGTAGCCGCCGATGCCGGCCACGGCGCCGTGCATGACGCGGGCGGTGTCCGGGTGGTCGATGGCGCCGAAGCGCAGCGGGTCCATCACGGCCACCGGGCGGGCGCCCATCGAGATGATGTCGCGGACAATTCCGCCGATGCCGGTCGCGGCACCCTGGTAGGGCTCCACGAACGACGGCGAGTTGTGCGACTCGATCTTGAACGTCACGGCCCAGCCGTCGCCCAGGTTGGTGACACCGGCGTTCTCGCCGATGCCCACGAGCATGTCCTTCTTCATCTCCTCCGTCACCTTTTCGCCGAACTGGCGCAGGTGGTTCTTGGAGGACTTGTAGGAGCAGTGCTCGCTCCACATCACGGAGTACATGGCCAGCTCGGCGCCGGTCGGGCGCCGTCCGAGGACCTTGACGACCTCGTCGAACTCGTTCTGCTTCAGGCCCAGCTCGGCCCAGGGGAGCTCGGTGTCCGGGGTCCGGGCCGCGTTCTCCACGGTGTCGATGTTGAACTTCTTGGCGGTCTCCGCGGGCGCCGCCACTGCGGGTGTCTCCGTCATTTGTTGTCTCCCACGATCTTGTTCAGGACAGAGGTGAAGAAGCCGAGGCCCTCGGTGCCGGAGCCTTCTTCCGGGCCGAAGCCGGCTTCGACGGCGTGCTCGGGGTGCGGCATCAGGCCCACGACGTTCCCGGCGGCGTTGGAGATGCCGGCGATGTCGCGGCGGGAGCCGTTCGGGTTCCAGCCGACGTAACGGAACACCACGCGGCCCTCCGCCTCAAGCGCGTCGAGCGTCTTCTCGTCCGCGATGTACTGCCCGTCCTGGTTCTTCAGCGGCACCGTGATTTCCTGGCCTAGGGCGTAGTCGCGGGTCCAGTCGGTGGTGTTGTTCTCGACCCGCAGGACCTGGTCCCGGCAGAGGAACTTCAGGTGGTCGTTCTTGATCATCGAGCCGGGCAAAAGGTGCGACTCGGTGAGGATCTGGAAGCCGTTGCAGATGCCGAGGACCGGCAGCCTGGCGTCCGAGTTGGCGGCATCGATGACCTTGGCCATCAGCGGCGCGAAGCGGGAGATGGCACCGGCGCGGAGGTAGTCGCCGTAGGAGAAACCGCCGGGGATGACGACGGCGTCGACGTCGCCCAGGCTGGTGTCCGCGTGCCAGAGGGCCACCGGGGTGGCGCCGGCCAGGCGCACCGCGCGGGCGGCGTCGCGGTCATCGAGCGTGCCCGGGAAGGTGACGACGCCGATCTTGGCACCGGCGAGCTGGGGGTGAGCGGCGACGGCCACGGCCTCACCGATCAGGGGAAGTTCAGTCATCTCAGGCCTCGACGACCTCGACGTTGACGACGTCCTCAATGACCGGGTTGGAGAGCAGGGTTTCCGCGGCGTTCCGGGCCTGGGCCAGGATCTCCTCGGTCACCTCGCCGTCGACGGTCAGTTCGAAGCGCTTGCCCTGGCGGACAGAGCTGAAAGCGGTGAAGCCCAGGCGGGGCAGTGCACCCACGATGGCCTTCCCCTGCGGGTCGAGAATCTCGGGCTTGGGCATGACGTCGACAACGATCCGGGGCATCCGGCAACTCCTGTGCGTGAGCATTGGGTAAGGGCGCAGCGGAGTAGTGCCGTCTCACGCCGATCCGCTGTGTGGTGAGGACAACGGTGTTTAACAACAACATGGAACGGGCGCTCCGCGAGCTTGCACGCCCATTCTACCGGGCGGCGTGCATCACGGCGCATTCGTGACCGGGCGGTGCTCCCGGCGGCCCGGGTCTGGGGCGGCTATGGTCTCCGCAGGGTGCGCTCAGTAGGATGAGCCCCATGGCTGAGAAATCGAAATCCGTGTTGCTTCCTGTGATGGCCGCCGCCGTCTTCGCGGGCCTCGGCAGGATGGTGCTGCAGAAGATCAAGGCGGACCGGGCAGCCAGGTCCAGCAATGTGGCCGGCCCCCTTGATGACAAGACGAGGGCCTGGATCAGCGAGGTTGTCCGAACGCCCCGCCAGTAGCCAGCCGGTGCGGCCGGGGCCCAGCAGCCCCCATTAATTTCCCGTTTAAAGCCGAGGCGGCGTCGCCGCCCCGGCTTTGCCATGCCCCGGGAACGCGTCGATTGTCGAGTGATGTGACTAATTTCGATTAGTCACCTGTGGTCTATGTCATATTCAGCTCTCAGTCTGTACTGTATGAATCGGCTGGTATCCGCTGGGGGCGAGAGTCACCTCCTGATCCCGCACCCGAACCAGCCGTCGTCCCCGGCAATGGCGCCGGGACCGTTCCTTCTGAAAGGTTCCAATCACTCGTGAAATCACCAGGAAAGAGCTTCCTTCGAAGCGGGGGACTCCGGAGGGCCGCGGCACTGACCCTGGGCTTGCCGGTTCTCCTTTCAACAGTCGCCATTGCGCCCGCCACCGCGGCGCCGGCCCAAGGATCCGGCGTCGCCGGAATCGCGCAGAAGAATCTGGACCCCGCCAACTACCGGGATGGTCGGTACATCGTCGTGCTGGCTGAGAAACCGGCGGCCACGTACGACGGCGGGACGGCGGGTTTGGCGCCGACCAAGCCGCAGCAAGGCAAGAAGCTGGACACAAAGAAACCGGCCGTCCGGCAGTACGAAGCCCACCTCGAGAAGAAGCAGGCCGAAGTCGCCGGGAAGCAGAACGTCGCGATCAAGCGCCAGTTCACCGCGGCAGTCAACGGCTTTAGTGCGAACCTGACCTCAGACCAAGCAATCAAGCTGGCGAAGAACCCGGACGTGCTGGTGGTTGCACCTGACACCGAGAACGCTCCTGACTACTCCAGCACCGATTTCCTCAAGCTCAGCGGCGCCAATGGCACCTGGAACACCAAGTTCGGCGGCCAGGCGGCGGCCGGCAAGGGCGTCGTCGTCGGTGTTATCGACACCGGTTACACGCCGGGCAGCGCCTTCTTCGCCGGCGACCAGGTCAAGCCGCTCGTCGGCAGCCCGGTGGTCGGTGTGCCGTACCGCACTGAAGACGGCAAGATCGCCATGCTCAAGGCCGATGGAGACACCTTCGTTGGCGAGTGCCAGAAGGGCACCGAAACCGGAGCGGACTTTGACGGCTCGGCCTGCAACTCCAAGGTGCTCGCGGCGCACTACTTTGCCGACGATTTCACGAGCTATGTCAAGCCCGAGAACCGCTCTCCGCTGGAGAAGCTCTCCCCGGTCGACGTCGCCAGCCACGGCACGCACACGGCCAGCACCGCCGCGGGCAACGCCAATGTGGAGACGTTCGTTGACGGCCGCAGCTTCGGCCTGACCAGCGGCATGGCTCCGGCTGCCAAGCTGTCTATCTACAAGGTCTGCTGGGAAGACACGGATCCGAATACCGGCGGCTGCTATTCCTCGGCATCCGTGGCGGCCATCGATCAGGCAATTCAGGACGGCGTCGACGTGCTGAACTACTCGATCTCGGGCTCCACGACCACCACCACCGACCCGGTGTCCATGGCCTTCCTGTCTGCCGCATCGGCGGGTATCTTCGTCTCCGCCTCGGCTGGCAACTCCGGTCCAACCGCGAGCACGGTCAACCATGGCGCTCCGTGGCTGACCACGGTTGCCGCAAGCAGCTTCTCCCAGGAATTGCAGGGCACCGTCGAGTTCTCTGACGGCACCAAGTTCCGCGGCGCCAGCATCATGAACCGCGAGGTCAAGGACGCGGGTGTCGTGCTGGCAGCCAATGCGGCCGCCACCGCCGGGGACGCCAATGCGGCACTGTGCGGACCCGACACCCTGGACCCTGCCAAGGTCGCCGGAAAGGTTGTGGTCTGTGACCGCGGCGTCTTTGACCGCGTTGCCAAGAGCGCGGAGGTCAAGCGCGGCGGCGGCGTCGGCATGATCCTGGTGAACCTGAGCAACTCCTCACTCGATACGGACAAGCACTCCGTTCCGACCGTCCACGTGAACCCGCCGGCCACCGAGGCCATCAAGGCCAAGGTGGCCGCGAACCCGGCCATCAAGGTGTCCCTGATCAACAAGGACACCACCGGGCTTCCGCTTGAGGCGCAGCCGCAGATTGCCGGCTTCTCCTCCCGCGGCCCGCTGCTCGCCACCGGTTCAGACCTGCTGAAGCCGGACGTTGCTGCTCCCGGTGTTGCCGTACTGGCCGGCGTTTCGCCGATCGGCACTGGCGGGGACAACTTCGGCTTCATGTCCGGAACGTCCATGGCTGCACCGCACGTAGCGGGATTCGGCGCGCTGATCCTCGGCAAGAATCCGAAGTGGTCACCGGCCATGGTCAAGTCTGCGATGATGACCACCGCCTCCGACGTCAAGCTTGCCAATGGAAGCAAGGACCCGGACGTCTTCGCGACGGGTGCAGGCCAAGTCGATCCGGCCCGCGTCCTGGATCCGGGCCTCGTCTATGACGCCAATGACGAGGACTACCTGAAGTTCATCCAGGGCACCGGCGTCGACCTCGGCATGCCGGGTCTCGGCGTGACCAAGCCGCGGGATATGAATGTACCGTCCTTCGCGCTGGGCAACCTCACAGGCAAGATCGAGGTCACCCGCACGCTGACCGCACTGACCCCGGGCACCTACCGCGTCAAGGTCGATGTTCCCGGCGTCAAGGTGACCGTTACGCCGTCCATCCTGACCTTCGGCTACGCCGGCGACAAGAAGACCTTCAAGGTCTCGTTCGAAAACCAAAACGCGGCCCTGGGCAAGTTCGCCATGGGCACGCTGACGTGGCAGGGCGCAAACAAGAACGTCGCGTCCCCGGTTGCTGTCCGCCCCCAGGCGGTCGTGGCGGCCAGCGATGTGGCCTTCTCCTCCGAGGGTGGCACCGGCTCCGGCGCCATCAAGGTGGTCTCCGGCAGCAACAGCCCGATCAACATGACCCTCGACGGGCTGTCGAAGGCCGATTCGTCTGCCATCGAGCTGGTGCCCGGCGATGCGATTCTCGGGGCCAATGATGCAGCGAACTTCGGAAAGTCGGTTCAGGTCCCTGCCGGTGCACCGTTGGCCAAGTTCTCCGCCCTGTCCTCGGATCCGAATGCGGACTTCGATATGTACGTCGTGACCCCGGCCAATCAGCTGGTTCAGGTCGCAACGTCCTCGGCGAGTGAGTCCCTGTCCATCCCCAATCCGGCTCCGGGAACTTACCGGATCTTCGTCAACCTCTACGCCAGCCCCAACGGCCAGGCTACGAAAGCAAGCGTCGATGCGGCCGTCCTTGGCGCCAATGTCGGCAATGCGACTCTGACCCCGAACCCGCTGCGGCTCGCGAACGGAACGTCCGGCCAGGTCACCATGAACTGGAAGGGGCTGGCAGTTGGCTCCTACATTGGACGCGTGACCTACGCAGGCGCCAGTGAGCCGACATTTGTCAGCGTGCTGGTGACCCCGGCCGGCGCCGTAGTGGTTCCGCCGACTTCGGAGGACCAGGACAGCAACGACGGCCCCGGGGAGAGCACGGACCAGGGTAAGCACAACGGCAAGGATCACAAGGACAAGAAGGAGAAGGGCAAGAAGGTGAAGAAGGAGAAGGGCAAGATCCAGAATGCGGAGCTGTCCAAGGCTCCGAACAACGCCATCTAGGCGACTGAACACCAAGTAACAGCGATGGTCGGCGGTTTTCACCGCCGGCCATCGCTGTTTCGCTGTGTTCTGACGTGCCTCCGTGTTTAGGCGGCGCCGCCTCAGATGGCCCCGGTTGATCCCGCTGTGCCGCCCAGCAGCGGCGCCATGGCACGCCAGCGGGCAATTTCGCAGCCGTCGGTACGGCTGAATTCGCTACGAACGTCGCGGCCCAGGTAGCGCCCGGTGACCACGGCCACCTGCGGGCCGCCGTACTGCTGGGTGCACAGCCGGGGCGGGCCGGGGAGGGGGAAGAAGATTTCCTCGCCGTGCTGGCGGAGTGCCTCGAGTGCCGCGGCAGGATCCGGCAGGGTGGATGCGGCGGAGGCCCCGCCGTCGTCGGCGACCAGGCGGAAACTGACCTCCGGCGCCCCGGGCGCCTCCGTCAGCGTGATGGTGAGGTCGACGTCGTGCGGGCTGTCCGCTCCGTGGGTGGCCGTCATGGGCGTCCTTCCTGGGCCGCGGGAAGCGGGGGAGCCGCGACGGCGGCGGCCTCCAGCAGCGGCGTGAGTTCCTGCAACAGCCGTCGGCGCAGTTCCTGCGAGGCGTCGGCGAAGGCCCGCTGGTGCTCCACGTATTCGGCTTTGCCATCCGGGGTCTCGATCCGGATCGGCGGGTAACCCCATTCGCTCAGTTCGTAGGGGGAGGCCTGCATGTCCATTGCGCGGATCCGCCAGGAGAGTTCGAAGCAGTCCATGACCAGCTCGCTGGGCAGCGCGGGCGCCAGTTTGTAGGCCCACTTGTACAGGTCCATGTTGGCGTGCAGGCAGCCGGGCTGTTCCATGGTCCGTTGGTTCTCGCGGCTCGGCTTCAGGGTGTTCAGCGGCACCGCGTCCGGGGTGTAGAAGCGGAACGCGTCGAAATGCGAGCACCTGATCCGGTTGTCCTCGACCACCCGGTCCGTCTGCTCGGAACCGAGCCGCAGCTTCAGGTACTCGTGCCGCAGTTCGAATTTGTCCTGACGGTAGACCATGGCCCACTCGTGCAGTCCGAAGCAGCCGAACTGCGCCGGCCGGGCGGCCGTCCCCGCCAGGATGATGCCGGCAAACTGCACGGCGTCGCGCCGCTCGCCGAGGAACCGTTCGACGTCGACCGTCACCGCGTCCGTACCGGGCGCCAGACCCGCGGCGGCGAGTTCGCCGGCGTCGGGCACGCGGTAGTACTTCCAGCCGGAGCGCTCCGCTGCCGCCGGCCCGGACAGCACGACGCCGGCGCCCGGGTGCCAGCGGAGCAGCTGGCCAGGTTTTTGGGTGTAGTACGTGAAGAGGAAGTCTTCCACCGGGTGTTTTTGGCCGGCCGACCTCCGGGCGAGGTAGGGATCGGAATAGGTGCGGACGCGCTGCTGGTGGGCGGCTTCGCGCGCCAGCCAGGCGTCCTGCGGAAGGTGCTGCAGTCTAGACAGCCCCTCCGGTTGAGCCAAGGATGTCCTTGGCGGCCTTCCACTGGGCGATCTCGCAACCGTCCCGCAGGCCGAACTTCGACTCGACTGCCTTACCGTCGACGGAACCGGTGACGGTCGCCTGGTCCGGGCCGCCGTACTGCTGGGTGCACGCCTGGTCGGTGGCCCGGGGTGCGGGGCTGAGGAGCGCCGCATTCTTCTTCAGGGCGGCGCAGGCCGCAGCGGCGCTGGGGTGCTTGCTTTCCGCCGCCGGAACGCCGTTCTGGCAGACTAAGGTGTAGTTGACGGCCTTCGCGCTTTCGGAGGGCTTGATCATGATGGCCAACTCGGCGTTGCCCTGGCCGGGTCCGGCGGTAGGGGCCTCGGCCAACGGCGAGGGAGCCGGCGCGGTGGTTTCGGTGTCGGCGGAGGGGGTGCCGCCCGGCGTCGAGGCGGAGGCAGGGCCGGTGGACGAGGCGCTCGGCGCAGGTCCGCCGCCCGGTGAGCAGGCAGCCAGTCCGACGGCCGTCATCAAGATGAGCGCTGTGGGAATCAGGTTCTTGCGCATGGGCTCTTCTCCTCGGTCTCAGCCCCATTCTAGCGCCGCGGCCGGTCCCGGGCGCGGGGCGGAAGTACCCTAGCTGCGGGTATTGCCGTCCGCCGCCCGGGTGGCGTCGATGAGCCGCATCATGGCGGCATGCAGTTCGCCGACCTGCTCCCGGTCCAGGCCCAGCCGGGCCATCATGGTGCCGGGGACCGCCGTTGCTTGTTCCCTCAGCGCCGCGCCGCGGGGCGTCAGCCGCACGGCGAGGCTGCGCTCGTTGCCCTCGGCCCGTTGCCTGGTGATGTAGCCCGCCGTTTCAAGCCGCCGCAGCAGGGGCGAAATCGTGGCCGGTTCCTGGGCGAGGGCATCGCTGATGTCGCGGACGGTCCGGGGGCTGGATTCCCACAGACAGAGCATCACGAGGTACTGCGGGTGGGTGAGTCCCAGCTTGTCCAGCACCGGTTTGTAGGCGCCGACCACGCTGCGGGACGCGACGGTCAATGCGAAGCAGAGCTGGTGTTCCAGCAGGAGGTCCTCGTCCACGACGGCGGCTGCGGGACTTCCGGGGGTTTCGATGACATCGGTCATCCGGCCTCCTTCAAATAGTTAGTGTACTAATGATTAGCGTACACTGGTGGAACATCAGGTACGAAGGAGTGGGTAGCGATGGCTAAGGACAACACCGCCCAGCGGTTCATGCGGGCGACCGGAAAGCTGCGGGCCGTCTTTGGCCCGGCCAGCCGAACCTCGCTCGGCCATGAGATGACGGAGCAGAACCGCCAGCTGCTGGCCCAGCGGCAGGCCGAGACCCAGCAGTGGGAGACCCTGCACCGGCCAGACGGCAGCACTTACGTTGTGCCCCGCAACCCCGAGGACAAGTCCCTGCGCTAGGCCGGCCCGGCCCGCGCCGCTGCCCAAGCGGCGGGATCCGACCTTCGCACCGGCGAGGGTTCCCACCGCGCATTTTGCCGCAGTCGGGCGTAAAATGGGCACACTGGCGCCGCCCGCGCCACCGCTGTTCCGAATGGCCCATTAGCAGGAAATGGCCTTTCAGTAGGAGAGGGGGTGGGAAATATGGCACATGCGCTGAGGAAGGCTGCACTGAGCCGGCACCTGCACCCATCGTCCTGGGTGCGATTCCTGTTTGGACCCGCCTCGCGGGGGGATACCACCGCTCCGGTCGTGCACAGGCACGATGATTACGAGCTAGCGTCGGAGACCGATCTCGCCGGCTTCGAAGTGGAAACGGACTCGCAGGGACATCATTACGCCGTCCGCCGGGAAGACCTCCCGAAGGAACAAGTCTGACCCGCGCGGGGGCAGGACGGAAACGAAAAAGGGAGCGGCAGGTGCCGCTCCCTTTCTTATCGGCCGCGAAGCGGTCCGTGGCCTCCAGAAGTCCTAGCGGCCCGTGCCGCCGTAAACCGTGGCCTCGTCCTCGCTGTCCAGGTCGAAGGCCTTGTGGATGGCGCGGACGGCGTCGTCCAGCAGGTCGGCGTGGGTCACCACCGAGATGCGGATTTCCGAGGTTGAGATCATGTTGATGTTGATCCCGGCCTCGGAGAGTGCTGCGAAGAACCGTGCTGAGACGCCAGGGTGCGAGCGCATTCCGGCGCCGATCAGGGACAGCTTGCCGATCTTCTCGTTGTATTCGATATTCTCGAAGCCGATCTCGGCCTGTGCGGCGCGGAGCGCGGCGAGGGCGTCGGCGCCTTCCACGATCGGCAGCGTGAACGAGATGTCCGTCCGGCCGGTGCCGTGGGTGGAGACGTTCTGGACGATCATGTCGATGTTGGAGTGCGCGTCGGCGATGACCTGGAAGATGGCCGCAGCCTTGCCGGGGATGTCCGGAACGCCGACCACCGTGACCTTGGCTTCGGAACGGTCGTGTGCAACGCCGGAGATGATTGGCTGCTCCAAGGCAACTCCCTCTTGAATCGTGATCTTGTCATCGGCGCTGGGCAGTACCCAGGTGCCTTCGTTCTGGCTGAATGAGGAGCGGACGTGCAGCGGCACCCCGAAGCGGCGCGCGTATTCCACGCAGCGCAGGTGCAGGATCTTGGCGCCGGAGGCCGCGAGTTCCAGCATTTCCTCGCTGGAGATGCGGTCGATCTTCCTGGCGGACGGGACAACGCGCGGGTCCGCGGTATAGATGCCGTCGACATCGGTGAAGATCTCGCAGACATCGGCGTCGAGGGCCGCGGCCAGCGCCACCGCCGTCGTGTCCGAGCCGCCCCGGCCGAGCGTGGTGATCTCGTTCGTGGTGCGGCTCATGCCTTGGAAGCCGGCGACAATCGCGATGTGCCCCTTGTCCAGGGCCGTGCGGATCCGGTGCGGGTCAACGTCGATGATCCGGGCCTTGCCGTGGATGCCGTCGGTGATCATGCCGGCCTGGGAACCCGTGAAGGACTGGGCGGAGGCGCCGTATTTGTTGATGGCCATCGCGAGCAGGGCCATGGAGATGCGCTCACCGGCGGAGAGGAGCATGTCCATTTCCCGGGCCGGGGCGGAGTCTGTCACCTGGGCGGCCAGGTCGAGGAGTTCGTCGGTGGTGTCGCCCATGGCGGAAACAACGACGACGACTTCATCGCCGGCGTTGTGGGCGTCCACCACGCGCCGGGCGACCCGTTTGATACCTTCCGCGTCCGCCACCGAGGAACCGCCGAACTTCTTCACGACGAGGTGTTTGGTGGCGGCAGGAATCGCGGGCAGCTCCTGCGGCTGCGGTCCGGGGTGGACTTCGGTAGTGGGCAAACTCATGCGCGCACCCTCACTGGATCATCGGGGTTCTGGGCGAAGCTACTAAACGGCGCAGCCGAACGGCGCGACAGCTACTTCTGAACCAAGTTTATCGCCGTCGGCGGCCCGGAGTTGAATTGTGACCGAACGCCGGACGGACCGGGCCGCTGCCGGTGCCCGCTCTTGGTGGACATGCCCGTCGTCCGTCCCGGGGAGAGGACATGTCCCGCTGCGGCCGTGGACATGCCCGTTCGTGGGCGCGGAGGATGTACATATTCGTCGGCGGCCTCTGACATGCCCAGTCCCGTGCGCGGAGGATGGACATGTGCGTTTGCGGCGTTGGACATGTCCACTCCTGTGTTCGGGGGATGGGCATATGGGCACTATGTCCATTCGCGGCAGGGGCCGTTGGGCATGTCCATCGGCCGTGCCCGCCGTGTTTGCCCCGGCCCCCCTGCGCGCGGTAACTGGTTCAGTCGAGCCGGTCGGGCCGGTCGAGCCGGTAGCGCCAGGACGGAAGCTTCTTGCCCGCAGTGTCCTCGGCCGCGGTGAAATAGCGGTCTTGCCGGAAGCCGAGGCTTTCCAGCAGCCTGCGCGAGGGGAGGTTGGGTTCGTAGACGCCGGCGAAGACACTCCGGCTTCCACGGGCGGTGAACAACCATTCCACGAGGGCGCCGGCGGCTTCCCTGCCGAGGCCCAGCCCGTGGTGATCCGGGTGCAGGATGTACCCCAGACTCGCGGCATGGGCAGGGATCCTGCCGGGCAGCGGGGGAGCCTCTGAGTTCCAGGTCCGGCCGTCTCCAATGACCTCCCCGCTTGCCCGGAGCTGGATGGCCCAGGCGAAACTGAACCACTCCGCGGTGGAAGCCGCCGCAGCGGCCTGCACTTTCCGCGACCGGGCGCTGTTCGCGTCCGGGCTGAGGGCTTCGTGGGAGAGATACCGCACGGCATCCGGGTTGCCGCGGAACCGCAGGACGGCGCCGTCGTCGTCGGCGGTCAACGGACGCAGGATCAGGCGCTCGGTGCCGATTGGGGCGGGAGCGCCGCCGTCGGGGGCCACTGGGCCCGTCAGCTCAGCGCGTTGCGGCGGCCTTCGAAGGCGCGGCCCAGCGTGACTTCGTCGGCATATTCGAGGTCGCCGCCGACCGGGAGGCCGGACGCGAGCCGCGTGACGGCGATGCCAATCGACTTGAGCATCCGGGCCAGGTAGGTGGCCGTTGCTTCGCCCTCGAGGTTGGGATCCGTCGCGATGATGATTTCCTGGATGGCGCCGTCGTTGAGCCGGGTGAGCAGCTCGCGGATCCGAAGCTGTTCCGGGCCGATCCCGGCAATCGGGTTAATGGCGCCGCCCAGTACGTGATAGCGGCCGCGGAAGGAACGGGTGCGCTCCACCGCCAGCACGTCCTTGGACTCCTCCACAACGCAGATCACGGAGGGGTCGCGGCGCGGATCCCGGCAGATGTTGCACAGCTCCTGCTCGGTGACGTTGCCGCAGACCGTGCAGAACTTCACCCGCTCCTTCACCGACGTGATGGCCTCGACCAGGCGCTTCATGTCCTGCGGATCGGCTTCGAGGATGTGGAAGGCAAGCCTCTGGGCGGACTTGGGCCCGACGCCGGGAAGGCGGCCGAGCTCGTCGATCAGCTCCTGAACTGCACCTTCGTACACAATTTCCTCGTTCGTTTGGGGGAGTGGCGGCCCGTGCGGCCGCCGGGAGGGCTAGAAGCGCGGCGCCAGCGGGCTTCCGTCCAGGGAACGCTCTTCCAGCAGCTTCCCGCCCAGAATACGCTCGACGGCGGCGCGGCCGAAGACGCCCGACTCCTCGATGGTTTCGTCGTCGGCGCTGGGGACGTCCTGGACGTAGCTGGTGGCGGCGACGGCGGCGCGCGCTGGTGCCTTGGCCCGTCCGGCTTCCGCCTCGGGGCTGTTGGACAGGCGCTGGTAGAGGCTCTGCCGTCCGGAGGCTGCAGGGGCGCCGACCGGAGCCGTGGCCGCGACCGGGGAGGCCGCGGCGGTGATGACCGTGGGCCCGGCGGCGGCAGGGGCGGGCCCGGCCGCAGGTGCCCGGGTGGCAGCGGCGCCGTCGAATCCGGATCCGGATCCGGATCCGGATCCGGCGGAAAAGGCGCCTACCGGCTCCGGGATCTGGGCAGCCGCGGGCTCGTAGTGCGGCGGCTCCGGCTCGGGGGTGCGTTGCGCGGACTCCGCCACGGCCTCCGTGGAGGTGTGCCGCCCCACGTTCAATTCCGTGCCGACGGTCCAGACCCCGGGGGACTGCTCGACGGCGCGTGCCCACGGGTCCTCGGCGGCATCCTTGGCGGCCGGGGCAGGCGCCGGGGCAGATGACCGGGTCGTAGCGGGGGTTTCCTTGCTGGACCGGGCTCGGGCCGGGGTGCGCGCCGGTGCGGGCGCCGCTGGGGACGCGGGCCGGGCGGCTTCCGGGGCTGAGGGATCCCAGTCCAGCGGCGGCTCTTCATCCAGTGGCGGGGCGTCCTCGTCCCGCGGGGGACCCCAGTCGTCGTCCGGGTACGAGTACGAACCACCGGGCTCGGAGGCGGGGCCGTCGGTCGGCTCAGGGGCCGGGCCTGTGGGCGCGGCGGTCGCTGCCGGCGCCGACACCGGCTCGACCGGGGCCGGACGGGCAGGCTCCGGTGAGGGCGCAGATGCGGACTGCGGCGCGGGCGTTTCCGCGGCGGCGGCAGGTCCGGTTTCGACCCCATTGCCAGCCGTCGACGGGGATTCCGGGGCAGCCCCGGTCGCGGCGGGGGCAAGGCCCCATGCCACATCCGCCGACGTGGCCGGGGCCTCCCGGCTAGCGGGCGCTTTTGGGTTTGGCTCAGAGCTCGCTGAGCTGTTGGTGCCGCCGGCGACGGCCGTGATCTGGCAGTCGATGCCGATCGTCTTGTGGATCGCCTGACGCAGGTTCTCGGCGTGGTCCGCCCGGCCGAAAGCGCCGGCGAGCCCGGATGTCGTGAAGGAAAGGGTCAGGACCTGATCCTCGAAGTGCCCCACCTGCGCATTTGGTTCGACGAGAGCCCAGGTGCTGCGCTTGATCTTGGTCAGGGTCTGCAGGATCTCGGGCCACGCACGGCGCAAGACCTCGACGTCGGGTCCGGACCCGGAGACCGCCGCGGGGGCGGGTGCATGGGCTGGGGCGGCCGTCGCTGCAGCGGCGCCGGCCGCGGGGCGCTCGGCCGGTTCTTTCCGAGCCGGTTGGGCCGGTGCCGCCGGTGGGGACGGGGCGGTCTGGGCCGATTCGGTCGGTGCCGGCGGTGCTTGCGCCGGGCGGGAGGCGCCGTTCGGAGTCGCGGATTCCTCCACCGGCCAGTCGCTGGTGCTGACCCGCGGGGCCGTGAGCGCTGGCCGTTCCGGCTGCGCTTCCTGCGGCAGCGCCTCCGGGGCCGGGCTGGCCGAGGGCGCGCTGGTGGCGGCAGCCGGGGTCCGGTCCGAGGTTTCGGCAGGCCGGTTGGAGAGCGGGGCGGGCGGAGTTGCCCGATGTGCCTGAGGTGATGCCGGGGCCGCGGCAGCCGATGCCGCTGCAGGGGCGTGGCCGGGAGGCGTAGGAGCCGGTGCCGGTGCCGGTGCCGGTGCCGGTGCGGCAGCCGGCGACGATACGGGGGCGGGCGTCCCGACGTCGTTCCCGGCGTAATTCAGGCGCCGCTCCACCCGGTCGATCCGGGCGGCGATGCCGCGTTCAGTCTGCTCGGAGCTGGGCAGCAGGATGCGGGCGCACAGCAGCTCGAGGTGCAGCCGGGGGGACGTGGCACCGGTCATCTCGGTGAGCGCCGTGTTGGTCACGTCTGCAGCACGGGACAGTTCGGCCGCGCCGAGGTTGTGTGCCTGGTTTTGCATCCGCGCGATCTGGTCCGCGGGCATGCCGCGCAGGATCGATTGGGCGCTCTCCGGCATGGCCTGCACGATGATCAGGTCACGGAAACGCTCGAGCAGGTCCTCGACGAAGCGGCGGGGGTCGTGGCCGGTCTGGATGACGCGGTCCACGGCGCGGAACACGGTAGCGGCGTCGGACGCGGCGACAGCCTCGACGACGTCGTCCAGCAGGGAGGCATGCGTGTAGCCCAGCAGGGCCACAGCCAGTTCGTAGTCCAGGCCGTTCGGGCCGGCGCCGGCCATGAGCTGGTCCAGCACGGAAAGCGAGTCCCGCACGGAGCCGCCGCCGGCGCGGATGACGAGCGAGAGTACGCCCGGGGCCACAGGTACGTTCTCCTGCCGGCACAGCAGTTCCAGATATGCCATGAGCGGCTCCGGCGGGACCAACCGGAAGGGGTAGTGGTGGGTGCGGGACCGGATGGTGCCGATCACCTTGTCCGGCTCCGTGGTGGCGAAGATGAACTTGATGTGTTCCGGCGGCTCTTCGACGATCTTGAGCAGCGCGTTGAAGCCGGCCGAGGTGACCATGTGGGCTTCGTCAATGATGAAGATCTTGTAGCGGTCGCGGACCGGGGCGTAGGTGGCGCGTTCGCGCAGGTCACGGGCGTCGTCGACGCCGCCGTGGCTCGCGGCGTCGATCTCGATCACGTCGAGCGAACCGGCGCCGCCGCGGGCCAGTTCGATGCAGCTGGGGCACACGCCGCAGGGGGTGTCGGTGGGGCCTTCGGCACAGTTCAGGCAACGCGCAAGGATGCGGGCGGAGGTGGTTTTACCGCAGCCGCGTGGGCCGGAAAAGAGGTAGGCGTGGTTGACGCGGTTCTTCCGCAGGGCCGTCATCAGCGGGTCGGTGACGTGTTCCTGCCCGATAACGTCCGCGAACGAATCGGGGCGGTATCTGCGGTAAAGAGCGGTAGTAACAGTCACAGCTAAACCCTACCAATCGGCACAGACATAAAAGACCCCCCATGCACCCGCCAGAGCCCATTTACCCTTGCTACCTTCCGGTCCTGGGGGAGTTCAACAGGATGACGCCACATGAGGGGCCGTCGATTAGTTTACCCGACGATCGGGCGAGCCCCGAATCCGGGTGTTGGCCTGCTGTTTCGTGGCGGGACATGCCCATTCTTCGGGCCGCGGCGTGGGCATATGGCGACTATGTCCAACGTCCGATGGGAGCGTGGGGCATGTCCCGTGGCCGCAGGGCGGAGGGCTCAATTGGGCGAAGCCGGGAAGTTCAGGTAGTCTAGTATCTGCTTTTGATTCAGAAGCTACTGGAGAATTCGCCTAGCGGCCTATGGCGCACGCCTGGAACGCGTGTTGGGTTAACGCCCTCGGGGGTTCAAATCCCCCATTCTCCGCGGTTGGCCCCGGTCCATCGGACCGGGGCCTTTTTGCGTCCTGAGCCAGCGCGCCGCAGACGCGGGCCCCGCCGCAGTGAGGGTCCGCCGCCCAGTCACACTTACTCCGCGAACCCCAGCCGGCGGAGCCTTTCGCGTGCTGCCTGCTCACTCGGGCCAACCCGCCCCAGAGCGAGATGGACGACGCTTAGGGTGACTTTCGTCGCCAGTTTCACCGGCAGCGGGATCGGGCCCAGCCTTGCGGTCCGAAGCCCCAGCATCTTCCGGTATTTTGGCTCCAGGCTGGACACCGCTGCCGCAAAGAGCACCCGGTACCCTGGCCTGAGTGCGGGGTGGAGCGGGGGATCGCGGATGAAGGCCACGGTTTCGGCAACCTTGGCGCCCGAGGCCAGTTCGCCGTCGTCGTACCAGCGGTCAAGCTGCCGGCGCATGTCAGCCTCGCTCAGCGGCGGCGCCTCCACGCCCATCAGCGTCCCCGCCTGCGCCCACTCGCGGACGTAGGCGTCCGGGCCGCCCGGAATCGGCCCGCCCCAGATCTTGTGCGCGGACAGGAAGGCATCCGTGAAAGCGATGTGCACCCAGCGGAGCAGCTCCGGATCGTTCGCCGCGTAGGGCCGCACGACGCCGTGGCCGTCGGTGAATTCTCCGTGCACCGACTCGTGCAGCCGCAGCACCCAGCCGGACGCGGCGCGGGCGGCCCCCGTGGACCCGTAGGAGACGGTGAAGATCCAGCGGATGGTCCCGGCGAGCCGGCCCAGGGGGTCTTCGCGGAAGCGGGAATGGTCGTGCACCCCGGCCAAAGCCCCCGGGTGCAAGGCCTGCATCAGGAGGGCGCGGATGCCGGCAACAATCGTCGGCATGCCCCCGTGCACCGCCCAGACGGCGGAGCCCGGAAGGTGGAAGCCGGCGTCGTCGCCCTCAGCCAGGCGCCCCACCCACTCCGGGACCGCATCCCGGGTTCCGGTGAACGTCTGTTTGAGCTCGGACTGCCACTCCCTGAGGACATTGCGCATACTCCTATTCTTACCCGGTCGGTGCTGGGCCGGTACCTGTTTTCCCTGCGGGGCTACTGGGGCGCCACCCAATCCGCCGCGCGGTGGCCCGAAACCGCCCCGAACCTCGCGCGGACCCAGGCATTGCGGAGGTTCACAGACCCGGTCGAGTGTGTTCACATAAGGGGGTGGGCCCGTTGGGATGGGGGCCTGACGGAAAAATCGCGGGAGTCACATCGTGGGAAAACACTGGGGAAACTCAACGAGTGCGCAGTCCAAAACTTCGGAGGTCGTCGCGCGCTCTCTGGCGGCAGCCACGGGTCTGGCTCTTGCGGTGCTGGTTTTCGGGCCGTCCGCACCGGCGGGACCGTCAGCCCGGGATGCGGCGGTGCCGCTGGCCACCGGCTCCGCCGGCACGGGTTTGCTCGCTCCCGGGATCGCCGCTGACCCCGGGGGTGCGGCACGGGAGACCTCAAGGCTGACCGCAGACCGGCATGCCCTCATTTCCTTCGCCCGGACCACGGTCCAGACCACGTCCAAAGACGGCAAGGTCGAGCTCCGGGTCGCGTCGGCAGGCCTCTCGCGCCCGCCGAAGGGCTTCCTGATGGCGCCCCTCGAAACACTGCTGGAGTCATCCCCGTTCGGGCTGCGCACCAGCCCGCTGACCGGAACCGCCGGCGAGTTCCACTGGGGCCAGGATTTTGCCGCCCCGTGCGGCACCCGTGTGTATTCGGCCGACGCCGGTGTGGTGCGGGCCGTCGGATGGCACCCCTGGGGCGGCGGCAACCGGGTGGAAATTGACCACGGCAACGGCCTGATCACCACGTACAACCACCTTCAGGGCATCGCCGTGAAGAAGGGCGAATCGGTGGGAGTGGACGAAGTCATCGCCAAGGTGGGGACGACGGGCTCGTCCACGGGCTGCCACCTGCACTTCGAGACGATCCTCAACGGCTCGCACACCAACCCCTTGGACTGGAAGTTCCTCCCCACGCGGCAGGTGGACCGTCTCGACAACATCCAGATGGTCAGCTATGCGCCTGCTGCCGGCAAGCAGGGTGCCGGCAGCGCGGGGAGCGCCGGCGCGGACTGGGCCATTCCGGTGTCCGAAGATCACACCCATGCGGTGACCGGCGGGGTTCAGGAGACACACGTACCCGAGGTTCCGGCCACTGCCGCGGCGAAGCCGTCACCGACCCCCACCGGCTCGCCGCTAGCGACATCGACGCCGCCCGCCGCGCCGGCGCCGCCCGCCGCGCCGGCGCCGCCCGCTCCGCCGACACCGCCCGCCACGCCGACGCCGACCGCTCCGGCGACGACCGCTCCGGCGACGACCGCGCCGACGCCGGTGCCGACCGCTCCGCCGACGACCGCGCCGGCACCGGCCGAGCCCCCGGCCCCCACCCCCACACCCGCGGTGACTGATCCGGCGTCGGACCCGACCCCGCCCGCTCCGGCCCCCACCGCTCCGGCGGTCCCAGCGGAGACCGTCTCCACCGAGCCGACGGGCGCCCTGGAAACCGCGATCTCCCCGACTCCGTAGCCACGGCAGTCCGGCGCGGCCCGTACCCATACCCACGCGCCGTGGCAGCGAATTACCGTCGTGAACTGTTCCTGCCCCCAAGCCCGCGAGGAAACCAAGCCATGACATCCCTGCACTCCATCCCGCTGACCCTCAACGACGGCACCGAAACGGACTTTGGCCGGTTCCGCGGCCAGGTGGTGCTGGTGGTGAACGTGGCATCCCAGTGTGGTTTCACCCCCCAGTACGCAGGCTTGGAGGCGCTCCACAACAAGTTCCGCGAAGAGGGCTTCAGCGTCCTCGGCGTCCCGTGCAACCAGTTCGCCGGGCAGGAGCCGGGCGCCGACGCGGAAATCGCCGAGTTCTGCGAACGCAATTTCGGTGTGACGTTCCCGCTGACCGCCAAGGCCAACGTCCGCGGCAAGAACCAGCATCCGCTCTATGCGCAGCTGACCAAGTTCAAGAACGGCCTGCTGCCGGGCCTGGTGAAGTGGAACTTCGAGAAGTTCCTGGTGAATCGCGACGGCGAGATCGTGGCCCGCTTTGCGCCCACCGTGGAGCCCGACTCAGCCGAGGTCATCGAGGCAGTGCGGCAGGCGCTCGGCTGAGCCGCCGTCGGACCACCGCTGGTCCCTGCCAGCCAGCTTTGGGCGGCGGGGGAATGCAAGGGCACAAGGGGCCCTATCCCTCAGCATGCTTCAGGCCTAGACTGGCGAAACCCTCCGACATTCCGGGCATACCTGCGGCGCAGACACCTCTGCCCGTCGGCCGTGCAGCCGACGTAGCCCCGTGGAGGGCGCATCAGAACGCTTCGTGAGTCACAACTGGGCACTCAACATTGGGGTCCGTGAAACCAGGAGGAAAGTGATGACAGGAAACAAAGCCGTTGCCTACAAAGGGCCAGGAAAAGTCGAACTTATCGACATTGACTACCCCACCTTCGAACTCAAGGACGGCCCGGGGGTCAACCCCGCCAACGTGGGCCGCCCGGTGCGCCATGGCGTAATCCTTAAAACCGTTGCCACGAACATCTGCGGCTCGGACCAGCACATGGTCCGCGGGCGCACCACCGCCCCGGCAGACCTGGTGCTGGGCCACGAAATCACTGGCGAAGTCGTGGAAGTCGGCCCTGACGTCGAGTTCATCAAGGTGGGGGACATCTGTTCCGTCCCCTTCAACATCGCCTGTGGCCGCTGCCGTAACTGCAAGGAGCGCAAGACCGGCATCTGCCTGAACGTCAACCCCGCCCGTCCGGGCGCCGCGTACGGATACGTGGACATGGGCGGCTGGGTCGGCGGCCAGGCCAACTACGTACTGGTCCCGTATGCGGACTGGAACCTGCTGAAGTTCCCCGACCGGGACCAGGCGCTGGAGAAGATCATGGACCTGACCATGCTCTCGGACATCTTCCCGACCGGCTTCCACGGCGCCGTCACTGCCGGCGTTGGTGTGGGCTCCACCGTCTACATCGCCGGGGCCGGACCCGTGGGCCTCGCGGCGGCCACCAGCGCGCAGCTGCTCGGCGCCGCCGTCGTGATTGTCGGTGACATGAACGAGGACCGGCTCAAGCAGGCGCGCAGCTTCGGCTGTGAGACCGTCGACCTGTCCCAAGGCGGACCTGCCGAACAGATCGAGCAGATCCTGGGAGTCCCTGAGGTCGACTGCGGCGTCGACGCCGTCGGCTTCGAAGCCAAGGGGCACGGCCACGACGCCAAGGAGGCCCCGGCGACGGTGCTCAATTCGCTGATGGAACTCACGGCGGCCGGCGGTGCCCTCGGCATCCCCGGACTCTACGTCACGGGGGATCCGGGCGGCATTGACGAGGCAGCCAAGAAGGGGGCCCTTTCCCTGAGCCTGGGCACCGGCTGGGCCAAGTCGCTGAGCTTCACCACCGGGCAGTGCCCCGTGATGAAGTACAACCGCGGGCTCATGATGGCGATCCTGCACGACAAGGTCCACATCGCGAAGAACGTCAACGCCAAGGCGATTTCGCTCGAGGACGCACCGAAGGGCTACGCCGAGTTCGACGCCGGTGCCGCCACAAAGTACGTACTCAACCCGAACGGCTACCTGAGCTAGCCGCGAAGCAACCGAGTAATCCACTTTCCGGCGGACACAGCCTGCATATACGTAAGCAGGTATGTGTCCGCCGGAATACTCGATTTACACCCTTTTTCAAACATGCCTACTGGAGTTTGCACATTGCCGGCCGAATGTCTGGTTGGATAGATCTAACTGAGAGGGACGCTGGAGGCATCTGCCGCCACCCAACCAGGAAGGTTGCAATGGAGCTCATCGAGGCCGAGCACCCCCGGCCACGTCATTTCCTACTCCACCTGAGCGATCCGCATTTGCTGGGCGGTACGGATCCCCTGCACGGCGCGGTGGACGCAGATTCCCGGCTCAGACAACTCTTCGAGCAAGTCCGTGCCTCCGGCGCGCGCCCCGAAGCCGTGATCTTCACCGGCGATCTGGCCGACCGCGGCGAGGCGGAGGCCTACTCCAAGCTGCGCGGCATCGTGGAACCTGCCTGCCGGGCCATGGGCGCCAAAGTCATCTGGGCGATGGGCAATCACGACGACCGGACCAACTTCCGGACCAGGCTGCTGGACCAGCCAGCCGACGACGCACCTGTGGACCACAGCTACTTCATCAACGGCCTCCGGGTCATCACGCTGGACACCTCCGTCCCCGGGTTCCACCACGGCGAACTGAGCGCTGCGCAGCTGGAGTGGCTCGCCGCCGAGCTCGCCACCCCGGCACCCGACGGCACCATCCTGGCCCTGCACCACCCGCCGGTGCCCTCCGTGCTGGATCTTGCCGTACTGGTTGAACTGCGCGGCCAGGCAGCGCTTGCCGGGGTGCTGCGGAACTCCGACGTGCGAACCATCCTGGGCGGCCACCTGCACTATTCAACGACCGCCACGTTTGCCGGCATCCCCGTCTCGGTCGCGTCCGCCACCTGTTACACCCAGGACCTGAACGTCCCGGTGGGCGGAAGCCGGGGCCGGGATAGCGGGCAGTCGTTCAACCTGGTCCACGTCTACGAGCACACGATCGTGCATTCGGTGGTGCAAGTGGGCGACACGATGCCTGCGGTGGGCGAATTCGTTACGGCCGAAGAGGCCCAGCGGCGCATTGCCGCCGCGGGGATCCGGATTCCGCGCCAGGCCAGGCTTGAGGATCCGGCACAAACCCCGGGCCACCGCCGGATCACCACGCGGAACTAGCCGGCAGCTGCTTTCGCCGGCAGCTTCCCCGCGGCTAGTTCCCGTTTCTACTTCTCCCAGGGCGCCTTGATCGGGAAGTACTTCTCCAGGAAGTCCGTCACCAGTTCGGCGCGCTCCTCGGCAGCCACCTCCGGGAAACTTCCGTCGTTGAGGCAGAAGAAATCCATGTTGCGCTTCGAGAGCAGCTTCGGCAGGTAGTTCAGGCCGGCGCGGGCCGTCGTGTCCACGTACCGCACCTTGGCCGCAGTCTGGGTCACGGCCCGGCCGGTCAGCAGCGCGTAGTAGTGGTAGAACGAATTCGTCACGGAGATGTTGTCCGCGGCCCGGAACCGGCTGGCCGCCGTCTTCGCGAATTCGGCCGGGAACTCCTGTTCCATCTGCGCCACGACGCTGCGCCGGAGCGGCGCGGCGGTGTGTTCCAGGTGGCGGGTGGTGATCCGCCCGAACCGGTCCCAGAGCAGCTTGCGGTTCACCCGCGCCGCGTTCTCGAAACCGCTGCGCTCGGCGTCGTTGTCTCCCAGCCCGATCCGCGTCTCCGCCTCAATGAACTTGGTGATCCCGCCCGGGGTGAAGAACATGTCCGGCCGCACTGCCCGGCCGAAGAACATGTCGTCATTGGAATAAAGGAAGTGCTCGGAGAGGCCCTCGATGTGGTGGAGCTGACTCTCGACCGCCTGCGAGTTGTGCGTCGGCAGCACGGAGGGGTCGGCGAAGAACTCCTCGCTGCGGACGATCGTCACGCTCGGGTGGTCCGCGAGCCACTCCGGGGCGGGGGAGTCCGTCGCGATGAAGATCCGCCGGATCCACGGCGCGAACATGTAGACCGAGCGCAGGGCATACTTCAGCTCATTGATCTGGCGGAAGCGGGCCTCGTGGTCGTCTCCCTCTCCCACAACGACGCCTGCCATCCTCGCTCGGCGCGCGGCGATGTACTCGGGCGAGCTGCCGTCCACCCAGGAGAACACCAGATCGACGTCGAAGCTGATGTCGCTGGCGTGGTCGGCGAACATGTTCTCGATGGTGGGCCAGGTGTGGCCGTAGCGTTCGACGGTGCCGCGGACGGCGTCCTGGGCCAGCAGGGTCCGCCGGGTCAGTGAGTTTTCGATCGGCAGGATCAGCTGGTCGCCCTCAAAGCTCCAGAGCTCCAGCTGGACGCCGGCCGAGGCGCCGAACTCGAGGCCGCCGTCCGGTTCCACCCGGGGCCGGTACAGCCGGAAGATCCGGGCCTGGCGGTTGAGTGCAAGCTCACCGTCGGCCACCAGCACGGAGGACTTCTTCTTGGCGTCCACGGTCATCGAGTAGAACGGTTCGTCCCGGCAGGCCTCCACGAGGGCGGCGCGGAGTTCCCGACGGTTCTTCCAGTCCACGGCGATCACGGGGCGGTCGTTGTTGCCGCGGACCAGCAGGTAGTCCAGCTTTGCCCCGGCAAGCACGGAGCGCACGAACAGCAGGTCTTCCACCATGGCCTGGTACGGCGTGCGGTTTTCATTGATCAGCGCATACCTGCCGTGCCGGCGCACCACGTCGGAGCGCGTCCGGAGTCTGGCGACGGCGGCCGGCGAGGTGATCTCCGCGTGGGCGTGGTTGTCTTCGCTCGCCTGGCTGCCGTAGTAAATCTCGTCCTGGATCAATGCGTCTGTAATGTCGATTCTCCGAGTGGTTGAAGGTGCGTGGATCTCTACTTGCATAATAACCCGGGGCGCAAAAACGGCCCGGTGCGGGGCGCTCAGCCGGCCAGGGCGGCGCGCCAGTGACGCAGGAAGGCCGCGCCGGCGTCGTCGTGGATGACCTCGTCGCCGAGCCCCAAGTCGGCCGCGGTCAGGATTCCGTACGGCTTGACCGGCACGCCGTCGGCGGGACGGACGTCCACGTGCTTCACCGGGTGGTCGTTGTGGTGCAGCCAGTCGGCCATGGCGTAGTCGGTGCGCGAGTCGCCCACCGTCCGCCAGGCCTGTGGGGTGATGCCCTGGGCGGCCAGCAGCTCCACAGCCCGGCTCGCGCCGAGGTCCTTGCCCAGCCGGACGGATTCGATGTCGGTGGAGATGATGGTGGGGTCGACCCGGTAGTCGATCTGGTCATCGCTGTTCGGGGCGTGGTGGTCCAGCCGCACCACCCCCAGGCCGTGGCGGCCCATCAGGGCCATGGCGTCGGCGTCGAACAGCGCCTGTTCCTCGCGGTAGTCGGAGTTGGCGACGGCGACGTGCTGTTCCACGGAGACCATGGCCCGTTTGGTCTCGTCGTAGAACATGTGGGCGGAGTAATCCTCCGCGACAAGCCGCCGCACATCGTCCCCGAACGCCTGCGGGATGGCAAGTTCCCGGTCCACGTGCACGGCGCCGGCCCCGGCGGCGGTGTAGCTGAACCAGACGGCGCCCTTCTCGCAAATGGCGTGGATGGTGAGCCCCTCCGGCATTCCGGCAGCGATCATCGGCCCCATAACCTGCTCACGGATGAAGGCATCCGAACGGCCGGTGTTGAAAATGACCGGAATCCCGGCGGCCGCGAGGGCCAGCAGGTCCGCGATGATTCCCGGCTGGACGGTGCGGGTGAGCGGACTGGCCACGGGACCGTCGACGTCGAGCAGCAGGGCCAGCGGCGGGGCCGAAGGCACCAGGGCGGAGGTCTCGGTTGCAGTCATGCCTCCATTCTCTCAGCCGGGCCGGAACTTCGCCTCCGCCGGCGGACTCGTGACGCCGGGGCTCCGGACGGGCTAAAGCCGGAATGACCTTTCTGTGCCCGGCAGTGACAGCACCGGACGTATCGATGACAAATGGTCACTGTTTGGCCACAACCTCCGGCGCCGTGGCGACTTTGATTCCCCTGACCGGTGATCTTCCTTAGGCTTGCATGGTGATCTTCAAAGCTGTGGGCGAGGGACGCCCGTACCCTGACCATGGTTTCAATACGCCCAAGGACTGGGCGGCGTTGCCGCCGCGCCCGGTCCGCCTGGACGAGCTCGTGACCACCAAGCGCACCCTGGACCTGGAAGCGCTGCTGGCCGAGGACTCAACCTTCTTCGGGGACCTCTTCCCGCATGTGGTGGAATTCCGCGGCGTGCTCTATCTCGAGGACGGCCTGCACCGGGCCGTCCGCACCGCCCTGCACCAGCGCACCGCGATCCACGCCCGCGTGCTGGTGATAAATGGCTAGGAAGCCGAAGGATCTCTCGGTCCTGCACGGGCACCACGTCATCACCGGCGCCGATCTGCGGGCCACGTTCGCGGAGCAGGACGAGCTGTACAACCGGGTCCGGAAGCGGCGGCGCATCCTGCACGGCGCGGTCCTGTTGATCCTGCTCGGGCTGCTTGCCGCAGCCATTGTGGTGGCCTTGGCCATCATGAACGGCCAGATCAAGCTCCCGACGGCGGAGCGCAGCCAGGCTGCTGCGCCGCTGTGCCCGGACGCGACGTACGACTACACGCCGCCCGGGAAGATCAAACTGAACGTCTACAACTCCACAAGCCGCCCGGGTTTGGCCCGGACGGTGGCCAACGAGTTTGCGGCGCGCAAGTTCGTGGTGGGGGCGGTCGGCAACACCGAGTCCGGCTACCGCGGTGTGGCACTGGTGGTGTCCGGGGCTGCCGGCCAGTCCGCGGCGTTCAGCGTCCAGCGCAACCTGCCCGGCTCGGACTACGTCCAGGACGGCCGCAGCGACGCCAGCGTGGACGTCATCCTGACCGGGGACTTCAAACAACTGGCCAAGCCGGGGCTCGTGGACCAGACGCCGGGCAAGCTCAGCTGCCCCCGGGAGACCCGCCGGGTAGTCGAAGATCCCAGCCTGCCCGTGGTGCCGACCATCGTCCCGGCCAGCCCCAAGCCCTGAGTCTCCGGGAGGAAGGCGTCCAGGAGGAAGGCTTCCGGGAGGAAGGCTTCCAGGAGGAAGCGGGCGGGCTCGGCTACGCGCTCACGCGCAGGGGGCGGCCGGCGTCGTCGAACCTGGCCCCGGCACCCAGCTGGATGAAGCGTACCGTCCGGGCGATCCGCGCCTCCGCTTCCGGGTCCGCGCCGGCCCCGTCCCCGCGGGCCGCACTGGAGGAGAGCGTGCCGTGGATGAGCTGGGCAAGCTGGGTGATGTCCGCTTCGGGGAGATAGCCCTGGGCCATGCCGTCGCGCAGGATGTCCTGCAGCAGGAGGCTGAGTTCACCGACGTGGTCCGCCAGTTTGGCGAAGGAGGCAGGGGACAGGACAGCCCCCATGGCGGGGCCCGGCGGCAGGTGGCGGCGGCTCAGGTCCGCCACCTGGGCCCGCACGTAGAGCGCCAGCCGCTCCACGGGGTTCTCCAGCGAGGCCAGGGAATCACGCAGTTCGACGAGGAACCGTTCCGTCTCGTCCAGTGCGTAGGCAATGAGCAGCTCTTCGATGTCCGCGTAGTAGTTGTAGACGGCGGTGCGGCCGATCCGGGCGTGCCGGGCGACGTCGGTCATGGTCAGGCCGGGCAGCCCGTGCGTGAACAGCAGTTCGCCGAACGCGGTCAGGATCCGGCGCTGGGTCTCGGCTCGTTGGGCGGCGTTGCTCGCGGCCGAAATCCTGGGCATATGGACACTTTAGCGCGATCTGTCAGTAAAAAGGGGCGAAGCTTCGGCGTGCGTGCGCTCGCCGCCCCCGAGGCTGCCCCCGAAGCTGCCCCGCACCCGTCGGCGGCGTTCGGCGGCAGCCGGAGCCAAACCGGTCCGTGACGCGAGAAAAACATGCACCGGAAACGCCGCCGAAACCTCACCCGTGCATGCTGGTGCCAATGGAGCCCCGACGGAGGGGCTCCGCTGGGGAGGAGTTGGCTATGGGTAGGGAAGGTGCGATCCGGACGTGCGGGGAACTGGCCGCCGGGGACGAGATCGAGGCGTGGCACAACGGCAAGTTGTTCCACCGCGGGCGGGTCACCCAGACAATCCCGCTGATGGAGCTGTTCTGGATCCTGGACGCCCGGACCGGCGCCCGGAAACTGCTCGACGTCGAGGCGCTGGAGATCGTCCGCTGTGCCCCGGCCTCGCGGCTCGGGGTCACCGCAGGCCTGGCTCAGCCCGCCTAGGCCTCGGACGGGGACTCAGACAGGGCACCCGTCCGGGCCGCATGCGACGCCGTCCGAACCGGACGTGCCGGCGTCGACCATAACGAGCGGGTGGCTTTCCTGCCACGCCTGCTCCAGGGCTGCAGTGAAGGTTTCCGCGGGCTGGGCCCCGGAGATGCCGTATTTGCGGTCGATGACGAAGAACGGCACACCGCTGATGCCCAGGGCCCGGGCCTCGGCGAAGTCCTGCCGGACGTCGTCGGCGTACTTGTCCGAACTGAACAGCTCGTCCAGTTCGCCGGCGTCGATCCCGAGGTCGAGGCCCAATGAGGTGAGGTATTCACGGCTGCCGATGTCGCGGCCGTGCTCGAAGTGGTCGCTGAGCAGCCGTTCCTTGGCGGCATCCCGCTGACCGTGCGCGGCGGCGAGGTGGATCAGCCGGTGGGCCGTGAAGCTGTTGGCCACCACGACGGCGTCAAAGCGGTAGTCGAGTCCCTCGGCGCTGGCCAGGGATGCCACGTGCTCGAACATGCCGGCGACCTGGTCCGGGGCCATGCCTTTGCGGGTGCTCAGGTAGTCCAGTTCGGTGCCGTCGTAGTGCTCCGGCAGGGACGGGTCCAGCTGGAAGCTGCGCCACTGCACCTCCACCCCATCGCGGTGCGGGAACGCCGCGAGCGCGGTCTCAAAACGGCGCTTGCCGATATAGCACCAGGGGCAGGCCACGTCGGACCAGATCTCAATCTTCATGCTGGCGACAACCCCGCCGGGCCCGCGCTCATTCCCGTCGGCCCGCCAGCTTCCAAAGTCCGTTCCCGCGGTCAAGGGACGCGGAGGGACGCGGAGGGACGCGGAGGGGCGTGGTCAGGGCGCGAGCGAGCGTTCCATGACGAAGTCGTGCTCCACCGTGCTCCCCAGCCTGAACGACTTCGTGCCGACCTTCCGGAAGCCGGACTTCTCGTAGAACCTGATGGCACGGGCGTTCTGGCTGTTCACGCCGAGCCAGAGGCCGCGGGCGCCCGCGGCCGACGCCGCGACGATGCTGGCCTGCATCAGTTCGGCCGCCGCGCCGAGGCCGTGGTGCTCCGGGTGGACGTAGCACTTGCTTAGCTCCGTGCTCGGCCCGGCCCCGAGGACGGCAACCACGTCCGGATCCTGCGTGGCGCGGTCCAGGAGCAGGCTGTAGCCGCGGAGCGCCCCGCCCGCGTCGAGCACGAGCACGGTGACGTCCGGATCGGCCAAGTAGTCGCGGAAATTGGCTTCGCTGAGTGTGTTGGCCAGGTGCGCGGCGATGTCCTCGGGCTGGGATTCCGGCGGGCAGGCGAGCGGAAAGGTGATGGCGGCGAGTTCGGCCAGCGGGCCCGCGTCGTCGGCCGTTGCCTTCCGGATGAGGTGCGTCATGCGAAAAACCCTAGTCCGCGGACCGCGCTGCTTGACCTTCGTGAAGCTGGCTCCGTCATGTTCCGGCGGGTGCCGGGCGGGCCGCAGCCGCGCGTGATAGCAATGGGACTGATGAAAACATATTTCTGCCCGGATGCCAGTCCGCGGACCGCCGGGTGAGTGCCCTGGCGAAGATCCCGCGCGGCGGGCTCCTGATGATCGCGATCGGACTCATCGCCCTCAACATGCGCGGGCCGTTCGTGGCGGTCGCGCCGGTGGTGGGGAACATGCAGCGCGACCTGGGCTTTTCGCCGGTCGAAATCGGCTTCCTGACGGGCATCCCGGTGCTCTGCTTCGCGCTGGCCGCGCCGCTGGCATCGCTGACGGGCCGGAAGCTGGGGCCGGAGTTCGCAATCACGCTGACCCTGCTGGGCGTACTGCTCGGCGTCGTGGTCCGCTCCGCGGGCGGGGGTGCCCTCGTGATGCTGGGGACCGTGATTCTTGGCATCGCCATCACGATCGGCAACATTGTGGTCCCGCTGATCATCCGGCGCGACTTCAGCCCGGCCAAGCAGGCAGCGGCCATGGGCACCTACACCGCCGCGCTGAATATCGGCTCCTTCGTCACGTCCATGATTACGGCGCCGTTGGCGGAACTGCTCGGCTGGCGTCCGGCCATCGCGGCGTGCGCCCTCTTCGCGGTTGCGGCCGGCGCGGTGTGGGTGCTGGCCGCCGGCAGCAATTCGCTCCGGCCCGAAGCGATCCCGGGGGCGGATCCGACCCGAACGGCGGGGCGGCCCGCGTCCCGCTGGATCACCGTGGCGCTGACCGCGGGATTCGCCGGCCAGGCGTTTTCCTACTATGGGGTCACCGCCTGGCTGCCCAGCCTCCTTGCCGACGAACTGGGGCTGGCGCCGTCGGCGGCCGGCGCCGGATCCTCGCTCTTCCAGATCCTGGCGATCGCGGGCGGCCTAGGCGTCCCGTTCGTGGCGCGTTTTGCCAGCACGACGACGGTCGGACTTACCCTGGGGGCGCTGTGGCTGACGGTGCCGCTGGGGCTCCTGCTGGCGCCCGAGCTGTGGTGGCTCTGGTCCTCCTTCGGCGGCGTGGCCCAGGGCGGCGGCATCACCCTGATCTTCATCGCCATCATCCGGCTGGCCCGCGACCAGGCCTCGGCGGGCCGGATGTCCGCCGTCGTCCAGGGCTCCGGCTACTGTTTCGGCGCCGCGGCTCCCACCCTGCTGGGCTTCGTGCACGGCATCTCGGGCTCGTGGACCGGGCCCCTGCTGATGATCCTGGGCTCGGTGGCCCTGTTCATCCTGGGCTGCGCGCTGTCCCTGCGCCACATCCCGAAGGCGCACTGACCTCACTGAGCCCGGCCGGGCACCCCGGGTGAACGGACACTTGAGGCCCATGTTTTGTGGAAAACATGGGCCTCAAGTGTCCGCTCGACGCCGTTGTCGGGGACGGGGAGGGTCTTCCGTTGCCGGGCTGCCACCCCGGATTTCGGGGTGCCTGTTGCGAAGGGCGTGACAGCCCGGCGGACGGAATTCTTGCGGGGCCCGGTGCGGACGCCGTAGGCGGCGCCCGCACCGGGCCGGGCGGCTAGACGGCCACGAGGTCCTCGCAGTTGGCTGCGATGTCGGCGCTGTCGCGGGCTTCGTGCAGGAAGCGGTCGTAGGCCGGCAACGTCAGGAAGGCGGGGAACTCGTTGCCGAGCGTGACCTCCTCGAAGATGTCCCTGGCATCGGCGAAGCGGTCGCCTTCGAAGCGTTCCAGCTTGGCGAACTCCTCATCCAGCATGTCCTCCACCCACTCGCGGGTGATAACGTCGCCCGCGTCCGTGATGGCCCGGGAGAAGATCCACTGCCACAGCTGCGAGCGGGAGATTTCCGCGGTGGCGGCGTCCTCCATCAGGTTGTGGATAGCCACCGCGCCGTTGCCGCGCAGCCAGGACTCGATGTAGCGGATGCCCACCTCGATGTTGTTCCGCACTCCCTGCTCGGTGATCGTCCCCGTGGTGGAGGAGATGTCGATCAGTGCGCGGTCATCCGGCGTGACATCCTCGCGGAGGCGGTCCAGCTGGTTCGGACGGTCGCCGAGGACGCCGTCGAACACCTCGCGGCACACCGGCACCAGGTCCGGGTGCGCCACCCAGGAGCCGTCGAAGCCGTCGGCCGCCTCGCGGGTCTTGTCGGCGCGCACCTTCTCGAACGCGATGGCGTTGGCTTCCTCGTCCTTGCGGTTGGGGACGGCCGCGGCCATGCCGCCAATCGCCACGGCGCCGCGCTTGTGGCAGGCCCGCACCAGTTGTTCGGTGTAGGCCCGCATGAACGGCTGCGTCATGGTGACCTGGCCGCGGTCCGGCAGGACAAAGCGCGGTCCGCGGGTGCGGAAGTTCTTGATCAGCGAGAAGATGTAGTCCCAGCGGCCGGCGTTCAGGCCCGCGGCGTGCTCGCGCAGTTCGTAGAGGATCTCCTCCATCTCGAACGCGGCCGTGATGGTCTCGATCAGCACCGTGGCGCGGATGGTGCCCTGCGGGATCCCCAGCAGGTCCTGGGCCAGGACGAAGATGTCGTTCCACAGCCGCGCCTCGAGGTGGTTCTCGATCTTCGGCAGGTAGAAGTACGGCCCCTTGCCCTGGGCGATCAGGCGGCGGGCGTTGTGGAAGAAGTAGAGACCGAAGTCCACAATGCCGCCGGCCACCGGGGCGCCGTCAATGAGCATGTGCTTCTCCGGCAGGTGCCAGCCGCGGGGCCGGACCACGATCGTGGGCAGTTCCTCGGCAGCGCGGAGCTTGTACTCCTTGCCTTCCGGGGAGGTGAAGTCGATCCGGTGCTCCAGCGCGTCGGTGAGGTTCAGCTGGCCCTGGATGACGTTGCGCCACGTCGGGGTGGAGGAGTCCTCCATGTCAGCGAGCCACACCTTGGCGCCGGAGTTCAGCGCGTTGATGGTCATCTTCTTGTCCACCGGGCCGGTGATCTCGACCCGGCGGTCGGTCAGTCCCGGTGCCGGGGGAGCGACGCGCCATTCCGGGTCGTTGCGGATGGACTCGGTCTCGGGGAGGAAACGCGGGTCCTGCCCCTTGCTGATCTGCTGGCGGCGTTCCTGCCGGGCCCGCAACAGCTCCTGCCGGCGCTCCGCCGTCGCCCGGTGCAGCTTGGCAACAAAAGCCAGCGCGTCCGGAGTCAGAACCTCGCCCTGCCGGCAAATCGGCTGTGCGGTCAACGTAACCCCGTTGATAGTGAAGTTGTCAGTGAAGCTGTTCATTTCAATCTCTCCTTAGAGAAGAAGCAAGGTCGACGGCGAATGGTGACTCAAGCGCGAGGCCAAAGGTGCCGGGATTGCGGCAGCCTGCGTAAAAGGGGCCCTGTGTCCGGGCCCGTCCTCGCTCAGCGAGGTCGGACCCGGACGCGGGGAATAGCAGGCAGAGCAATGCCGGACCGAAGGCCGGATGCAAGGCCGCCGTCGTGAGTTAGTGGAACTGGCCTTCTTCTGTGGATCCCACGAGGGCCAAAGTGGATGCGTTCGGGTTGAGCGCGGTGGCGATGTCGTCGAAGTAGCCGGTGCCGACTTCGCGCTGGTGCTTAGTGGCGGTGTAGCCGCGGGCTTCGGAGGCGAATTCCTTTTCCTGCAGCTCGACGTAGGCGCTCATGCCTTCCCGGGCGTAACCGTGGGCGAGGTCGAACATCGAGTAGTTCAGGGCGTGGAAGCCGGCCAGGGTGATGAACTGGAAGGTGAAGCCCATGGCGCCGAGTTCACGCTGGAACTTCGCAATCGTGGCGTCGTCGAGGTGCTTGCGCCAGTTGAACGACGGCGAGCAGTTGTACGAAAGCATCTGGTCCGGGAAATCGGCCTTGACCGATTCAGCGAACTTGCGGGCCAGCTCCAGGTCCGGGGTGCCGGTTTCCATCCAGATGAGGTCGGAGTACGGGGCGTAGGCCTTGGCCCGGGCGATGCAGGGTTCGATACCGTTGCGGACCTTGTAGAAGCCCTCGGCGGTCCGTTCGCCCGTGATGAATTCCTGGTCGCGCTCGTCGACGTCGGAGGTGATCAGGGTGGCTGCCTCGGCGTCGGTGCGGGCGATGACGACCGACGGTGTGCCGGCGACGTCGGCGGCGAGACGGGCGGCGTTCAGCGTCCGGACGTGCTGCTGGGTGGGGATCAGGACCTTGCCGCCAAGGTGGCCGCACTTCTTCTCCGAGGCGAGCTGGTCTTCCCAGTGCACGCCCGAAGCGCCGGCCTGGATCATCGACTTCATCAGTTCGTACGCGTTCAGCGGTCCGCCGAAGCCGGCTTCGGCGTCGGCCACGATCGGCACCATCCAGTCCTCGACGGTCTGGATGCCTTCGGAGAACTCGATCTGGTCAGCGCGGAGCAGGGCGTTGTTGATGCGGCGGACCACCGTGGGAACGGAGTTGGCCGGGTACAGGGACTGGTCCGGGTAGGTGTGGCCGGAATTGTTGGCGTCGGCGGCAACCTGCCAGCCGGAGAGGTAGATGGCGCGGAGGCCGGCCTTGACCTGCTGCACGGCCTGGTTGCCGGTCAGGGCGCCGAGGGCGTTGGTGTACTTGCCCTCCTTGTGCTCCTCCGTGAGCTGCTTCCACAGCTTCTCGGAGCCGCGGCGGGCCAGCGTGTGTTCTTCGGAGACGCGGCCGCGGAGGCGGACGACGTCGGACGCCGAGTAATCCCGAGTGACACCTTCCCAGCGCGGGTTGGCAGCCCACTCGAGCTCCAGGGCGGCGGCCTGCTCTGTTGTGTCCTGGCCGGCCGGCTGCTGGGTGGGCTCAAATGCTGCAGTCATCTTTGTCTCCTTGATGGGTCCCGGCCCGCCAGTCTGCGTCTCTGCAAGTCCTGGCGGGTTGTTCCGAGGTAGTGAATCTTTCTGTGAGATCTACTTTTCTTTACTTTCAAGGGGGTTTCTAGGGGAAATCTATGGAAAGAAATGCACTTCTTCCCGTATTCTCAAGAAATGCATCCAAGCAGCTGGAACCGTCAGGCAGTACCGCCGTCCCACCCCGCCGAACCAGAGGTGGATGTCATCAGCATGGGCCGAAGGGTCCGGCACCTGCGCAAGGCGGCCGGGCTCACGCTCGATGACCTCAGCGCCACGGTCGGAACGGCCCCCAGCCAGCTGAGCCTGATCGAGAACGGCAAGCGTGAGCCCAAACTCGGCCTGCTCCAGCAGCTTGCTGCTGCGCTTGGCGTCAGCATCGACGAGCTGCTCGGCGCGGAACCGCCGAACCGGCGTGCGGCCCTGGAGATTGAGCTGGAGCGTTACCAGCGCAGCCCCATTTACGAGTCCCTGAAGCTGCCCAAGATCCGCATCAGTTCAAGGCTGCCGATGGACGTGCTGGAGTCCATGGTGGGGCTGCAGCATGAGCTGGAACGCCGCCTCAACGAGCAGGTCGCGACGCCGGAAGAGGCCCGGCGCGCCAACGGTGAACTGCGGGCCATGATGCGGGAGCGGAACAATTACTTCCCGGAATACGAGGCGGAGGCGCAGAAGGTGCTGGCGTCGGTGGGCCACACGTCCGGCCCGCTGTCCCACCATGTCATCGCCGACATCGCCGGGCACCTTGGCTTCAGCCTGCACCATGTGGGCGACCTGCCGCATTCCACCCGCTCGGTGACGGACCTCAAGAACCGCCGAATTTACCTCACGCAGAACGCCCGGAGCGACCACGACCCCCGTTCGGTGCTGCTGCAGGCCCTGGGCCACTACGTGCTGGGCCACCAGACGCCCACCAACTACGGCGACTTCCTGATGCAGCGCGTCGCCACCAACTACTTCGCCGCCGCGCTGCTGCTGCCGGAGCAGGCCACCGTGGAGTTCCTGCAGAAGGCCAAGGCGGCCAAGGAAATCGCGGTGGAGGACATTAGGGACGCGTTCGCCGTGTCCTACGAGACCGCGGCGCACCGCTTCACCAACCTCGCCACGCAGCACCTGGACCTGCGCACGCACTTCCAGAAGACGCACAAGAGCGGCATCATCTACAAGGCATACGAGAACGACGGCGTGACGTTCCCGCAGGACCACACCGGCGCCATCGAGGGCCAGCCCTCGTGCAAGAACTGGACCTCCCGGGTGGTGTTCGACGTGCCGGACAAGTTCAGCGCCTACAACCAGTACACCGACACCCCGGCCGGGACCTACTGGTGCACGGCCCGGACGGAGCGTTCCGCCAACGGGGAGTTCTCGCTCTCGGTGGGGGTGCCCTACGCGCAGGTCAAGTGGTTCCGCGGCCGCGACACCACGGAGCGCTCCAAGTCGACCTGCCCGGACGAGAGCTGCTGCAAGCGTCCGCCGGCCGCCCTCGCCTCCGAGTGGGCCGGCAACGCCTGGCCCTCGGCCCGCGCCCACTCGCACCTGCTTGCCGCGATGCCGCCCGGCGCCTTCCCCGGCGTGGACGAGACCGAGGTCTACTCCTTCCTGCAGGCGCACTCCGGGAACTGAGTTCGACGGGACCCGGCACTCTCCCTCAGGTCCGTCGGGCTGGGGGAGCGTTCGGTGGTTTGGTTGCCGAACCTGTGGGAGCGTTTTCGGGGCGTGGCTGACAGGCGCGCAGACTATATTGGCCAGTGTCAGCTCATCGATCCATCTCGCGGGAGCGTGCACCCATGGCCAAGGAACTTGCCACCCAGCTTGTCGAACAACTCCAGGCTGCCGGCGTGCAGCGGATTTACGGGATTGTTGGCGACAGCCTCAATCCGATCGTCGACGCCGTCCGGAAGACCGGCGGAGCGGCGAAGGGCGGGATCGACTGGATCCACGTCCGGCACGAGGAGGCCGCGGCGTTCGCCGCCGCCGCGGAAGCCCAGCTGACCGGCAAGCTCGCGGTCTGCGCGGGGTCCTGCGGCCCGGGCAACTTGCACCTGATCAACGGCCTGTACGACGCCAACCGCTCCGGCGCCCCGGTGCTCGCCATCGCCTCGCACATCCCGAGCAAACAGATCGGCAGCAGCTTCTTCCAGGAAACCCACCCGGACCGGCTCTTCAACGAGTGCTCGGTCTACTCCGAGCTCGTCAGCACGGCCGAGCAGGCGCCGCGGGTGATGCACAGCGCCATCCAGCACGCCGTCGCGCTCCGCGGCGTCGCCGTCGTGACCCTGCCTGGCGACATTGCCGGGCTGGAGGCGACCGCCGAAACCCCGGCGCCGGCAGCCTTCCGGCCGGCCGCCATGGTGCCGGACCCCGCCAGCGTGCGGGAACTGGCGGACGCCATCAACGACGCCGGTAAGGTCGCCATCTTCGCCGGGGCCGGCGTCGACGGCGCGCACGACGAGGTGATCGCGCTGGCCGAACTCCTCGCCGCGCCGATCGGTCACTCGCTGCGCGGCAAGGACTTCATGCAGTACGACAACCCCTACGACATCGGCATGACCGGGCTGCTCGGCTACGGCGCCGCGGCCGAGGGGATCGAGGACGCGGACCTGCTGATCCTGCTCGGCACCGACTTCCCCTACGACCAGTTCCTGCCCGGGACTCGGACGGCGCAGGTGGACCGGGCCGCGCAGAACCTGGGCCGGCGGACCGACGTCGACGTCGCCGTGCACGGCGACGTGCTTCCGACGCTGACTGCCCTGATGCCGTTGCTGAAGCCGAAGAAAAGCCGCCGCTTCCTCGACGCGATGCTCAAGAAGCACGACCGGCTGATGAACAAGGCCGTCGGGGCGTACACCCGCAGGGTCGAGAAGACCGAGCCGATCCACCCGGAGTACGCGGCCTCGCTGCTGGACCAGGTGGCGGCGGAGGATGCGGTCTTCACGGCGGACACGGGCATGTGCAATGTCTGGACCGCGCGGTATATCAACCCGCTGGGCACCCGGCGGCTGATCGGCTCGTACCTGCACGGCTCCATGGCCAACGCGCTGCCGCACGCCATCGGGGCCCAGCTCGCCTACCCCGGACGCCAGGTGGTTTCGGTCTCCGGCGACGGCGGGCTCTCGATGTTGCTGGGGGAGCTGATCACCGTCGCGGCGCACCGGCTTCCGGTCAACGTGGTGGTCTTCAACAATTCCACCCTGGGCATGGTCAAGCTGGAGATGCTGGTGGACGGGCTGCCCGATTTCGGCGTCGACGTCCCGGACGCCAACTATGCGGAGGTCGCCCGCGCCCTGGGGTTCCACGCCGTCCGCGTCACGGATCCGTCCCGGATCGAGGCCGCCTACCGCGAGGCGTTCGCGCACCCCGGACCCTCGCTCGTGGAGCTGATCACCGATCCCAAGGCACTCTCGATCCCGCCGAAGATCAAGGGCGCACAGATCCTGGGCTTCGCCACGGCGATGTCCAAGGTGGTGCTGAACCGGGGAGCCGGCGAGGCCGTGAGCATGGCCCGAAGCAACCTGCGCAACATCCCGCGGCGCTGACGGGCCGTCGCGCACCCGCGCGGCGCCCGGCCCGCCGCGCGCGGCGCGCCTCCATTTCGACGGTTCCGTGCGGGCTCGACGCTACGACGCATCGAGTGGGCAGGGAACCGTCGAAATGGCCAAGGGCTAGCGCGGGGCGGCCCCCGCTGGTTGACTGGCCGTAGGCGGATCCTCGCCGTTTTACGCGGTGGTACAGGCCTTGGGGGCGCGATGAAAAAGAAGATTCCGGCACGCCTTATTGCTGCCGCGGCCGCCGTGGCGCTGGTCGCCTCGGCCTGTTCGGCCGCGCCGCCGCCGCTGTTGAAGGCCGACGGCGTCGAACGCGTTGCGGCGGACCGCTCCGCCTACCCGGCCGAGCTGGCTCAGCTCCGGGCGTCGGCGCGGAAACTGGGCGCCGCGCTCCTCGCGGACGGCGGGGAGGCCGGAAATGGCAACGTGGTCTCGTCCCCGGGCAGCCTGCTGATTGCCCTGGCCATGCTGCGGACAGGTGCGACCGGGGCAACGGCCGCCGAGATGGACAATGTCCTGGGCCTCCCCGCCCAGCACCGCGACGAAGCCCTGGATGCCCTGCTCGTCTCTCTGGAAGCCTTCGACGGCGATCCCGGTTCGGTGGACGAAAAGAACCCGCCGCGCCGGCCGGTCCTGCACACCGCCAACGGCCTGTTCGTGGACAAAGGCGTGCCCACTGGAGAGGGGTACCTGCGCTCCCTGGCCCGGTACTACGGCACCGGCGTGTACCCGGTTAATTTTCAGGACGAGGACACCACTAAGCCGGCGATCGACGCCTGGGTGAACAAAAACACCGGCGGCCGGATCAAGAAAGCCCCCGCGGGGTACAGCAAATACAACACCTTCAGCGTGCTCAACTCGGTGTACTTCGCGTCTGCCTGGAAGGTGCCCTTCGACCCGGCGGACACCGCAGACCGTCCCTTCACGACGGCGGCCGGCCGGCAGGTATCGGTACCCACCATGTCCGGCGTCCAGGACGTCGCCTACGGCCAGGGCAATGGCTGGCAGGCCGTCGATCTTCCCTATGCCGAGGGCTTCGTGATGCGCCTGGTACTGCCGGATTCGGGAGCTCCCGGCACCGGGGTGCCATACCTTGCCGAGGCTGCGCGGGCCCTTGACGCGGCCGCCCCGTCGCCCACCCAGCTTTCCCTCCCGCAGTGGGACCAGAAGAGCACTTTCGAGTTGCGCGAGGTCTTCGCCAGCCTCGGCCTGCGGGAGACGCTCCAAACCGAGACGGACTTCAACTCGATCCAGCGTGGCCTCAAGATCACGCAGGCCGGCCAGTCCGCCAACATCACCGTGGCGGAAAAGGGCACGATTGCCGCGGCCGTGACCCAAGTCAACGCGGAGGCGGTGAGCGGCGCCGCTTTCACGCACACGATCCGTTTTGACCGGCCGTTCGTCTACGAAATCGTCCACGTCGAAACCGGGCTGCCGCTGTTCGAGGGCCGGGTGTCCGACCCCAGCCAATCATGAGACGCTCGCTCAGATTCTGCCGGTCAATATCGACCGACTCCTCAACCAGTGAGGGAGCGGCTGTTCGGTAGCCGCCGGACCTGAGGGAGCGTCGTCGGCTAGCGCGGGCCGCCCTGCCAGAGTGCGTCGAACGGCGCGCCCGAGGCCACCCGGTTCCGGATCCCCGCAGTGACAAAGTCTTTCGCCGTGCGGGCGGCCTCCAGCGGCGTCGCGCCCTTGGCAAGCTCCGCGGTCACGGCGGCGGCCAGCGAACAGCCGGCGCCGGAAACGGCGACCTCGCCCACCTTCGGGGCGGAGAGGACCTCCAGCGTCTCGCCGTCGTAGTAGACGTCGACGGCGTCGGGCCCGGCCAGGCGCACGCCGCCCTTGGCGAGTACCGCGGCGCCGCTGAGTTCGTGGATGCGGACGGCCGCGGCCTTGAGCGAGTCGACGTCGGTGATCTCCAGCCCGGAGAGCGACTCGGCCTCAAAGTGGTTCGGTGTGACGAAGGTGGCCAGCGGCAGGATCTGTGCCTTGAGCGCCTGGTCGGTGTCCAGGGCGTGGCCCGGCTCCTGGCCCTTGCAGATCAGCACCGGGTCCAGCACCACGTTCCGGAACGCAGAGTCGGCCAGCGCCGACGCCACCGTGGAAATCGTCGCCGGGCTGCCCAGCATGCCGATCTTCACCGTGTCCAGCACGGACGGCGCGCCGGACGCGGCGCCGTACGCCGCCGTCGTCGCCTCCAGCTGGTCGGCGATGACCTGCTGGTCCACCGGGACGAAGCGGTGGTTCCAGTTGTCTTTCGGGTCGAAGGACACGATGCAGGTCAGGTTCGCGATGCCGAAGACGCCGAGTTCCTGGAAGGTCTTCAGGTCCGCCTGCGCGCCGGCGCCGCCGGTGGCCTCGGAGCCGGCGATGGTCAGGGCGACGGCGGGGTAGGCGCTGGCGTCGGAGGTCACGTTGTCCACGGCGTAAGAAGTCATGGACCCATCCTGCCACTCGGGGAAAACGGGCCGCATTGTGCGTATGACCAATATGACCAAAACCCGAGTGTTCTGGATCACGGGGACTATGGTGGCGGACGGTGTTGCTCTCTTGCGACGCCGGATCCAGGAAGGTTCATTGATGAGCACCCAACTGTCCGAAGCGGCCCAGACCCGAAAAGCCGTCGGCAACATCCTCAAAGGCTCGGCCGGCAACCTCGTCGAGTGGTACGACCTCTACGTCTACACAGTCTTCGCGGCTTACTTCCAGTCGCACTTCTTCAACTCCAAGGACGAGCTCCAGGCCGGCCTCGAGGCGATGGCGGTCTTCTCGACGTCGTTCCTGATGCGCCCGATCGGCGCCTGGTTCTTCGGCCGCTACGCGGACCGCAAGGGCCGCAAGGCCGCGCTGACGCTGAGCGTGACGATGATGTCCGCCGGTTCCTTCGCTATTGCGGTGCTCCCCACCCAGCAGCAAATCGGCCTGTGGGCAATGATCCTGCTGGTCCTCATCCGCGTGATCCAGGGTTTCTCGGTGGGCGGCGAGTACGGCACCAGCGCCACCTACATGTCCGAGGCCGCCACCACCAAGCGCCGCGGCTTCTTCTCCAGCTTCCAGTACGTCACGCTGATCGGCGGCCAGATGCTGGCCCTGCTGGTCCTGGTCATCCTGCAGAACGTTATGCCCAAGGGCGACTTGGGCGAGTGGGGCTGGCGGATCCCGTTCGCGATCGGCGGCGTCGCGGCCCTCGTGGTGCTCTGGCTCCGGCGTTCCATGGAGGAGACCGTCTCGGCCGAACAGATCGAGGCCGCAAAGGCCCCCGCGGTGGCCGGTCAGGCGCAGCCGGGCACCATGAAGCTGCTGTTCACCAGCTACTGGAAGCCGCTGATGATCTGCATCGGCATCACGCTCGGCGGCACGGTGGCGTTCTACACGTACACGAACTTCATCCTGAAGTTCATGAATGACACCTCGGGCATCGCCAAGACCGACACCTCGGTGATCAACTTCTGGGCGCTGTTCATCTTTATGCTGCTCCAGCCGGTCTACGGCATCATCTCGGACAAGGTGGGCCGCAAGCCGCTCCTGCTCTGGTTCGGCATCACCGGCGTCCTGTTCACCTGGCCGCTGCTTTCCGCCCTGGCCGGCACCAAGGATCCGCTCACGGCGTTCCTGCTGATGATGGGCGGCCTGCTGATCGTGGGCGGCTACACGTCCATCAACGCCCTGGTGAAGGCCGAGCTGTTCCCCGCGTCCATCCGCGCCCTCGGCGTCGGGCTGGGCTACGCGATCGCCAACTCGCTCTTCGGCGGCACCGTCCCGCTGATCGGCGCGGCGCTGCAGAAGGCCGGCCAGGAAGAACTGTTCTTCACCTACGTCACGGTGGCCATCGCCATCTCGCTGCTGGTCTACATCTTCGCGCTGAAGAACAAGAAGTCCACGCACCTGGACCACGAACAGGGCCACGCCTGGGAGCCCGCGGATGCCCGCGAGGACGACGGCAAGGATCTCGTGGACGCCTCGCGCCGTTAGGGTTCCGAACGCTACCCTGGCGCCGTTTCGACGGTTCCCTGCCGCTTCGATGCTACGCAGCGTCTTGTCCGCAGGGAACCGTCGAAACGGCGCACCGCCGTCGTCGTCGTTAACGCCGGGGTTGCGGCGGGCAGGTGCGAGAATGGAGGCGGGTCCGGGCCCCGTGCCGCAGGAACCCCCAGTGCTAATACAGCCGGCCGACCCGCCCGTTCACGCGAACCGGGCCGCCGAGCGAACCACTACGAATGGAACGCCCATGACTTCCGCCAAGACCTTTCCGGCTGCCGCCCCGCCGAAGTTCGCCTCGATCGGTTCCCCATACTTCGGCATCATGCTGGCCGTCATGGCCGTGGTGCTGATCCTGTCCAACATCGGCGCCTCCAAGGGCGTGGCGATCGGCCCGATCATCACCGACGGCGGGTTCTTCCTCTTCCCGCTGGCCTACATCCTGGGCGATGTCATCAGCGAGGTCTACGGCTTCAAGGTGGCGCGCAAGGCGATCATCACCAGCTTCGCACTGTCAGCTTTCGCGTCCCTCTGCTACTGGGTCATCATCGCGCTGCCCGGCTTCGATGACGAGTATGGGGCCGCCAAGCAGTCCGCGCTGGAAGGCGCCCTGGGCCCGGTCCCGCAGATCGTGCTCGCCTCCCTGCTGGCCTTTTTCGCCGGCCAGACGATCAATTCCTGGATCCTGGTAAGGATGAAGGCCCGGACCGGGGAGAAGTCCCTGTGGGCCCGCATCATGGGGTCCTCCGTGGCCGGCGAGTTCGTGGACACGCTGATCTTCTGCAGCATCGCTGCCTCCGTGATTGGAATTACCGACGCAGCGATGTTCGTGAACTACGTCCTCGTTGGATTCCTCTACAAGACTTTCGTGGAGTTCGCCTTCGTGCCGCTGACCACGCTCGCCATTGGCTGGGTGAAGAAGCGCGAACCCAGCTACGGGACTGTCTAGCTCCGCCCGCAACATCCGCCGTTTCGACGGTCGCGAGCCCACTCGACGCTGAGAAGCGTCTAGCCGGCAGCGGACCGTCGAAACGGCGCGGAATCAGCCCCGGGCGCCGCGGTTCAGCGCCCGCAGGACCCGGTATTTGAACTCCACCTCGTTGAACAGGTGCTTCCACTCGATTCGGAGGAACGTCCAGCCCTGCTCCGTCAGCGCCTTCTCGCGCTGCCGCTCCGCGAATAGGACCTCTCCGGTGGGCCGGTAGTCGAAGTACTTGCTCTTGCCGTCGAACTCGAGGGCAACCTTGCGCTCGGGCCAGGCTAGGTCCAGCCGGTATTCCCCGAGCGGCGTCAGAACGCTGTACTGCAGCTCGGGCGGCGCAATCCCGAGCCGGTGCAGCAGTTCCCTCGTCAGGCTCTCTCCGGCTGATTCGGAGCGAGGATCGGCCAACTCGAGGGCCCGGCGCAGCGCCAACACTCCGTTACGCCCGGCTAGGGCACCACACTGGGCGCGGATCATGCCGAGATCCGCCCCCAGGCGGGCCGCACGATCGATCAGGATCACAGCCTGCGGCACGGTGAACATCAGGCAGCAATCCACGACCGTGCGTTCCAGGGACGTGCACGGCAATCCGTCCACGAAGCACATCTCGCGGCTTGTCACCCGCCTGGTGTGGGCGACGACGTCGCGCCCGTGCGAAATCCCCGAGGGGCAGCCGTTCTGCGTCAGGTGCACGCGGTCATCGACCCTCCACAGCTGGAGTTCATGGAGGCTGGCACCTGAGATGTGGCTGTACACGAAGCCTCCCGCCGACGTCGTCAGCGTTCCGAGCGCATGCGCCGAAATCAGCTGCCGACGTCGGGCCGGGGCATCGAGGCCCCGCCACCACTCGCCGCGGGCGTGGCAGCCACGGCGCAGCCGGACGAGGGTTCCGTCCCGGACGTGCCTGGCAATGGCCCGGGAATTTCGTCCGGATGCCAAAAGCTGGTCCGTGCGCCAGAGGGTCCCGTCATCGGGAAGTTTGGTGGGCATGGGACCAGCTTTGACCAACCGCCCGGCTCGCTCCAGAGCGCCGTGGGGTTATGTGGACAATGCCGTTTCGACGGTTCCTGCGGTAAGGCTGCTTGGTTACATCGAGCACGCAGGGAACCATCGAAACGGCCAGGACCATCGAAACGGCGAAGGCCGGGCGGTCCGTCAGGCCTTGAGCGTCCCGTCGAGGAGCTCGCGAAGCTCGCGGAAATGCCGTTCGGTGGCCTCCGGGTGGAACGCAGAGGTGTCCGCCATCGAATAGCCGTGGGGTGCCCCCGCGTAGACCTCGTTGGCAGCCTTCAGGCCCGCCGCGTCCAGGGCCGCACCGAGACGGGCAACGGCGTCGGTATCCATGCTCCGATCATGATCGGCGTGGCCGAAGACGAACCGGGCACGGGCGTTGCCGAGTCCCAGGTGGGGGCTGTCGGGCTCGTCGGTCGCCAGGCCGCCGCCGTGGAAGCCGCCGCAGGCAGCCACAGCGTCCGGGTGTGCGGTGGCGGTGCGGACAGCAAGCCGGGCGCCCATGCAGTAGCCGGTGACGCCGACCGGGCCGGGGGCGACGCCGTCCAGACCGCCCAAGGCCGCCAGCCACGCGTCGATGTCCGGCAGGGCTTTGTCCGTGGTGAGGCGGCCGACCCGCGGGAAGGCGGCCGCGCCTGCCGCCTCCCGGCCTTCCGGCGTGGTCATGTCCAGGTCCGGGGCCAGCTCGGCAACCGTTCCTTCGCGGTAGAAGACGTTCGGAGCCAGGACGACGTAGCCCCAGTCGGCGATGCGCTGCGCCATGTCCTGGATGCGGGGGCGCAGGCCGAAGGCGTCCATGTACAGGATGACGCCCGGGAACGGGCCCTCACCGGTGGAGGGGCGGGCCACCAGGGCCTCGGCTGTGCCGTCTGCGGCGGGAATCTCGATAAACATCCGGCCAGCCTATCCGACGCCATTTAGACGGTTCCCTGCGCGTTCGACGTTTACCCGCGTCGAACGCGCGGGGAACCGTCGAAGCGGCCGAAGGAGAGACGGGGGCGCGGCCGGAGCGGGAGCCTAGGAGTAATACCGGCCCAGGGTCTCGGCCTTGAATTCGAAGAAGGTCCCGGCCTCGATGGCGAGGCGGGCGTCGTCGACCATTTTCACCACGAAGCGCTCGTTGTGGATCGAGATCAGGGTGGCCGAGACCATCTCCTTGGCCTTGAACAGGTGATGGATATAGGCCCGCGAGTAGTTCAGGCAGGCGTAGCAGTCGCAGCCTTCCTGCAGCGGACCAAAATCGCGTTTGTACATGGCGCCGGAGAGGTTGTACCGGCCGGTGGGGTGGTAGAACGCCGAGTTCCGGGCCACCCGGGTGGGGGAGACGCAGTCGAAGGTGTCCGCGCCGTTTTCGATCGCGGTGAAAATGTCGTCCGGCTCGGAGATGCCCAGCAGGTGCCGCGGCTTGTTCTCCGGCAGTTCCTCGTTGCACCAGCGCACGATCGTGCCCAGGTTTTCCTTCTCCAGCGCCCCGCCGATGCCGAAGCCGTCGAAGTTCATGGCGCCGAGGTCCCGGCAGGCCTTGCGGCGCAGGTCCTCGTACTGGGCGCCCTGGATCACGCCGAACAGCGCCTGGTAGGGTTTCCCGGCACGCTCGGAGGTGAGCCGGAAGTGCTCGGTGATGCAGCGTTCGGCCCAGCGGCGGGTGCGCTCCAGGGACTCCTCTTGGTAGCCGCGGGAGTTCTGCAGCGTGGTCAGCTCGTCGAAGGCGAACATGATGTCCGCGCCGATCTGGTGCTGGACGTTCATCGAGATCTCGGGGCTGAACCGGTGCCGGTCGCCGTTGAGGTGGCTCTTGAACCAGACGCCCTCCTCGTCCACGTGGGCCAGGCGTTCCTTGCCGGGCGCGACGGCGTCGTCCGGGCCGGAGTGGTCCACCGACTTCATGTCGATGACCTTCTTGAACCCGGACCCCAGGCTCATCACCTGGAAGCCGCCCGAGTCCGTGAACGTGGGTCCGCGCCAGTTCATGAAGGCGCCTAGCCCGCCGGCCTCGTCCAGGATGTCCGCGCCGGGCTGCAGGTACAGGTGGTAGGCGTTGGCCAGCACGGCCTGCGCGCCGAGATCGGCGACGGCCTCGGGCAGCACGGACTTCACCGTGGCCTTGGTTCCGACGGCGATGAACGCCGGCGTCTGGATCTCCCCGTGCGGGGTGGCGATGGTGCCGGTGCGGCCCAGGAATTCCCCGCCGTTCGCCGCCACCTGCGCGCCCGACGGCGCGCACGTTTCGCTCAAGCGCTTGCCCACCCGGAAGGAAAACTCGGATTGCCGGGCAGGCAGCGGGGCGGAGGGGGCGGGTTCAGGATTCGCTGGCACCGTTCAAGTGTGCCAGCTAACACCGCGGAACCCTTAGTGCAGCGGGTCCGATGTGGGGTAGTTCTCAGCGCGCCAGTTGTCCCAGTAGTTGCGGATGGCCTCCAGCTGGTGGGCGCCGAGCTCGTAGGTGGAGACGATCACCAGGGAGCCGCCGTCGGGCCGGACCTCGGGGATGGCGGGCTGGTCCGCCACGATGACGAGGCCGTCGCCGTGTTCGGCGTACCCGTGCACGGTCAGGCCCACCTGGTGGTTGCTCCGGAACCAGACCTTCCCGGCAATCTCCTCCCCGGTGGCCAGGGTCAGCGAGTACGGCTCGCCCGGCGCGGGCACATCGGCCAGGCCCAGCTTGTCGATCGCGGAGCCACCCGTCCCGGGCACCGAGAAGAAGAACGTCCGCCGTTTGCCGTGCGGGTGGCGCTCGAGGGCGAAACGGAGCTGGTGCAAAGAGGTCAGCCAGCCCTGGGTGATGTCCTCGTCCCAGGCCGCCCACTCCGAATTGTGGTCGATCGCCGCGCGCGTCACGCTGACCTCCGTGCCGGCGGGGACCGGTTTGAGGGTGAAGATGTCGCCGCCGTCGACGACGAGCGACGTGTGGTCCGCGCTCTCGACCACGTTGGGGCTGAAGTAGATCGCGTTGATCTCGGCGGCCTGGTCGTCGGCCTCCCAGCCGTGCCACTGGGCCACCTTCGCGGGTTCGCGCAGCATCGTCCAGACCTGCGGCGCGTCAGAGTTGATCACCACGCTGAGATTGTTCGTCATGGGGCTGAATTTACCCCGCCCGGCCCTGACCGGGTAGGGCCAAACGCCCACCGATCGGCGTCCCGGGCGGGCCGCGTTCCGCCGGTGCGCTCAGCCGCGGACGGACTCGAGTTCGTTGCTGATCCGGCGTTCTATTTCCGGGCCTCCGATGGTCTGCGAGCCGCCGTGCGCGCGCAGGAAGAGGAGCGCCTCGAGCCGCAGCAGCCGCCACTCCCGCTCCGCATCCGGGTTGGAGTTGTCGATGGCGCGGAAGATTTCCTTGTCGTACAGGTTTGGCTCGTTGAGTGAGCGCTGGCGCACCTTGGCGTTTATCCGCGACTTAAACGGGTCCGTCTCCATGGCGTCCGGCGCCCGCAGGAACTTCTCATAGACGGCCGCGCGTTCGTCTTCCCCGCGCTGGCGGCAAATGTAGCTGGCCAGCGCCAGAGACGCTTCCACCGACGCCCAGCGGCCCGGGTTCCCGTCGAAGGGCAACACGTTGAGCAGGTCCGCGACGGCGAGGGCGTTGTCGGCGTCCTTGAGCACGACGAACAGTTCATGCGCCAGATCGCTGAGGTCCTTGAGGCAGCTGCCGGACTTGGTGTTGATGCCCTTGGTGAGCCGGTCGCTAAGCAACAACACGCCCAGCGCATCGGGGTGCGCCTCGGCCGCGGCCTCCACTACGGACTCCGGAGTTCCCTCCGCGATCGGGATCAAGGCCAGGTCCGCCTCGCTCGGTCCACTGACGGCCGGCGGAACCACCGGCGGCGGCGGGACGGCGACGGCGGACGGCGACGTCGGGCTGCCGTCCTCCGCGGGACGGGGCGGGACCACCTGCAGTTCCGGGCCGGCGTCGTCCGGGGAGGGAGCGGCGGGTTCGCCGGAAGCGGTCTCCGGAGCATCGTCGTCCTGGCGGCCGGCGTCGTCCACAGGGGACAGCTCCGCGGCCTCGGTCGGGGCGTCCCGGACCCGGACCACGGAGCCGGCGGCGATCCGCAGCACTCCGCCCCCGGTGAGGGTGGCGCGGACGATGGCGGGGGAACCGAAATCGTCGTTGTCGACGTCCACACGCTGGATTTCGGCGGTGCGCGTGGCGTCGGGCAGGAGCAGCAGATCCCCGGTCTGCAGAGATCCCGCCTGCCGTTCGCTGTAGTTCAGTGAGGCTGTGGGGTGGGTCATCTGGAGTCCTTAACTTCTCTTTCGGTCCGCTCAACAGTCTACAAAGACCGGCGCGCGAAGTCGGGGACGCCGGGGCGGCCCGGTCGTCCCGGGGGAGGTCCAGCTGCTCCGGGCGGACTCCCTAGTGGCCGACGCCCGCGAACGCAAGTGCCTGGCGGATCAGGGCGCCGCGGCCGCCGCTGAACTCCAGCTGCACGTCCGAGCTCATCACTTCCTCCGGGGTCATCCAGGTCAGTTCCAGGGCGTCCTGCCGCGGAGAGCATTCGCCGGTGACGGGGATGATGTAGGCCAGGGCGACGGCGTGCTGCCGGTCGTCGGTGAAGCCGGTGTGGGACGGGGATGGGAAGTATTCGGCCACCGTGAAGGGGACCGGGCTGATCGGCAGCTGCGGGAAGGCGAGCGGGCCAAGGTCCTTTTCCATGTGGCGCAACAGGGCCGCCCGGATGGTCTCGCGGTACAGCACCCGGCCGGAAACCAGGGACCGGATCATGGTGCCGTCCTCGTCGGCCTGCAGCAGGGTGCCGACCTCGTTCACGAACCCGAGCGGGTCAAGCCGGACCGGAACGGCCTCGACGTAGACCATGGGAAGCCGGCCGCGGGCCTCGAAGAGGTCCTCGTCGGAAAGCCAGCCGGGATTGGGGTCGGGGGTGCGAACGTTCATGGTTAAGTTCTACCCCATCCGCGTTCCCCCGGCGCCGGTCCTAGGCCTCTTCGGGGGCCGCGGCGATCCACAGGGCGTGGGGGTGGGCGGCACTGCCGTCCGCATCGGGGTTGCCCACGTGCAGCAGCGGCAGGGCGGCCTCCTCGACCGCCGCAACGTCATGCCCCGCCTCGGCGAGCCGCTCGCGCAGAGCGTCGAGGTCGCCGTCGTATTCGAAGGCCAGCCCGGCGCTCCCGGCGCCCGCAGCGGCGCCGACCATCAGGACGCCGCCGTTTTTCGCCGTGAACGCCTCCGTTTCGACGATGTCGGGGTCGGCGTAGCCGACACCGGGTGCGCCCGGCACCGGGCGGGGGCGGGCGCCGATGTCGCGCAGGGTCTGGGTCGCGGCCCGCGGATCCTGCGCGAACCAGACGCCGACGACGGCGAGACCCGGCTCCGCCTCCGCAGACGTGGACCAGGTGCCGTCGGACGCGCGCACGGCGGGATCTGCCAGGAAGCTGAACCCATCCGGCGAAGAGACCCGGCACGAGGAACCGTGGTCGGCGTCGATGAGCTCCGCCGTGGTGCCGCCGGCGGCACCGGTCGCGGCACCGGCTTCGTTGGTCCGGCGGGCAAATTCCGCCAGGTCGCCGACCTCGACGCCGAAGGAGGTGGTGCCGTCCTCCGCGGACCCCGCCTCGGCGAAGTGCAGTGCCAGGCGTCCCGCGCCGGCGTCGAACTCCCGCCAGGTGGGCTCGTCGGCGGTCTTGACCATGCCCAGGTCGGTCAGCAGCCGCTCCCACTGATCGAGCCGGGAGGTGAAATGGATGGGGCGGACACGCAGCATTGGTATCTCCCTGATGGTTCGGGGCCGGGAGCACAATGGTGCCATGGCTGCTGAGCTAAGGGAACTGCTGGTGAAAGACGCCGCCGAGTGGCGCGCGTGGCTGGAACAGCACCACGCGGAGAGCCCCGGGGTGTGGCTGGTGCTGCACAAGAAGGGCGGCTCGGTTACCGAACTGGACTACGAGGCCGCCCTGCAGGAGGCGCTGTGCTTTGGCTGGATCGACGGGCAGGGCAGGCGCCGGGATGCCGAGACGTCCTTCCAGCGGATGACCCGGCGTGGGCCGAAAAGCGTCTGGTCCGCGCGGAACGTGGAGCGCGTCGGGCGCCTCGAGGCGGCCGGCCGGATGGCGCCCGCCGGGCGCGCCGCCGTCGACAGCGCCAAGGCCGACGGACGCTGGGAGGCGGCCTATGCGGGCCAGGCCGCAGCCGAGGTGCCGGAGGACCTTGCCGCGGCGATCGCGGCGGACCCCCGGGCGCAGGCGATGTTTGAGGTCCTGACGTCGGTGAACCGGTTCGCGCTGATCTACCGGACCAACTCGGTCAAGCAGGCCGCCACCCGGGAGCGGAAGATCGCCGGCTTCGTGGACATGCTCGCACGCTTTGAAACGCCGTACCCGCAAAGCCGGCGGCCGAATCCCGGACCTTCAGCGACTTCCCGGTAACCGTCCGGGAGCCCGACAGCCTGGGGTGGGAAAATAGCCCAATGCCTACCACCCAAAGCGGGCCCTCGCGCGGCGCCGCCCCCACCCAGCGTTCGCAGCGCACGCTGTTCTTTGCCGCCGCAGGCCTGTTGGTGGCCGGCGAGGCCGTGTTCTGGCTCATGCTGGCCGCAGTCCAGACGGACTCGGGGCTCGCGTTGCTCGACGGCGGAGTCCATGACGCCCTGGTGGAGGACCGGTCGCCCCTCGCCACAGGAATCCTGGCTGCCGTCAGCACGGTCACCTCGCCAAGCTGGATGACGGTCATCGGGGGCCTGCTCGCGCTCGGCTGGGCGGTCTGGAAGCGCGAAATCTGGCGGCCGGCGTTGCTCCTCGGAGCCATGGCGGCCGCCTTCGGCGTGTCCACCCTGATCAAACACGAGGTCGCGCGCGGCAGGCCCTCGGCTACGGACTTCCTTATGGGCCCCGACGATGCCCTGTCCTTCCCCTCCGGGCACACCTTTGGTACCGGGGTCTTCCTGCTGGTGCTGGTGTACCTGCTGCTGGGCAGCGCCGGCGCCCGCACGGCGCGGCGTTCGACGGCGGTGCTGGCCTTCTCGGGGGCCGCCCTCGGCACGTTGCTGGTCGCGTTCAGCCGGCTCTACCTCGGCTACCACTGGCTGACGGACGTGGTCGCCTCGCTGGGCCTGGCGGTGGCCGTCACCGGCGTCGTGGTCCTGGTCGATGGCCTGCGCGGCGCCCGGACGGCGGACCCCCGGATGGCGGACCCGGACCAGGCGCCGGCCGCGCCGGCACTTCCGGCCTACCCGGCACTTCAGGCCGAGCCGGGTCTGCCGGCCCGGGCGGAGCAGAGGCCCTAGAACGCTACGCCGAGCGCCTGGGCGAGCACCACCGCGGAGGCTGAGGACCACGCCTGCGGGTGGCAGGAGGCCGGATACGGCACCGCGCGCCCCGACTCGGCCGCGGTGACGCCGGCGAAGAGCTCCGGGAGCCGGTGCCCGAACGACCCCGCGGCGCTCAGCAGGCCCTCGGCCAGCACCCGTGCCTCGGCGGTGAATCCCTCGCTGAGCAGGCCCCTGATCGCGATGGCGGTGTCGTGGCTCCAGACCGAGCCGCAGTGGTAGCTGAAGGGCCAGAATCCCGCCGCGCGCCGGGACAGGGTGTGCAGGCCGTAGCCGGAGAACAGCTCCGGGCTGAGCAGCCGGTCCGCCACGAGCCGCGCCTCCGCGGCGTCCAGGATCCCGGTGCCCAGCAGATGGCCCATGTTGGAGCCCGGGATGTCCAGCGGTTCGCCGTGGCCGTCGAGCGCCATGGCGGGGAACCGGCCGCCGTCGTCCTGAACCCAAAAGCGCTCGCGGAAGTTGTGTTTCAGCGCCTCGGCGAAGTCGCGCAGCTCCTGGGCCCCGGGTTCGCCGTACGAGTCGAACAGTTCTGCCGTCCCCACGGCTGCCTGGTAGGCGTAGCCCTGCACCTCGGAGAGTGCGATCGGGCCGTCGGCCTGGCGGCCGTCGCGGAACTGCATGGCGTCCCGGGAGTCCTTCCAGCCCTGGTTGCTCAGCCCGTGGCCGGAGGTGTCCTGGTAGCTGAGGAACCCGCCGTTGCCGGAGTCTGCACCGGCCATCCCGGCGGCCAGCAGCCACTGCGCGGCGCGGGCGGCGTTCGGCAGCAGGGCGCGGACCGCGGCGTCGTCGGTGCCGGCGCGGCCCAGCTCGCCGAGCAGGCACAGCCACAACGGGGTGGAGTCCACGGCGCCGAAGTACACCGGCGGCAGCCGCAGGGCCTGGCTTTCCAGCACCAGTTCCTTGGCCCGCAGTTCGTGCAGGATCTTGCCCGGCTCCTCGGCCGCTGCAGGGTCCGTTTTGGTGCCCTGGTAAGCGGCAAGGGCGCGCAGGGTCCCGGCGGCAAGGGCGGCGTCGAACGGCAGCAGCAGCCGGGCCGCCCAGAGCGAGTCCCGGCCGAACAGGGTGAAGTACCAGGGCGCCCCGGCGGCGAGGAACGGCGCCTCAGGGGCTTTCCGGGTGGCCAGCCGGAGCCCGTCGAGCTCGTCGAGGGCATTGTCCAGGAGCAGGCCGAGGTCCCCCTCCGGCTCGGTCCGGACCCGGCGGGCGGGCGGCGGCGCGGCCACCACGATGTCCTCGGTGTCGGCCAGCACGGCCTGCCACTCGGCTTCCAGCGGCCTGCCGCGGCCGGCGGTCCCGCGCCAGATCAGCCGTTCGCCGCGGGCCACCCTGCCGGGCGCGGAAACGGTCAGGGTCTTGCCGCCCTCGCTCCAGCGCAGCGAGGAATCATCCGCCGCCGCGGGCTGCAAGGGTTCGCGGTAGCGGCCGAGCCGGATGGCCGCCATGTCGGTGAAGTCCGCAGCCAGCCGCACCTCAACCTCCGCGTCCAGGGCCTCCAGCGAGGTGCTCAGCCGCAGCGAGACGCGGACAGCGCCGGGCGTGACGGTCCAGGTCTGCACAAGTTCGACGGCGGGATCCTCGGTGGGGCCCTCGATGCCGCGCACGAGTCCGCGGACGCGGAGCACCCCGCCGGGGGAGGCCTCGACCGTGGCCGGTTCCGGGGCGAAGCCGTTGACGGTCACCTCGGCCCGACACAGCATCCGGGTGTCGCCATGCAAGAGCCCGGTGAACCAGTCGCCGGCGCCTGTGGCGGTGGCTGTACCTGCGGCGCTCTCGCCGGATGCATCGCCGGCCAGCCGGCCGTCGGCGTCGAGCCACAACTGGGTGGGGGCGGCCACGGAACAGTGCTGACGGTGGAGTGCTGGCTGAACAGTCATGCGCCCCAGCCTATGCCGGAAGGCCGGGGCGGACCTAGGCCCGCCCGCGGTGCCGCCCGCCTGCAGGTCCGCCCGTCTGCAGGTCCGCCCGTCTGCGGGCACGCCGCCCGGCCGGCGGGGCTCAGTCCTGCGTGGTGTCCTCCATCGGGAAGGCCACGGCCTCACCCACCACCCTCAGGCACAGTTCGGTGCCGGGCCGGGCGATCGACGCGTTCCAGTGCCGGATGGTGATGATCTCGCCGCCGCCGGGGTAGCGGTGGTCGGCAACGGCGCCCTCGGCCAGGACCGGAGGAACGGCCAGCTTGAGCCGTACCGTGGTCTCCGGGCCGAAGTAGTCCGTGTCCACCACGGTGCCGCGGATGGGGCCGTCCTCCGCGATCCGGATCTGCTCGGGCCGGAGCATGAGCTGCACCCGTCCCTGTGCCGGCGGCCGGCGGACCGGAATGCCGCCCAGCGAGCAGGTGGCCAGGGAACCCTCCATCCAGGCGTCGAGGATCACGGCGTCGCCCAGGAACTCCGCGGTGGCCCGGTCCGCCGGGCGGGTGTAGACCACAAACGGGTTGCCGATCTGGGCGAGCTTGCCGCCGCGCATCACGGCGACCTGGTCCGCGAAGGAGAGCGCCTCGGCCTGGTCGTGGGTGACCAGGATGGTGGTCACGCCGGCGTCGTGGAGCACCTTGCCGACGGCGCGGCGGGTGGCGACGCGCAGCCCGGCGTCGAGCGCGGAGAACGGTTCGTCCAGCAGCATCAGTTCGGGCTCGCGGGCCAGGGCGCGGGCCAGCGCGACGCGCTGCTGCTGACCGCCGGAGAGCTGGTGCGGCCGCCGCTTGGCCATGGCCGGGTCCAGGGCGACCATCTCGAGCAGCTCCGCGACGCGGGCCTTGACTCCGCGGTGGCCGCCGGGGAGCTTGCCGGCGTCCAGTCCGAAGGAGATGTTCTGGCCCACGGTCAGGTGCGGGAAGAGGGCGCCGTCCTGGGCCACGTAGCCGACGTGCCGCTTGTGCGCGGGCACCCAGAGGCCGTCGCCGGCTACCTTGCGGCCATCGAGTGAGATGCTGCCGGTGTCGGGGTGCTCAAAGCCGGCAATCAACCGCAGCAAGGTGGTCTTGCCCGAGCCGGAGGGGCCCACGATCGCCGTCGTGCCGCCCTTCGCGACGGAAAGGTTGACGCCCTTGAGGACGGCCTGGGAACCGAAGTTCTTGGTGACGGCCTCGACTTCCAGGTGGCTGTTGGTGCTGGGCGCCACGGAGGGTGCGATCCGGGGTTCCGGAAGTCGGGAGGGGTTTTGTTCGGTCACTGTCCCGCTGCTTTCTTGGACTGCTGGAAAAGAAGGTAGGTCATCGGCGCCGAGATCAGGATCATCAGCAGGGCGTAGGGGGCGGCCCCGGCGTAGTCGATTTCGCTGCTCTTGCTCCAGAACTCGGTGGCCAGGGTGCGCGTCCCGTTGGGGGAGAGCAGCAGGGTGGCCGTCAGTTCGTTCACGATCCCAAGGAACACCAGGGCAGCGCCGCCGGCCGCGGCCGGAGCCGTGAGCCGCAGGGTAACCCGGAGGAAAGCCAGCAGCGGAGGCTTGCCGAGGGCCTGGGCCGCTTCGTCGAGCTCCTTGGGGGCCTGCGAAAGCCCGGAGCGGATGTTCACCAGCGCCCGGGGCACGAACAGCAGGACGTAGGCGGAGATCAGCAGTGCCGTGGTCTGGTAGAGGTCCGGTGCCAGCCGGATGCTCACGGTGACGAAGGCCAGGCCGACGACGATCCCGGGCATGGAGCTGGTGACGTAGTTGGAGAGCTCCAGGGCCTTGCTGAACCAGCCGGGATGCCGCACGGCGAGGTACGCCATCGGGAACGCGACCACGGTGGTGGCCAGGGCGCCGGCCAGGCCGTAGCCGAGGGTCTGCAGCAGCGCGGGCAGGAACTCATCGGCGGCCCAGATGTCCGGCCCGCCGGCGAAGATCCAGCGCAGCACGAACGTCAGCGGAAGCCCGAAAGCCAGCGCGGTCAGGGCCAGCAGGGACAGCTGCGCGGGCAGCTGGTAGGCGTGCAGCGGCAGGCGCAGTGCGCGGGCCTGGGCGCCGGAGCCCACCCGGGCGTAGCGGGCGGTGCCGCGGCTGCGGACCTCCACGAGGAGCAGGATCAGGCAGAGGAACACCAGCACGCTGGCCAGCATGTTCCCGGCCGTCCCGTTGAAGGTGGACTGGTACTGGACCATGATCGCGGTGGTGAAGGTGTCGAAACGGATCATCGCGAAGGCGCCGTACTCGGCCAGCAGGTGCAGTGAGACCAGCAGCGCGCCGCCGGTCATCGCGATCCGCAGCTGCGGCAGCACCACACGGAAGAAGGCGCGCCACGCCCCAAGGCCCAGGGAGGCGGCGGACTGCTCGATGGCGGGGTCCAGGCGGCTGAGCGTCGCGGCGGCGGGGATGTAGACCAGCGGGAAGTAGGACAGGGTGGCGATCAGCACGCCGGACCAGAGCCCGCCCATCGATGGCACGGCAGAGACCCAGGCGTAGCTGTTGACGAAGGCCGGAACCGCGAGCGGCGCCGCGAGCAGCACGGCCCACCACTTGTGTCCCTTGAGGTTGGTGCGTTCCACCAGCCACGCGCCGCCCACGCCCAGGATCAGGCAGAGCGGCACGGTGATCAGCGTGAGCAGCACGGTGTTGAGCAGGAGCTCGCCTACCCGGGCGCGGAAGATCAGGCCGACGGCTGTGTCCCAGCCGGTGGAGACTGTCATGACCGCCACGTAGCCGAGCGGGATCAGCGAAAACAGGGCGATCAGGACCGCCAGGATGGCCACCACGGAAACGCCGAAAGGCGGGCGGGGGCGTTTGCCCCTGCCCGCCGTCGGCGTGCTTCCGGTGGTTCCGGGAGCCGTTAGCGTTTTTGTCACTGCTTAGAGCAGGCCTGCCTTGGTCATCAGGTCGGTGACCTTGGCGGAGTTCAGCTTGGCCGGATCGACCTTGGGTGCCTGCAGTTCCTTGAGCGGAACCAGTTTGTCGTTGGACGGGACGTCCGAGCCGACGGCGTACTCAAAGGACGTGCCCTTTTGCAGCACTTCCTGGCCCTTCTTGCCGGTGATGAACTTCAGGAAGGCCTGGGCGGCCGCCGCATTCTTCGAGGACTTGAGCACGCCGCCGCCGGAGACGGACACGAACGCGCCGGGGTCCTGGTTCTTGAAGTAGTGCGGCGTGACGTTCTTGGAGTTCTCGCCGGTCTTGGCCTGGTCGCCGTAGTAGTAGTAGTGGTAGATCAGGGCGGCGTCCACCTCGCCGGCGTTGACGGCCTTCATGGCAGTGCTGTTGCCCTTGTACGCCTTGTAGTTCTCCTTCATGCCCTTGAGCCATTCCTCAGTGGCGGCCTCGCCCTTGAGTTCGAGCAGGGCGGAGACGATCGCCTGGAAGTCGGCGCCGGACGGCGATGCCGCCCACTTGCCCTTCCACTCGGGCTTGGCCAGGTCCAGCATGGACTTGGGCAGCTTGTCCTGGCTCAGCTTGGCCTTGTCATAGACCAGCACGGTGGAGCGGGCGGCGATGCCGGTCCACTTGTTCGTCGAGGGCCGGAACTCGGCCGGAACCTGGTCGACGGTGGCCTTGTCCACGTCCGCGAACAGCCCGGCGTTTTCCACCTGGGCCATGGCGGGGGAGTTCTCGGTGAGGAACACATCGGCGCGGGAGGCCGCGCCTTCCTGGATGATCTGGTTGGACATTTCGGTGTCGTCGCCCTGGCGCAGGGTGACCTTGATGCCCGTTTCCGCGGTGAAGGCGTCAACCCATTCCTTGGTCAGGGATTCGTGCTGGGCGTTGTAGACCGTAATCTCGCCGGCCGGCTTGCCGTCGGCTCCGGTGGTGCTGCCGGAGGTCGATGCGCCGGAGCCACAGGCTGCGAGGCTGAGGGCGGCGGTGGCGGCGAGGGCGATGCCTGCCAGCGCATTATTGCGGATCTTCATGAGGCTACTTTCTGCAAGGAAAAGGTCGTAGGTGCCTAACCTCCGTGAGCGGGAAGTTAGGGCATGCTCACTACGAAAAACTGTAGGTTAGCCAAACCTAAGCAACCAAGCCGAGAGCGCCTTAAGTGAGGAGGATCACACCAATTACGAAACTATTGCGTGACCTAATTCCCTGTGGAGGCTTCCTGGGCCGCTGTGGCGCTCGGCGCGGCGTCGCCCGCGTGGGTGGCGCCGGCCTCTGGGGTGGCAACGGCCGGAGCGCCAGCGTCTTCGGCCGCGGACTCTCCGCCGGACTCCTCGGCGGAGGGCTTCCCGACGGCGGGCAGCCTCCCGGCGATCGACGCCGCTGCCTCCATGACCATCCAGGCCTGCAGCTGCGTGGACAGTTCGACGGCGGACCCCGCCGGGTAGCTCCGGCGCGCCGGCAGCTCGGGGCGGGCCGAGAAGACCAGCCGTGCCCCGTTGCGTGCCAGCGGCTCCTGCGCCGCCACCAGGCGGCGGCCCTCCCAGAACGCCTCCGCGGTATCCGTCACCAGCAGGGCCGCCTCGGCCCGGGTCTCGGCGGACAGCCGTTCATCGACGGCCGCCAGGGCCAGGTAGCGGATGAGGACACCGGTGAAGAGGCCGCCGTCGCCGGTTCCCTCGGACCGGAGCACCGTGGCCTTGCGCCCCAGCAGCGGGGCCTGGACCGTGAGGCTGCGCCCCACCGCCGCGACCAGCGCAGCCGCCCGTTCCAGGTTCGCCTCACCGCCCAGCTCCAGCAGCGCACCCAGGACCGGGCCCTGGTTGTAGGTGTAGATGGCGCTTTCCAGCACCAGCTCTCCGCCGGGGGCGATCCGGAGGCCGTCCCGGTACATGCCCTGTTCCGGGTCGTAGAGCTTGGCGTCGAGCCAGTCGAGCAGGGCCTGTGCCTTGGCCGACTGACCGGTCCGGGCGTAGTACAAGGCGATCGGGGCCGTGGCCGGGGTGTTTTTGAAGTCGCGCTTCTTGCTCCAGAACGTGCCCCCGCCCAGGTCGTCGGTCGAGGCCGAGTCGAACTGGAGGGTGAGGCTCTTGAGGACCTTGGCGTTGCGGCGCCTGCCGGAGGTCTTGCGGGTGTCTTCGGCGAGCTTCTCCAGCCGCAGGGTGGCGAGGGCCAGCCAAGCCATGTCGTCGTAGTAGCTGTTGACGACGGTCAGGAAATTGCGCAGCCGGATGCCGGTGACCAGCCGGGAAGCCAGCTTGCCGGCGCTGGGCAGGTTGTCGCCGTCGAACTTGGCCGGGGTGTGGCCCTCGACGCCGAGTTCGCGGCGGCCGGTGTCCACGAGGCAGTCCACATAGTGTGCCTGCCACCAGTAGTGCCACGGCCGGGCCAGGTTCTTGAGCCTGCCGGAGGGGCGGGAAATCGCGGCGATGTGGGTGCCGGGCAGGAAGAAGAGGCGCTGCCCGAACAGCCGGGTCACCGAACGCGCGGCCTCATCGGCGCGGAAAGACCAATTCGGGGCGGGGGAATGGGCAGGTGCTGCGGTCATGGTTCAAGCCTAGTGGCGGCGGCGGCTCCGGCGCGGAATCTCAGGGCCGAGGTGCGCAATGTTTGCATTCCAGTTAACCTGAACTAACTAATGTTCCCTGGTGCCAGTGGGCTGCGCGCAGCTCACGGCCGGGTTCCGGTTCCACATCAAGGAGGATGCATGGACGTCTTGGGTACTGTCGCACTGATCACCGGCGGCGCTTCCGGTCTGGGGGCCGCGACGGCCCGGCGGCTGTTCGATGCCGGCGCGTCCGTGGTGCTGGTGGACCTGCCGGCCTCGGCCGGGGACGCCTTAGCCGCCGAGCTCAACGCGTCTGCCGACGGCGGCGCTGCGGGCGGCGGTGCGCCGGTACCGGCGAACCGTGCCGTCTTTGTCCCGGCGGACGTCACCAGCGAGGAGCAGGTGCAGGCCGCCGTCGACGCCGCCGTCGCCCTTGGGCCGCTGCGGATCGTGGTGAACTGCGCCGGCATCGCCACCCCGGGCAAGGTGCTGGGCCGGGACGGTGTGCTGCCTCTGGAGACCTTCAGCCGGGTCATCCAGATCAACCTCATCGGCACCTTCAACGTCATCCGCCTGGCCGCCGCGGCGATGGCCGCCACCGAGCCAGTTGCAACCGAGCTGGGCGGCGAGGAGCGCGGCGTCATCATCAACACCGCCTCTGTCGCTGCGTTCGACGGACAGATCGGCCAGCCGGCCTACTCGGCTTCCAAGGGCGCCGTCGCCGCCATGACGCTGCCGATCGCCCGCGAACTGGCGCGCTCGCTGATCCGCGTCGTCACGATCGCGCCCGGCATCTTCGAAACCCCCATGATGGCCGGGCTGCCGCAGGAGGCGCAGGACTCGCTGGGTGCGCAGGTGCCGCACCCGTCCCGGCTCGGCCGGCCCGCCGAGTACGCGAACCTCGCCGCGCATATCGTGGACAACGCCATGCTTAACGGTGAGACCATCCGGCTCGACGGCGCCATCCGGATGGGACCGAAGTGACCCTCGACGTGGGCACTTCCGCTGCCGCGGACCCGGCAGTGTCCGGGCTGCCGACTGCCGATTTCTTTGACTTTGAGTCGATGCTGAGCGCTGCCGAACAGGCGAAACTGGCCGAACTCCGGGAGTTCCTGGCCCGCGAGGTGGCGCCGTTCGCCACCCAGTGGTGGAACGACGCCGAGTTCCCGGCGCATATCCTGCCCAAGCTGGCGGCGCTGGAGCTCAGCGCACCGGCCCAGCGCGGCTACAGCAACCTGTTCGCCGGCCTGGTCATCGCCGAGATGACCCGGGTGGACACCTCGCTGGCGACCTTCTTCCTGGTCCACCATGACCTGTTCGTGGAGTCGCTCTACGGCTTTGGTTCCGAGGAGCAGAAGGCCCGGCTGCTGAAGGACGCGGCCGATCTGCGCACCACCGGGGCCTTCGCACTGACCGAGCCGGACCACGGCTCCGACGTGGCCGGCGGGATGGAGACCACAGCGCGGCGCGTGTCCGGCGGGGACAGCGGCGACCACTGGGTGCTCAACGGTGCCAAGCGCTGGATCGGCAACGGGACGTTCTGCGACTACATGCTGGTCTGGGCCCGCGACGAGGCCGACGGCGGCATCCGCGGCTTCATTGTCGACGCCACGCTGCCCGGCGTGCGCCGGAGCAGGATCGAAAACAAGATCGCGCTGCGGACCGTGCAGAACGCCGACATCGTGTTCACCGACGTGCAGGTGGCCGAGGCCGACCGGTTCGCCGGGATCAACAGTTTCGAGGACACCAACGAGCTGCTGCGGGGTTCGCGGATCATGGTCGCCTGGCAGGGCGTGGGGCAACAGCTTGCCGCGTTCGACGTCGCCCGGCAGTACGCCGTCGAACGCCGCCAGTTCGGGCGGCCGCTGGCCAAGTTCCAGCTGGTCCAGCAGCAGCTGGTGACCATGCTCGGGAACGCGGTGGCCAGCATGGGCATGATGGTCCGGATTGCCCAGCTGCAGGATGCGGGCGCGGCCGACATGCCCCAGGTGGCGCTGGCGAAGTCCTATGTGAGCGCCCGGATGCGCGAAAGCGTGGCGATGGGCCGGTCCCTGCTGGGCGGCAACGGGATCGTCACCGACTACCGGATGGCGAAGATCTTCGCCGATGCCGAGGCGATCTATACCTATGAGGGCTCGTACGAGATCAACACCCTGATCGTGGGCCGCGCCGTGACCGGGGTGTCCGCGATCGTCTAGCCAGCCGGGCCCTGCTAGGCGAAGGGCTGCTTTTCGCCGGCCTCGATCCGGTAGTCCAGGCTGTTGTTCTTCACCGGCATGGGGCAGGTGCCGTACGGGGTGAAGGCGCTGGGGTAGTTGATGGCCCGGTTGAAGTCCAGGATCACGGTGTTGTCCGGCCGCGGCCGGGCCGTGGAGACCTTGCGCCATTCGTCCGTCGTGTCTCCATTGGTCTCGTCGTGGAACGTGACGGTGAGGGCGCCGAGTTTCTCCTCCTCGGCCTGCAGGTGGCACTCATGCTCCTGGCCGGGGAGCCGGAACACGAGCTCGCCGACGGAACGGTGCACGCCGTCCACCAGCGGGTTGGCGGTCCCGATGGGCACGTCCACCGGCTCGGGATAGGGCGTAAACCGCGCCTCGATGACCAGGTCCGGCCGGTAATCAAAGGTGGGTACGCCGTCGAACCCGGTGAACACCGGCGACTTCGAATCCCGGGTGCGCAGCGCGTATCTGTTGGCCCGCATGGCGAGCTCCACCCTGACCTGCCGGCCGTCCGTTCCGCCGAACTGGACCCACAGCAGCGACTCTTCATTGCTAAGCGCCGCGCTGATGGTCCCGTCCACGGGCTCGCCGGTCTCCACCAGGGTCAGCCCGTCGGCCGCGGCTGCGGTAAGGAACGCCGTCGTCCCGTCCGTGGACCAGAGGCCGGGGACGAGTTCGACGGCGGCCGGGCTCTCCGGCAGCCACTGGAAGGAGGTCAGGGTGAGCCAGCCGTAGTCACTGGCGAGGGCCTCGTTGCGGTTCTTGCGGAAGCGCTGCCAGCGGGCGAGTTGTGCGTCAGTGGGGGACGGGGCGGCGGTCAAAGGGCACCTCTGCGGGTATCAGCCCAACTAGCTCGCAGTTGTTGTCGTTCTGAGGGCTCAAAACGGCAACAACTGTCTGTCAGTTGGGGGTGGGCGGGTTGGTCAGGGCGGCCGCAACCAGTTGGGCCGCGGTGGTGCGGGCGGCGGCGGCAGCGGCGGGGTCGGCGTCGAGCACACCGCTGGCCAGGCCGCCGTCGAGGACGAGGGTCAGGCTGCGGGCCAACCCGTCCGGATCCTGGGCGCCGGCCTGCTCCGCCAGGTCCCGAATCCACGCCAGGATGTGCTGTTTGTGGGCGACCGTCCGTTCATGCACCCGGGTGCCGGAGGCCGACTCGGCCGCGGCGTTGATGAAGGCGCAGCCGCGGTAGCCGTCCCGGCGGCAGGCGGTGGAGAGTGCGTCGAACAGGCCCACGAGTTGATCCGCGGCGTCCGGCCCGGCGGCTTCGGCGGCGGCGTGCAGCTGCCCGGTCCAGACCCCGTCAACCTGTTCCAGATAGGCCAGGATCAGGTCATCCTTGGCCGGGAAGTACTTGTAGAAGGTGGCCTTCGCGACGCCGGATTCGGCGATGATCGTGTCGATGCCGGCCGCCCGGAGTCCCTGCGCGTAGAAGAGCCGGAAGGCCGTCGCCAGGATCTTGTCCTTGGCCTGCCCTGCCGGCGTCCGGACACTGCGCGGCCCGACGGCGGTTGGTGCGGTGGCTGCTGTCGGCGTCATAACTTCATGGTACACAGACCAGTCTGTCCGGGCGCGGTCCGGGGCCGTCTGACGGGCGGCCGGCGGAGCCAGCCGAGGCCGCTCCCAGGTCACAGTCCGCCGACGGGACGCTTGCCGTAGACAGTTCTGTCTGGTAGCGTCTCGCAGCGGTAGACGGACTTGTCTACCCTCAATGATCCGAAAATGTCCTACCGAATGAGGTCCCCATGAAAATTGCAGTATTCGGCACCGGCACGGTCGGTCCCGCCGTCGCAGGCGCCCTGGCAAAGCTCGGCCACGACGTCGTCATCGGAACCCGCGATCCGCAGGCCACGCTGGCCCGGACCGAGGCGGGACCGATGGGCGGCGTCCCGTTTGCCCAGTGGCACGCGGAGCACGGCGAAATTTCCCTGACCACCTTCGCCGAGGCCGCCGCCGGCAGCGAGATCGTTGTCAACGCCACCAACGGCACCGGTTCCCTCGATGCGCTGGCCGCCGCCGGCGCCGCCAACCTGGCGGGCAAGGTCATCGTCGACATCGCCAACCCGCTCGACTTCTCCCAGGGCTTCCCGCCGTCGCTGAACCCGGTGAACACCGACAGCCTCGGCGAGCAGATCCAGCGCGCCTTCCCGGACGCGCGGGTAGTCAAGACGCTCAACACGATGAACGCCGGGATCATGGTTGACCCGGCCAGCGTGGCCGGCGGTGACCACTCGGTGTTCGTCTCCGGCAACGACGCGGACGCCAAGACGGTGGTGGCGGGGCTGCTGGCGGACCTGGGCCACCGCGACATCATCGACCTGGGCGACATCACGACGGCCCGCGGGACGGAAATGCTCCTGCCGATCTGGCTGCGGCTCTGGGGTGCCTTCGGAAACGCGGACTTCAACTTCAAGATCGCCCGCTAAAACCGCCGGGCCCCGCCGGGTCCAGCCGAACTGGCTCGCAGTTGTTGCCGTTTTGAGCGCTGAAAACGGCAACAACTGCGAGTTAGTTGGGTGCGGCGGCCGTCGTCAAGGGTCCCGACACTATCTGAGACGGATTCCCCGCGTGAGCGTGAGCCGGGTAACATCCCATGGGTACAAGTAACCCGGCTCACAGTATCCAGCGCAGTGTACGAGCCAAGTCGAACCCTCGAAAGATTGTTTCCATGGCTGACACTGCATTGACTTCCGGTACGGACCTCGCCTCCGAACTGCGCGCCGACGTCCGCCGGGTGTCCACCCTCCTCGGCGAATCCCTGGTCCGCCAGCACGGCCCCGAGCTCCTCGACCTCGTCGAGCAGGTCCGGCTGCTGACCAAGGAATCGAAGGAGGCCGCCCGGGGCGGCGCCGATGCCACCGGGCCGTGGAGCTCGTACGACGTCGTCGCCCAGGTCCGCGAACTGCTCGGCTCGCTGCCGCTTGAGCAGGCAACCGACCTGGTCCGGGCCTTCGCGTTCTACTTCCACCTGGCCAACGCCGCCGAGCAGGTCCACCGGGTCCGCGGGTTGCGGAGCCGGCAGGAAAAGGACGGCTGGCTGGCCAAGGCCGTCGAGGAAATCGCCGAACAGGCCGGATCCGCCGTGCTGCAGGATGTCGTGGATGAACTCGACGTCCGGCCCATCTTCACCGCGCACCCCACCGAAGCATCCCGCCGTTCGGTGCTGGACAAGATCCGCCGGCTTTCCGACGTGCTGGCCGAATCCACCCGGGAGGGCACCTCGGCCCGCCGCCGCCAGGACCGCCAGCTGGCCGAGGTGATCGACCAGATGTGGCAGACCGACGAGCTCCGCCAGGTCCGGCCCACCCCTGTGGATGAGGCCCGGAACGCGATCTACTACCTCACCGGGATCCTCGGCGACGCCATGCCGGAGATGCTCTCGGACCTGTCCGAACTCCTCGGCGAGCACGGCGTCACCCTGCCCGTCACGAAGGCGCCGATCCGCTTCGGCTCCTGGATCGGCGGTGACCGGGACGGCAACCCCAACGTCACCGCCGGCGTCACCCGCGAAATCCTGCAGATCCAGAACCAGCACGCCGTCCGGATCAGCATCGGCCTGATCGACGGGCTCATCTCCATCCTGTCCAACTCGACCGCGCTGGCGGGGGCGGACCAGGCGCTGCTGGACTCGATCGACGTCGACCTGGGGAACCTGCCCGGACTGGACCGCCGCGTCCTGGAGCTCAACGCGCAGGAACCGTACCGGCTCAAGCTCACCTGCATCAAAGCCAAGCTGCTCAACACCGGCCGCCGGGTCGCCGCCGGCTCGGCCCACGAGCCCGGCCGCGACTACGCCGCCACCGCGGAGCTCCTGGCCGAACTGGGCCTGCTCGAGGTCTCGCTGCGGAACCACCACGCCGGCCTTGCCGCCGACGGTGCGCTGGCCCGCGTCCGGCGCGCGATCGCCTCCTTCGGGCTGCACCTCGCGACGCTGGACATCCGCGAACACGCCGACCACCACCACGACGCCGTCGGGCAGCTGATGGACCGCCTCGGCGGCCCCGGCGTGCGCTACGCCGAACTGAGCCGCGCCGAACGGCTCGAAGTGCTCGGCTCCGAGCTTGCCTCCCGCCGCCCGCTCTCCGGCCACCCGATTAAGCTCGACGGCGTCGCGGACGGCACGTACGACGTCTTCCGTGAGATCCGCCGCGCCCTGCGCACCTACGGCCCGGACGTGATCGAGACGTACATCATTTCCATGACCCGCGGCGCGGATGACGTCCTGGCCGCGGCCGTGCTGGCCCGCGAGGCCGGGCTGGTGAACCTTTTCGGCGAGGCGCCCTATGCCAAGATCGGCTTTGCCCCGCTGCTGGAAACCGTGGAGGAGCTGCGCGCCTCGGCCGAGATCGTGGACGCGCTGCTCTCGGATGCGTCCTACCGCGAGCTGGTCCGGCTGCGCGGCGACGTGCAGGAAATTATGCTCGGCTATTCGGACTCCAATAAGGAATCCGGCGTGATGACGAGCCAGTGGGAAATCCACAAGACACAGCGCAAGCTGCGCGACGTCGCGGCCAAGCACGGCGTCCGGGTGCGGCTCTTCCACGGCCGCGGCGGCTCGGTGGGCCGCGGCGGCGGCCCGACCTACGACGCGATCATGGCCCAGCCCAACGGCGTGCTCGAAGGCGAGATCAAGTTCACCGAGCAGGGCGAGGTCATCTCGGACAAGTACTCGCTGCCCGAGCTCGCGCGCGAGAACCTGGAGCTCTCCCTCGCCGCGGTGCTGCAGGGATCGGCGCTGCACCGTACCCCGCGCACCTCGGAGGACCAGCGCGAGCGTTACGGCCACGTCATGGAGACCATCTCCGATGCGGCATTTGCCCGCTACCGGACCCTGATTGACGATCCGGACCTGCCGGCCTACTTCATGGCCTCCACCCCGGTGGAGCAGCTGGGCTCGCTGAACATCGGTTCCCGCCCGTCCAAGCGCCCCGATTCCGGTGCGGGCCTCGAGGGGCTGCGGGCCATTCCGTGGGTCTTTGGCTGGACCCAGTCGCGGCAGATCGTGCCGGGCTGGTTCGGCGTCGGCTCCGGACTTAAGGCTGCGCGCGAGGCAGGCAACTCGGCCCAGCTCGTGGAGATGATGGACGGCTGGCACTTCTTCCGCTCGGTGCTCTCCAACGTCGAAATGACGCTCGCCAAGACGGACATGGACATTGCCGGCTACTACGTTTCGACCCTGGTGCCGGCCGAGCTGCACCACCTGTTCCACGCCATCCGCGCCGAATACGAGCTGACCGTGGCCGAGATCCAGAACCTGACGGGGGAGGACCTGCTGCTCGACGCGCAGCCCACGCTCAAGCGCTCGCTCGAGATCCGGGACCAGTATCTGGACCCGATCAGTTACCTGCAGGTGGAGCTGCTGCGCCGCGTCCGCGCCGAGGCCGCGGCAGGGGAGGGCACGCCCAACGCCGAGATCGACGAACGCCTCCAGCGGGCCATGCTGATCACCGTCAACGGCGTCGCGGCGGGCCTGCGCAACACCGGGTAGTCCGCGCCCCGGCTCCGGCTAGGGTTGTTCCATGCCGTCGTTCCAGACCAGACTCAAAATCACCGGACTCAAGCCGGGCACCCCGCCGGAAGCCGTGATGGCGGCTGCCGTGGAGGCGCTGGGAACGCGGCACCACGTGGAGTCCAACCAGCTGGAACTCGCCGGCGGGGTCCCGCAGCTGAACCTCCGCTTCCTGGTGGACGCCACGGCCTACGCCGCGGAGAACAGCCAGGCGCTGGAGTCGGCCGCCATGATGCGCGACGCCGTCGAACGCGTTGCGGTGACCGGGAACCTGACCGTGCTGCGGCGCAACAGGGGACGCTGGGCGCCGGTGTAGCCGCGCGGGGCCCAGCAGCGCGGACCCAGCAGCGCGGACCGTGGCGGGAGCGGAAGTGCCGGTCTAGAAGTCCAGCTCCGCGTCGGGGTCCGCCTCGGGGGAGCCGGGTTGCACCACGGGGGAGCGGTTGCCGCGGCGGCGGGTGACGACCACCCCGACGACGGCGCCGATCACCAGCCCAAGGCCCACTCCGATCAGCGAGCTCGCCCAGAACGGCAGCTTGGTGGCCGAACCTGTGATGTACCCCAGGCCCACCGACCAGACCGCCCACAGGCTGCCGCCCAGCGCCGCGCAGAAACTGAAACCGCGGGTGGACACGTTGGCGATCCCCGCCGCGGCCGTGGTGGCAAGTCGGCCGCCCGGGATGAAGCGGATGCCGATGATGGCCCCGTAGGTCGACGATCGTCCGGCCCGAGCGATGGCCAGGTGCACGCCGCTGTGGAACCTGCGGCCCCAGCTCCACCGGTCCAGCACGTGGCTGAGGCGGCGCTTGAAGAGCTGGAAGACCATGATGTCCCCCAGCCAGGAGGCCAGGGCGGCGAGAATTGCCACCAGGAAAACGTTGGCCCGGCCGTCGGCAGACAGGGCTCCGGCGGTGATGACCACCATCTCGGAGGGGACCGGCGGGAAGATGGCGTCGCCGAGGACCACGGGGATGATCCAGAAATAGATCGCGGCTCCCCAGGTGTCCGCATTGGCCAGGTCCATGGGCACAAGTTACCGCATATCCGGCGGGGATCAGTGGTTGGCGCTAGTGGGCTTCGGAAAGTTCGAGCCGGCTGCGGTACTCCACCGGGCTGCCCGAGATGGGGTCCACGAAGCGGATGCCGCGGGCCAGGAGCTGAAGCGGTTTGGCGTAGTCGTCCGGCGCCTTGTCCAGCAGCTCGGGATAGAACGCGTCGTTCACAATCCCGAGTCCCAGCGACGCCATGTGCACGCGGAGTTGGTGCGTCTTCCCCGAGTGCGGCTCCAGCCGGTAGAGCGCACGGCGCGGGGCGGCGGCGTCGGGTGCGTCAAAGGTGCGCAACCGCTCGATCCGGGTCTCGGCGTTGGGCACGCCCTCGATGACCTCGGCGAGCAGGTAGCTGCGGGACTTGGTCATCCTGTTGCGCACGACTACCGGGAAGTCGACGGCGGGGTGCCCCGGGGCGGGCTCCGCGGCGGACACGCACTCGTATTCCTTCTGAACCTGGCGCTTCTCGAAGAGCACCTGGTATTTCCCTCGGGTCTCAGGGTTGGTGGAGAGCAGCAGGATGCCGGCCGTCATGCGGTCCAGGCGGTGCATCGGGATCAGGTCCGGCAGCCGCAGCTGGTTCCGCAGGCGCACCAGGGCCGACTCCTGGATGTAGGTGCCGCCCGGGGTGGTGGGCAGAAAGTGCGGCTTGTCCACGACCAGGAGGTGCTCGTCCTGGTGCAGGATGTTCAGTTCCACCGGGATGCGGGTCTCGGGCGGCAGCGAGCGGTAGTACCAGATGAAGGTGTGGCGCTGCAGCGGGGTGGTGCGGTCCAGCGGTACGCCGGCCTCGCCCACGATTTCGCCGGCGTCGAAACGGTCCTCGATGCCCTGCGGGTCGATGTGCCCCCAGCGGTGCATCATGTAGTCCATGGCGGTGTCCCACGGCCCCTCGTCCGGCAGCCGCAGGCGGGTCGCGTTCACGCCGTCACGCACGGGCAGGGGGGATTGCATCACCGGTCCATTCTACTTTGCCCGCCCCGCCGCCCCGCTTGCCCGCCGTGCCCCGCCCGCCTAAGCCCCGCCCGCCGTTTCGACGGTTCCGTGCCCGCTCGATGTTTCCAAGCGCCGCATCGGCAGGGAACCGTCGAGACGGGGCCGACGACAAAAAAGTTCTTGACAAATAAAACTGTCGGTAATCAGACTTGGAGCATGTTGGATATCGAAGTGATCGAAGACCCGGCCGCGGCGGAGGCATCCTTGGATCCGATCCGGACCCGCATCCTGCGCGAGCTGGCCGAGCCGGGATCGGCAACACAGCTGGCCGCGAAAGTGGGCCTGCCGCGGCAGAAAGTGAATTACCACCTGAAAGCCCTCGAGCGGCATGGGCTGGTCGAACTCATCGAGGAGCGCAGGCGCGGCAACGTCACCGAACGCATCCTGCGGGCGACGGCGGCGTCGTACCTGATTTCGCCGGCGGCGCTTGCCTCCGTGGCCCCGGACCCGCACCGGTTCTCGGACCGCTTCTCTGCGGTCTGGCTGCTGGCGCTCGCGGCCCGCATGGTCCAGGAAATGGGCCAGCTGATCGCCGGGGCCACCGCGGCCAGGCAAAAAATCGCCACCTTCGCGATCGACGGCGAGGTCACTTTCCGGTCCGCGGCCGACCGGGCGGCCTTCGCCGAAGAGCTCGGCGTCGCGGTGACCCGGCTCGTGGACAAGTATCACGACGGCGGCAGCGGCGTCCCGGCGGACGCCTCGCCAGGGTCCCCGGCAGCCCGGCCGGCCGGACGCAGGCACCGGCTCGTCGTCGCACTCCATCCCTCGCTGAAGGCGACGGCACGCACAACAACCCACGCAACCCCGAAAGACGCAACCGGCCAAGCTAAGGAGCAGGACAATGACTGACAAGCGCGAATTCGAGATCGTTCACGACACCGAACTGCCCGGCACGCCCGAACAGGTGTGGGAGGCCGTCACCAAGGACACCCCCGCCTGGATGTTCCCCACGGACCAGTGGCCCGCGGTGCGTACCGTGGACGAGTACCCCTCGCATCTGGTCACCCGGATGGACGGCCCGGACGGCTGGTTCAACCAGCTGGAGCACGTGCTGGAACCGCTAGGCGGCGGCCGGGCGCGGCTCCACTACGTCCACAGCGGCATTTTTGCAGACAACTGGGATGAGCAGTACGACGGCGCCAGCAAACACACGGCCTTCTACCTCCACACCCTGGGCCAGTACCTGCAGCACTTCAACGGCCGGCCCGTCGTCTTCACGGACATCCAGGCGCCGGCCGCGTCCCAGGTCCCGGACGGCTTCGACCGGCTCAAGAAGGCCCTCGGCGTCGCCGGGTCGGCCCCCGGCGACGGGGTGGAGCTGGACGTCGACGGCGTCGGGCACCTGGCCGGCGAAGTGGACTTTGCCAACGAAAACTTCCTCGGCCTGCGGACCGCCGACGCGATGTACCGCTTCTTCGGCCGCAACAACTTCGGGGCGCCGGTGGGCATGACCGTGCACGACTTCAGTGGCAGCGGGGACACCGGGGCGACGTCGAACGCCTGGGCCGGATTCCTGGCGAAGGTCTATGCCTAGGTCTTCGCAACCAAGCCCCACTCGCCGTTTCGACGGTTCCGTGCCCGCTCGATGTTTCCAAGCGCCGGATCGGCAGGGAACCGTCGAAACGGGCCGGGGGCCGGGTCAGGCGATGGCCGCGGCGGGCTGGGCGGGGAGGTTCCGGCGCAGCTGCGGGGAGCGGTCCAGCCGGTCCTGGGCCGCGCGCAGGGCCAGCACCGCGGACTCCAGCTGCTCCGGCGGCAGGGTGAACGGCAGCCGCAGGTAGTACTCGAAGGCGCCGCCGACGCCGAACCTGGGTCCCGCCGCGAGGCGGATGCCGAAGTCCGGGGCGAGCACCGCCAGGGCGGTACTGACGGGCGCGGGAAGACGGCACCAGACCGACAATCCGCCAACGGGCCGCTCCGGCTCCCAGTCCGGAAGATGCCCGCGGATCAGGTCCAGCAGGCAATCCCGGTTTCCGCGCAGCGCGGCGAGCCGGGCGGGCAGCGGCTCGGCCAGGTCCTTGACCAGGTGCGCCGCGGCGAGCTGCTCCACCACCGGACCGCCCAGGTCCAGTGTGGTCCGCGCCGCGGCGAAGCGCTGGATCAGGGGCTCGCTGGCACGGATCCAGCCGGTGCGCAGCCCCGCCCAGTGCGACTTGCTGAGCGATCCCAGGGACACCACCGCCGGCCCGAACGCGGCCATCGGAGTGGAGCTGGCGCCGTCGAGGTTCAGCTCCCGCAGCGTCTCGTCCGCCACCAGCACGGTGCCTGACGCCACGGCGGCCGCTACCAGGCGGCGCCGCTGGGCGTCGGGCATGAGCCGGCCGGTGGGGTTGTGGAAGTCCGGCACCACGTAGGCCATCGACGGCCGCTGCTGCAGCAGCGCCGATTCCATCGCCTCCAGGTCCCAGCCTGCCTGGCCCCCGGCGCGGGCGTGCTCCGTGTGGGCGCCGCCGCCGTGGGCCGCGGGCATGGCCACCGTCACCGGGCGGCAGCCCGCGGCCCGGATCGCGTCGAGGGCATTCGGGTAGCTCGGATGTTCCACGAGCACCTTCCCGGACCGCCCGGCGAGGGTCCGGAGCACGATGTTCAGGGCGTGCTGCGCGCCGGAGGTGACCAGGATCTGCCCGGCGGTGGAGGGCACCCCGGCCGCCGTGTAGCGGGCCGCAATCGCCTCCCGGAGCGGACCCACGCCGAGCGCGTCGTACCCGAAGCCGGGCAGCAGCGCCGGCAGCTCCGTCAGTGCGGCGGCAAACGCCCGGTGCACCACTTCGCCGCTGGCTGGCAGCGAGGCGTAGGCCAGGTCGAGGATCCCGTCGGGAACCGCCAGCCCGGGGGGGCCGCTGAGCCGCAGGCCGCCGTCGTTCCCGCCGGGATGGGCCGGGCCGTGGCTCGGGATGCAGCTCCGGCTCCGGCTGCCCTGGCCGCTGCTGAGGAAGCCCTGCTCGCGCAGCAGGGCGTAGGCCGCAGTCACGGTGGTGCGGCTGATGCCGAGGATGGCTGCCAGCGACCGCTCGCTGGGCAGTGCCACATCGAGCGGGATCCGGCCGTCGAGAATGAGCAGGCGGACCACGTCGGCCAGCTCGCGGTAGGCGGGCGAGGCGCCGACGTTCCACTTACCCAGCAAGCGGGTGAGGGAACTCGGATTCAGGGAGCCGGACATAAAGCCAGTATTCCAAACTGGCTATGGATTACAAGGCCAGTTTTCCGGCAGGATGGTGGCCATGATGACGCGCAGACTCCTCCAGCTCCTGATCGGCCTAGCCCTGTACGGCGTTTCGCTCGCCATGGTCATCCGCGCCAGCCTGGGCACGGCGCCGTGGGACGTCTTCCACCAGGGACTCGCCGGCAGGACCGGGCTGAGTCTTGGCACCGTAGTAATCATCGTCAGTTTCCTGGTCCTGCTGCTGTGGATCCCGCTCCGGCAGTGGCCCGGGGTCGGCACCGTCAGCAACGCCGTGCTGGTGGGGGTCTTCGCCGACCTCGGGCTGGCGCTGATCCCCAAGTTCTCGCACCTGGGTGGCCAGGTCGCGCTCCTGATCGGGGCGGTGCTGCTCAACGGCGTGGCCTCCGCCCTGTACATCGGTGCCCGCCTGGGGCCCGGAGCGCGGGACGGCCTGATGACCGGACTTGCACGGCGCACCGGCTGGCCGGTGCGGGGCGCGCGGACCGGCATCGAGGTGGTGGTGCTGGGCGCCGGCTGGCTGCTGGGCGGCTCGGTCGGCGTGGGGACCGTGCTCTATGCGCTGGCCATCGGACCCCTGGTCCAGCTCCTGCTGCCGCGCTTCACCGTCCCCGAGCTGAAGTCCGCCGAGCTGAAGTCCCCCGGAGAGGTCCTGCCCGCTGCGGACGACCAGCCCGCAGCGGAAGCGGCCGTGGCCGGGGCCTCGACACCGGCCACCTAGATCCACGGACGGAGCCTGGCGGCCGCGCACCCGGCCGGCCGCGTCAGGCTCCGAGCAGGGGCTGGCAGCTGGGGCAGAAGTAGATGTCCCGTTCCTCGGTGCCGGTGGCCTTGGCCAGGACGCCGCGCCGGATGGGGGTGCCGCATTTGAGGCAGGGCTGGTGCTCCCGCCGGTACACCCAGTAGCCCGGCCGCCCCGCCGTCCGGCCGACCGGAACTCCGCGAGCGTTGAGCACCGTGACGCGGCGGCCCGGGCCGAGGTTGGCTGTCAGCAGGACCTTCGCGTCGGTGATCATCGCCGCCAGGTCCGGGACCGCCGAGACCGGCGACGCCGGGTGGACGCCGGACAGGAAACACGCCTCGCAGCGGTAGATGTTGCCGATGCCGGCCAGATTGCGCTGGTCCAGGAGCGCGACGCCGATCGGCACCTCGGGTGCCGCGAGCAGGCGGCGTTCGGCTTCCGCCATGTCCCAGTCCGGGCCGAGCAGATCCGGTCCGAGGTGGCCCACGACGCTGGCCTCCTCCGCCGTCGGGATGACCTCCAGCAGCCCGAGCGAAAATCCGACGGCGTCCGCCGACGCCGTGCGGAGCACACAGCGGGCGGTGAAACCGGGCTTGCGCCAGCGCCCGCCGGGGGGATAGACCTGCCAGTTCCCCTCCATCTTCAAGTGTGAGTGGATAGTGAGCCGGTCCTTCGGGGCCGGTCCCGTCACGCGCATCAGCAGGTGCTTGCCGCGGGGGACGACCTCCTGGACGGTCCAGCCGCCCAGCTTCAGCGTGGCGAAGCGCGGCACCCGGAAATCGGACGCCAGCAACTCCTTGCCGGCCAGCGCGGCGTGCAGCTGCGCCGCAGCGCGGAAAACGGAATCGCCCTCAGGCACGGATCCTCAGTCCCTTCGGGGTGGAGTAGGCGCCGGCTTGGGCCAGGGCGGCGGCAACGGGGGTGTCCAGGATGCCGTGGCCGTTGACCTTTTCCATGATGAGCTTGTCGACGGCGCCCCGGGTCACGACACCCACGAGGGCTGCGCCGGCGGCGGCCAGGACTTCGGCGTCGGTGCTGAACGCCAGCAGGGTCTTCCCGCCGCGTTCGACGTAGAGGACCAGGGCTCCGTCGACCAGCACCACCAGGGCACCTGCCTTCCGGCCCGGCCGGTGGCCGGTGCCTGCCTCCTCATTCACGGCCGGCCACGGCAGCGCGGCCCCGTACGGGTTCGCGGGGTCCGTGGCGGCGAGTGCCAGGGCGACCGGCTCGGTCTTGTTCAGCTGGGCGTCCTCGACGTAGGAGCGCAGCCGGTCCACGGTGGCCGGCACGGCGAACTGGGCTGCGCCGAGGTGCTCAATGAAGTAGCCGCGGCGGCAGCGCCCGGCTTCCTCGAGCCGGGCCAGCACCTTGTACATCAGGCCGAAGCCGCCCAGGATGTTCTCCGCCATGACCGATCCGCGGGTGACCACGCCGTACCGGTCGAGCAGGAGTTCGGCGGTGGCGCGGGCGTGGATGGTGGCGTCGAGTTCGGGGGCCGGGAGTGCGGACCAGCGCCCCGCAGCCAGGGGAGGCGTGGGGGCGGCGCCGCTGACGGAGCCGTAACGGCCGCCGGTAAGGCCCGGCGATCCGAGCAGGCCGGTCCCGTGGGCGCGTCCCAGCCGGCTGAGCCTGGGCGCACGGGCCCGCGGGGCGCGCCCGACCTGCCGGTGCGCGGTGTGCCCGCCCGCGATCAGCGCCCGGACCGGAGCGAACGTATCGCCGGTGATCCGGCCCGCCCAGGCCAAATCCCAGAGTGCGGACACGACGTCCTGGTCGCTGAGTACCGAATCCATCCCGCCGGCAATGTCGGTTAGCTGCCGGAAGAAGTAACCGCCGCCGTTGTTCCGCAGGTGGTCCAGGAGCCGCTGCTGCGCGTCGCCGGGTTCGAAGTCCAGGGCCGGGTTCAGGGTCAATTCGGCGGAATCGGCCAGGTGCAGGCTTACCCAGCCGTCGTTGCCGGGCAGTGAGCCGGCTCCGGACCAGAGGACCTCGCCGGCGGCCATGAGCTCGTCGAGCATGGCCGGCTGGTAGTTGGAGACGCGGCTGGCCAGGACCAGCGGTTCCCAGGCGGAAGCCGGAATCGGCACGCCGGAGAGCTGGTCGATGGCGGTGATGATGCCGTCCAGCCCGCGCAGCGCCGACTGCCCCCGGGTGCCGGGTGTCCGTACGTTTTGCCAGGCCGGGAGGAACCGCCCGTAGGCGGACATATCCACGGGCTCGACCTCGGCGCGCAGCGCGGCCAGGGAGCGGCGGCGGAGCTTGCGGAGCACCTCGGCGTCGCACCATTCGCTGGCGCTTGCCGAAGGCATAACGGTCGCCGGGGCCGCCGGGGCCGCCGGGGCAGCCGGTGCAGGCGCGTCCGCTGTCTCCTCGGCTGACCCGCTTTCCGGTGCCGTGACGTGGGGCCGGAACTCGCCCTCGACGGCGCGCCCATCCGCGGCCAGCCGCTTGAGCGCCGTGCCGACGACGGCGACGCCGAGTCCCAGCCGGGCGGCGGCCTCGGCGGCGGTAAAGGGCCCGTGAGTCCGGGCGTACCGCGAAACGAGGTCGCCCAACGGGTCCGCGACGGGTTCGATGAACGCCAGCGGCACGCCCATCGGCAATGGAACGCCGAGGGCATCGCGTAGCCTGGCGGCGTCCTCGACAGCGGCGAACCGCTCGGCGCCGCCGATGTTGACCTTGATCGCACGGTTGGCCCGCTGTAGCGCGGCCAGGTGCGCCGCGGCCTCGGGGCTGCCCGCCGCGATTTTGGCGGGCTCCGGCCCCGCATCGGGCACGCCGTCGACGGCGCCCTCTCCTGCTGCAGCGTCGGCAAGCTCCGTTCCGGACGCGGCCTTGGTTGCGGCGGGCTGGATCTCGGCCTCCAGCCGGGCGGCGACTTCGTCGGGGGTGAGCGGGCCCAGCAGCCGGAGCAGGTCGGCCACGCCCTCCAGCCCGCGCATTCGGCGGTCCGGCGCGAGGCGCTGGAGTTCAAGCTCGGTGGCCTCGATGACCTTCGCGTCGAGCAGTTCGCGCAGCTCCACCCGGCCCAGCAGTTCGTTGAGCAGGGTGGAATCCAGCGCCAGGGCGGCGGCCCGGCGCTCGGCCAGCGGCGAATCGCCCTCGTAGAGGAACTGCGCCACGTAGCCAAAGAGCAGGGACTTCGCGAACGGCGAGGGCTGCTGCGTGGTGGTCTGCAGGATCCGCAGTTCGCGCCGCTCGATCGAGGCGGCAATGTCCTTCAGGGCCGGAAGGTCGTAGACGTCCTGCAGGCATTCGCGCACGGTTTCGAGCACGATCGGAAAGGTCGGGTACTTCCGGGCGACGTCCAGCAGCTGGGCCGAGCGTTGCCGCTGCTGCCAGAGCGGCTGCCGCTTTCCGGGGGTCTGCCGGGGCAGCAACAGGGCGCGGGCGGCGCACTCCCGGAAACGGGAGGCAAACAGAGCGCTGCCGCCGACCTCTGCGGTGACAATCTGTTCCAGCTCCTCGGGCTCGAAGAGGAACAGTTCGGCGCCGGGCGGTTCGTCCTCCATCATCGGCACCCGCAGCACGATGCCGTCGTCGGCGGCCATCGCGGAGCCGTCCATCCCGTAGCGCTGTTGCAGCCGCTGGCCTACGGCGAGGGCCCACGGCGCGTGCACCGGCATGCCGAAGGGGCTGTGCAGCACCACCCGCCAGTCGCCGAGCTCGTCGTGGAAGCGCTCGACCACGAGGGTCGTGTCGCTGGGGACCACCTCGGTGGCGAGCTTCTGCTCGGCGAGGTACTGGATCAGGTTGTTGGCGGCGAAGTCGTCCAGGCCGGTGGCCTTGCAGCGCTCGGTGGCCGGGCCGACGTCGGACGCCGAAAGTTCGCGCATGAACGCGCCGAGGGCCCGGCCCAGGTCCACCGGCCGGCCGAGCGAGTCGCCCCGCCAGAACGGCAACTTGCCCGGCTGGCCGAAGGCGGGGGAGACAAGGACGCGGTCGTGTGTGATGTCTTCGATCTTCCAGCTGGTGGCGCCGAGGGCAAAGATGTCGCCGACGCGGGATTCGTAGACCATCTCCTCGTCGAGTTCACCCACCCGGCGGCCGCCCTTGGCCGTGGATGCCTGGCCCGCGGCCTTGCCGTCGCCGGTGCCGCCGGGGGAGCCGGTGCCCTCCACCTCCGTGCCGATGATGTACACCCCGAACATGCCGCGGTCCGGGATGGTGCCGCCGGAGGTCACGGCCAGCCGCTGCGAGCCGGGGCGTCCTTCGATGGTGCCGGCGTTGCGGTCCCAGACAATCCTGGGCCGCAGTTCGGCGAATTCGTCGGACGGATAGCGTCCGGCCAGCAGGTCCAGGGTGGCCTCGAACGCGGAGCGCGGGAGCGAGGCGAAAGGTGCGGAGCGGCGGACGGTGGCGAACCACTCCTCGACGTCGATCGCGCCGAGCGCGGTCGCGGCAACGGTCTGCTGGGCGAGGATGTCCAGCGGGTTGGCCGGGACGTAGAGCCGTTCGATCTTGCCGTCCAGCATGCGTTCCACGGTGATGGCCGTGTGGACAAGGTCCGCCCGGTGCTTGGGGAAGAGCACTCCCTGGGAGATCTCGCCGACCTGGTGGCCGGCCCGGCCCACCCGCTGCAGCCCGCTGGCCACCGAGGGCGGCGACTCGACCTGCACCACGAGGTCCACCGCGCCCATGTCGATGCCGAGTTCCAGCGAGGAGGTGGCCACGACGCAGCGCAGCCGGCCGGATTTCAGGTCGTCTTCAATCATGGCGCGCTGGTCCTTCGACACGGACCCGTGGTGTGCCCGGGCCAGGACCGGGTCGGCGCCCGCGGTGCTGCCGGCCTGGGCCATCATGTGCGCCGGCGTCGCGGTCGAGGCGGGCAGCGAACCGTCCGGCCCCGCCGCACCGCCGGCTGCCTCGTCCCAGCCGCCGCCTTCGGCCATCAGCTGGCGCTCGGCGTAGATCTCGTTGAGCCGGGCGGTGAGCCGTTCCGCGAGCCGGCGGGAGTTCGCGAACACGATGGTGGACTGGTTGGCCAGCACCAGGTCCACGATCTTCTCCTCGACGTGCGGCCAGATCGACGCGTGCGGCTGCAGCCCGGACGCCGGCCCCGAGTCGAAGGCCCCGGCGGCGCCCTGGAGATCGGACATGTCCTCGACCGGGACGGAGACGGTCAGGTCCCAGGTCTTCTTGGACGGCGGCGCGACGATCTCGACCGGTGCGGAGCCCGCCAGGAACTGCGCCACGAGTTCCTTCGGTTCCACCGTCGCGGAGAGCCCGATCCGCTGGGCCGGTTTGGGCAGCAGCGCGTCGAGGCGTTCCAGCGAGACGGCCAGGTGCGCGCCGCGCTTGGTGCCGGCCACGGCGTGGACCTCATCCACGATGATGGTGTCCACCTCGTCAAGGGTCTCGCGCGCCTTGGAGGTGAGCATCAGGAAGAGTGACTCGGGGGTGGTGATCAGGATGTCCGGCGGGTGGCTGAGCAGCGAGCGTCGGTCCGCCGCCGTCGTGTCCCCGGAGCGGACCCCCACCGTGATCAGCGGCGCGGGCAGGCCGAGGCGCTTGGCGGTCTGGGTGATGCCGATCAGCGGCGCGCGCAGGTTGCGTTCGACGTCGACGCCCAGCGCCTTGAGCGGGGAAATATACAGCACACGGGTTTTCCGCTTCGGAGCCTTCCGCCGCCCCTTGGCGGCCGCGGCATCCAGCCCGGGCAGTCCGGGAAGTTCCTCGGGGGCCGGCGGTGCGGAGACCAGCAGCCGGTCCAGTGCCCAGAGGAACGCCGCGAGGGTCTTGCCGGAGCCGGTCGGCGCCACCACCAGGGCGTGGGCTCCTGAGGAAATGGCATTCCAGGCGCCGTTCTGCGCCGGCGTGGGCGCGGAGAAAGCGCCCAGGAACCACTCCCGGGTCGGCCGGCTGAACCGGTCCATGGCCTCGGCCGCAAGTGTGCCGCCGGCGAGCTCCTGCCCCTTCATTCCTCCATCATGCCTTAAGGCACCGACACTATTTTGCGGCGCGATTTGGCGGTGGGGTCCGTTGATGGGGTCCGGCGGTGCCCTGGGGCGGACGCTACATCGCGGTGAAGGCCGAGACGGTCAGGAGCTTGATCGCCGACTCGCGGCAGGCGTCCTTGGGTGCGGCGATGAACAGCGACGCCGTGTCTTCCGGCGGGTACACCCGGAAGCCGGCAGCCGGGGTGTGGGTGCAGCTGGGGTAGTTGCCGGCCTGCGTGTAGCGCAGGGTGGCTTTTCCGGACTTGCCCGGGGCGAGCAGCACGTCGGCAACGGGCGCCGAGTCGTCGCGTGTCGCCGCGGCACCGATGGGGGCGCCGCTGGCGCCGGCGGTGAGCGATACTCCGGCGAAGCCCTTCAACAGGCACGGCTCAGCGCCGGAGTTCTTCAGGATCAGCTGCATATAGACGCTTCCGGCCGCGCCCCCGCCCCGGGCGTCGAGGGACCCCTTGAGGTTGGCGGCCTTGCAGAGGGCAGGACCGGTCGCGGTGGATGTGGTGGCAGTTGCGGGCGATGCCGTAGCAGTTCCGCCGGACGCGGTCGTGGCAGGGCTGGCGGAAGCCGTCTCGCTGGCGGAGGCCGACGGCGACGTGGCGGTCGTGGCGCCCTGGGACTGGCTTTGGGGCTGGCTTTGGCCGCAGCCGCTGAGCAGCAGCGCAACCGCGGCGGCCGCCGTCACGGAAGTAATTACCAGTTTGTTCTTCATCTGCTGAGGCCTCATGGCACAACTTTGATGTTCCACGGTTGCCTTAGTCAACGACGCCACGACGAAGGGCCCGGATTGATGCCCGGATTGTGATTTCCGGGCATCAACCGGGGGTGCGTTACTTCGCGGGTGCTGGCTTGCGGCTGCGGAGCAGGGCGAGGCCGCCCAGGACCAGGCCACCGACGCCGGCGACGAGGCCCGCCCAGCTTCTGGCCTGGCCGCCGTCGTCGTTTGTCGCGGCCGCGCGGGCCGCGGGGGAGGACCCCGCCGGCTCGGCGCCGTGTGCGTCATGCCCGTCCGCCTCCGTGGCGGCTGCCGGCGCCGTCACCGTCAGCGACGGCGCCGGGGACTTCAGCGCATGGGCGTCCTGGCCCGCTGCCGGGACCTGCGACCAGTCCACCCGGCCGACTTCGCAGCTCTGCAGGGTCGGGAAATAGAGGGTCTTTCCGGCAGCATCCGGCAGCTTCACCGACAGCACCAGCGCGTCGCGGAGCTCCGGGCTCAGCGGCGCCTTGGCGGTGTAGACGATCTGGCTGGTGCGCTTGGTGATCGATGAGCCGTCGGCCAGCTTCTTCGGCGCCGCCAGCTTTTCGGTGACCTTGGCCGCCGTCCAGTTGGGGTTCACGGTGGGCTGGGCGTCGTCGAGCTCCGGCGGCAGGGTGATGGCCACCTTGGTGGTGGCGGATTCCGCGCAGCCGTGCGGGATGGCGAAGGTCAGCAGGGCATAGGAGTTAGCGGTGGTCTTGTCCGGGGAGACGCCGACGTGGGCCGAGGCGCCGCTGATGCCGGCGAGCATCAGGGCGGCGGTGGCTCCGGCGGTTGCGGTGCCGGAGAGGGTGCGGCGGAGGGCGGTGTGTCGCTGTGTGGTGGTCAAAACAGGTGCCTTTCAGGCGTGCGCGCGGCACTCAGTGCGGCACTCAATGCGGCGCGCGGAAACGGGGGAGGCGCGGGGCAGCTGCCCGCCGTGCCGGGGGCACGGAGACTTTGCGGGGCAGGAACGGCCGCAGCCGGAAGGAAAGTTAGGAGGAAAAGACGACGACGGCGGGCGGCCCGCGGCGGCAATCGCGCCGGAGGTTGCGCCACGGCAGCGGGACGGCGCCGACGGACCGGCGCGGCAGGACGCGCGTGAGGGCCGGACGCGGCAAGACCGCCGCGGGGAGCTGGACGAGCGGGCGGAGCCACGCGGCGAGTGACCAGAGCGCATCCTCGCCCTTGGCCAGGATCAGGGCGCAGGCAACGGTTGCCAGGGCGTGGCCGGCGAGCATGGACAGGGCCAAGGCGGAGTCCAGCTCGTGGAGCCGGAGGTGGTCCGCCGGGACCGGAATCGTGGCCAGGCCCGCGTGGTGCGCCGGCGCGGCAATTCCGCCGATTACGGTGCCGGACGCTGGCCCTGACCCTGTCCAGCCGGCCGGCGTGCTGAACGCGGCGAAAGCCTCATGCAGCACCACCTGCCCCGCGCCGAGCAGGCCGGTCATCGCGGGCAGGTTGAGCTTCAGCCTGGTGGCCGTGGTGGAAACCAGTCCGGTGAGGGCCAGGAAAGCGAACAGGATGGCGGGGGCGGGAAGCTGGCCTCCGGCGACAACGTGCGCTGCGGCGGCGAGCGTCACGATCGTCGTGGCGACGATGGCCGAGCGCAACGCGTGGAAGGGTGCTCTGGCGGCGGTGCGCATGGAACACTCCCTTCACCGGCGGCGGTCATGGTTGCTCCCGCGGGCGTCCTGCCGGCAGCGGGTTGTCCCTTGATTCTAGCGGCGATTTCTACAGGGCTACGAAAAAGGACTGTCTGCTACGAAGCGGACACCCCGGTCCGGGGACCGGGGTGTCGTTGTCATGACTTCCGGCGGGTGCGGCGGGACTCAGTTGCCGACGGCGGCTGCCGACGCTTCTGCGGCCCCGGCGAGCCGGATCCAGGTTTCCACCACGGTGTCGGGGTTCAGCGACACGGAGTCGATGCCTTCCTCGACCAGCCATTCGGCGAAGTCCGGGTGGTCGCTCGGGCCCTGCCCGCAGATGCCCACGTATTTTCCGCGCGCCTTGCACGCCTTGATGGCCATGCTCAGGAGCTTCTTGACGGCAGGGTTGCGCTCGTCGAAGCTGCCGGCGACGATCGAGGAATCCCGGTCCAGGCCCAGCGTCAGCTGCGTCATGTCATTGGAGCCGATGGAGAAGCCGTCGAAGTAGTCCAGGAACTCGTCCGCGAGCAGCGCGTTGGACGGAAGTTCGCACATCATGATGACCTCGAGGCCGTTTTCGCCGCGGCGCAGCCCGTTTTCCGCGAGTAGGTCGATGACGCCGCCGGCTTCGTCCAGGGTGCGCACGAACGGGATCATCAGCTTGACGTTGGTCAGGCCCATCTCGTTCCGCACGAAGGACAGGGCCTCGCACTCCAGGTCGAAGCAGTCCCGGAAGGATGGTTCCAGGTACCGCGAAGCGCCACGGAAGCCGATCATCGGGTTCTCTTCGTGCGGCTCGTAAGCGGGCCCGCCGAGCAGGTTGGCGTACTCGTTGGACTTGAAGTCGGACATCCGCACAATCACCGACTCCGGCGCGAAGGCAGCGGCGATGGTTGCCACGCCCTCGGCCAGGCGCTTGATGTAGTAATCGCGCGGACTGTCATAGGCGGCAATGCGTTCCCGGATCTCGGCGAGCACGTCCGCGGGCTGATCGTCCATGTTCAGCAGCGCCTTCGGGTGGATGCCGATCTGCCGGTTGATGATGAATTCCAGCCGGGCCAAGCCCACGCCGTGGTTGGGGAGCTGGGCGAACGTAAAGGCCTGCTCGGGGGTGCCGACGTTCATCATGACCTTCACCGGCGCCTCGGGCAGCTGGGTGATTTCGGTTTCCTCGACGCTGAAGTCCAGGATCCCTTCGTAGATCAGGCCGGTCTCGCCGTCGGCGCAGGAGACCGTCACGTCGAGGCCGTCGGAGAGGACGTCGGTGGCGTCCCCGGTGCCGACGACGGCGGGAATCCCCAGCTCCCGGGCGATGATGGCCGCGTGGCAGGTGCGTCCGCCACGGTTGGTCACGATCGCGGAGGCGCGCTTCATGATCGGTTCCCAGTCCGGGTCGGTCATGTCCGCGACCAGGACGTCGCCGGTCTTGAACGCGGCCATCTGGTCGATCGCGGTGAGGATCCGGACGCTGCCGGCGCCGATCCGCTGGCCGATGGCGCGGCCCTCCACCAGGACCCGGCCGGAGTCGTTCAGGCGGAAGCGGCTCAGGCTGCCGGAGGCCCTGCGGGACTGCACGGTTTCCGGGCGCGCCTGCAGGATGTACAGGCCGCCGTCGAGCCCGTCCTTGCCCCATTCGATGTCCATCGGGCGTCCGTAATGGTTTTCGATGGCGACGGCGTGCCGGGCGAGCTGCTCGACGTCGTCGTCGGTCAGGCTGAAGCGGTTCCGCAGGGACGCCTCGACCGGGACGAAGTCGATGGTGTGGCCAATTTCGCGGTTGCTGGTGTACGACATCTGGAGCGCTTTTTCGCCGAGTCCGCGCTTGAGGATGGCCGGGCGGCCTGCCGCCAGGGCGGGCTTGTAGACGTAGAACTCGTCCGGGTTGACTGCGCCCTGGACTACGGCCTCGCCGAGGCCGTAGGAGGAGGTGACGAAGACGGCGTCCTTGAAGCCGGATTCGGTGTCCATGGTGAACATGACGCCGGATGCGCCGACGTCGGAGCGGACCATGCGCTGGACGCCTGCGGAGAGTGCCACCTCGGCGTGCTCGAACTTGTGGTGCACGCGGTAGGCGATGGCCCGGTCGTTGTAGAGGGATGCGAAAACGTCCTTGATGGCGGTCAGGATGTTCTCGATGCCGCGAACGTTCAGGAAGGTTTCCTGCTGCCCGGCGAAGGAGGCGTCAGGAAGGTCCTCGGCCGTCGCGCTGGAGCGGACAGCCCACGAGAGGTCCTCGGAGCCGCCGTGCTTGTCCACCAGTTTCTGGTAGGAGTCGCGGATCTGCGCTTCGAAGTGCGGCAGGAAGGGCGTCTCGCGCATCAGGGTGCGGATCTCCTGGCCCGCTGCGGCAAGGGCCGTCACGTCGTCGGTATCCAGGCCCACCAGCCGATCGGCAATCTTCTGGTCCAGTCCGGAGTCGGCCAGGAAGCTGCGGTAGGCGTCCGCTGTCGTGGCGAAGCCGTCAGGAACCTGGACGCCGGCAGAGGTGAGGTTCTGCACCATCTCGCCGAGGGAGGCGTTCTTGCCGCCTACCCTGTCCAGGTCCTTGAGTCCGAGTTCTGAGAACCACAGGATGTCCGTCGTCATGGTTGCTGCTCCTTTGCAGATGATGCCTTAATGCCGCCTGCGTGGGCGGCCGCCGTTTGCTGGGCGCAAGTCCTGTCCACAGTGACAGGTCGGCGCCGGTGATTCCACACGATGTGGTCCACGCAACAGTTGTGAAGCGTGGCCTCAGTGCTTGAGGTTCATCTTCTGGAGGATGGTGGCTGCCATTTCCTCCACGGACACGCTGGCCGAATTGAGGTACGGGATCCCGTGGGACACGTACAGCCGTTCGGCGCTGCGCAGTTCGAAGCCGCACTGCCGCAGTGACGCGTAGGGCGAGCCGCGGCGGCGTTCGGTGCGGACCTGACTCAGGCGCAGGGGATTGGTGGTGAGGCCGAAACACTTGGAAACGAAAGGCCGCAGGGGCTTGGGGAGTCCCTCGCGTTCAAAGTCCTCGTCCACCAGCGGGAAGTTCGCGGCGAAGATGCCGTGCTGCAGCGCCAGGTACATGGTGGTGGGCGTCTTACCGCAGCGGGACGGGGCCACCAGGATGACCTGCGCCTTCTCAAGCGCGCGCAGGCTCTGCCCGTCGTCGTGCTCCATGGCGTATTCGACGGCGGCCATCCGGGACTGGTAGCGGGCTGCGTTGCCCAGGCCGTGGGCCCGGCCGGGTTCCCCGCTGGCTTGCGTCCCCAAGGCCTGCTCCAACTGCCCGACGTGGGTCCCGATCAGATCCACGATGATCCCCTTGCAGGTGCCCAGCGTCTGCCGGATGTCGCTGCCGACGGCGGTGGAGAAGACGATCGGCTGCTGGCCCGTGGCCGCGAGGTTGTCGATGACCCTGACGACGGCGCGCGCCTGGTCGACGGTGGTGATGAAGGGGACCGTGATGCGGTCATATTCGTTTGCGGGGAACTGCGTCAGCAGGGTGTTGCCGAGCGTTTCCGCGGTGATGCCCGTACTGTCCGAAAGGAAGTAGACCGGGCGGGGAGCGTCATTGGTCATGAACGCATTGTGCACCAGCGGGGGCCGCGCGGTCTTCCATGACGCATGCGGCCGCCGCCGGGGTGCCGGCCGGACTGCGGGGAGTAGGCTGTGACCCACATCGCCAAAGGAGGCCGCATGAGCTACAAATACCGGACCGTCAGGGTCCGCGGTACGGACCTGGTCGGCACCATTGCGCGCAGGCACGGGGGCGCGCCCGAAATCTACGAGACCTCGAAGGACCCGAGTACTTCTGTGGTTCCCGTGTTCTTTCCGGAAACCGGCGAGATCCGCTTCTTCGACCGGTCGGTGCTGGAGGACGTTGTCAGCCCCGCGGGCTAGGAGCAGCGGCTGGCGTGACCTAGTGCGCGTTGTCCGCCCCTGGGTCGGGCTGGTCCGCTGTGGACTCGCGGAAGACCAGAATTGGGCAGTGGGCATGGTGGACCGCCTGGGTGGACACGGAACCAAGCAACAGCCCCGTGAAGCCGCCGTGGCCGCGTGAGCCAACGGCAACGACGTCGGCGTCCCGCGAAGCGTCCACGAGCACCGCGGCGGCGCTGCCCTGAACAATGCGTCCGTTGATCTGAACGCCCTGGCCCCGGACCCGGGCAAGTTCCTCATCGAGAATTGACTGGGCGTCGGTCTGGAACACCTCGTAGTCCCAGGCCTGGCCGAGGGCGTCGGTGACATAAGGGAAGTGCCAGGCCGTGAGGGCCAGCACTTCACCGCCGCGAGCCTTGGCTTCCTCAACAGCCCAGTCCATTGCCGCCCGGGACTGCTCGGAACCGTCCACGCCAACCACGATTCTGTAGCTCTCGTTTCCGGCCATATGCCTTCCTTCCAAATGCCAGGCCCGATGCCGGGCGGTGCAGTGATTCCTCATCCTGACAGCGCCGCACCCGGGCCGGGAGTGCCATTGGGCACGGATCCCGCACGCGGTCCCGGTCCTGGGTGACAGTGGAGGCCGGCCGGATAGGCTGAGGACATGCCCGCTTCTCCGCTGGTCGCTGTCTGTGGCCCCGCCTCGTGGAACCACCTCATCCTCCTCGACCACCTCCCGGACCCTGTTCCGCACATGCAGTTCGCCCGCCGCGCCTGGCACACGGTGGGAGGCACCTCGGCGGGCAAGGCCTTGCACCTGGCGGATCTCGGCGTCCAGGTGCGCTTGTGTTCGCCCTTGGGCGCGGACGACGCCGGCGGCCGGGTGCGCGACGCCCTCGCCACGGCCGGCGTCACCATCGAAGCGATTGCGTCGGACCGCACCGAGCGTCACGTCAACCTCATGACCGACGGCGGCGGCCGGGTATCGCTCTACGTTTCGGTGCCCTCCCCGCCGGCGGACGACGACCTCGACGCTGCCGCGGCAATAGTGGCTGCAGCCGAAGTTGCCGTGATTGACCTGAGCGAACTTGGCTTGTTGTTGCTCGAGCGCGACGAGGTCCGGCAAACACCGCTGTGGGTGGACCTTCATGACTTCGACGGATCGTCCGCGTTCCATCAGCCATTCCTGCGGGCGGCCGATACCGTATTTATGAACGACGACCGGACCGACGATCCCTGGGAGCTGATGCGCTCCTGCCTCGCCCGGGGCCCCCGCCTGGCTGTGTGCACCCGCGGGGCAGAGGGTGCGGTAGCGCTGGAAGCGGACGGGACGCGGCATGAGGTCGCTGCTGTTCCCGCGGATGTGGTGGACACCAACGGTGCCGGCGATGCGTTCATGGCCGGGTTCCTGGGCGCGAGCCTGCAGGGCGCGTCCGTGACTGAGTCCCTCAAGGCGGCGGCCGTCCAGGCCCGCGTCGCCATTGAGAGTGAGCATCTGCACCCCGTCCTCGGGGGCTGATTCGCTGGCGCCCGATCCCGGGTTGGCAGTAGCCAGGTGCCTGCCAGCGGGACCGGCTTAGAGGCCGGTCGGGAACTTAAACGTTGCGGGCATCGGCTCCGGGGCCGTCCCGTGGAACAGGACGACTTCATCGTGGGCTTTCAGGACGACAGCTTGGGCCGGCCCCGCCTGCTTGGCGCCGTTCACAGCGACGGACCAATCCGAGATGGGTGCATGCGCGGTCCCGGGCTTGCCGGTGCCGTCCAGGACACCCCATTCGGTCAAGAGCTGGCCAAGCGTGTAGGTAGCCCCGGCGACCGGCGCCTCAATGTGGATGATGCCGGTCTCGTCATGTGTGTGCAGCGCCGAGATGCCGTTGGGTTGGCCGGCTGCGGTGAAGCTGAAGCCGATGTCCGCCGGGACAGGAACAGGCTTGCCGTCCACGAAAACGTCCAGATGGGCGTGGAAGTGCTCGGCTGCGCCCTCCTCGTTGAGGACCGCCAGGCCTGCCGCTTTGATCCGTTCGGCTCCGCCCTTGGGGTTCAGCTCCCAGCCCGTGGTCGGAGCCGCGGCTGCGGCGGATGAGGTGGCGCTCGCGGCCGGGGCGGTCGGGCTCGGAGCAGGGGCGGCGGTCGAACATCCCGAGACGGACAGGCAGGCAGCGCCCAGCATCACGGAAAGCGGGAGGAGCTTCTTCACAAGGGCTTCCTTCATTCGGGAGCAGGGGCAACGGTGGATCTGTGCGGGGGAGGCGAGAGGTGTTCGTGACTCCTAAGCCTACGTGGCAGGATCTTCCAGTCGTTTGCCATGGCAGGGGGCGGCCCCCGGGACGGGGTTTGGCCGGACGAGGCTGGACAACTCGACGCTGGTGCCTCTGTCAGCCACGTTGTCGAGGTCCGGAACGGTGACGCCAACGTGGTCGAACCGCACGATTCGTGTCATGAGCGGCACCCCCAAATGATCGTTTCTGGATGGTCTAGGCCGGCGTCTACGGTGAACTTTGCGGCGGAGTCGCGGTGCGAGGAAAGGCCCTATTGCGGGGGTGAGGTTATCCCTTGCCTTGGGCCGCGGGAGGTACGAAGATGAGCGCAGAATCAGCATTTCATCCGCAATCAATTCAAGGGAGATTCTCATGTTGCTTTGGATAGCCATCATTATTGCTGTTCTCTGGCTTCTGGGCTTGATCGGGAACATTGGCGGCGGGTTCATTCACCTGCTTCTGGTGATCGCCGTCGTGGTCCTGATCTTCCACTTCATCCGCGGAAGGTCGCGCACATAGAGGCCGATCCCGAGCAATCCTGCCCACGGCGTCTTGCTGCCCGCAAATTCAACAGGCCTCACGTCTACGTCAGCCGTGGGCAGGTCCACGCACCTGCCACACCAGCAAGTACGCCGCGGCTGATCCTGGTGTTGGCGCTGCTCGGCCGCGAGCTTCGTCGGAAAGTCGCAGGCAATATTGAGAGCCTGCCGGGCGGCCATCTAGTGGATATGGAACGTGGCGAGTCTCCAGTAGATGAGGGCGTTGCGAACGCCGGTCAGGGCCTGGAGCGTATGGGGTCCGGTTCCGTGCATCAGGATGACGCCGCTCGCACGAACCCGCGGGGTGGTGCGGTCGCCGAATTGCACGCGGCGGATGATGGTGCCGGCTGATGAGCCGTCCCAATCGCGCGTGTCAACGGTCCAATAGGCGGGGCGGCATCCTGCACGGGCCAGGGCGTTGTAAACCCTGAGGCTGAACGCGCCGGCACCATAAGGTGGCCGACAGAGCTTGGGTGACGTGGTGGGTATGACGCTGCCGTACCGGTGGACCTCGGTATAGATCTGGTTGGCGGTCATGCGTGAGTAGTCGCGGTGGTCAAAGCTGTGATTGCCCAGCAGTTGACCGGCCCTGGATATCTGCGTGCGATAGGTCGGGTGGGCGAGCATGCATTGGCCGGTGAAGAAGAATATGGCTTGGACGTTATAGTGACGCAGCCAGTTCAGGAGTCCGGTGAGACGAACCTGGGTGGCGCAGTCGTCGAAGGTTAGTCGCACTCTTGGCCCGTGATAGTACAGATGCAGGATCTCGGAACGTTCGGCAGATGACATCTGGGATGCATATGGTGCCGGCGGCATGGGGTTGGTGACTTTCTGGATCACATCCGGTTGTGCCGCGGCCCAGCTCGGCGCCGGAGCGCTGAAGCCGACAATGACCAGTAGGGCTACGACGATCGGTCGCCAAACCTTCATTGGCAGTCCCCTTTTCCGCAACTGGGAATGAACTGCGATGAGCACGAGGCAGAGATCGGAGCATTCCCGGATTTGAGTGTCCCCCCGTCACCGACGCCGCAATAGGGTCAAGGGTCCTTTCCCAGGAACTGAGGCCCGGGTAGCGCCGAAGGGACGGCGGCCCGGAGATCGGCTTTTGAGGCGGAGCTGAAGCGCAAAGTCGGCGTGCGGCCCGGGCCTGCGGAATCAAGTTTTGGCCTAATCATTGCCAATGAGCCAGTCGCGGGAAAGCAAAAGGCCCCTGCTTCCCTTGTAAGTAAAGGGAAGCAGGGGCCTAGCTACGTGGCGGTGACGGTGGGATTTGAACCCATTTCATCGTTCCCGCAGTTTCGCGGAAAATCCTGAAAAACCTTGGTTTTCCAGCTAAACGGAGGACTCTTGGTCACACTCTCCAACTGTTGAAAACACCACTTCACAGCGATTCCTTTGCCAATTCTTTGCCAAGGGACCGATCCCGTCGGGCCGGGTCGAGTCCGCTGGCCACGGTGATCAAGTCCGTCCTTGAACAGATGTGGGGGCGGAATCCGGTGACGCGTTCAGGACCGGACCGGGCGGCCCCTCGTTCTCCCTCTCTGCCAGCCCGGGATCGCGGCGTCAAATTGGGCGGCCTGTCAGGGGGAGGGTATCTTCTCTTAGCTTCTGCCTTTGCCCGTGGATCCACGCTCCGAGGGCGTGGTCTTGTTCGGTGCTGGATTCCCCTGTCGCAACTACCCGGCCTTTGATCGCAACAGGGGCGAGGATCCTCCCGTGGGCCGCGCGGTACCGCTGCACAGCATAAAGTTTGAACTCAAAAGAGAACACCCGTCGTGTTGGCTTGGCCACCAGTGTCGTACTTCCGCGTGTCCGCCATCGACCACATAAACGTTTATGGCACCTCTACCTACTCCGATTCGAGTCGCTACCGCCAAAGCACCCCAACGGGTTTCAAACTTTGCTACCGCGGCCTCGCGCTGCTCCTCGGACAACGAACTTCGACAATGCATAAAACTGCTCCCCGAAAGTCAGAACTGATTTCTCAATCCAACTTTCGGGGAGCAGCTCACATTGTGCCGTCCCTCTTCTCGTTATGCCGAGAAGAGGTAGGGAGCGTCAGCTGGCCGGGCCCTTCCCAGAACCGTGATCGGGGTCCCCGGCGCGGCCCCTACGTGCCGCGCGGGCAATGAGGAAGACCACCGCGCCGGTGATCAGGAAAGGCAGGATGACCAATAAATGCCACACCTCGAGTCTCATAAGTTCCCCCATTTCTCAGAGTCACCATTTCGACGCAGCCTACCCTGCCCGGCGCGAGCTACCCCGTGACCACCACGCCCAAAAGACGACGGCCTCCAACCCATTCAGGGGCGCAATGAAGACATCGCCCGCAGACGGCCTGGCGATGTCCAGTCGAGGACTACCAGCGCCAGCGCTCCGGCTACGGCAACTGTGAACACCACAGCCAGAAACAACAGGAGTTTGCGGGGCAGCACAGGCTTGCTACTGCTGGCCGGGCAGACCGGCAGCTCGCGCGGAAAGAATTGCTCTGGATCCGAAGACAGCACCGGCAAGAAGGAGAATGACGGCGGACCCGATCAGGTACCAAACTCCGTCGGAAGTCAGTGCGGTGTATACGCCGATGAGAGAGAAAATAACTGCCCCCAGCGACCAAATGAGCGTTGCCCTCTTGGTGTAATTCATGCGCCTAGCTTAGGCCAAGGATAAGAACGGGCGTCCGCTGGCGCGGCCGGCTGTTGGGTCCAGTGCTGTCCGTCGCAGGGCTCCGGCCTGCCTTGGCCCTGTCTGTCTACGACGATGCTCCTATAGGCGTCAAATGTGGATGGTGCCCGGAGCCTGGGGGCTCCGGACCCCGTGTTCCCGCCGACCGTTTGGCTCGGAGCCCGATAGTGCGGCGCGGCTCATGTGTTAGGAGGTTTTCGTTGCAGCTCGCCGCACTTAGGCTAATGTCGCCACATGGAGCCCATTCGCCGATTCCCATCTGCTCTTTATACAACTGCCCTCGAGTCCTGGTCGTTTCTCGACTTCGCTGGCAAAAGTCCCCTCTTCACGTCACCCTTTGGAGACGTCTTTCTCCAGGCAGAAAACGGCTTCTGGTTTCTGGATGTGCTTGCAGGCGAACTGCGCCATCAATGGTCGAACGAGGGTGAGTTAAACGCCGAACTGAACTCTCGTGCAGGGCAGAATGAGTATTTGATGATCAGTTTGGCCAGCCAGGCTGAGAGCTCTGGTCTGCAACCAGACGACGGCGAGGTCTACAGCTTCCGCATTCCGCCCGTGCTGGGAGGTGCAACCGACGTCAGTAATATCGAAGTCACTGACTTTGTCGTGGCCTTGGACATCGCCGGACAAGTCCACAAACAAGTTCTGACGCTTCCGCCCGGTACTCCAATAAGCGGCATCTCTCTGTCGTAATTATTGACCTCGTCAACCCAGGATCGCGGTTGTTCGCTCGGTCAGCCATTGGCGGTAGGACGTGGCGAGGTCGTCGTTTCGGAGGAGGCCGCGTTCCAGACGCGACAGGATGGACACGCATTGGCCAAGTTCGCCGGCTACGGTCGTGATGGTGATCCCGAGTTCGGTCCGCATTTGTCGGAGGTCGGAGTTGTTGCCGACCGGACAAGGCTCTTCAGATGAAGCAGGCACCAGAATACGGAGTGGTGGGTGACTTTCGGGCTTTCTGGGGTGCAGAGCGATAGCCGCCCGTTGGAGGATCGTTGATCGGCCGCTCAGCCGGTGTTAGCGTGAGGGCGATTGGGGGAGGAACAGTGTTATTGCTCGGGTGGGGCTTGTTGGAGCGTTTTGTCCAGGCCGACGTTGCGATCCGCACGACGGCCGGCGCGGGTGTGCCTCCGGTAACGGCTCTCGTTCTCGTTGCTCTGGTCGTTGCCCTGGCAATCCTCATGGCGCGTACCTTCCACGCGCTTCTCTGCACCCTTCCGGCTCCAGGGGTCCACTCTGTCGCCCTGGGTCTGCGTGATCTAAACGGTCCAGGCTTCCTGTCTTTGGTTCTATCCGCACCCGTCGGTGGGACAGGTCCCCGCGCTCCGGGCGGACGTCCCCGTCGCCCCGGGAGCCTCCACGCAGCCCTCTAGAATCCGACTCCGACTGATTCCGGCACTCTAGCCGTACACGGCTGGAACGTGCCTCCGCGCTGCTTGCGCTGCCCCTCCCGGACGACCCTCAGAACACATCTCTGACTGCCGCCATAAGGAGCTCATCGCCATGTCCCCCGAGACCCTTTTCTCCTCACTCCCACTCCGAAGGAAGCCTCCGAGGTACCGCTGGCCGGCGCGCCGCCGCCTTGGACTGCTGTGGAGGCTCGCCCGTCGGCTCTCTCGCCGTGTGACTATGCGAGCCACTCTGTTCGGCGGGTGGGTCTGGTTCGCGGCCGGCTCGCTGGTTGGATTCGAGGCGTTCGACATCGTCTTCGGCACGTTCGCCCTCGCCCCGGAGCTGCTCCCGCTCGTCATCCTCGGGCTCGCACTGACCTGGTATTTCCGCGGTCAGTTTCGAAGGTTTTCGACGCGTGCCCGGGCGTATCGGCGCCTGCGACGCCTACGTGCCGATCGCAGCTGACTCTGCCGGCAGGCCCATGGTTCTGCGGACGCCTTGGCGCCCGATAGGGGATCCGTCAGCGGGGCGGGTGACAGGGCATTAGCCTTCCGCAATGTCCCTGAGGGTCTGCGTGTGGCCCGCCCAGGCCTCGTGTCCGTTCGCGGTCAGGCTGGCTGAGGTTCTCGGCAGCTTGCCTGCGAAACTCTTTTTGATCTTCACGTAGTCCGCCTGTTCCAATGCGGACAGTTGCTTACTGAGGACGGAATCGCTGACCTGGATGGCATCGCGGAGGTCCTTGAAGTCCAGAGATTCCGCACGAGCCAGCGCGGCCATGATGGAAAAACGGATGGGCGAGCTGAAGAGTTCGTTGAGCTTGTGACGGGGATGATCCGCGGAAGTGCTCATGCGCGCAGTTCGCGGAAGGCTGCGGCCAGGCCAATGCCGGCCAGGGCAATGGCGGCGGGAATATAGAACCACAGGTTGCCGTCGGGGAAGAGACTTACCCCCAAGCCCAGAGCAACCGCGTATAGGGCGAAATAGGCGAACAGGGATGTCAGGAACCGTTTCGTATATCCGGCTTTTGTTGAGGTCTGAAACATCGGCCAGATGCTTGCAGTCGCGGCGGCCCAAACTGCAACAGACGTGGCCATCAGCGGCGCGCCGTATCCGGTGTGGGACACGATCTGCAGGCCGACCATCAGCATCGAACCCAGGATCGCCAGGCTGGTGAAGATCATGGCCACTGGCCAAGCCGCGGCATTGGTCGATGCGGCGCCGATCGAATCGGCGCGGGCCAGAAGCTCTTGTGCCTCTTCCGGCGATGGGCTGTCCGTTGTCTCGTCCATGACGGGTTCTCCTGCTACTGGCGGTTGGTTGCATGAGTCTAGGAAAGTACTTTCCACCCTGTCAAGTACTTTCCATTTAGCGATTCGGATCGTTCTCGTGAAGGCACTGCCAGCAGCCGGTCGGACCAGGGTCAAACCTGGTGCGTTCCAGCCTGACACCTCTACCGTGCATGCACGGTAGAGGATCCGCTTACGGGCTCAAATCCTCAGCTTGAGCGAGAAGGACGTCCGATATGCTCACTCCGAACGGGCTGCCGAACAGCCCAGACCTTGGGGGAAGACATGGATCACAAGACGAAGCTATTGATCGCGGGCGCTGGGATTGCCGGCTTGAGCGCACTGACACAACTTCTGTTCGTCATAACCAAGCTCCCTGTCATCTTTTGGTCAGATCTTCTGGGCGGAATCGCCGCAGCCATCGTCATTGCAATTTTCCTGGTCCTTCTCCGTGGTCGCCTTCGGCGGTCGGCATAAGGGCCTCAGCGGCTGACACGTCTGATGACCAAGTGTCCCGTCGAGGGATAAGAGATCGGACTCATTGATGGCTATGACTTCTCTGACCAAGGCCCGGTTGAGGAAATCGACATTGATCGTTCTCGTGGTCACGATTGTTGCTTTGGTGGTGGCCCTCGCTATCCGGGAGTCGGACAACGGGTCCTCCCCATTGCTGACCATCATCTATCAGGGCCTCGGGGCCATTGCGGGACTGGGCACAGCCTTCGTGGTGGTCTTTGTTCCCCTGTATGCGTGGCAGGAAAGCCGCAAGAACCAACGCGAAGACGATCGTTCTCAGTGAACGGCGCGTCCCTAAGCCGATCGCTATTCGGCCGAGAATGGGGCCAACCGGTAGTGCTGTTTTCGGCGCGCGGCGACGGGCAAAGTGAGGGGAAGGCTTTACTAGGTAGGACTTGTGTCCCGTCGTCCCTGTTTGGCAGGTCAGCTTAGCCGTGACGCGTCAGCTTGTAGTGAAGGCGGACGGCGACGGCTGAATGAAGGCGAATGACGTGATCGGTTCGAAGGACACCGTCGTCATCAACGTATAGCCGGAAGGTCTCATGCAGCGGAACACGTGCCGCATGTACAACGCCCCTACGGCTCACCGTGATGTAGGCGCCGTCCGTGCCGAACGAGCCACGCGTGGAAAGCAGTTCGAGCGAACCGTCGGACAGGGCGCGCGGCCGCAGGAAGACCTGCACGTTGCCTGACTCCAGGGGAAAGCTCACGTGCACGCTCGGTTGCGTGGTTTCAGGCAGCGTCGTCACGCGGTAGTAGCCGCTGTACACGTACGCTCCCGTGGATCGAAGGGTCCGGATCCATCCCGCGCCTAACTGACGCCCGTCCGAGGCAACTACTGCGGCAATGTCACTGTCTATCCCGTAGGCGGCCTCAAGAGGTCGGGTGGGAATGGTCAGCTGCTGGACGCGTCGGCCGAAATAGCGGGCGATGACCTCGCCGCCGGGCCGGAAAAGCGGGTTCCACTCCGTCCAGACCTCCATGCTCCAGCAGGATGTGTGCTCATAGAAGTCACGGATATGGGGATGGACCGCGGCAGCACGAAATTGAGGACCGTCCAACGCAGCGAACTCCGGGAGCAGTCCCGCATCGGGCTGATCGCGCACGATCAGGCCGTTGATGGCAGCCGCCGTGTCGGTGAGCCAGTTATCGCCGATGACGGAATCGCTATGCATTGGTGCGCTGAGCCATGCCTGGTTGCCGCTCAGATCGACACGGCGGCCCGACACGCGCCAGATTGCTCGAGTCATCCGGTCTACTCGGTTCATCACATCAGGCACTTGAGGAGTCTGTCACAGGACAGGCTCTCCTTCTGCGAAGGGAACAGCTAAGCCGTCCCCCACAAGTAGATCCCTTTGCGGGCAATCCATCGGCATAACGGCAAGGTCCCAGGCCTGCGGTCTCTCAACTCTTACGTGCGGCCACGGGCCGGCCCACAGCCAGATCAACGACGACCAAAACCGACGCACCCAAGGTAGCGAAGGAGAAGATGACGGCAACGATCAGCAGTGACCGTGGAAGGATCACCGGACTAGGAACGGCCAGGATTTTCAGCCGCGCGAATGGTCAGGATTGCTTTTGAAGCAAAGACAATACCGGCCAGAAGAAGAATGACGGCCGAGAGCACCAGATACCAGGTGCCACCGGATGTCATCGAGGTATAGACGCCCAGGAGAGAAAAAATAACTGCCCCCAGCGACCAAATGAGCGTAGCTCTCTTGGAGTTATTCATGAGCCCAGCCTAGGCCAAAGACCAGAGCGGGCGTCCGCTGGCGCGGCCGGCTGTGGGTCCAGTGCCGGCTCCGCAAGGCTCCGACGGCCCTGGCCCTGTTCTGTCTAAGACCTTTTGGCTGCTGTCCTGTCGGATTGTACGTGCCCGCTCCGGCCCGTCTAGCCCCTCCTTCGTCGTGGCCTGCGGCGAGGAATTCTTCGACGGCGCTCCTTCGTCGCTGATTTCCTTACGAAGATTTCCGCCCCTTGCCCTGCGGGTAGACAGGCCTCCGTCGGCCACAGCTCCGCAAGCTTCGCCAGCAGCCAAAACAACGGGGGAGAAGGGGAAGCTGGCCGGTCACCTAAACCGCCCCACTCACCGGCAATATCTTGGTCACCGCCCGCATCCGTTTCCAGCCGCTTGACAGACATAGAAGCGTCGGGGGGAGAGGGGAAGCTGGCCGGTCACCTGAGCCGCCCCACCCACCGGAATCCTCTGCAAAAGGAGCAACACCATGAACACCACACCCACCCTCGAAATGCTCGACCCGGCCACCCTGACCGTGGACATCAACGTCCGCAAGGACGCCGCCCTGACGCCCGATTTCATTGCCAGCATCAAAGAGCACGGCGTGATGGAACCCGTCATCGCCCACCGCAAGGACGACGGCGTGGTGCACGTCCTGATGGGACAGCGCCGCACCCGCGCGGCCGTTGAAGCCGGACGCGCCAGCATCCCGGTGATGATCATTGAGTCCCCCGAGGAAGCCGAACGGATCGTGACGCAGGTCGTGGAGAACATCCAGCGCGCCGAACTGACCGAAGCGGACGAGGCCGACGCCTACCACCAGTTGTCCCTGATCGGGGTCTCAGCCGCCGCGATCGCCAAGAAGACCGGGCGGACCAAGACCACCGTGGAAGGTGCGTTGAAGGCCAAGTCCTCGAGCGCCGGAGCCGCCGCCCTGGGCAAGGGATACACCATAGATGAAGCGCTCATCATGGCCGAATTTGAAGGGAGCCAGGACGCCACGGAGGAGTTGGAGTCCGTGATCGCGGACGAACCCGATCAGCTCGTGCACGTCGCGCAGATGCTCCGGGACCGCCGCGACCGTGCCGCCGCCCTCGCCGCCCTCATCGCCGAGCTCGAGGCGCAGGGCAAGACCATCGTGGAGGACGCCGGGCACTATGCCAACGAAGAGAACCTGTACGTCTCGGCCGCGAAGCGGGCCGACGGGGAACCGGCCACCGACGAGGACGCCAACTCCTACCTGATCAGCACCGACTACCGGGGCCAGCACAACGCCAACCGGGTCATCACCGGCTGGCAGGACCTGGGCTTCACCCCGAAGTACGAACGCTACGACGGCGGCACGCAGGCCCAGAAAGGCCCGATGACCGAGGAACAGAAAGCCGAGCGGAAGACCCTGATCGCCAATAACCGCGAGATGGAGAGCGCCACGAAGGTCAGGCGTGAATTCGTGAAGACCCTGCTGTCACGGAAGACCGCGCCGAAGGGCTGGCAGTACTTCACCGTCCACGCCATCACCCACGACCCCGAAACGGCCAGCGGCTACGACGGCAAGGTCGCCACCGAGATGATCGGAGCCAAGACCGGAGAGGACACCGACCGGTGGGGCTGGAACCCGTTGCGGGATCACACCGCCAAGACCACCGCACGGCCCGAGTTCTCCCTCATCGCCCTGATCTGCGCCGGGTATGAAAAGACCATTCAGAAAGACTCATGGCGGTCCGCCGAGAAGCGGCACTTCCACTACCTGAACCAGCTCACCGCCTGGGGTTACACGGCAAGTGCCGTGGAGCAGATCATCATCGACAAGCACACCACCGACACCGAGTAAACGGACAGTGAGCCGGGCGACTGTACCCCAGAGGCAGCCGCCCGGCCACTCACCCCAGCAAGGCCAGGAACCTCCCAGAAGTGGGGCGGTCCGCCGCCCAGGGCGAACCAAAGCAGCCACTCACCAGCGACGGACCGCCATTAACCGCGACCACGCAGCAGGCCAGCCAGCACCCGCGGGACCAGGAACAACGAGGTAACCGGCCCGCGGCAGCACCGCAACCATTCAGCTAAGCTGAACCACATATTTCCTTTGCAGAGGGAAACCCAGGAAGGGCCGGCACATCATGTGCCGGCCCTTCCGTTTTGAAGGTCGGCGCAGGGTTTCTGCTAGGAGCGGCCGTCGGGACTGTTTCCAGCCTAATTCGTCAGTTCGGATAGGCCTACCGAAACAGGTGCTTGGCGAGGACCAAAGAGGAACCCTGAATGGGACGTTCGCGCGACACAGCGCCAATTCCGGCCGTACATACGAGGACAGGTGATTGGCTGGGCTGCATGGAAGAGAAGTTTGTGCGCTATGAGGCAAGCATGCCTAACGGCCGCGGATTCCACCCAGGCGTCTTCGCTCTCGCCAACGGCTTGGCCAAGGACGGGAGACTTAGCGCCGAGGACTGGGCATCCTGGCGCAGCGCGAACGATCACTACAACGCCGCATACGCGGACCCTTCGACGGTGGACAGATCCGTCTACGACCGTGCAACCAACCCGTCAGCCCAGTCCTGGTTCAAGCGCACGGCTGCGCATCTGGTGACCGGAGTGGAGTTCTACACGGAACTTCTACATCGCTATGACGTCGGCTGGCGGGTGCTCTACTCAAATGATCCAGGAAAGGTTCTCTACGAAGACGACGTCCAGATCGTTGTCGCACCTCATTAGCGTCGTGACCCATTGGGTTGCTGGCAGCGCGACAGGCTGGCAACATTCAGGGGTCACGTTGAGGGAAACCCTCTGCGGCACGGTCCACTAGGGGATCCCTCTGTGGACACTTGGTGTTCGCGCAGTCAACTTCAAAAGAAGACGTGATCGCCTCGGTCTATCCGACAATAGGTTGAGACGGTTTCAGGAGAAGTTCCATCGCACGTTGGTCGATGGCGATAGTTTTCAAGCGGGAAGCTGTTCCGGGATGGGGTGAAGCAGGCCCGAGGCGCAGGCGCTCACAGATGCATCTAGGGTGGAACCATGGGGGAAGCAACAAGAACTCAGATTTCCGACTGGGTACCGGGCAGCCGTAGAAGATCTCTGATCGCGTGGGCTGCCGTCGCTGCCATCCTTGTCCTTGGTTGGGGTGCGTACGCAGGAACGCTTCGATCCCTGGTGGGTTTTGACGTCGGTTGGCGTGCGATTGTCTGCGACGGCGAATACTTACCAGCGTCCTGTGCGCCGAAGTCAGGATGGCGAAAGTTCGAAATGATAATCACCCTGGCCCAACTCGTTGTCTTTCCTGTGCTCACCTTCAAAGGGGTCAGGTCGGCATCTGGGCCCTGGTTCAACCGCGGCTGGATGCTCTGGGTAGCAGCGGCCCTGCTGATCTGCATCGTCGCGGCGCCCCTGAACAATCCTTACCTCAACTACCTCCCGTAGCCTCCGCCGGTACACCTAGCTTCGCTTCTTGGCTCGTTTGAACCTGGGACGGCACCCTGGAGATGCTTCTTCACTTGAGTAGGCCACCCAGCCCCATAGTCGTCTTGCGATTCAAGACGAATATGAAGGCCACCGGAAAATTCTGGGCCTATTTCCCCGCACCGTGCGCAGGGAACTGTTCGATGACCTTCCCGGTGGATGTGTCCACGATGACGATCGTGTCCCGGGGCCAAGCGGCATCGCGTCTGACTTTGTAGCTGACATCGGAGAGTCGTGTTGGTTGGCCGGCCTCGTTAAGGGTGCGGTTGAAAGCGTCGATGACCTCTCCGGTGTTGGTATCTACCGTTACCGTCTCGCGCGGAAGTCCACTAGCGTCCCCCGATGTCGGCGTCGAATTCCACCACCCCTCGTAACCCCCAATGTGGGATTCTGTACTGGCAGGGGCTTCCTGGGCCGGCGTTGCCGCTGCCTGAACTGCCATCGAGGTGCCCATGGTGGTACTGAGCACCACCAGGCCAGTAGCGGCAAGGTACTTCTTCTTCAATTGACCCCCAAGTTGAAGCTATGCGTGACTGCAGACGCTACCAGAAGCCACCCCAGCTGACGCATGGATCCGCGTGTTAGGCGTACGGTCCGCATGGGTCGGTCAGCACCAGTGTCACTTGGACTTTTCGAGTCAGAATGGCTTGGTGCGGCAACTTGGTTATTTGTCAGTTTCCGAAGTCGACGGTACAGCCCGCCCGGTGGAGGATCGGCTTATGGAAGCGTTGATCACTAAGGCCGATCGTCTTCGCGGCCGTTCTTTCGGCTTTCCTGCCACGCATACATGGGAACAAAGACCACGACGAAGGCTGTACCCAGTCCCGCGATGCCACCGAGGCCCTGATAGATGATGGTCAGCAATGGGGAGGAACCGTGGTCCGACTCCCGGATAACGAGAGCCGACACGAAAGCAACAATCGTGACCACGAGAACGATCAATGTCGCTTTCCTCAACCGGGCCTTGGTCAGAGAAGTCATAGCCATCGATGAGTCCGATCTCTTCATGGTGGACTGGCCGGACGATTGCGCAGTGGGCCGAAGCGAATGACCTGAGTGTTGCAGGGGCAATGCCGAAGTGGCAATAGCTCCAATCGACCTAATTGGGGGTTGCGCGCCGGGCCACGTGAGCACCAATGAACGGCTTCAGAATCCCTGCCCGAGCCGGTGTATCATCGGCGCTCCGGCGCCCGTTCGGGGATCCCTCCACGGACACTACCTGCACTGGGCCGCCATCAGGGTGCCGCGCCAGCTTCAATCCGGCTGTGTTTCCCAACCGTTTGGCAGGATCCCCGCTGCTCCTTCGGTAGATTGATGACAATGTCTGGGGGATCAACCATGTGGAGGCCTAAGTGTCTTTAGCCGAAGAGCTGGATGCGCATTACCGTACGCATATCGGTGCAGATCCCATGCGATGGGGTGAGCCGGGGATGCAGCCCCCACCTGTTTCTCTGCACGAATGGAACGCTGAAGCGAATCGTATGCGGATTCACTTTTACGCGAGTTACGGGATGTCCCTGGCTGCGCTCAGGGGATCTATTGGTCACGGGGTGGAGCTCTACTCGGGCGTTGCTAGTAAGTCAGATCGATTCCGTGACGCCTTAGTCGCATTGGCCAGCAATGCCAGGGACTCTGGAATTATCCTGCGAGACTCTCAGATACTGGATCAACAGAAACCAGTCATCGTCGGACTCGCTTTCACTGGATGGATCTTCTTCGACCGCTCTCCTGAGCTGCTACCCGATCTTGCTCTCAGCAACGGAAGCCACATCAAATTCCTCGACTCCGCTCCGCTCTTTGCTCAAGAGATTGAGCATGCGCGTAGCAACGGCGTAGATGCGTTGTTTGATGTCTGGAACGCTGAGGAAGTGGAAGTTTGGAACCACGAGCGGTCTCTCCCTCATCTTCTGGGCAGCGCAGAATCGCCATAAGGCATCCAGATGGGGATCCCTGACCGGGCACCAGGGTGACATTTAGCGCTGCGTTGAGTGGTAGGCCTATGGCGCGGTGATCTTGATGCCGGCGACCGCACCAGTCCACGCAGCACCGGGATCGCGGCGGACGGTCAACTGAGTGCCGACATGTCCTCGATCCAGCTGGACGATGTGCGTCTCAGGTTTCGAGCACTCAACTGTGAAGGACGTGGCGACCGTGGTTTTTGAAGCATTCTGCATCAGTGCGACCTGGGCATTTTTCGTGCCGACGCAGGCCACTGTGACGTGGTAGAAACCGGCTGTCTTGACGGTTGCGGCTTTACGGAAGCCAACCACCGGCCCGTCGACAGGTCCGGAGTCAGTCAGTAGCACCGTCCCGGGCGAAGCAGCCAGCTTCTTTTCCAGTTCCTCGTAGTTGCGGGTTTCCAGGGCAAGTACGTCAGGATCTTTTGCCGGGATCGTTGGCGGGGGCCACTGGGTGGTGGCGGGACCGGCCGACATCGGAGGTGACGGTGGATGTACTGGGGCGACCAGTTGAACCTGACGTACCGTTGTAACCCCTAAGCAGGATCAAGACCAATCAGGAGTTGCGAACATGTCTAAGGCCTCGAAAGTACTTTTCATAGTCGCCGGAGTGCTAGGCGCAATCATGCTCCTCGTGATCGCCTACATCTGGATTGGCGCGCAAGTGTTCGGGATAAACACCTCTCGACTTGATCCATCGCAAGGACCGTCCTGGCCCATGGAAGTGGTTGCTTGGTCCTTAATCGGCGCGGTAATTGCCGCGGCCGCCGGACTAAGTCTGACCATCGCCTCAAGGCGGGCGTCGACTAAACCGAGGGCTTAGCCTGAGCGAACCACACTGAGCGAATATCCCGCGGGCGGTGTTCCAAACCGGGACACCGCCCGCGGTCTCACCACTGGGAACATCGGGGCGCAGCTTCTGCAAAACTGAACCACTAGCGCGGACTGGAACTGCGCTGTGCTAGGCATCCTTGCTCGTCTGTCCAACGCTTGCCTCGTCACACACCAAGCCCTACCTAATACGCTCCAATTAATCGCTGAGCGTCGTTAACAGCTGTCACCCGACGGAAGACTGTTACAACGTCCGTGGACCTGGTCCCTGGACAGCATCACGGCCGCACCTGGGTACCGGTCGGGCCGTCTTGGTGGGCTCCAATCAAGTTGACACAATCACTCAAACGGGCGTCAGGCCACCGACCGCTAACCACCTGAGACGAGAATGTTTTCGGTGACCTTGGTCCACCCCTCCGATTCCAGCTTGCGGGTGTCGGAGCCGTCTGCGATCAGCATGCTGGCCGATGCGCTGCCCACGCTTGAGACCTCGACGATCCGGCCGGTCGTGTTCAGGGTGCTGCAGCCGGCCATCCAGCGGGGATCTTCACCTGGCGGGACGACGACCACGCAGGCCACCGTGGCATCGTCATTTTCGGCGGCAAAGTACCTGACACCATCCCGGGTGGCGAGCAGGCGGGCGCTGTCCGCCTTCACATCCTGTTGGAAGGTGACGCCTGGCGGCAGCTTGTCTTCCGGCGTCGCGGCACGGTCCAAGGCCTTTAGCCCGGCTTGGCCGGAGCAGCCGCCCAGCAGTAGTGCTGCGCCGACCACGGCGGTAATAACCGGAAATGGATAACGTGTCATGTCGCTGCCCCCAAGCTATCGATTCCATGACGGTACACGAAGACCACGACCAAGGGACTTACGAGCACTGACGGTGTCCACATGGTTCGTTAGGGGAATCAGGTCGACCACTCCTTTTGGCCACCGAATTAGTGGCGTCGTCCCGTTAGGGGTCTGTCTGGATTGACATTCAAGCCCGTCCCATATGCCGGTGGTCCATCGGACGCTATAAGCGTCCGGTAGGGAATCCCCCACTGCGACACGAATCGAGTCAGACAGGGGCAGAGGTCACTTCTCGGCCGACGATCATAGCTAAGAGGTCGTCTAGAGTTCCGTGGCACTTCTCCAACTCAGGTAGGTGGTAAAACGTGCTGGTGGCCTCAAGGTCGTTGATGATTTCGTCCGTCGAATGCAGGATTGTCCTTCTGCCTTGCGCGATCGCAATGCCAAGCTCAACATGCGTGCTCTTCCCGCCTGGAAGCAGGATTACGACGACGTCGGCACCCATCACTGCATCTCTCTCATGCTGCCCGATGGAGCGCAGATCACCGAGGGTGACAGTACCCGCATCGCGCGCCGACGCGTTCTGGGTCCAGTCGTACGTGTTGACGTAGCCCTTGCTTTCCAAGGTTTGCGCGACGTACCGGACGTTGACGATATTCCTGAAGCTCGACGCAACATAGAACCTTTTCAAAGCTTCTGCCTCCTGAATGGAACTGCGACCATTGTTCTTTACTGAGCCGGGCCCGGTGCGTCACGTACGCCCCGAAAGGCATCCCTTACTGCATCACCCTGATACTGCAGGGCCTGCAGCGGCGCTTCTGACGGCAGGCCCCACAGGGGAAGGGATTGCAAGCCCGAGTCGCAAGAGGGCGCGGCCACTACGGCGATTAGCCGCGTCTCAGTCTTGATGCTGGCAGAACCAGTAATCGACAGAGAACACGATGTCCTCAGAGGCCATCCGGCAACTTTGATCTAAGTTCTGCTGCCCGGGAAGCGAGCCTCTGACGCTGGTCCCGGGTGAGCCTTCTAATTTGCATGTCGAGGACTACCCTGCTGCCCAACTCGTCCACGCCCAACAGCTGACCCACCCGACGTCTTGCTTCGTCCTCGTCCTCTGAATCTTCAATCACCTGGAAGACCTCGTCACGCCGGTCCATCGCCCGTAGCAAGGCATCGAGGATCATCAATTCGTCCCTTATCCGCCGCTCATCCTCATCCATGCGGCGATTCTTGCACGACGGAGGTCATTCGGCATTGCGTCCGGCTGCGGTTCCCCCTGTGGGCACGTCCGCTTAGCAGACGACTTTGAACAGTTTGTGCAGCGGAGTTCGAATAGCGACAGCTTCGATCCTCCAGGGCATGATTTTCGTGTCTCAAAAAACTGTAGGTTTCCAAGACTCCGGGCCGAGATCGACGCGTCTGGATTGTGGGAGCTACGTGGGCGGAACGAGCCTGAAAGCGTATCGGGTCTCCGCGCCATCGCCGGGCTTCATCTTGAAATCTACTCTGTCAGTGCCGGATTCCAGCTGTACCGTCCTTTTGAAGATGTTCCCATTGCAATGGACCTGCACCGGGGCGACGACTTCGGCACCGGACCAGCTGGCCACCGACAGTTCGGTCCCGGAGGGTCCTTCACACAAGAACTGCAATTCGTAAGTGCCGGATTTGGCGGACATTCCAAAGCTGGTGGGGGAATTCGAAGCCGCGGAGCCGAAGTTCTCTCCTGGCACTGCAGGTTTCAGTTGCTTTGATGACCATTCGCTCATGTCCGCTTGCGCTGAAGCCATGGGGTCAGTGTTGGGCCCGATGGCAACCCCGGCGGCTGTGGGCCTGCCGGTCGACGGGATCGCGCTAATCGTGATGGGACCGCCCGCGTGCCTTAGGAATCGCTGGAACGTGGCGTCGCAGTCAACGTCTGTTGACAGCGGAAGCCCATCGCCCTCAACGATCGTCAGTTTGGCAAAGTAGCCGCCAGCACACGCGGCCGTGACAACATAGTCCCCGGGCGCAAGTACAGTGGCCAATTTCCCGGCAGGCTCTGATTCCGTAGGCATACCAGCGTCCGTTACGGATGCGCCAAGCAGACGGGCCACGTCACCAACGTTTTCCTCAAATGACCGGGGCGGCACCGTCGCCCCTTCGGACGATGAGCTAACTGTCTGCCCAGGGGGATCACTGTACGTACAACCCGCCAGCGCAAGGACGAGTCCGGCCAAGACAGGCAGTACTCTTCCGCGCTGAGTCTGCATCCCCCAATCAACTGACATTCCCTGAGCCTACAACCCCGCGTTTGCGTGACTGGGGAGACGGGCCGATCGGAAGCTGCCGCGCGCATACTCGTCGTCGGCAACTAGCGACAGAGAGCGATCACAGAACGCCGCCACAAAGCGTGGAAGCCCACACCCCAGCTCGCAATGACGCAGTTCAACGGTGTGTGCGACCGGTGGAGGATCCTCATCTGGGGTGCTGCAAGTAAGCCCGGATAGTCCAAAATGACAGACGACGCCCTATGCTCCGTCGGCTAGCTCTTTTATCTGCAGACGCTGCTCTTCCCACTGATCGGGCGTGAGGCCTGGAATGTTTGGCGCTGATGGGCGCAAACCGATGAAACCGTCCAACTGCTCGCGCACGATGTCCAAGTGTCCGGCATGACGGTGAGACTCGGCGATCATATGCACCAAGAGGCGTTCTACCGTAGTGTGGCGATGCTTTGTCCACCACTGCACCACGGCCGGTGTATCCAGCTCCAATTCGTCGAGCACTGCATCTGCTGCGACGGTTGTCTCCCGATAGATCTTGACCGCATCGGCCAGCGTCATATTCGGCGGCGGGAGGAAGTCTGCCTGAGCGTCCCGGGATGCGATAACGCCCTGGATGACGGGGTTCTCAATTTCCCGTCCAAGACATGAAATGAAGTACTGGGATTCGATGACGGCCAAGTGGAGCAGTAGGCCCATGACGTGCGTGCCTGTCGGAGTAAGGGGAGAACGCGCCTGGGCATCACTCAAGCCCTCACATTTCCACAAGATTGCTTCGCGGGCATCGTTCAGATACTCACGAAGCTGCGCCGCTCTGTCATTCGTATCGGTTGGCATGAGCTGAACGCTACAGGCTACTGCTGCCGCCGGTGTGCGCTCGAGGATCCCCTTACCGGCATTTGAACTCATTTCCTGACCGGCACCAGGTGTCTCATAACCTCAGTGTCTCGAATCCCTAGGGATTCAGGACACTTAGGTTATGAGACACATCGAGTCAGATCTGGCGACCGGTTCACGTGTTCGTGACTTGTCCTAATTCCCTGTTCTCGTGTGAACGCCAGCAGCCCAGTACCCACCGCAGCCGCCCGGCTCGTCAGACCACCAGGGTTAAGGGTGTGCCGGATAACCATCACATCATCGCGCGCCAACCCCGCAGCTTTGAGGATGTGGCCGAGGTTGAGCTCACCCGATGGGTCGATATCCACAATCGGTCTCCTTGGGGTCTGCCACGCAAGCCGAGAGAAGCGGTTGCCTGGCGGCTGGAGCCGTTCAGAGCGGCGATCGATGCCATGCTGACCGAGGACACGGCGGCGCCGAGGAAGCAGCGCCATACTGCCCGCAGGATCCTGGCCCGGCTCATTGAGGAGCATGGTGCGGAGGAGCTGTCGTATTCGACGGTGCGTGATTATGTCCGGATCCGCCGGGCCGAGATCGATGTGGAGGCGGGCCGCCGGGTTGAGGCGTTCATCCCGCAGGAACACGCCCCGGGCGCGGGTGGGTAGCGTTGGCCCATGGGACTCATCTACGACAACCCGGACCTCGCAGCCCTGACACTGACGCGGCTCGCCGCGGAAGAATCCGAAGGACCCGGCGCCCTGGAAGGGCGCATGTACGAATACTTGAACGGCCTGGAACAACGCAACGGCACCGCTTACCTCGAACTGGTGGCCATCACCCTCGCCCGGGTGCACTTCAAATCTCTGGACGATCTGGCCCGGGCCACCGGGGCAGACTCAATAGCCCTGCTGGATGCCGCCGAAGTAGACGCGCTCGAGGCCCTGTAGCAGCCCAGTGGTGCCCCCTCGCCGGCGGCGCGCCCATCCGGTCTGAAACCGCCCGGGGCGGCAGGTGTCCGGTAGCGTCCACTCCGCAGAATCATCCCGAGGAAATGAGAAGCTACCGTGGCAGCCGACTACGACGAAGTGAAACCCGACGTCGCGGAATCTCGCGCCGCGTCCCTCGAGGCCCTCAAAGAAGCCAACTCATCCGACGCCCGCAGCGTCGTCCTGGAACTGAACGAGACAGAGACCATTGATGGCGTCGAACTCCCCGGCGCCGACCTCTCCGGCGAGGAACTCATCATCCATGTCATCCCCCAGGCAGAGGATGAGTTCACCTGCTACGCCTGCTTCCTCGTCCGACACCGTTCCCAGATCGCCAGTGAGAAAAACGGTCACCGCTACTGCACTGAATGCGCAGCCTGACACAGTCTGTCCGTTGCCGGTCATGGTCTGGCCGCCAGGAGGTCCTGACGGCGGTTTCTTACCTGCCCCGTCGAGCGGGCTGAGCTACGCGCCGCTCGCGACCGCCAGGCCGGGGGCGGGGCGGCCGCGGACGCCCAGCTTCGTGAGCGCGAGCGGGCCGAGGATGGTTCCGCTGAGGATGACCCCGGCGAAGATCAGGCACGACAGCTGCCAGGATCCGACCTCGTACAGCAGACGCGCCAGCAGAGACCCGGCGGCCGCGCCGAGCATCTCGGAGTTGGTCAGCAGGCTCATGCCGCGCCCTACGCGGTGCCCGTTGACCTCGGCTACGACCGCCCGCTGGATCGGCAGCAGGATTGCCCAGGAGGCACTCGTCAGGACCCAGAGCGCGGCGATCACGAGCGGACCGGGCGAGAACGCGAGACCGGCCGCAGTCAGTGCCGACGCGGCGGACGCGATGACGTATCCAGTGCGCCGGCCCCGCCGTTCGACGAACCGATGCAGCACGCGGGGAAGAGTCGTGAGCGCGATGCCCCCGGGCAGGTAGGTGAGTGCAATCTGGTAGACCTCGAGCCCGAGCGCCTTCTGCAGGTGCAGCAGCAGAAGCAGCGACACCCCGGACTCGGCGACCGCGGTCATCAGCGCAATCAGCAGCAGCGGGGCGAGGCGCTTTCCATCGCCCCGGATCCCGCCCGGCGTCTGCTCCTGCGGCGGCGCCAGGAATCGTGGCACCCGGAACAGCAGGACCGCCGCGGCGATACAGGCAACGGCGAGGGTTCCGAAGACACCGCTGAAGCCAATCAGCGGCAGGAGGACCATCGCCGGAATCCAGAAGAACCACGACCCGAGTGCTTCTGATGACAGCAGCCCGGCCAGGGAGCCGGAGTCACGATCGAGGGACTCGGCCGCGATCGCCCGGACGGCGATCCAGAAGAACGCCCCGCCCACGCCGCTCACGACAGCAGCGGCGAAGGCCAGCGGAAGCGACGTCGCGAGGGCGTAGCCGATGCAGCTCACCGCATACAGCAGTGCTCCGGCCGCAGCAACTGTCGTCCGCACCCGTGTGTCGACCAGCCAACCGGAAAGCGGACGAGCGATCACCGAGACGACGAGCTCAACGGCGATGAGGGCGCCGATCGCGCTTGGCGTGATGCCAAGTTCGGTGCCGCCCCAGAGCGGGATCAGGAAGTCCAGCAATTCCGCCGACCCTCCGATCAGGGTCGCGGCAGTGCCCGCTGCTGTCCTTCGATCCGGCTGAGTCCCCATGCCCGGATCCTATGTGAAGATTCACGGATCACCCTCGCGTTTCCATCGCTCGGGCACGTCGCAACGCCTGTCGGGACAACACATCAAAGACTTCCGGATGGACTTCGGGGAGACGACGGTCATCCGGGACCTGTCCTTCGATGTTCGGGCCGGGGAAACGTTCGGGTTCCTGGGCAGCAACGGCTCGGGGAACACCACGACCCTCCGGGCTTTGCCAGGGATTTATCAGCCGACCGCGGGGACCCTGCACATCGGCGACGAGCCCTTCGCCCCGCAGGACGGGGCCAGGCTCGGGTACCTGCCCTCCTGGGCACTCCAACGAGCGGCAAGGGATCGCACCGCCATCACCCCGACGAACCACGCCGCCTGCGGATCCCGGCGACCGCCACCGGCGGCGGAAGGACCACGATCAGGAACGTCGCGATCGGCCCGAAGAACATCGAAATCAGAAACCAGGCGATCCGGCTGGCCCATGGGAGCGCGACAAATAGCGCCGCCCAAACGCCGCCACTTACCGCTGGACGTCGCCGCAGCTCGAACGTGAACAAGATCCCGCGTACCTCTGAACGTGCTCCTTACACGCCTGGATGTTGCGGGCCGCGCGGCCGAGATCTTGACGTCGGACTTGCATTTTGCAAGTATGAGCCGCATGAGCCTCTTCATCACCTGCCCGGTCGAGAGCGTCGAGCGCGCGACCGCCTTCTACACCGCCCTGGGCTGGACCCTCAACCCAGAAATGTCCGATCACAACGTGTCATGCTTCGCGATCGCGCCCGAGCAGTACGTCATGCTCGGCAGCCGAGAGATGTATGCGAGCGTCGGCGGCGCCGAAGAGCTGGTCGGCGGACCAGATACGCCCTCGAAGATCACTGTCTCGTTCGACCTCGGCAGCCGTCAGGCGGTCGATGAGCTCGTCGAGCGCGCCGGTGCCGCCGGCGGGCGGACCGGTGATATCGACGACTACCCATTCATGTACCAGCGCCAGTTCGACGACCCTGACGGCTATCACTACTCGCCGTTTTGGATGAAACCGGACGCCGATCCGACGGAGTGAGCGACCTCGCCGCGGCACTTGATATCGTGGGAGCACGGTGGGCCTTACTCATCGTGGAGCGGCTGCTCGACGGGCCGCAGCGCTACGGCGATCTGCAGCGCGACCTCGGAGTGCCGACGAACATTCTCGCGACCCGCCTGCGCGAGCTCGAGACGGCCGGGGTACTGTCCCGTCTGCCCCTCCGGCACAACACCCGGGCCTATGCGCTGACCGACCGCGGAATTGCGTTGCGTGAGGCGATCATCGCGCTAGGACGCTGGGGCAGCGATGAGGCCTAGGCGTGGCGCGGAATCGCGATACGCTCCGACGAGTTGGCTGGGCTCTGCCCCTGCAACACTTGGGCGGGCTGGATCCATAGAGGCGTACAGGGTGTTGAGCTGATGGTGGAGGGTTCGCTGCCTTGGCGTGTCGGCTTCGGTTGTCGTTGCGCTACGCGTTGAGACTGTTTAGCCACTCAGAGAAGGAGAACTGTGCCCGTCAGCGACACCTGGAAAAAGATCCGAACGACGACCGCGTACAAAGGCTTCGTGATGATCAACCGTCAAACCTATGAAGAGCCAAGTGGAGCCGTGACCGACTGGGCGTCATTGCCGGCCGTGACTCTGCAGCGACCCTCGCATTCACACCTGCAGCAAGTCACGTCGTCCTTTTCGAACAGTTCCGCGTTGGACCCGAGAAGGCACTGCCCGAACTCCCCGGGGGATACCTCAACAGCAACGAGCAACCCGCGGTTGCAGCTCTTCGAGAATTACGAGAAGAAACCGGCTACCACTCAGAATCAGCCTTCTACACCGGCTCAGAGTGGTGGGCTGCGAACTCATCGAGACGTAAGCACCTCGTCATCGCGGCCAACGCTTCAGAGACATATGAGACGACGTGGGATGAGTCTGAATCGGGCCACGTGCGCCTTCTTCCCGTTTCAGAACTCATGGATTTTCTGGTCAGCGGAGAACTCACCGACGCTGGACTTGCCTGCCGCGGTATGGCAGCCCTCGCGCGCAGCAATCCGGATAGCCAAGTTCTCGCCGATCTCCGTGACTGCGTCCGCAAACTTCTAGTCGCCCCGTAGGACTTGCGATAGCAGCGCTTCTTGCATGACGCGGCTCGTCTGGATCATCGCCAGCGGAGCGCCCGCTAGGGATCCCCTGTCGGGCGCCAAGGCGTCCGCAGAACCATGGGCCTGCCGGCAGAGTCAGCTGCGATCGGCACGTAGGCGTCGGAGGCGCCGATACGCGCGGGCACGCGTCGAAAACCTTCGAAACTGACCGCGGAAATACCAGGTCAGTGCGAGCCCGAGGATGACGAGCGGGAGCAGCTCCGGAGCGAGGGCGAACGTGCCGAAGATGATGTCGAAAGCCTCGAATCCAACCAGCGAGCCGGCCGCGAACCAGACCCACCCGCCGAACAGAGTGGCTCGCATAGCCACACGGCGACAGAGCCGAGGGACCAGCCTGCAGAGCAGTCCAAGGCGACGGCGAGCTGATGATCGGTACCGCGAGGGCTTGGAGCGGCGTGAGGGCACGACGGTATTGGGGGACATGGCGATGAGCTCCTTGTGGCGGCAGTCAGAGAAGTGTTCTGAGGGTCGTCCGGGAGGGGCCGCGCAAGCAGCGCGGAGGCACGTTCCAGCCGTGTACGGCTAGAGTGCCGGGGTCAGTCGGAGTCGGATTCTAGAGGGCTGCGTGGAGGCTCCCGGGGCGACGGGGACGTCCGCCCGGGGCACGGGGACCTGTCGCGCCGACGGGTGCGGATAGAACCAAAGACAGGAAGCCTGGACCGTTTAGATCACGCAGACCCAGGGCGACAGAGTGGACCCCTGGAGCCGGAAGGCTGCAGAGAAGCGCATGGAAGGTACGCGCCATGAGGATTGCCAGGGCAACGACCAGAGCAACGAGAACGAGAGCCGTTACCGGAGGCACACCCGCGCCGGCCGTCGTGCGGATCGCAACGTCGGCCTGGACAAAACGCTCCAACAAGCCCCACCCGAGCAATAGCACTGTTCCTCCCCCAATCGCCCTCACGCTAACACCGGCTGAGCGGCCGATCAACGATCCTTCACCGGACAAAGGAAGGACGAGTCGGCTGAGCAGGTCCACTAACGCGGCCATAACCAATACCAATCAATCCAGCGCTTAGGCTGCTGTCATGAGTAACACCATGAGAGTAACGCTCATCTGGTCGATGGGGGCAGTCCGCAGCGAAGGTGACGCCTGGTCGACAGGCGCGCCCAACTTCGCCACGGACGTGGTGGCGGAGACCGCCAGCCTGGACGACGCCGCTCTGCTGCACGCCATCGAGGAGTGCCGTGGCCAGGCGTAGCAGGGACGTCCCCCAGGATCCGGATTATCTGCCACCGCGGCCTCCGGAAGCGCGGGTGGTCCACCGTCTGGGGCAGAACGGCGAGATGACCGCATACTCCGCCGAGGAGTACGGAGTACGCAAAGACGACGGGCTCGGCATCATCAAGCCCGTCAACAGTGCCAACGGCATCCTCTTCCTGGCAATCCTCCTGACGATCGGAATGGGAGGGCTGGTCTACTTCGTCGTCCAAGTGGCACGGCAGGGCGCATGGGACATCGCCGGAGAGATGTGGTGGGTCTTTCCCGCCTGCATCTTCCCTTTCACCGCTGCTTGGTACAACTACTTCAAAGAGCGCAAGGCCGAGAGGCTCCGAAGGGCCCGTAACCTGCCGCGGCCCGTTGATTAAGCTTGGTGTGGGGCTTTTTCGGTTCCGGCCTGGCCGGCCGTGACGTAACCGACTGCGCCCCGCCGGACGCAAAGTCAAAACTGGCCCATCTACAGCAGCTACTCCGTCCGTCGGACTGGTCGGCTGACGCGGCATGGTCGGTTCCGGCCTGATGCAGCGCACGCTGGACGAGGGCGACTTCGCCACCATCAATCCGGTCTTATTCTCCACCTCGAACGCCGGAGGTGCCGTCCCCGCCGTTGCGGGTGCTGCGGCGGGCGCCGCCTGCAAGCGCGAGGACGCGTTCTGGATCGACGCCGCCTCCGCCCTGCGACGACTCGATCATCGTCCTGGCCCCGATCAACCCACCTGCACTCAGGTAGTCGCCGGATGGTCTACGATCGGGCTGGACTCTGAGCATCGCCGCGTAGTGGACGCTGCCGCCATCGCCGAGCGGATCCGGCTCCGGCCCCGGACGGCACGCTTCTCGAATGTCTGGATCGACGTCGTCTACTCGACTGCCCGCCGGTCCGACACATGGACTGCCCACCACTAGGAAGACGCTATGAACATCAACCCAATCACCTCTGCCAACCAGGACGGCCGGCCTCTTGATTACTGGACCTCGGCGGATCTGGCGCGGGTAAGCCCGCCCGGCGCGCCGTCGAGGTTGCGACAGCTCGCTGATGCCCAGGGCGCCGTAGCGGCGGCGTGGAGCAGCGCAATTGGAGCCGGTCCCGTCCTCCTTCTGGCCGGAAGCTTCGCCACGGCCGTCTCCGGCAACTTCGCATGGGTCCTGGTCCTCGCTCCATCGGGCGCTGCCTTGACGGCACTCGGCCTGGTCTCGTGGCGGAGAGTGCGCGGTTCCCTGCCGAACACCAGCCGGACCTACATCACCCGAGGCCCGGGATCCGCCCGCGGCGGCATCATGATGGCAGCCGCACTGGCCATCATCTTGGGTGGAATCCTGGCTGCCGCTGCCCCCGGGATCGCCGACCGGGGCGGCGCAGCTCTGACCTCGGTGGGCGGTGCATACGTATTCGTCGTGGCCCTCCTGGTAGCCGCCATCCTCGTCCCGTCAGTCGTGATGGGACGGGCCCGGCAGTCCTTCCGGCGCCGAATCGAGGCGGACCCCGGGCTCCGCTCGGCGGTCGAACACGACCTGGCAACCTGGCATGACCGGCACGGTATCAGCTACGGCCCTCTCTAACGCCCACCGGGCTGGGAAAGGTACCAAATACAGGCTTCTCTCGTCACCGCGCTAATTTCGCGGATCGAGGAGGCGAGTGAGCCCTTTCGTGCCGCCAGGGAATTCCCGGCCGCCATCCCGGAGTCTCACTGAAAGTCGCCGAGGTGATCATCGCCGAAACCGGCGCGGACAAGGCCCGCTTCGAAACACCCGGCCGGCTCGCTTCCTAGGCCGGTGTGTGTCCTAGCGCCAACGAATCCGCCGAACGGATCAAATCTGCGCACGTCCTGCACGGCAACAAATATCACAAAGCCGCCCTGGGCATCGCGGCCCGAGCACGGACATCTACCTGGCAGCAAAATACTGGCGCGTCGTCGCCCGCCGCGGACCCATGAAAGCTGAAAATTTCAGCGATAAATGGCGGAATCTTCACAGCACTATTTGGCGCACGGAGCTGACCGCAAGGGGGGTCCCCCACCTGTTGCATACACCGCTGAGCTGCCGCATTGCGAGCCGGGTTCAATCGGCGTCCTGTAACCCCCGTCCGGTGAATCGAACGATGAAGGGGCGTGATAGGGGACGCCGGCGAGGCCGGACGCGTCGGCCAGGGCGGTGGTGCAGGCTGCTGATGCTCCGGGCGGATTCTCTGCTACCGCGAGAGTAGTTTGTCACCGTGGGTGTCGTTATCTGAACTCAGCTGCACGGATTGTTCGAAGCTGTCAGCACCGCGGCTTTGTCACGGTGAGGCTGCTTCGCCGCGCGGACACTGCGCCTACCGCTACACGTTTTGGGCCCAGTACTTCGCCGAGTTCACAGCATCGACCCCAAGCCCCCAGCTGGCAAAGAACGCGGCAAGGGCCAGGACCGCAACGAGGGCGGCGCCGACTATCCGGATCGGCGGGCGCGGAAGGGTGTACATCGACACCGCGGCGGCCGTTACGGACGCCGCAGGAATGATCATCGAGATAGCCATGGTCCATTGCCGGGTAGGGATCTGTTGGCGCCAGTAGGAGGCTGTGTGTTCATCGGGTTCCCAGTCGAACCCGGAGGCGAATGCGACGATGGTTGAGATGAGCGTCAGGAACAGCAGACCAGCACCAAGACCTAACCATTTGCCACCGTTCCAGCGTGTCCTCATGTTTGCCATCAAACCACGGACCTCGCCAGCCGATGAACCCACTGCGGCGTTCCCGAGCCGGCACGGGAAATAGGGGGTCTTCATCGCCACGGGGGCGGGTGCGACGGTCCTGGTTCTTGTGCATCGCTTCAGCCGTCTCCCATCGGACGGCTCCCCGGGAATATCTCGTGAGCATCCCGGACTCTGAGTTGCTCTCGGGCCCAAGTTGAAATTGTTCTCGGGGAGACTGCGCGCAAGCACCAGTCGACTCAGCCGGTTGGTGGGGTCGAGCATCGCCGAACCGAGCCCCTCATTTCAAAAGGTGCCTTACTGGCTCTCACTAGTCCGTCTCAGAAGCCTACGCTTTCGAGGCATTTCGATTAGCAATTGGGGCCTCAGGTTTTAGCTCACAGTCTTAGTTACTGGGAATATCCTTCAGCGTTTCTAGGCAACCGCGGTACGGCTACCGCCGCTGCTGTGATCAGGGCCGCAAGTAGGAAGGCGACGGTGAGGCCCCACGCGGCGGAAGCTGTGCCTGCGGCCGCCGCGCCGAGCGCCTGCCCAAGTACCAGGGCGATGAAAAGCAGGGAAGTGCCTGACGCCGCATGTTTGAAGTCGCGTTCCGTCGTCCAGGCGATAAGCGCCCCGGTTGCGGCGGTGTAGCCCCACCCGAAAGCAGCGCAGGCGACCAGTGCCAGGGCGGTGATGCCGGGTGCGACCCCCAGCAGCAGGGTGGTGCCGGCGACCGCGGAGGAGCTGAGCGCCCACGCGGTCCGCGGAGATAGGCGGCTCATTGGTCGGGCAGTGGCGATGACGGCTGTTCCTCCGGCTCCGAGGGCTATCCATGCTCCTATAGACATGGGCGCGCTGGCGCCGGATGCCACCAGATGGGCTCGGCCGAAGGTCCAGACTGCAGCTGAACCCGCACCAAACAGGAGTGCGGCGGCAATGATGTGGACGTGCGCTCCGAGCCAGGTCCTGGGCGGGAGCCTAGGCTTAGTTGACCGGCGGGTGCGTGCTTCGTCGAGCCGTAGGACGAGGACAGCGACGGCGATCGTGGCCCCTGCTGTGATGAACCAGGGGAGTCTCCAGTTGGGCAGGAGGACCAGCGCCAGGACCCCGGCGGCGATCAGTCCGGGCCCGGTACCCGCGTTCACCATTGATTGTGCGCGATCGTTGTCCTTCTTGTGGACGTTGCGTCCGATGATTGCCACGAGGGCGGGGGAGGCGAGGCCCGCGCCGGTGGAGCTGAGGACGGCGAAGGCGGCAAAAACTTCCGGTTGCATCGCTGCTGCCATGCCTGCGGCTCCAATGCCTGCGCAGAGGGCTGCCCCGATGACGAGCCGGCGTGGATGAGCGGAGCCGGCGCGCAGGCCAATGAGCGCGCCAACACAGTAGGCAAGGGAAGCGCCGGAGGAAATGAGGCCGGCAGCGGCTGCGTCCAACGCAAGCTCTGCTTGCACGTCAGGGATGAAGAGGCCGTATGCCATTCGGACCAGCCCGTAAGTCATCGCGATGAAGCCCGTACCAGCGGCAGTTAGCACGCGATTTCTTCCAGATTTAAACGAAAACGAGCGTTTCATTTTTATAGCTTAGGCTATGGGTATGGGAATCCGTTCACGCACTCAGGAAAAGTTGCTCGACGCGGCGGAGGAGCTTTTCTTCAGCCGCGGCATAGCTGCTACGCCCGTGGATGCGGTCCTCGAAAGGGCCCGGGTGTCGGCGGCCACGCTCTACCGCGGCTACCCCAGTAAGGAAGCGCTCGTCGCCGCCGCCCTTTCCAGGCGCCATAAGGCATGGATAGCCGCATGGGACCAAGCCATTGAGCACCAAACAACCGCCCGGGGAAAGCTCTTGGCAGTCTTCGATGCGTTGGATGATTTCATGGCAAGCCCGGGCGGTGCTCGCTGGTGCGCGTTTCTTGGTTCTGCCGCCGAGTACGCCCCTATGCCTGCCGAAATCCTCGAAGCCGTGCGGGCAGACACTGCGTCCTATCGAAGCCGGCTTGCCGAGTTCGCCGAGCCCGTCGCTGGCCGCCATGCCGAGGCTCTCGCGGAGGAGCTGCTGCTCGTGGTCACCGGCGTCCTGGCGATGAGACTGCGCGAGACCGGACACGGAACAGCTACTGCACGCCAGATTGGCAGCCTTCTGGTTGAAGCCCGAACAGCCTGACGGCATACAAGACGAACTGCGGTTCATGCCGGCTGAGTGACTTTTGGCCACAATCCGCTCGGGCCGATGCGCTCTGTGCGACGGGGAAGCAAGCCCGGGCCGGGATTCCCACGGCGCCCGGAGTGGGTGGCCAAATCCCGCGTACGCGATCAGGCTGGCGTTGACAGATAAATTGGCCTTGGAGCGGTTTTTCTGACCGCGCCCGAGAGTCGAAATGCCCATACCTGCGGCGGTTCCTTGAATAGTCTTTCTGATGGTCTGGACCCGTTCGTGCGGCACGGGAAATACGCGTTTTTGGGCCCTGCGGGGGCGACCTGACTTTGGAGGCCGGAATGTGGTCAAGGCTTGAGGCGTATCTCTTCCCTCTCCCCGCGGGCGCAGCCGGTCCCTCGGGCACCTTTGAGTTCCAAGTGTCGTCGCGGACGATTGAGTGGTCCGAAGGCCTGTTCGGGATTCATGGGCTAAGTCCGGGCGAGGTCGTACCCACATTGGGGCTTTTCATGGCCCACAAACATCCTTTGGACCGAGCGCGCGTGCTCGCGATCTGGGCAGATCTGGTTCGCGACGGGGGCCAGGGTGCTTTACTTCACAGGATTATGGACATCCAGGGTCGGGAGCGACGCGTCTTTTCGGCCATCCAGGCCATCGCCGGCTCTGCAGGGAAGGTCGAGTCTGTACGCGGTTTCATGATCGATGTGACCGAAAGCCTCCGGATCGAATCGCAGGATGCGGCCGCCCAGGTCATAGAACGTGTCTATGCCCATCGGGACCTCATCGAACAGGCAAAGGGCATCGTCATGGCCCTACGAGGCACGGAGGGTCCGGCCGCCTTCAACGTTCTGTCTGCAGCGAGCCAGCACCTTAATGTGAAGCTATATGTCGTGGCGGAACGCCTGGTCCGCGCCGCGGCGGAAGGCCGGGCCGCAGAACATCTCGCGAGGCTCCCGAGTTCAGGAGCGCCGTGAACGGCCTGGGCTGAGCTGGTTTCGGGACCCGCCGCACGGTGACGTCGGTCCCACTCCGGTGGGCTCGCCGGGCCACTGTCAATTTTGCGGCGCTTTCGCCGATGCGGACGCTCGGCGGCGGCGGAGCAGACTTGCCGCGGGGGAGATTGGTTGCCCGGCGCCCGTATCTCCCATAGGGTGCTAAGCAAGCTTAGTTTCGGTCCCGGGGGACCGTGTTGCCCCCGGACACCGGGCTATGACGGCCTATCTCTAGGAGCAACTACCCCATGCGCGAAGACAAGATCACTATCCCCGGCGCCGCCGCCGTCGAGTCCCCTGAGGTCAACGAACCCACGGTCCCGCGCGAGCCGCTGCCCCCAAAGCCGGACCAGCAGGGGCCCGAAGCCGTGTCCCCGACCGGAACTCCCACCGGCGCCCCGGTCCATTCGCGGGCCCAGTCCGGCCCCTATCTCACCACCGCCCAGGGGCTCCGGCTCTCCGACACTGACCACTCGCTCAAGGCCGGCCGCCGGGGCCCTGTCCTGTTGCAGGACCACCACCTGCGGGAGAAGATCACGCACTTCGACCACGAACGGATCCCGGAACGCGTTGTCCATGCACGCGGTGCCGGCGCACATGGCGTATTCCGCTCCTATGGCACGGCAGCGAATATCAGCCGCGCCGGGTTCCTCGCCAAGGATGTCGAGACGCCGGTGTTCGTCCGCTTCTCCACCGTGCTCGGCTCGCGCGGTTCAGCGGATACTGTCCGGGACACCCGCGGGTTCGCCACGAAGTTCTACACGGACGAGGGAACCTTTGACCTTGTCGGCAACAACATCCCGGTTTTCTTCATTCAGGACGGGATCAAGTTCCCGGACATCATCCACGCCGGAAAACCCCACCCGGACCGCGAGATCCCGCAGGCCCAGAGTGCCCACGACACCTTCTGGGACTTCGTGTCGCTCCACACCGAAGCGCAGGCCCACACCATGTGGAACATGTCCGACCGCGCCCTCCCACGCTCCTACCGGACCATGGAGGGCTTCGGCGTTCACACCTTCCGCTTCGTCAACGCTGCTGGGAAGACCAGCCTGGTGAAATTCCATTGGAAGCCCAAGCAGGGCGTCCACTCGCTGGTCTGGGAAGAGGCGCAGCTGATCAACGGCATGGACCCGGACTTCCACCGGCGCGACCTCGCGGACGCGATCGAGGCCGGCGCGTTCCCCGAATGGGAACTGGGCGTGCAGGTCTTCCCGGACACGGAGGAGGAGTTCTTCGAAGGGATCGACCTGCTGGATCCCACCAAGTTCATCCCGGAGGAGCTCGCCCCGGTGCAGCCCATCGGTCTGATGACCCTTAACGCCAACCCGGTGAACTACTTTGCCGAAACCGAGCAGGTTGCCTTCCACCCCGGTCATCTGGTGCCCGGCATCGACGTTACAAATGATCCGCTGCTGCAGGTGCGGCTGTTCTCCTACATCGACACGCAAATCTCGCGGTTGGGCGGCCCAAACTTCAGCCAGCTGCCGATCAACCGCCCGCAGGCGCCGGTGAACGACATGCTGCGGGACGGCATGCACCAGACCGCCGTCCACGGCGGAACCGCGCCCTATCACCCGAACTCGCTCGATGGCGGCTGCCCCTTCATGGCGGGGGCCGATGTCGGCGCCTTCATTGACTTCCCCGAGGAGCTCGCCGCGGCCGTAAAGGAACGGAAGTCCCCGGCGACGTTCGATGACCACTACAGCCAGGCCAAGTTGTTCTTCCGCAGCCTGGCACCTGTGGAGCAGGATCACGTGATTCAGGCCTACACGTTCGAGCTCGGCAAATGCCGCGAGCAGGCCATCCGGGAACGCCAGCTGCGGGCCCTGGCAAACATCGACGCCGGACTCTGCGCCGCGGTCGCCGCCGGTCTCGGCATGGCCGCCCCGACCGAGACCGAGGAGGTGGCGGACGCGGCACCGAGCCCGGCGGTTTCGCAGCTCGGCGGCACCTGGCCGGTGGCCGGCCGGATCGTGGGCATTGTCGCTGACGCGGACAGCGATCTGGACGCCGTCCAGGCGGCCCGGGAGGCCCTGGATGAAGCCGGCATCGTTCCGCTCGTCATCGCCCCCACCGGCGGAACCCTTGGCGGGCCCGACGGTGGCATCCCGGTCCAGCGCACCTATCTCACCGCGCGCTCCACCGAGTTCGACGCCGTGCTGCTGGCTGGCTCCGGGGCACCCTCGCCGGACGCGCAGCCCGGTAAAGACGCGAAGTCGGGCCAGCCCGGATCCGCCGTCGATCCCCGCCTCGTCCTGCTCCTGACCGAGTCCTTCCGGCACGCCAAGGCCATCGGCGGGTGGGGTGCGGCCGCCGGATGTCTCGAGGCCGCTGCCATCCCCGCAGACGCTGCCGGCCTCGCGCTGGGCGACGCTCCCGGGGATGTGGTGGCCCGACTGGCTGAGCTCCTGGCTGCGCACAGGGCCTGGGAACGCTTCCCGGCTACAGGAGCCTAGCGGTCGCATGCACCGGCGGTCATAAGGTACCCGGACCGCACCGGGGCGCCCGATTCCTGAACCGCCCCGTTTCGTCGAAGCGGTGCGGTTCAGGAATCGCATACGGCCCTAGACCGTATGGGACTGGCAGCGGGAGGTCAGCTCTGCCCCAACAGACGAGGACAAACTAACCGCTGTCTTCCCCGCGCTGGCCCGGTATCGCTCCGGACCAGCCACCGCCCGGTGGTGCGCCTTTCTCAGTGTGGCAGCGGAGTCGCCCACGTCCAGCGGACAAGGGGCGCTAGGCACTAACGCCACGGTTTCAGCCTGGGAGACCGCCGCCGCCGTTGTAGCCACCGTTGACCCGGGTGGCGTTCGGGTAGTTGCGGCCGTCATTGCCCAGCTCGCGATCTCGGATGGCGTCGAAGTGAGGGTGTTTGTTACCAACGCCCGCCTTCTTGCGTTTGATGACGAGGAAGTAGATGGCAGTTGCGATCAAAGCCGTGATAACGAAGGCCGCGATTACTGTCTGAGTTGTGTCCATGGCTTGAGTGTCCTCTCTATCCCGCGCGACTGGTGGATCCATACGGACCAATCATTACCCGCTGATCATTTTCCGGACGCTATCGCCCCGGCCGGTCGGGTCGGACCCTGTATGACCACATTCTTGCCGCGGCATGGACGGAACCGGTGATCGATGCCGCAAAGGTAGAAATTAGGCCGCCCGCGAAGGAGGGCAAAGCCTGGACCGTGACCCGGGCGAACGCGGTCGCGGTCGACCCCGTTTGCACCCCATCACCACCGGCATTATCAAAAGACCTACAGGCGCGCCGTTTAGAGGGCTCAGATCGTTGTGGCGGGCAGTTCCGGAGCCTGCCGGTCGAGACGAGCGAGACCGGGCGCGATAACTGCGGCGACTACCGCTTGGACGATGACCGCGATCCAGAACAGTCCCACGCCTGAGGTCATCACGCCCGAGAAAGCGATAGCCACATCAGTGAAACCGTGGAATAGCGAGACGATGAGGACGCTGCCCCGCGTCCTGTTGAAGAGCCAACCGATTACGACCGAGGTTGCGAGGGCCGAGACGATGAACCCCTCGAAAGGGATATCTGATTGGAAGGTGCCGGGAATGAAGAACAAGGGAAGGTGCCAGCAGCCCCAGAGAACGCCGAGAACGAGGGACGCGCTGAGCGGGCTGAATCGGCGCTGCAAACGGGGAAGTGCGTAACCCCGCCACGCCGTCTCCTCGGTGAGGAGCCACTCCCATATGTTGAGTAGAAGCAATCCTGCCAGGGTGCCAACCGGAACGAGGACACCGGTTTGAGCGGGCATCCCGGCGGCCGCTCCGATGCCGGCTGTGACCGCGGCCAGCGCTGCGGGCAGGCCAACCGCCACGAGATACCAGGCGACGTGAACCTTCCATCGGATCAACCGCAGCAGAAGGTCCTTGACTGCGGGCCAGCCGCCGGTAATTGCCGCCGTTCCACACGTCGCGACGGGAAGGCCGAGCCAGAAGGCAAGGGATTGGGGAATGTGCCAGCCGATGAGCCCAGAATTCTGGGCGAGCGTGGTCCCCCACACGAACCATGGGAGAACAAATGAGGCAACGAAAAAGACAACGAGGGGGTGGCGTTTCACGGCACCGTTCTCCGGGTGCGGGTGTGATCTGGACGGGCACGAAAATAGCGTGAGATAACGAAAGAGAGTGGAATCGCGAGCACCCAGCTGACTTCAGCGGCTGTCGGCCCCATCAAGATCGCCACCAAGATCGAAAAAAGGAAGATGCCGGGGATGGGCAACGAAAGTACGAGTACGTATCGGAAAACATCGATCGATAGCTCCGGATTAACAAGCTGGCCGTGCCAGGCGTAGACCCAAATGCCAGTGAGCAGGAAACCCACGAGCGAGATTGTCCCGGCATAGACATACACGCTAAGGCGTTCGTCGCCATAGGAGGCCAGGATGCCCGTAGGCAGTGGAATCGAGGCAACGAAAAGCAACAAAAAGAGGTTCAGCCGGACGAGATTTTGGTCGTACCGGACGATCACTCGGAACTTGCGATGGTGTGACATCCAAACCATGCCCACGACAACAAAGCTGAGCATGAAAGTCAGGTAGCCCGGTACCAGCGCCAGGAGCGCCGGTCCCAGGTCGGTGCCCTCCACTTCAGGAACATGGAGTTCGACGATGAGCAATGTCATAGCAATGGCGAAGACCGCGTCGCTGAAGAACACGAGGCGATCCATGGCATCACCCTCGGCCACGAGGCGCAGATAGCGATGGTAAGTATCCATCGGATTGGTCCTGAATCGAATGGTCCGTAATGGCAATTTACGTCCCGATGGTACTCGGGCCGAACACGTTCTTGCCAGCAATTGACCCGCCGACTTCCGTCTACAGGATCGGATTCCTGGCCAGCAGCGACAGCGTCGGCCTTCCGGCCTGACCGAACCCGCGTTCGCGGCGGCCCTGCCATCCGCGACGTCCACCTGGATGGCGGCGGGACGTCTCGAATCGCTATCGATTCGAGGCCAACGCGGATCCTCCAGCGCGCCACCCATCCGCGCGTGCCCACGGCGCGTCCCCTAAGAAGTGGTCGGCATCAGCGATTTAGGCAGCCATCAGGCTTAGGCCTGCTGGCGTAGAAGCACCCGTCGTCATGGGACTTACCCTAGCGCCCACGAAGGGCCGCGCGGCGGCCGACCCCTCATGTGACGTCCGTCCTGGGATCGGCATACGGGCATGTGCTCGTGCCGCACCACCCGGTGCCCAACCAGAGGCCTTGACAGGCTAACTACTTAGATAGACAATCTAGTTATGACTGATCTGGCCGCTGATCCGCAACCCACAGGAAGCGCGGACTGGCCAAGTGATTGGCTCCGGGCCACACTTGGCTTCCTTGCCCTCCGCGCATTATCATCCGGGCCCTCTTATGGCTACGCGATCATCAGCGAGCTCGAGCGCTATGGGTTCGGCACCATAAAGGGCGGGACCCTGTACCCACTCCTCACCCGGTACGAGACTGCCGGCCTGGTCACCACGGAATGGCGGGCCGGCGACGGCGGTCCTGGCCGGAAGTACTTCGCACTGACAGATCAGGGCCGCGCCGAACTCACCCGCTTGAGCGCTGACTGGCTCCGCTTTGCCGTCACCAGCACCCATTATCTCGATCCCAAGCGGCTCACGAAGGAGATCCCCGCATGACGCGGCAGACCAATGATAAGAAGTGGTTCGACCAGCTCGTCATGGAGTTACGTGTGCGCCAGGTGCACGGGAGCGCCATCGGTGACACCATCGCAAGTGCCAGGGAGCTCCTAGGTGATACCGGCCAACCGGCCGAGGAAGCGTTCGGGCCAGCCCGAGACTACGCTGCCGCGCTCGAGCTCCCGTCCGAGCCAAAGCAGGACTGGGTGCGAAAAGCGCTCTGGCCGGCACTGCTCGGGCTCCTGGCCTTCCTGCTCTTCAATCAGGCAGTGGTGTCCTGGGCGCGGTCGGAACTGCTGCTGGTTTCACCTGCACAGCTAGCTCTCCTCGCTATACCAGTCATGCTCCTGGCCCTCCTGCCGCTCTACCTCGACGCCCTCATACGGCGCATCTTGGCCTGTATCGGAGTCACCGCGGTTTGTGTCATGGCAGGCCTCCTCTCAGCTTTTGCGATTCCTAAGAGTCGGGCCGAGGCATGGCTAGCGATCGACCCGCTGCCCTGGCTCATAGGAAGCGCTCTCGTGATGGTGGCACTTTCAGTCATGAACACCATCCGGTCATCCCACTCGGAGGACGACAACGACATCACCGATCCGCTCTCCGGGACGACGGACAGCGCCGGACGAGGCGCGAAGGCAGCGGTTCAGGTAGCTAACTGGCTCTTCCCAATACTCGCCATCGCCATGCTCGGCCTCGCACTGGCATTCCGCTAGATTAGCGGGATGCCTGCAAACATCTTGTCGCGGTGGGGGGCTGGCCGCTCTCCGCCGCTCCGGCAGCCAGCGTTGCCCTGATGAGACCGGCGGAAATGTTCAGCAGATCACATTGAGTAGACGAGCTCGTTCCGTATGAGCAATGTGTTGGTGGGGCACGAGGTCAGGGGCGAGGGTCTGCACTGTCGACGGCGTTGAAGCCTGCGGAAATCTTCCTCAGCGCTCGAATGTGGTCGTCGAACGCGCTCCTGCCCGCGGCGGTGAGGCGCAGCCAAGTAATACGGCGGGAATCGGCACGCGACGCTGAGGCCATTTTCGTCGAAGTAACAAAGCCCGAGGTAACGAGCGCCTTCAAGTGCTTCGAGAGCGTCGCGTCGCTGACGCCGAGCGTGTCGCGCAGGACGGCGAAGTCCAGCTCATCGACCGAGCGGAGGAGGCCACATATCCGCAGCCGCAGCGGCGCGTGGATAACCTCGCTAAAAACGCCGTCAGCGGTCATGGCGAAGGCGCTCTCGCAATGACGAGAAGATGACATGCGTAAGCCACAGCGTCAGCACGAAGGCGGCGCTGGCTGATGCTGCAATCCACCAGCGAAGGCCCAGAGAGTCAAGCCCGAGCGAGACGCTGTGGAGAGCGAGGGAGCCCAATGCCGCCGCCGTGAACGCCGCCCACTCTCGCGCCCCGAATCGCGAGATCTTGATGCCCGTCGCCCGGTAAGTGTTGCCAACGAGAAGAAACCCAACAACGGCGGCCGCGATAAGGACGAAGTTTCGGGTCGGCTCGTCGGGGAAGGCGGGGATCGACACATACGCGGCAGCGATCAGCCCGTACCCCGGAGCCAGCCACCTAGGTGCCCGGAAGTGCTTAACGAGCCTGGCCCGGTCGGCCTCAAGCTCATCGAGAATATCCGGCACAAAGCGTGAGCCGCGCGACTCGCCGGGGATCATGTCATTTTCCATATCGGAAAGTCTATTCTGTTACTTTCCAAAGTCGCAAGTGATTCTGCAGATCAAGTCCCTGCCCCTTTCCTCAAGGGAGAACCGCTCGCATCGACGACCCCGGGAGGCGCCGTAAGCCGGCGGACCAGCGGACACTCCTGCGGTGAATAGGGGATTCCATCCGGTGCGCGCCTGTGTCTAGTCAGCCCGAAAGGTGCGCGCGGATACGCACGATGGCAGCTACCGGGTCAGCGCACGAGACAAGCAACCAGGTGCCGGCGCCGCCCTGAATCCGGATGGTCGGGCCGCCCACCAGATAGCCGGTTCCCCCGCCGGGGAGTACCCGTAGGCCCATTCCCTCACGGATTCCGGTGGACGGGCCGGCAGAGACCGCCGTTATCTCCCGGTAGGCGATTGTGGTGGAAAACAAGCCCGCTACGCGCACGGACAGATCCGTCTCCCCGAGGCGGATCCGCGCGTTCATCCGCAGCGCCGACACGAAAACCAATGCGATCACCAGCCCCAGCCAGGGCTGGCCCGTCACCGACAGAACGATGACGGCTACGAAACCTACGCCTGTGAGCACCGTCTGGTACCGCGTGGGCATGCCGGTCCGGAACTCTGCGCGCGCGCTTTCTCCCCGCTTCATCCGGGCAGTCTTCCGGGTCCACTTCGTCCCGGCAACTTCACGCGGGGCACGTGACACCTTGCGCCAAAAGATGAGCCCCACAAAGCACGTAAAAGAAGATGGCCGAAAACGCGGAAGCGAGGACAATCCGTTACTTATCCAGCAGACGTGGTCTGGTTCGTCTCAGAGCCCCGTGGGGTTTGCCTGCGAGGTAGAACTGCGGGCCAGAATTCAACCGCGCTGCGTGCTGCCGCGAGAGCCAACATATGGATTGGTTACTCTTCAATGCTCGCGGTCATCCCTGCTTCCCCTCAGATGATTGCGGACAAAGCCCCGCGATCGTCGGCGATACGCGCACCCTAGACTGCCAGCGGACCCCGCATCTATCCCGCAGATTCGCCGACAACTGACGACAGCATATGGCAGTCGAAAACAGCCCTGACCTGGGACGATCGAAGGTGCTGATAGCCCGCAGAAACCCCCGAAAGAGCCGTACTCTTAGTCGGCTCATTTGCGTATTTGAGGGTTCCTTCTCGCGGTCGGAGGCCTTCGACCCCGTGCCGTTGATCATCCCGGTGCGCCGTTAGGCCGTCACGGCTAGTCCGACGCTGCAGGTTGGACGTCGGGGCTGGAGCGTAAAGTCGTTGGCTGGCCGGAGGCGCCGAACTTAAGCTTTGCCAATTTATTGCCAATGAGCCCGGTCCGGGCATAGCAAAGGCCCCTGCTTCCCTTGTAAACAAAGGGAAGCAGGGGCCTTAGCCATTGGCGGTGACGGTGGGATTTGAACCCACGTTGGCTTTTACACCAAACAACATTTCGAGTGTTGCACCTTCGGCCGCTCGGACACGTCACCAACCTGACTAGGGTACCGGAGCAAGGCGCCCAACCCCAAAACGGCCGCCGAAAAGCGCCCCGCCGCGCCCCGCCGCGCCCCGCCCGCAGCCCCGAAGCTTCCCCCTGTCCCCCCTCGGCACTAGATTCGTAAGCAAGATGAGCAACTCGAACAAGGTCAACCAGGCAACAACCACCGCAACCGCATATTGGACCGTCGGCCCGGAGCAGGGCGAACTCCGGCGCGAGCAATTGCGGGCACCCGGACCCGGCGAAGCGCTCGTGCGCTCGCTCTACTCCGGCATCAGTAAGGGCACCGAGATGGTGGTGCACAACGCCCGCGTGCCGGAATGCATCGCTGAGGAAATGGCCGCACCGCATCAGGTAGGCAGCTTCCCGTCGCCGGTGAAGTTCGGCTACCTTTCCGTCGGCGTCGTCGAGGAGGGCCCGGCCGAGTGGCAGGGCAAGACGGTCTTCTGCCTCTACCCGCACCAAGACCGCTACATCGTCCCGGTCGAGTCGCTCACCCAGGTCCCGGACGACGTTCCCGCCCGCCGCGCCGTCCTCACCGGCACCGTGGAAACCGCGGTCAACGCCCTCTGGGAGGCCGGTCCCCGCCTCGGCGACCGCGTGGCCGTGATCGGCGCCGGACTGGTCGGCGGCATGGTCGCCAAGCTCCTCGGGTCCTTCCCGCTCGGCCGGCTGCAGTTGATCGACGTCGACCCCGCTAAACGCGCCTTCGCCGACACCCTCGGCGTCGACTTCTGCCACCCCGACGACGCACTGCCGGACTGCGACATCGTGATCCACTGCTCCGCCTCGCAGGCCGGACTGCAACGCGCCCTGCAGCTGGTGGGCGACGAGGGCGAGATCATCGAGATGTCCTGGTACGCGGACCGCCTGGTCACCCTGCCGCTGGGGGAGGACTTCCACGCCCGGCGGCTCTCCATCCGCGCCAGCCAGGTGGGCGTGGTGGCCCGCGCCCGCCGCCACCGGCGCACTAACGCCGACCGGCTCCAGCTCGCCGTCTCGCTGCTGGCTGACCCAGTCTTCGACACCTTCCTCACCGGCACGTCCGACTTCAGCGAGCTGCCCGACGTCGTCCAGCGCGTCTCCGACGGCAGCCTGGACGCGCTCTGCCACGTCATCGAATACCCCGCCCCCGCAACAGAAACCACGAGGTAATCCGTGTTCAGCCTGACCGTACGTCGCAATTTCATGATCGCCCACAGCCTGCCGCGCCCGGCCTTCGGCCCGGCCCAGGGCCTGCACGGGGCCACCTTTGTCACAGAGGTGACCTTCCGCCGTCGGACGCTGAACGACGATGCGATCGTGCTGGACATCGGCGAGGCCGGCGACGTGCTGGACGCCGTCCTGGCGGGCCTGAACTACAAGAACCTCGACGAGCACCCGGACTTTACCGGCAAACTCAGCACCACCGAAGCCTTGGCCCAGTACATCGCCGACGCCGTGGCAGGCCAGATCCGCGGCGGCCAGGACGGGAAGGCCCTTGCCGGCATCGAGGTCACCCTGCGCGAAACTCCCGACGCCTGGGCCAGCCACTCGCTCGAGTTCGACGCCGGCTAGCAGCCCCGTGGATGCCCCCGGCCTCCGCCTCCTGGTGCCCGGCAACGTGCGCCACAACTCCGGCGGCAACGCCTACAACGCCGCACTGCTCCGCGCCCTCGCAGACCTCGGCGTGGCGGCGGTGTCCTGCGAGGTCGACGGCGACTGGCCGGTCGGCAGCCCAGCGGACCGGCAGCGGTTCGGCCGCCTGCTTGCCGAGTCCGACGCCGGCCATGTCACACTCGTGGACGGTCTGGTGGCCTGCGGGGCGCCGGACGAGCTCGAAGCCGCGGCAGCTGCCGGGGCGCCGGCCTGGATCCTGCTGCACATGCCGCTGGGGACGCATCCGGAACTGGAACACCGCGCGCTGCAGGCCGCGGCCGGCGTTATCTGCACCAGCACCTCCGCCGCGGCGGGCCTGCAGGAACGGCATGGCCTGGACGGCTTGGCCCGAATCAGCGTCGCGCTCCCCGGCGCCGAGCCGGCACCGTCCGCGGCCGGTTCCGAGCCGCCCCACCTCCTCGCACTGGCCGCGCTGCTGCCCAACAAGGACCAGTTGCTGCTGCTGCGCGCCCTCTCGGAGCTCATGGACCTGGCCTGGACAGCATCCCTTGCCGGTTCGGACACCGCGGATCCCGCCTACGCCGCCCTGCTCCGGCAGGAATCGGAGCGCCTCGGCCTGACGGACCGCGTCCGGCTACCCGGCGAGCTGCGCGGAGCCGACCTGGCCGCCGAATGGGAGGCCGCTGACCTCAGCCTGCTCATTTCCCGGGCCGAGACCTATGGGCTGGTGGTCACCGAATCCCTGGCCCGCGGCGTGCCGGTGATCGTCCGGGAGGGAACCGGCGCCGTGGAGGCGCTCGCGGCCGGCACTCCCGGAGCAGCAGGCACTCCCGCAGTGGCAGCGCCGGCCCTGCCCGGCGCCGCCGTCGCACTTGGCGAAGATCCGGCACCGCTGGCAGCCCTGCTGCGCCGCTGGCTCACCGAACCGGCCCTCCGCGCCGAATGGCGGGCCGCCGCCCGGGCCGCACGGGAGCACCTTCCCGGCTGGGACGCCACGGCGCGGGCCGTGCTGGCCGTCCTGGCCGCGGCCGGCCCACCTAACTAACCCGCGCTAGTTGTCGTTTTGAGGGCTCATAACGACAACTATTGCGAGCTAGTTGGGCCAAGCGGGTGGAGAATGACCCCATGACTACCGAGCCCACGACCGTGCAACTGCCGCCCGCGGAAAGCCTCACGCCCGAGCGGCTCCGCGCCTGGTCGTGGCACCGGCAGGGCCTGGACGGCTCGCTGGCGGGGTGCACTGCGGAACAGGTGTTCGCCCGGGCCGGCTGGGCACGGTCCGTTGGCGGGGCCAACCCGTACCTCACGCTCTTCGCCCGGGCCGGCATCCGGCGCTCTCAAGTGGACCGGGACGTCCTGGCGCACCGGATCCTGGAACTCCCGACGGCGCGCGGCTGCACCTACGTGCTGGGCGCGGAAGACTTCGCCTGGGCGCTGCGGCTGGGACGGGACGCCGCCGAGGCCGGCTTCAAGGTCGTCGGCCGGCTCGGCGTGGACCGCGGCGAAATTGCCCTGCTTGAGGAGCAAGTGCTGCACGCCCTTGCCGAGGCCGGGGTGCCGCTGGACCCGCGGCAGCTCAAGGATGAACTCGGCGATTCGGTCCGCAACCTCGGCGAGGAGGGCAAGAAAAAGGGCGTCACCACCACGCTGCCCACGGCGCTGGGCATCCTGCAAGCGGACGGGCGGATCCGCCGGGTCCCCGCCAATGGCCGGCTGGACCAGCAGCGCTACGCCTACGAGCCCTGGGGGCTGCCGCCGAGCACGCTCAGTGACGATGAAGTCCGCGCCGAGCTGATCCGGCGCTACCTCGGCTGGACCGGAGGAGCCACCTTCAAACAGTCGCAGTGGTTCACCGGCTTCACGGTCGCGCAGAGCAAGGCGGCGCTCGCCGCCGTCGACGCCGTCGAGGTCCCCGCCGCCGCCGGCGGAGACCCGCTCTGGATGCTGCCCGACGACGTCGAACGACTCGCCGCCTTCGAAGAACCGGCCGAGGAACAGATCCAGCTGCTCGCCGGAACTGATTCGCTGGTGCTGCTGCGCCGGAACGCGGGGGAGCTGCTGGCCGCGGAGGACCAGGACAAGAAGGCGCTGGGTCCGCTCGCGCTGCAGGCCGACCTGCCGGACCACCCCATCTTCGACCGCGGCAGGATCATCGGATTGTGGCAGTACGACCCGGGCCGGGAGAAGATCGCCGCCTGGGTGTTCGGCACGCCCACGCCGGCCGTGACCCGGCGGATCGCCGAGGTGGAGGCCTGGATCAAGGAGGACCTGGGCGATTTCCGCGCCTTCAGCCTGGACTCGCCCGCCTCCCGGCAGAAGCGGATCGACGCGCTGCGGGCGTCCACGACGGCCACCGCCGAGCGGTAGCTCACCGCCGCGTTATGGGGGCCAGCTCGCTGTTGGGGGCAGCCGCCGGAGCGGCAGCGTCAGGCGCCGCGGTGCCCGGCGAAGAAATCCCGCAGCAACCCGCCGCACTCCTGCTCCCGGACCCCGGCGTACACCTCCACCCAATGGTTCAACCGGCGCTCGCGGAGAATGTCGAACACGGAGCCGGCGGCCCCGGCCTTCTCGTCCCACGCGCCGAAGACCACCCGCGGAATCCGCGCCAGCACCACGGCGCCGGCGCACATGGCGCACGGCTCCAACGTCACCACCAGGGTGCAGTCTTCCAGCCGCCAGCCGTCGTCGGCCGCGCCCTCCAGCGCCCGCCGCTCGCGCAGCCGGGCCGCGGCCTCCCGGATCGCCACCATCTCGGCGTGCGCCGTCGGGTCCCCGAGTGCCTCCCGCTCGTTGCGCCCGGCGCCGAGCACCGAGCCGTCCGGTCCGATCACGACGGCGCCGATCGGCACGTCCTCGGTGGCCAGCGCCCGGCGCGCCTCGGCAAGGGCCAGGCCCATCCATTCCGCATGGCGTGGCTCGGGGGTAGTCATGGCTCAATGATAGTTTCGACCCTAAGCAAGCTGTGCACTTAAGCGGGTGCACCGGGAAGTCGGGAGAGGGCATTGAGCACCAAGACTGAGAGCTGGCTGATGCGGCGCTGGGGAAAGTGGGTGGTGCCCTATGCCGCACTCTGGATCACCATGCTGATCGGCGGCGTCGTCGTCGTCGCCCTGGCGCTGACGAGCGCGGAAGTCTACGACAACGTTGTGGACGACGCCGGCCTGGCAAGCCTCGACAAGCCCACGCTGGGGTTCATGCAACAGCTGCGCAGTCCCGGCCTGGACGCGTTCGTCACCGGGTTCACCAATATTGGCGGTGGAATCGGCATGCCGATCCTGGCCAGCATCCTGACGGCATGGCTGATCTGGGTCTCGCGGACCTGGCGGCCGCTCATCCTGATCGGCGGAGCCGCCGCGGTGTCGATCACCGCTACGACGGTGGGCAAGAAACTGATCGGCCGGGCCCGCCCCGACTTCGCGGACGCGGTGCCGCCTTACGAGACGTCGCCGTCGTTCCCCAGCGGCCACACGCTGAACACCACCGTGGTAATCGGGCTGGTGGTCTACCTCGCCTGCCTGCAGGTCAGACGCACCATAGCCCGCGTCGGTTTGATCACCGCGGGTGCGATCTTCATCCTTGCGATGGGCATGAGCCGCGTCTTCCTGGGCCATCACTGGATGACCGATGTGATCTTCGGCTGGGCCCTGGGGCTGGGCTGGGTGGGGATCGTGATCCTGGCCCACAGGCTGTTCCATGTGCTGCGGCACCGGGAACACACCGGCCCCGCGCCGACGTTCGACAACGATGCGCACGTGCGCGACGGCGCCCCCGCCCGCGGCCGCAAGGGCAGCACCGCGGAGCGGACCGCCGACGCCGATACCCCGGACCCCGCGGGACGGTCCTGAAGGTCCGGGTGGTAGTTTTGACCCATGCGCACTCTCGTTGTCGACCACCCGCTGGTCGCCCATAAACTCACCGTTCTGCGGGACAAGAACACCCCGTCCCCGGTCTTCCGCCAGCTCACCGAGGAGCTCGTCACGCTCCTGGCCTATGAGGCAACCCGGGACGTCCGCACCGAGCCGGTGACCATCGAGACGCCGGTCAGCACCACCGTCGGCACGGCTTTCACCAAGCCCACCCCGCTGGTGGTTCCGATCCTGCGCGCCGGTCTCGGCATGCTGGAGGGCATGACCAAGCTGGTGCCCACCGCCGAGGTCGGCTTCCTGGGCATGGCCCGGGACGAAGAGACCCTGGACATCATCACCTACGCCGAGCGCCTCCCGGAGAACCTGACAGACCGGCAGATCTTCGTCCTGGACCCGATGCTCGCCACCGGCGGCACCCTGCGCGAGGCGATCAAGTTCCTCTTCAAGCGCGGCGCGTCGGACGTCACCTGCATCTGCCTGCTGGCCGCCCCGGAGGGCCTGGCCAAGCTGGAAGAAGAGCTCTCGGACGCCAACGTGACCATCGTGCTGGCCTCCATCGACGAGAAGCTCAACGAAAAGTCGTACATTGTGCCCGGGCTGGGCGACGCCGGAGACCGCCTGTACGGCATCGCGGTCTAGCCGCCGGCATGCACTGCTGCCCTCGCGGGTAGGGCGGTTGAAACGTCCCCGCGGTCAAGGGTTCCGGCGTAAGGCGTCCGGGACTAGCCTGTGCCCATGGACTGGAAACTTGAACTCGTGTTTGTCCCCGTGTCGGATGTGGACCGGGCCAAGGACTTCTATGTGAACAAGGTCGGCTTCAACGCCGACTACGACGAACGGCCCACGCCAGGCATCCGTTTCGTCCAGCTGACCCCGCCGGGTTCCGGGTGCTCGATCGCGATTGGCGAGGGCCTCAACGACGCCCCGCCCGGCACCGCCCCCGGCCTGCAGCTGGTCGTCAGCGACATCCAGGCGGCGCACCAGCAACTCAAGGGCAACGGTGTGGACGTCAGCGACATCGATGTCCAGGACTGGGGGCATTTCGTCTACTTCGCCGATCCCGACGGCAACAAATGGGGGGTGCAGTACATTCCCAACCGTCCGAACGGCTAGCGCGGCGGCCCGTATTCCGCAGGCGGCGCGGCGGCAGGCGCACGTGAGGCCCCGGATCCAAGGATCCGGGGCCTCACTCATGGCATGCAGCCTCGGCCGCGCTTAGTACCAGTTGTTCGCGTAGTGGAAGTTCAGGGCGCCGCACGGTGAACCGTAGCGGTCCTGCACGTACTCCAGTCCCCAGTTGATCTGGGTCCGGTAGTTGGTCCGGTAATCGGCGCCGGCGCTGGCCATCTTTTCGGCGGGCAGCGATTGGACCACGCCGTAAGCGCCGCTGCTGGCGTTGGTAGCCGTGGTCTTCCAGTCGGACTCCCTGGTCCACAACTTCATCAGGCATTGCATCTCGCTCGGGGCCCAGCCGTGGGCGGGCAGCTGAGAGGCGGCGTAGGCCTGCGCACCGGCGGGGTCGTCAATGGCGACCGGCTTCGCGGGAGCAGGCGCCTTGGCAGCCGGAGCAGGCGCCTTGGCAGCCGGAGCCTTGGCCGCCGGGGCCTTGGCGGGCTTGATTTTGGAGGCCTGGGCCTCCACGCTCATCGGGGCGGGCGAGGTGGGCGTGTTGCTGCCGACGCGTTCGAAGTCCAGGGTCTGCAGGGACGCGGCAGTGTCTTTCGACGCTTCGGCCGTATGCGCTGCAGTGCCGGAGGCCTGGCCCGCGGCCCCTGCCCCCAGCAGGACGGCGAAAGCGGTGGCTACGACGGCGGCGCGCTTGCCATTGGTCCGGGCACGGGGCCGGGACGGGCTCGAAGTGTGCTTCGCCGGCTCGGCGCGGTGGCGCGCGCGCTCGGCGTCGGACGTGCGTTTAGCGCCTTCTGGGCGCGTGGGTGCCTTGATTTCAGTCATGTTCGCCTCTCAACGCCTACGGAGTTAGCTGTCGGGTTCGGATGCGAAATCCGGCCGCACGGAATCTCGACGTGGCGGCTTAACCCCAAGGGTGCATGGATGCAGAATGCCCGGGAACTCTGGGTTCCCCGTCTCTGCCTGGTCCATGGGAATCCGGGTAGCGGCAGAGTTTGGCGTCAGCCCGGACACGCGGCCAGATCGATGGCCGCACCCTAAAACGGTACCGGACTTTCAATCAGATGTCACATTTAGGTAACGGCTGGCCCCCGGTAAGCATCGAGCGGGCACGGAACCGTCGAAACGGCGCGGCGGAGACGGAGGCAAGCGGGGAGAGGAGCCTACTTCGCCAGCTTGTACACGGTGGCGTTCCCCACGGTCTGGGCCTGGTAGTTGGCCGCGACCCAGCTGGCGACCTCGGAGTTGCCGCCGCGGCCCCCGCCCAGGCCGCCCATGCCGCCGGAGATGAAGTAGCCGATCTCGCCGCGGCCCACCATCGCTTGGAACTGCTCGAGCGTGGGGTACGGGTCGCCGCCGTTCCAGCCGCCCAGCGCGATCACATTGGTGCCGGTGGCGAGTTCCAGGCTGGCGGCCTGGGTGGCGCCGGAGACAATCCCGGACCATTTGGCGCCGGAGGACTTCAGCAACGCTGTCAGCTCAGCCGACGCCGTATCCGCGCCGGGTCCGCCGGGCCCGCCGGCGGCCGCCCCGCTGGAACCGGCGATCCCGCCGTCCGGCCTGCCGGCCGCCCCGAAGCCGCCGCCCATCGCGGACGCGGTGGGCCCGGAGGTGGGGATTGACCCCGAATGCGCCTGGGCCGCCGTCGCCAGCGTCCAGGCGGTGGTCCCGAGCCCGCCGGCCAGCAGTGAAAGGACCATGACGCCGGCCGCAGCGGCTTTGCGGAGCCGGGCCGGGAGCGCCGCCAGGCTGTCCACCCGGAGCAGCAGCGCCGCGGCGGCCAGCACGCCCAGGACGACGGCGATCACCCGGAGCCCGGGCAGCCATGCCGGGTCGCGGCCCAGGAGCACGGCGGACCAGACCGAGGCGGCCAACACCGTCACGGCCAGGACCATCCGAGCGGGCCAGTGGGTCCGGCCGCGCCACAGTTCCGCCGAGCCGATGCCCACCAGGGCCGCGACGGCGGGGGCCAGTGCCACGGCATAGTACGGATGCACGGTGCCGCTCATGAAGCTGAGGATGCCTGCCGTGATCAGCAGCCAGCCGCCCCAGAGCAGGAGCGCGGCACGGGTGGCGGAGGTCCGGGCCTCTCGCCGGGTGAACCACAAACCTGCCACCAGCAGGACCAGGGCCGCCGGCAACAGCCAGGACACTTCTCCGCCGAAACTGGTCCCGAACATCCGGGTGATCCCGGCCGCGCCGCCGAAGCCCACGTTGCCGTTTCCGCCCGGGCCGCCGGCATTTCCGAAAGGATTTCCGCCGGGCATCCCGCCGCCGGACCCGGTGATCCGGCCCAGGCCGTTGTAGCCGAAGGTGAGTTCCAGGAAGCTGTTGGTCTCCGACCCCGCCATGTACGGCCGGGCCGAGGCGGGAGTGAGCTGGAACAGCGCCAGGTAGCTGCCGGCCACGACGGCGATCCCCGCCGCGGCGGCGAGGAGGTGCAGGAGCCGGCGGCCGAGGGTGGTGGGTGCCGCCCACAGGTAGGCCAAGGCCAGTCCGGGCACTATCAGGAAGCCCTGCAGCATCTTGGTCAGGAACGCCAGGCCGATTACCGCGCCGGCTGCGGCGAGCCATTTCCAGCCGGCCTTTTCGATGGCGCGGGTGGTGAGGTAGGCGGCCAGCACCAGGCACAGGGTGAGCATGGCGTCCGGGTTGTTGAAGCGGAACATCAGGGCTGCCACTGGGGTCAGCGCCAGGGCACCGCCGGCCAGCAGGCCCGCCGCGGAACCGGACACGCGTTTGACGGTCAGGTACAGAAGTCCGACGGCGGCCACCCCCATGAGCGACTGGGGAATGAGCATGCTCAGTGCCGAGAAACCGAAGATCCGCCCGGCGAGGGCCGGGATCCAGAGCGCGGCCGGTGGCTTGTCCACCGTGATGGCGTTGCCCGCGTCGAGGGAACCGAACAGCAGCGCGGTCCAGTCCTTGGTGCCGGCCTGGATCGCTGCGGCGTAGAAGGAGTTGGCGTAGCCGGTGGCTTCCAGGTTCCACAGGTACATCACTGCGGTGAAGACCAGCAGCAGGGCCGCCGAGGGCCGCACCCACCACCGCTGTGGTCCGAACAGCAGGCGTGCCCGGCGGTCCTGCGCGGCGGCCGGTCGAGGAGCTGCCGGGCGGGTCGCCGTCGTCGAGGGTGCGGGCGCCGATGCGGGCGTGCTGCCGGCCGGGCCGCCGGTGGCGGGGTCGAGGGTTGCGGTCATTTACTTGGCCGTTTCTGTGTGGGGGAGGGCTGAGTCGTTGGCGGCGGACGCCGGAGCATAGGGAACGGCGCCGGGGGCCGGAGGAATGGGGGCGCCCCGACGGCGGAAGACCACGTGCCGGAACAGCAGGAATTTGATGGCGGTGGCGGCCAGGTTGGCGGCGGTCACTGTGACCAGTTCCAGCCAGCGGTCAGGGGTTCCGCCGGACGTGCCGTGGACGAAGGCGAGCGCACCGGAGGTCAGGGCCAGCCCGATCCCGAATATCAGCAGCCCCTCGAAATGGTGGCGGGCCGCCTGGCTGCTGCCTTGGATGCCGAAGGTGAAGCGCCGGTTCGCCGCGGTGTTGGCCACCGCGGTAGTGAGCAAGGCGAGGAAGTTGGCCAGCTGCGGGTCCATGATTCCCCGGCAGAGCACGAAGATCAGCAAGTACGCGAGGGTCGAGGCCACCCCGATGCTGCCGAAGCGCACGAGCTGGCCGAAGAGGCTTCCGCCGGGGCTTTGTTCCTGGGCCCGGGACGAAGCCGGCAGCGGTCCGCGGGCCAGGGCGGAGCGGAGTTCGGGAACCGGGATCCGGCCCGAGAGCAGGTCCCGGCTCAGCCGGGCCATGCCGCGCAGGTCCGCGATGGCCGTCCGGACGATGTCCACGCTGGAGTCCGGGTCGTCGGTCCAATCGACCGGGACTTCGTGGACGCGCAGGCCGCACCTCTCGGCGAGTACCAGCAGCTCGGTGTCGAAGAACCAGGCGTTGTCCAGTGTGTGCGGGAGCAGCTGCCGGGCCACGTCCGCCCGGATGGCCTTGAAGCCGCACTGGGCGTCGCTGAAGTGGGCGCCCAGGCACGACTGCAGCAGCAGGTTGTAGCTGCGCGAGATGAATTCCCGTTTGGGTCCGCGGACCACACGCGAGTTGTGGGTCAGCCGGGTCCCGATCGCGAGGTCCGAGTGCCCCGAAATGAGCGGGGCCAGCAGGGGGCCGAGCGCCGCCAGGTCGGTGGACAGGTCCACGTCCATGTACGCCAGGAGCGGCGACGGCGAGGCAAGCCACACCTTGCGCAGCGCATTCCCGCGGCCTTTTTCGGCCATGTGGACGACGGTGATCTCCCGGAGCTCACGGGCGACGCGTTCCGCCGTCTGGAGTGTTCCGTCGGTGCTGGCGTTGTCCGCCACCGTGATCCGAAAGGAATGCGGGAAGCAGCCGACAAGGTAGGCGTGCAGCCGGCGTAGGCACGCTTCGAGGTCACGTTCCTCGTTGAACACCGGAATGGTGATATCCAGGACCGGTGTGGTGGTGCGGGTGTCGATGGCTGAACGCAGGCTCCCGGGGCCGGTGAACGCCGGGGTCAACGGGCCCGGCCCGGGCGGCGTCGCCGTGGAGTGGGGCTGTGGTCCTGGGGCCTGGTCTGTGAACGTCATGGCTCAACTTTCCCGGCGCCCCATATGAGGGCTTTAGGGTCAAGCTGTGCGGGGGCTGTGGAAGTGAGGACCGGCGCCGCCGTGCCGGCGTCCGGACCAGAGCGGCGGCCCGCTACGCCAGCGGAGGCGCCGCGGGCAGCCGGACGGCGAACTCTGTCCGGCCCGGCCGGGACGTGACCTCGACGGTCCCGCCGTGCGCCTCCACGATCGACTGCACAATCGACAAGCCCAGGCCGCTGGTGCCCTCGGAAGCCGCGGCCGCTGTCGCGACCGCCGACGTGCCCTCACGGCTTCGCACCGGACGGGCCGCGGGACCGGCGGCCGGGTTGGTGCGCGCGGCATCGGCCCGGGCGAACCGGGCGAAGACCCGGCCGAGGAATTCGGGAGCGATGCCGCTGCCGTTGTCCGTCACGGTGACCACGGCGCTGCCGTCAGCCGAACGCGTGACGCCCGTGACCACCTTCGTCCCGGGGGCCGTGTGTTTGCGGGCATTGGACAGGAGGTTGGCGAGGACCTGGTGAAGCTGGGTCGCGTCCCCGCGCACCACCACGGGTTCGTCCGGGAGCTCCAGCTGCCAGAGGCGGTCGGGTGCCATGACTTTCTCGTCGCTCACCGTTTCGACGGCCAGCTGGGTGAGGTCGACGTCGGTGACCTTGAGCGGCTGCCCCTCGTCCAGCCGTGCCAGCAGCAGCAGGTCCTCCACCAGGGTGGTCATCCGCTCGGACTGGCTTTGGACGCGGGCTAGTGACTTCTCGCCGTCGGGCGTGAAATGCTCGGTCATCCGCATCAGCTCCGTGTAGCCGCGGATCGCGGTGAGCGGGGTGCGGAGCTCGTGCGAGGCATCGGCGACAAACTGCCGCACCCTCATCTCGCTCTCCTGCCGCGCCTCGAGGGCGTTGGAGACGTTGTCCAGCATCTGGTTCAGCGCGTAGCCCACGCTGCCCACCTCGGTTCCCGGATGGGCAGCCGACGCCGGGACCCGCACGCCCAGGGCCACCTCGCCGGCGTCCAGCGGCAAACGCGAGACCTTGGTGGCCACCTCGGAGAGCTGTTCCAGCGGCTTCATGGTCCGCCGGATGAGAGCGGTGCCGGCGAGGCCGATCAGCACGAGGCCGCCCGCCGATACCACCCCCAGGGTCCAGACGAGCGAGGCCAGCGTGTTCTGCTTTTCGTCCAGTGGGAGGCCGGTGACGATCACGTCGCCATAGGGTGCGCGCACAGCCGTCAGCCGGTAGTCGCCGGCCGAGAGGGTCCGGTCCACGGGCACGCCGTTCGGGGTCAGGGCCAGGAGGACGGCATTGTCATCGGAGGACAGGCTCTTTCTGGTGGCGTCCCCGGCCAGGAAGCCTGCGCTGGCCACCGTGCCGGCCAGCAGCCGGGCGTTGAGCGTCCCGATGCCCTGGCCCCGGGCTTCGAGCGGGTCGGGGCGCCTTCCCGCATCGTCCGGGGAGGGCCTGCCGAACTCGCTCGACCGGTGGGATGCCTGCTCCAGCTGGGTGTCGAGCTGCCGGGTGAGGAAAGCGTCCATGGAGGCGTAGCTGAAGACTCCCACGGCGCCGCAGATGGCCACGAGCAGCGCCATGGCGACGAGGACCAGCCGGGTACGCAAATGCCACGTGGCCGGGTTGCGCCAGTCGCGCCCGGGTACGGGTGTCACGCCGGAAAGAGCGGGCACGGATCAGTCCGCCGGTTTCAGCACGTAGCCGGCGCCGCGCACCGTGTGGATCATCGGTGCGCGGTTGGCGTCGATCTTCTTGCGGAGGTAGGAAATGTAGAGTTCCACGATGTTCGCCTGGCCGCCGAAATCGTAGTCCCAGACCCGGTCCAGGATCTGGGCCTTGCTGATGACCCGTTTGGGGTTTTCCATGAGGTAGCGCAGCAGCTCGAACTGGGTGGCGGTCAGATGGATATCCTCACCGGCCCGGGTAACGTCCCGGGTGTCGACGTTGAGCACCAGGTCACCCACCACGAGTTCGGCGGTGTCCATGGCGGCCACCCCGGAGCGCTGGACCAGTCGGTGGAGCCGGAGCAGCACCTCTTCCATACTGAAGGGCTTCGTGACGTAGTCATCGCCGCCGGCCGCCAGCCCGGTAATGCGGTCCTGGACGGCGTCTTTGGCCGTGAGGAACAGCGCGGGAACTTCCGGCGCGAACGCGCGGATCCGGCTGAGCAGTTCGACGCCGTCGAACCCGGGGAGCATCACGTCCAGCAAGAGCACGTCGGGGCGGAAATCCTTGGCAAGCTTGACCGCTCCGGGGCCATCCGCCGCCACAGCCACGGACCAGCCAGCCATCCGGAGCCCCATGCTCATGAGCTCCGACAGGCTGGGCTCATCGTCCACCACCAGCGCGCGGATGGGCGAGCCGTCCGGATGCGTGAGCTGGGGCAGGTTATTGGTCATGGAGTGCGAAGTGGCCATGGGACGACTCTCCGATCTGCCGTTGAGGCGCGGCTTTGGGGACCCTGTGCGGCACCTGTGAATCTCAGACTACCGAGCTGGAAGCCGCCCCGGGAGCGGGAGGCCTGGTTCGGTACGGCTGCCGACCGGACGCCCGGTCCCGCTGAAAGGTCACAGGCGCGGCTGTTGGCCCGCACAGCCCCGGCACAGGACCGCTTACCACGCTGGGGTGGACACAAATCCGCACCCCGACAGGAGAAACACCATGAGCGGTCAGCAGCCCGAATCCGGTTCCCGCCCGATCCCCGAACCCGTCTCCGACGCCCCCACCCCGGCGGCGCCCGCGCCCGTCACCACGCCCTATGCCGCCGCGCAGCCTGCCGCCGGGCAGCCGGCGGCCTCGCCGGCGGCCGCGCCGGCGGAAGCCGGACAGCCCGCTGACGGTCGGGCCCCCGGCTGGGGTGCGCCGGCCGCCCCGGGCTGGGGTGCGCCGTCGGCCGCAGCCCGGCAGACCTCGGCGGGGAAGCCGTGGACCCTCAAGCGGGGACTCGCCGTCGCGGGCGCGGCTGTTGTGCTGGCAGCCGGCGCCGGCGTCGGCGTGTATGCCCTCAGCTCAAGTTCGGCGGAGGCCAGCGGGACCGGGGTCGGGGCAGCCGGCGGGCCCGGCAGCGCCAGCCAAGGCTCCGTCCCGGGGATGCCGGACGCCCCGCAAGGAGGGTTCGCGGGAGGCGGAATGTCCGGGCAGGGCGGTCACGACGACTTCGCAGCGGGCATGGGCGGCCTGGCCGGCGGGCTGTCCGCAGCTGTGCACGCCGAATACGTCGTGCTGAACGGAAGCGAGTACACCGCCATGGCCGAGCAGCTGGGAACAGTGAGCCAGGTCAGCGCGTCCTCCGTCACGGTCAAGAGCAGTGACGGGTTCGCCCGCAGCTATGCCCTCGGCAGCAACCTGGTGGTGAGCAACATGGAACAGCGGCGCCAGCAGGCCGGCGGAACAGGCTCCCAGATGAGCGTTGCGGACATTGTCGCCGGCGGGACCGTGCGGGTCGTCGCCGCGAAGGACGGATCCGGTTACACGGCCTCGTCGGTCCAGATTGTGGCGGCCACCGCCACCGGCCAGACCAACTGACTTCCGCAAACTTCCGCACCGGGCACACTGCCGGGCCACGCGGCCCGGCAGCGTGCCCACTCCGTGGACTACTGGCGGCGGCGGAACTCTTCCGAATGGATTCCGCCATTGATGCCTACAGTGAACGTTTTCCGGCCTGAGGGCCAGGATGGCGAAGAATCTTCGGCAAGGAGCGCCAAAGAGCCGTTCGGTCGGCAAAACACATATTGATTCGCCTGCTTATCAAAATTGTGATTTACACTACAATCGCCATTTTCGTCTCACGATGCGGACTTTGGAGTCCATTGTTACTTGCTAGTTCTTATTGTTACGTTGCACACTTCAATTGTGAACAAGAACTCAACAGCACCTGCAGCCGCAGCTTCCTGGATCAGCGCACCAGCTGGTACTGAGATGCCCTGTTGTCGAATGCACGCCTAACTTCTACACCCCAGAACGTTTCTAGGCATTCGCCCCCAGCCCAGCGTCGGGCGCCCCTCCCCAGTTCTCATTGCGGGGAAATTAGCATTCGAGCCGCGATGACGGCCATTCACATTGAGGTAAGCATTCCATGTCAGTTGCATCCGGATACGTCCACATCTCCGTCCGTAACGCCAACAAGGCCGGCCAGAACGGCCTCCGCCAGGGCTTCGGCGGCCGTCCGAGCTTCCCCGCCGGATCCGGCAACAGCTTCCCCGCCCCCGGCTATGCCGCGCAGGGCTACAACCCCAGCTCCTACGGCCAGCTCCGCGCCGTCCCCGCCGCCGAGCCGGCCCCGGCCACCGCACCGACCCCGGTGATCGCCTCCGGCAACGGCAGCCCGGTCCGCCCCGTGCCCAACGACAACGTGGCCCGCGGCTTCGTGCTCTACATGGGTATTGACGAGGAGACTGCAGCCGCTGCCGGCACCTCGATTGCCAAGCTGGCCCAGGAGATCCGCGCCTACGCCCAATCGCTTGTGGCCGGCGCCGAAAGCTATGCCGCCGTCGCCGTCGCCCCGGCGTCCGCGCCGGGTTCCGCGCTCGACGTCGTCCGGTCCACCTTCGGCGATCCCACCGCCGGTGCCCGCCAGCGCGCCGAGAACGCCCGGCTGCAGCAGCCCCAGGACCCGCGCCCGTCCGGCGTGCTGATCGACCTCGCCCGCCGCGAAGTGGCGCTCGACGGCGAATCGCTGAACCTCACGTTCAAGGAATTCGAGCTGCTCAACTACCTCGTGGAGAACGGCACCCGCACCGTGGGCCGCGACGAACTCCTTGAGGGCCTGTGGCGCAATGCCGAAGAGGTCCCCAACGAGCGGACCATCGACGTGCACATCCGCCGGCTGCGCTCCAAGCTTGGCCGCCTGGCCAACACCGTGCGGACGGTGCGCGGCCAGGGCTACCGGTTCTACGAGCACCCCGAAGTCGTAGTCTGGGCCGCTCCGGAATACTCCATCTAGCTCTTAGCTTCACGCAAAGCGCCCGCCCCTCCTTTGGGGCGGGCGCTTCCGCTTTCGCGGCACGATAGTCACGCGCGCCCGACGGCATTTTGCCGTGCCTTAGACACCTCCCTCGTTCCTCGGTCGGCGATGCGGCACTACGCAAAACGCCGCCGTCCGCGCTGTCGGGATGCGCCGCTGCGCTGCAGCGCCCTCGCAACACGAACTGACATTCCGGAGCACGGATCGACGGAGTATGTGCCTCCGCGGGGTTTGGACTCTGTTGCGTTTGGGGGCTTCGGCGTAGTCTCGGTCCCGTCGATCCGACTATTGGGAGGAAACATGTCCGTTGCACGCATTACTACCCTGAGCTCCAACTCCAAAACCTCGTTTGACGCCGCCATCAAGGAAGGCGTCGACCGGGCCAACAAGACCTTGCGGAATGTCACCGGGGCATGGGTCAAGGAGCAGAAAGTTGAAATCAGCGACGGCGCCGTCGTGGCCTGGCATGTGGTGCTGGAAGTGACCTTCGTCCTGGACGACTGACAGGTCGCCCGCTGTGGAGCGCGCTCGTGGCCAAGCCGGCCGCACTAGGATTGAGCCATGAGCGCGCATCACATCAAACGTCTGGTGCTCATGCGGCACGCCAAGGCGGACTGGCCGGGCGGCGTCGCCGACCACGAGCGGCCGCTCGAAGAGCGCGGGCACCGGGAAGCGCCGCTGGCCGGGAAGTGGCTCCTTAAACACGGTGTGGTCCCCGACTTCATCCTCTGCTCCAGCGCCCTGCGGACGCGGCAGACCTGCACCTGGGTGTGCAGCGAACTGGGGGACAAGGCCCCGACGCCGAAACTTGAGGACGGCCTTTACGGCGCCTCGGCCCTGCGCATGTTGGCGGTTATTAACCATGTCCCGGACACCGTCACGACGCTCATGGTGATCTCGCACATGCCCGGTGTGCAGGACCTGGCCATGCATCTGGCCTCCCGGGACTCCAACCATGACGCCTACATGGACGCGGCCACGCGCTATCCCACCAGCGGCCTGACGGTCTTCGAGACTGAGAAGTCCTGGGCAGAGCTGGACGGCCAGGACGCACGGCTGACCCACTTCAAGGTGCCCCGCGCGAAGTAGCAGGCCAGTGCACCGGCCAGCCGATGGTCAGCACGATTATTGTGTTGTTTACTGATGCTGTTATTGCTTTTACTGCCGGTGTTTTCTTAGCGACCGAGGGAAAAGGTGGATCAACGTGGATTCAGGACAGCTCGTAGGGATCATCGTCGGCATCGTAGTGGTGCTCGCGATCATCGCCGTGGCAATGTATCTCAGCCGCAAGCGCAAGACGGAGGCTGACCGGAACCGGGCCGCCGAGATGCGCGAAAAAGCGGAGGCCGACCAACTGGCTGCGAGGGACCATGAGGCCAAAGCGGCGCGGGCGGAGGCCGACGCAAAGGCCGCCGAAGTCGAAGCCGAGCGCCTCCGCATGCAGGCCCGCGGCACACAGCAGGAGGCAGACACCGTCCGTGCCGGTGCCGAGGAACAGCTCCGCCGGGCCGACGATGTCGACCCGGATGTCGTAACGACCGAACGCGGCGATGACCAGGCCCAGGAGACACGCACCCACGATGCCCACCCGCACGAGGAACTTCACCCGCACGAGGAACTGCGCCGGGACCGGGGTGACCGCGATCGCACGGCAGGAACCGGCGACGCCGCAGGGTTCCGCGAGGAAACGGTGGCGGAGCGCCGCGACACCGAGGACCCGCACGGCGAACGGCCGCGCAATCTCTGAGGCGCGGCAACGGCGACGGCCGCGGGTGCGATGACCCCTCGACATTCCGGGCTTGCCCTGCTCGTCGCCGTCTTGTGGGGCGTCAACTTCGTTGCCATTGACCTTGGCCTGCACCCCGACGGCGCGCAGATGCCGCCGCTGCTGTTCGTGGCCATGCGCTTCGCTCTCGTGGTGTTTCCCTGCATCTTCTTCATCCGCAAGCCGGACGTCAGCTGGAACGCCATCATCGGCATCGGGCTGCTGATGAGCGCAGGCCAGTTCGGCCTGCTCTACCTGGCCATGGCCCTCGGCATGCCCGCGGGCCTGGCCTCGCTCGTGCTTCAGGCCCAGGTCCTGCTGACGGTCCTGCTGGCGGCGGGAATCCTGGCCGAACGGCCAACCCGGAGGCAACTCGCCGGCGTCGTGCTGGGGATTGCCGGGCTCGCCGTGGTGGCCGTAGGCCGCAGCCTCGTGGCCCCGCTGCTGCCCCTGCTGATCGTGCTGGCCGCGGCGCTGTCCTGGGCCGGGGGCAATATCGTGGCGCGGAAGGCAAAGGCCGCCTCCGGGCTCGGGCTGGTGGTGTGGTCCGGCGCGGTGGTGCCGTTGCCGCTAGCCGGACTCTCGCTGCTGGTGGACGGGCCGGCGGCGGTGTCGGATGCCCTGGTGCAGCTGCAGCCGGTGACGATGCTCAGCGCGCTCTACACTGCCGTGTTCGGTTCCCTCGTAGGGTATGGCATCTGGAACCGCCTGCTGGGGCTCTACCCGTCCTCCGCCGTCGTTCCCTTCACCCTGCTGGTCCCGGTGGTCGGCATGACAACGGCCTGGCTGGTGCTGGCCGAGGTGCCCTCGGCGGCGGAAGTTGCCGGCGGACTGCTGCTCCTGGCCGGCGTGGCGATCGCCGTGCTGCGGGGTGGTCAGCGCCGGGTGGGGGCTTTGGCGGCGGGGCGGGCCGGGGCCTTGACCGGCGGTTTCGCCGGCGCCTTGGCAGCCGGCTTGGACCCCGACGACGCCGCCGGTGACGCCGGCCGCTTGGCGGCCGGCACGGCGGAACGTGGCGCCGAAGCCCGCGGAGCGGCGGAGCGCGGTGTTGCGGGCCGTGCCGCGGAGGCGCGCGGCGTCGCGGACCGTGGCATCGACGCGCGGGCGGCAGGGCGGGCAGCGGGTCTGCGGGGCGCCGCCCCACTGGACGCCGAAGCCGGGCGCCGGGACGCGTAAGGGGCGAGGGGTGCGGGTCGGCGGCCGGGCAGGACGGTGCCGGCGAGCAACAGGACCAGCGTGAGCGCTCCGGCGGCTGCCGAGAGGTAGAAGTACAGGTCTGGATGCTCGGTATCAACGTTGGTGGACAAGGCGTTCGGATCCGGGTTGAAGGCCAGCCCCCACTGGCGCAGGAACGCGATGCCAAACGCGATGAAGAGGATGCTGCCGACGCCGCTTGCCAGCAGTGTCTTGTACCGCCGTCGGACCAGCACCTCGGCCACGGACGCCACATAGGCGACGGCGGAGGCGGCGAGGAACCAGAGCCCCACCGTTTCGTGCAGGGTGACGCCGGTGAGGGCCAGCAAGGCCAGAGCGGCAAGGGATGCTCCGATGGCAGTCTTGCCGCTGTTACCCATGTGGTGCATGTGACTAATCATCCCCGAGTGCGACTACTTCACAACGTAGCCACGCATGATCGCCATGATTGCGGCGACACTTTGCGCCCGGGTGCGTTCGGGGTTGTAGGTCTGCCGGTCCAGCCCCACGACAAAGCATGCCCCGAAGATGGCCGTCTCCAGGCTGCCGCGGGACAGCGCGGGATCCACCGGGTACTTGGCGGCCACGGCCTCGATCGCGGCGCCAATCACCCCGAGCAGCCGGCCGCGGAGCTCGGTGAAGGTGTCCTGCCACTCGCTGGGCGTCCGCCAGTTCTCGCTGACCCACAGCCGGGCGAAGGAGGGGTATTCGGCCATGAAGTCCATCGCCTGGCCGATCATCTCGTCCATCGCCTCCAGCGGATCCGCCGGCCCGTCCTTGACGCTCAGCAGCCGTGCCATCAGGATGTCCACGCCGTGCCGCAGCAGTTGGGCGATCAGATCCGACTTGCTGCCAAAGTTGTAGTACACCGTGCCCTTGGAGACCCCCGCGGCCGCGGCGATTTCGTCGACCGTCACGCCGGCGGCCCCGCGCTCGCCGATCAGCTCCATCGACGCCTCGAACAGCTTCTGCTTGGTGGCGTTGGTGCGTCCGGGCCGCAGCTTCTTCCCTGCGTCGGCGGCGGTCGCCACGTCCACGCGGGGCTTGGTGCTCATACGGCGATCTCCGGCTTCAGGGTCTTGAGGGTCCAGAACTTGTGTTTCCGGACGGCCACGGCGGACATGGCCAGTCCCAGCAAAGTGTAGCCAACCAGGCCCAGCATGGTGGGCAGGATGCTGGCCAGATCGGCTCCGTAGATCAGGTGCCGCATGCCATTGACCACATAGCCCATTGGCAGCAGCTGGTGCACCACGTGCAGCGGCTCCGGTGTGGTCTGCCAGGGGAAGGTGCCGCCGGAGGAGACCAGCTGCAGGACCAGCAGGATCAGCACCACCAGCTTGCCGGGCGAGCCGAGCAGCGCCACCACACCCTGGATGATCGCACTGAAGGCCATGGCAGCTGCCAGCATCAGGACCCACATCAGCACGGGATGGGCGGGATCGAGGCCCAGCCCCACATCCACCACGAGGGTCAGCAGGCTGGCCTGGACCGCGGCAACCGCCAGGAACGGCAGCCAGCCCCCGACGGCGATCTTCCACGTCGGAGCGTTGGACGCCAGGGCGCGCTGCGTGACCGGCCGCATCGCCTGGATCAACATGAAGACACCGATCCACAGGGCCAGGGTCAGGAAGAACGGAGCCAGTCCGGCCCCATAGGAACCCGCTTTGGCCTGTGAGACGTTGCTGACGGCCACGGGGTCCGCCATGACCTTGGCGAGGCTGTCCTTCTTTGCGTCGTTCGGGTTGGGTACCTTGCCCGCGCCCTTGGCCAATTCGGTTGCGAGGGTCCCGGCGCCGTCGGACGCTTTCGCCGAACCGCTCTCGAGCCGCGCTGCGCCGTCGTCGAGCTGCTGGGCGCCCTGGGCGAGTTTTTCCGCGCCGGCCAGGGCGTTTTGCTGACCGGCGGCGAGTTCCGCGGTGCCGCCGGCGAGCTGATCCGCCCCGGCGGAGGCCTTCCCGACGGCGTCGCTCAGGGCCGGGGCCGCGCCCGCCAGCTGCGCGGCACCCGCGCTGACTGCGGCGGAACCGTCCGCCAGTTGCTGCACCTGGGCCGCCGCGCCTTGGAAAGCGCCCGCCGCTCCGGAAGGCGCCGGCGCGGTGTTGGCGTCGTAGTCGGCCAGGATGGCATCGGCCTGGGCCTGGGTAATGACGCCGGCGGCGACCAGGCGGCCATTGGAGGCCACGACCCGGCCGCGCTGGGCCTGCGCCGCGGCTTGTTCCGCGGACGCGAGCTGGCCCGCCATGCCCTGCAGCTTCGTGTTCAGTGCGGCGTTTCCGGCGGCCACCTGGGCGGCGCCGTCGGCCAGCCGCTGCGTATTCGCGGGCAGCGTGGACGTCTTGTCGTTGAGCTCGCGCAGGCCGCCGGCAAGCTGCCCGGCCCCGGCGTTCAGGGTGTTGGCCCCGTCGAGGAGTTTGCGCTGCCCGGCCACCAGTTCGCCGGTCCCGTTCCTGAGGGAGGAGGTGCCCTGGTGCAGGCTGGCCGCGCCGTCGTGCAGCGAAGACACCCCGCCGGCGAGGTCCCGCGCGCCGTCGGCGGCCTTGAGCATCTGGGAGTGGATGGTGCCGAAGCCGGTGAGGAGCTGGTTGGCGGTCTCCTGGCCCACTTCTTTCGCCACCGTCGAGTGGACGGCGGTGGTGAGCTTGTCCACGATCGTGCCGAGCAGGTAGTTGTTGGCGTCGTTGGTGGTGACGTTCAGCATGGCCTGGTTGGCGGCGTCGAAGCTTCCCGGCGAGACCAGGTTCGCGGAGAAGTCCCGGGGGATCTTGAGCGCGAACGCGTACTGGCCGCTGCTCACGCCCTGGTCCGCTGCCTCCGCGCTGGAGACGGTCTGCCAGTTGAAGACGTGGCCCTCGACGAGGCTGTCGGCGACCTTCCGGCCGGCCTCCAGCCGGGTGCCGTCGGCGGAGCTGGCGCCGGTGTCCTCCACCACCAGGGCGGCGTCGATCTGGTTCAGCTTGCCGTAGGGATCCCAGTTGGCGTAGAGGTACACCGCCCCGTAGAGCAGGGGCACCAGGGTCAGCGCCAGGATGGTCAGCTTCGGCAGCAGGCCGCCGGTCATGCGCTTGAGTTCGGAACGGGCCAGCCGCAGCACGGTCATCGGGCATCCTCGGTTTCGCGGTCGTGGTGGACATCCGCCGTTTCCGGCGCGGGGACGGCGTTGCCGATCTCCGCGACTGGACCGGTCCAGCCCGGCGGGAGGCTGCCGATGGCGGCGACGACGGCGAGGGGACGGCCGCCGTCGTACGCCAGCTCCTGAAGCCGCGGCAGCCAGTCGGCCGGATCGCCGCTGTGGCGGTCCGGGGAATCGACCACCAGCAGGTCGGTGTGCGGATTGGCCAGGGCCAGCGCCGTCAGCAGCTCGAGACGGCGGTCGGCGGGCAGCTCCTCGGCCCAGCGCCCGGCGATGTCCTCGAAGCGGTTGACCTTAAGCCACGGCGTGCTGAGCAGCGCGCCGCGGTAGCGGCGGGGGATCAGGGCGAGGTCCTCGGTGACCAGGTCGCGCACGCTCAGGTGCTGCTCCGGCTCGTTCACCCCGGGGGCGTCGACGACGGCGCTCGCCTGCCGCAGCTGCTTGATCCGGCCGCCGCCGTCCCACTCGAGGGTGCCGGCCGAGGGCTTCATCCGGCCGCTCAAGGTCAGAGCCAGGGCGGTGCGCTGGTCCTGGCGTTGGCCGGTGACGAGCAGGAGTTCACCCCGGGCCGCCTGCAGCGAGGTGGGCGGGAGCAGGTAGTCCCGCCGGCCCTTCACGTGAAGCTGTTGAACGCAGAGCAAGGAAAGCCTTTCGCAGAAATGATCTACTCCAAGGCTAACTAAACTGACCGGTCAGTTCAAATAGATGTGGGCGAACAGACACTTGGGGCCCCGGAACCGACGGTTCCGGGGCCCCAAGTGTCTGTTCGGGCTTAGAGGCCGTACTCCTCGAGCAGCCGCAGCCACACCTCGCTGATCGTGGGATAGGACGGGACGGCGTGCCAGAGCCGGTCCAGCGGGACTTCGCCGACGACGGCGATGGTCGCCGCGTGCAACAGCTCGGCAACATCCGGCCCGGCGAAGGTGGCGCCCAGCAGCACTTTGCGGTCCTCATCGACCACCAGCTGGGCCCAGCCCTTGTAATGCTCGGAATGCAGCGAGGAGCCGGCCACCTGGATGGGGAGCTGCACGGAGGTGGCCCGGTAGCCGTCCCTCTCGGCCTGTTCCAGGCTGCGCCCGACATTTGCCAGCTCGGGGTCGGTGAAGACCACATTGGGGACGGCGTGCTCGTCCGCGGTGTGGGCGTAGCGGCTCCAGGCGGCCGGCTCGCCGGTGAGCGTGCCCTTGGCGCGGGCGGCAATCGCGTCGCCGGTGGCCCGCGCCTCGTATTTGCCCTGGTGGGTGAGCAGGACCTTGCCTGCGGCGTCGCCGACGGCGTAGAGCCACGGCCTACTGTCGTTGCCGTCGGCTCCCCGGACGAGCCCGCTAGCGTCCGTCTCGAGCCGCGGGGCCTTCCCGTCGTCGGCGGACAGGCCCACGCTCTCCAACCCGATGCCCTCCACGGCGGGGTGCCTGCCGGTGGCGACCAGGAGCTTGTCCACCGTGACGCTGCCGCCGCCGTCGAGCGTCAGGGTCAGGGAGCCGTCGTCGTTCTCATGGACGCCTTGGGTGCCGGTGCGGAGGTGGAGTTCGACGCCGTCGGCGCGCAGCCCCGCCTGGACCAGCTCGGCCGCCGGGGCCGGAAAAGCTCCCAGCAGCCCGCCGCGGGCCACGACCGTCACGGTCGACCCGAGCCGGGCGAAGGCCTGGGCGAGCTCCGTGCCGGCCACGCCGCCGCCGAGCACACCGAGCCGCGCCGGGATCTCGTGCGCGGAGGTGGCCTCCCGGGTGGTCCAGAAGTCGACTTCCTCGAGGCCTTCGATGGGCGGGATGGTGGGGCGCGACCCGGTGGCCAGCACGATGGCGTGGCGCGCCACGAGCTTGTAGCTGTTGCCGTCCACGCCGGCCACCTCCGCCCGGCGGGCCCCGGTGATCCAGCCGTGGCCGCGGAGCAACTCGATCCCGGTGTCCTCGACCCATTTGACCTGGCTGTCGTCCTGCCAATTGGAGGTGAAGTAGTCCCGCCGCTTCAGCACGGCCGCGGCGTCGAGCACCCTGGTGACCGCCTCCCCGGCGCCCGGCACGGTCTGGGCGCCATGGAGTGCGGTGCCGGGCCGGAGCAACGCCTTCGATGGCATGCAGGCCCAGTACGAACACTCGCCGCCCACCAGCTCCGCCTCCACCAGGACGGCCGTTAATCCGCCCCGGACCACGCGCTCGGCCACGTTCTCGCCCACCGCGCCTGCCCCGATCACGATGACATCGAATTCACGCTCAAAGTGTGCCGTCATGGCAACAGCCTAACCCCGCCGGGAGGGGCTTTGACGGGACACTGGGCAGGAGGTGGGACGTCCGCTACCCTGAGGATCACCTTTGGGGAGGAGTCCAGCCGTGTGCGCAGCCAATTCGGACGCGGGCGACGCCGGGCCGCCGCGCCGGTTGGGGGCGCAGGCCCGGCTGCGCGCCCTGCAGGCCGACATCATCGAGCTGATCCTTGAGCGGGAGCTGGAGCCCGGCGACCCGCTGCCCACCGAAAACGAACTCGCGGCGCTGCTGGGGATCGGCCGGAACACGCTGCGGGAGACGCTGAAGGTGCTCCAGGCCCTGGGCGTGATCGAGATCCGGCACGGCTTCGGCATGTTCGTGGCCGCGAGCAACTTCGAGGCTCTGGTTGGCGGGCTCAGCTTCCGGGCGCGGATGTCGCTGCGGCACCGGGGGCGGGAGGCGCTCGAGCTGATCGAGGCGCGGCGGCTGCTGGAGTCGGGGCTGATCGGCGTGTCCATGGCGCGCATGACGGCGGACCACCTGGCGGGACTCGAGGCGGCGGTGCTGCGGATGGAAGAGCTGGCCGGGTCCGGGGAACACTTTGTCGAAGCCGACGCCGATTTCCATCGCAAACTGTTCGAGCCGCTGGGCAATGAGCTGCTACTGGGCTTGGTGGACGCATTCCAGGCGGTCTACCGCCGGATCCAGCTTGAACTGGGCGGCGACGCCCGGCCGGCTGCCGCCGACGTCGAACCTGCCGGAGCCGACACCGCCGACGTTGGCACCGCCGACGTCGGCACTGCCGCGGGGGCTGCGCTGCACCGGGGCATCTACGAGGCCGTGGCGGCGGGCGACGCCGTCCTCGCCGCGGAACGGCTGGGCAGCCACTTCGACGGGATACGCCGGCGTATCGCGGCTGCCGCGGGGGAGTAAGTCGCCGGCCGTGGCCCGGTTTCCGCTACCGTTTGAGACCGGTGCGGCCCGGATCGGACCTGCCTCTGTCCGGAACCGCCGCGGATTTCTGAAACAAGCCGGGAAAGCAAAAGATCCGCACCGGCGGACCGGTGCGGATCTTTTCTATCTGTGCGCCCAAAGGGATTCGAACCCCTGACCTTCTGTTCCGTAGACAGACGCTCTATCCAGCTGAGCTATGGGCGCATTCTCGGCTCTTCGGGAACTTCTCGCTCCCCGAACCTCGAATTACTTTACGCGAGAGGGGCCCAGAGTTCCAAATCGAGAGCCATGTAATCTGCCCGACTAGACCGGTCTACGTGACCTTGATCACAAAAAGACCAGCGCTCGGAGATATTAAACCTTGATTTTCCGGGGATTTTGGATCTCGGCTCCATCGTCAACCCGTATTTGGGCCTGAAACTGAATCACCCGCGAGACCTAGCATTTAGGACACACCACTGAACCCGAGGAAGGGAACCGTAATGGGCGATCTGGCGCGACTGCCGCTGCTTGAGAAAGCACCCACCACACATGCTGGACTGCTGGCATGGGTTGAAGAGGTTGCTGAACTGACCCAGCCGGACCGGATCCACTGGGTTGATGGCTCGGAAGAAGAGAACACCCGGCTCACGGACGAGCTCGTGGCGGCCGGAACCCTGACCCGGCTGAATGAGAAGCTGTTCCCGAATTCCTTCGCGGCATTCTCAGATCCCGCCGACGTCGCCCGCGTCGAGGAGCAGACCTTCATCTGCTCCGAGAACGAACGCGATGCGGGCTTCACCAACAACTGGATGGCTCCGGCGGAGATGAAGGAGAAGCTGCGCGGCCTGTTCAGCGGCTCCATGCGCGGCCGCACCATGTACGTCATCCCCTTCGTCATGGGCCACCTCGACGCCGAGGACCCGAAGTTCGGCGTGGAGATCACGGACAGCGCCTACGTTGTCGCCTCCATGCGCATCATGGCCACGATCGGCACCGACGTGCTGAACAAGATCACCGCCACCAACGCCTTCTTCGTCCCGGCCCTGCACTCCCTGGGCGCCCCGCTGGCCCCGGGGCAGGCTGACGTCGCCTGGCCGTGCAACCCGGACAAGTGGATCGTGCACTTCCCGGAGGAGCGTTCCATCTGGTCCTTCGGCTCCGGTTACGGCGGCAACGCCCTGCTCGGCAAGAAGTGCTACGCCCTGCGCATCGCCTCGGTCATGGCCCGCGACGAGGGCTGGCTGGCCGAGCACATGCTCATCCTCAAGCTGACTTCGCCGGAGAAGAAGAACTACTACATCTCCGCGGCGTTCCCCTCCGCCTGCGGCAAGACCAACCTCGCCCTGCTTGACCCCACGATCGAGGGCTGGGATGTCGAAACCCTCGGCGATGACATCACCTGGATGCGGATCGGCAAGGAAGGCGAACTGCGCGCCACCAACCCCGAGGCCGGCCTGTTCGGCGTCGCCCCGGGCACCGGCTGGGGCACCAACCCCAACGCCATGCGTGCCATCGCCAAGGGCCACAGCATCTTCACGAACGTTGCCCTCACGGACGACGGCGGCGTGTGGTGGGAAGGCATGACCGACGAGGTCCCCGCGCACCTGACCGACTGGCAGGGCAACGACTGGACCCCGGCGTCGGACCAGCCTGCCGCGCACCCGAACTCCCGCTTCTGCACCCCGATTTCGCAGGTCGACATGCTGGCCGAGGAGTACTACAGCCCGGAGGGTGTGGAGCTCTCCGCGATCCTCTTCGGCGGCCGGCGCAAGACCACAGTGCCGCTGGTGACCCAGGCCCGCAGCTGGACCAACGGGATCTTCATGGGCTCGACGCTCTCCTCGGAGACCACGGCCGCCGCGGCCGGACAGGTCGGTGTGCTTCGCCGCGACCCGATGGCCATGCTGCCGTTCATCGGCTACGACGCTGGCGACTACCTGAAGCACTGGATCAGCGTCTCCGGCAAGGCCAACCCGGAGCGGCTGCCGCACATTTTCCTGGTGAACTGGTTCCGCCGCACGGCTGACGGCGGTTTCGCGTGGCCCGGCTTCGGCGACAATGCCCGTGTCCTCAAGTGGGCCATTGAGCGCATCGAGGGCAAGGCCGACGCGGTGGAGACTCCCATCGGCTTCGTTCCGACCGGCCATTCGCTGGACCTCACCGGCCTGGACCTGACCCACGCCCACGTCGAGGACGCCGTCCGCGTGGACCGCGAGGAATGGGACGCCGAGCTGGCCTCCATCGAGGAGTGGTACGCAAAGTTTGGCGACTCGCTGCCGGACGCGCTGCGCGCCGAGCTCGACTCGCTCAAGGAACGGATGTCCGCGCACTAGCAGGCGGTTGATCCAACGACGGCGGCCCCGCACCTTGGATAAGGTGCGGGGCCGCCGTCGTTCCCTCATCGATTGTCCCCACCGGTTCCCTAGCCTCACAAGTTCGGCTGGGGAACCCTCCCGGCGTGGCCCCACCGCAGATGCCCTTTTGAGGCCTCAGAACGGCCGTTGCGGAGCTGCCGATGAGTCATGGCGGGGCCGGTGGCTGCCGGGACCAAGGCCCCTAGCCTGTAGTCGGGAGCGGCCGTAGGCTCGTCGCATTCATCAGCCGGGCCTGACGCTGACTGCCAGGGATGCGGGGAACATCCCGGGCGCGCGGCGGCGTGCCCTCCGCCTGCCCCGGCAGGCGAAACCCCAGGAGCACTCATGCTTGTCACCGAGGATATCCAGGCCCTGTCCGAAGCTGTCAGCGGAACGGTCGCTTTGCCGGACAGCCCAGAATTCGCGGCCGAGACGTTCGCGTTCAACGCCGCTACCGTCCACCGGCCCGACGTCGTCCTGGGCGCCAGCACCGCCCAGGACGTCGCGGCCGGGGTCAAATGGGCGGCGGAACGCCGGCTGCCGGTGGCGGTCCAGTCCACCGGGCACGGCGCCGACTCAGTGGTCGAGGGCGGACTGCTGATTAACACCAGGCGGTTGCAGGAGCTGCACATCGACCCGGTGGAGCGCACTGCGAGGGTGGGGGCAGGAGTGAAGTGGCGCAGCGTCCTGGAAGCGAGCGTTCCGCTCGGGCTGGTGGGACTGCACGGCTCGAGTACCGACGTCGGCGTCGTGGGATACACCGTCGGCGGCGGGCTTCCAGTGCTGGGCCGCGCCCACGGCTTTGCCGCTGATCATGTCCGGAGCATGGAAGTGGTCACCGCGGACGGTGCGTTGCGCCGGATTGACGCCGAGGCCGAAGCCGAGCTGTTCGCGATGATGCTCGGCGGCAAGGGCAACTTCGGGATCGTGACCGAACTCGAGTTCAGCCTTTTTCCGCTGGGCGAGTTCTACGGCGGCGGCATCATCTATCCGGGTGCCGATGCCGCCCTCATCCTGGCGGCGTTCCGGGAGTGGTTGCCTACGCTGCCGGAGGACGCCTCGCCCTCGATTTCGCTGCTGCGGCTTCCCGACATGGAGTTCGTCCCCGCGCCGCTCCGGGGCCAGTTTGTGGTGCACCTCCGCTTCGCCTTTCTGGGGAACCGGGAGGCCGGCGATGCGCTGCTGGCCCCGATGCGCGCCGTTTCGAGCCCGTTGATGGATACGGCCGGCCCCATGAGCTACCTGGACGTTGACCAGATCCACATGGATCCGGCGGATCCGCTCCCTTTCACAGCCGGCGGAGCGCTGCTGAAAGATCTCGGCGACAGGACCCTGGCGGAGCTGCTGAAACACACCGGCGAAGGCTCGGACTGTCCGCTCCTCCTGGTCGAAATCCGGCCGCTGGGTGGCGCCTTGGCCCGTGCCGGGGCGCTGCCGAACGCCGTGTCGGGGCGGGACGCGGCATTCCTGCTCTTCCTGCTCGGGTTCAAGATGCCCCCGGTCGCCGAGGCCGTCTCGGCAGCCATCCGCACGGTCCTGGCCGCGATGGCTCCGCACTCGACGGGTTTTACCCTGGTCAACTTCCACGGCGAACCCGGCGATGAGGCTGACCGTTCCAGGGCATGGTCGCCCGCCGTCTATGAACGGATGAGGGCCGTGAAGTCCAGCTACGACCCCGGCAATCTCCTGCGGTTCGGCCACGCGATCACCGGTGTGCCGTCGTGAGGTGAGGTGAGGCCCGGGCCAGGGCTCCTGGCCCGGTTATCCACGACGGCGGCCCCGCACCTTGCGCAAGGTGCGGGGCCGCCGTCGTTCTTTCATCGATTGCTCGGGACTCAGTTGGCGAGCCAGATGTCCGGCCCGAAGACCTCGTAGTGGATCTTGGTGGCGGGGATGCCCGCATTGATGGCCTCGTTGCGGATGTTCTTCATGAACGGCAGCGGACCGCACAGGTACAGCGAGGCGTTGGCCGGCAGGTCCACGTCGCGCAGCGACATGAAGCCTTCCTTCGCCCCCGCCTCCGGCCGCTCGAGCCAGAGCTGCAGCTCGGCTGCTTCCAAGCGCTCGACGTCGTCCGTCATCTGGGAGCGCAGCGCCCAGCTGTCCAGGGTGCTTTCCGCGTGCAGGACCAGCACCTGTCGGTCCGAACCGGCCTCGGCAAGGGCGCGCAGGATCGAAGCCGACGGCGTGCAGCCGATGCCGGCCGACGCCAGGACCACGGGGCCCTCGCTCTCCTTGAGCGTGATTTCGCCGTAGGGGTTGGAGATCTCGAGGATGTCCCCGACCTCGACGTGGTTGTGCAGCACGGGGGAGACCTCGCCGCCGTCGTCGAGCTTGGTGGTGAAGCTACGGCTGGTGCCGGCGTCGCCGGAGAGTGAGTACTGGCGGACCTGGCGCAAGCCCTCCGGCAGGGTGACCTTGACGCTGACGTACTGGCCGGGGAGGGCCGGGGTGATGGGGGTGTCGTCGGCCGGTTCCAGGGTGAACGTCATGGAGCCGGTGCCGGCGGGGGTCTTCGCGGCGACCTTCCACGGGGACCACATCTTGCCGTTGGCCTGGCCGGCGTAGAGGCCCTTCTCGAGCTTGATCAGCGCGTCGGCCATAAGCCAGTAGACCTCGGTCCAGGCCTCGGCGATTTCCGGGGTGATGACCTCGGCCAGGTCTTCGGCGATGGCGGCGAAGAGGTGCTCGTAGACCACCTGGTACTGCGGCTCGGTGATGCCGAGCGAGGCGTGGCGGTGCGCGATGCGCGACAGCACGGTCTCCGGCAGGGTGCCCGGGTTGCTGACAAGGTGGCTGGCGAAAGCGGCGATGCTCCCGGCCAGGGCCTGCTGCTGGTTGCCGGAGCGCTGGTTGGAGCGGCTGAACAGCCCGTCCAGCAGCTCGGGGTGGGCGCCGAAGAGCCGGGCGTAGAACTTGGGGGTGATATCGCCGATCCGGGAACCGACCAGCGGCAGGGTGGCCTCGATGACGGGGAAGGACTTGTCCGAGAGCATGCTGACTCCTGAGATAGTGGCCCGGGGTCTTCAACCGGACCGTTTCTGAAATACCTGCATTTCAAATACAAGTATTTATGCCTCAGTTCTACACGGCGTAGAAAACGGTTGCAAATCGGGTGACGCCCGGGCGGGGCGGACTCCGGAGGGGGATCGCGGCCTCGGATGCCGGGGCCGCGCCTGGTTAGAGGCTGGCTACAGGCCCGGGCGCAGGCCGATGGCCTGGAAGACCGGATTCATTTGCCGGGAGGTCGGCAGCGAAGCGACGACAATGTCATCAAGCTCACGGTAGAACGCCTCACGCGCGCGGCCCAGGGCGCTGCGCAGCCGGCACTCGTTGATGAGCGGGCAGGCGCCCGCGGCAGCCACGCAGTCCGCCGGGTCGGTCCGGGTGTCCAGTGCGCGCAGCAGCTGCCCGACGGTGGCGGCCCGGCCGGCGCCGCTGAGCCGGGACCCGCCATTGCGGCCGCGTTCGACGTCGATCAGGCCGAGTTCGCGCAGCTTTGCCATTGCCTTGCTGACGTGGTTGTAGGGCGTGCCGACGGCGTCCGCGATGCTCTGGGTGGTGAGCAGTTCGCCGTCGGCTGCGGCCGCGAGCACCATCATCGCGCGCAGGCTCACGTCCGCGAAGGCGTTGATCTTCATGGCACCGGCTTGGTCTAGTCCACCCAGACGGCGGGTTCGTTGGTGTCGGCGGAAAGCTCGCCAAACTCCAGCTCGTGCGTCGCCGGGTTCGCGCCGTAGGGCAGTACCGCTGCGAAGACGGAGCCGTCCTGGTGCTCGGCGGCCACGTGGATCGCGTCCGAGTCCTCTTCCAGCAGGGTGATGTCGCAGACGATCGCGGCGGCGCGGAACTCGTCCCGGTGCTGTCGGAGCAGCTCGGTGAGGTCGTTGATCATGGCGTCGGCGTCGAAATCGGCGTCGCTGTCCCCGGCCGCGTCCGCCGGGGTGACAGCCACCAGGCGGACTTCGCCGTCGTTCTCCACCACCAGGGCGAAGGGCAGGAAGCCGCCGTTGCGCTCGAGCTGCTCCTGGGCCGCACCCACTCCGGTGCCGAGCAGGTTCTCCAGGTCGGTGGCGCTGGCATCCGGCACCGAGCCGCGCCAGGAGTCCTCAGCCGGATCCGCCGGCTGCAGGACGGCCCCCTGGGTCTCCGGTGAATCGGTCATGGCGATCAGCCCCGGACCAGGGCCAGGACCCGGTCGCGGACGCGTTCCATGGTTTCCTGGTCCGTGGCCTCGACGTTCAGGCGGAGGAACGGCTCGGTATTGGACGGGCGCAGGTTGAACCAGTAGCTTCCGTCAGCGGCGATGAAGGTGCTGCCGTCGAGGTAGTCCACCTCGACGTCTTCGTCGTAGAAGTCCACGCGGACACGCTCCACGGCGGCGGCCTTGTCCTCGATTTCCGAGTTGATCTCGCCGGAGGACTTGTAGGGCTCGTATTCGCGGCCGAGCTCCGACAGCGGGCCGTCCTGCTCGCCGAGGGCAGCCAGGACGTGCATGGCGGCCAGCATGCCGGTGTCCGCATTCCAGAAATCGCGGAAGTAGAAGTGGGCGGAGTGCTCGCCCCCGAAGATCGCACCTTCGGCCGCCATCACGGCCTTGATGAAGGAGTGTCCCACCCGGGTGCGGAACGCGCGGCCGCCGTCGTTGACCACCAGTTCGGGCACCGCCCGCGAGGTCAGCAGGTTGTGGATAATCGTCGGCGTTTCCTCGCCGTTGGCCTTGGCGCGGGCGATCTCGCGGCGCGCCACCATGCCGGTGACGGCCGACGGCGAGACCGGCTCGCCCTTTTCGTCGATCACGAAGCAGCGGTCGGCGTCGCCGTCGAACGCCAGGCCGATGTCCGCGCCGTGCTCGACGACGGCGGCCTGCAGGTCGCGCAGGTTTTCCGGCTCCAGCGGGTTGGCCGGGTGGTTCGGGAAAGATCCGTCGAGCTCGAAGTAGAGCGGGATGATCTCGAGCGGCAGCTTGGGCAGCAGCGTGTCACCCAGCACGGCGGGGGTCGTCATGCCGGCCATGCCGTTGCCGGCGTCCACCACGACCTTGAGCGGTCGGGATCCGCTGAGGTCAACGAGGCTGCGCAGGTACTCGGAGTAGTCCTTGAGGACGTCCCGCACGCTGATCAGGCCGCGGGGGCCGTTCGCGGGGATGGTGCCGGCGTTGAGGTATTCCTCGGCCAGGGCCTGGATCTCCTTCAAACCGGTTTCGGAGGAGATCGGCACGGCGCCGGCCTTGGCCATCTTGATGCCGTTGTACTCGGCCGGGTTGTGGCTTGCGGTGAACGTGGCGCCGGCAGCGTTCAGGGCGCCGCAAGCGTAGTACAGCTCGTCCGTGGAGATCAGGTCGAGCAGCTGGACGTTGGCGCCGCGGGTTGCCGCGCCGTTGGCGAAGGCCCGGCTGAACTCGGGGGAGGAGGGGCGCATGTCGCCGCCGACCAGTACTGTCTGTCCGGCCAGGTCCAGGACGTCCACAAAGGCAGCCCCGACGGCTTCGACGATTTCCGCGGTGATGGATTCGCCCACAATTCCGCGCACGTCGTAGGCCTTGAAGGAAGCCGAGAGGTCAAAAGTCTTTGTCTGGTCGCTAGTCACGGCTCCCATCTTACGTGGAAGCCGCCGGGGACCGTCCGCGCCGGCCGCGTATGTGGATACGGATTGTCCACATACGACTCCGCCCGCTTCGTGGCTGTCGGAGGGGACTGGGATACTGAAGCAATGGCCAATAACCAGAACGCTGCAGTCCTTTCCGCAACCGAATCACCCTCCGCCGGGGGTACCGGGACGCGTGAGCAGGCCCAGGCGGTGCTGCGCGAACTTGTGGGGCACCCGGATGCTGAGTTCCACGACGGCCAGTTCGAGGCTATCGAGGCCCTCGTAGACGGCGGCCGGCGCGCCCTTGTCGTGCAGCGCACCGGCTGGGGCAAGTCGGCCGTGTACTTCGTCGCGTCCTTGCTGCTGCGCCGCCGCGGAGCGGGCCCGACGCTGATCGTGTCCCCGCTGCTCGCGCTGATGCGGGACCAGGTCGCCGCCGCCGCGGAGGCCGGGGTCCGGGCCGTGGCCATCAACTCGGCAAACCAGCTCGACTGGGACACCGTCCGCGAACAGCTCGCGGCCGACGAGGTGGACGTGCTCCTCGTGTCCCCGGAGCGGCTCACCAACCCGTCGTTCCGGGAGAACCAGCTGCCTGAGCTGGTCCGCCGGACCGGGCTGCTGGTGATCGATGAGGCGCACTGCATCTCGGACTGGGGCCACGACTTCCGGCCGGACTACCGGCGGATCGCCGACCTGATCACCCAGCTGCCGGACAGCGTCCCGGTCCTGGCCACCACCGCCACCGCCAACTCGCGGGTGGTGCACGACATCGAGGAACAGCTCGGTGAGGGCGTGCTGACCATCCGCGGCGCCCTGGGCCGTGAGTCCCTGCGGCTGGGCGTGCTGCGGCTGCCCGACTCCCGGGAGCGGCTGGGCTGGCTGCTTACCCACCTGAAGGACCTTCCCGGCAGCGGCATCATCTACACCCTCACCGTGTCGGCCGCGGAGGACACCGCCCGGCTCCTGGCCGAGGCCGGCCACGAAGTGCTCGCCTACACCGGCCGGACCGACCCCGCGGACCGGGAACGCGCCGAGCAGCTGCTCAAGGACAACCAGGTGAAGGCGCTGGTGGCCACCTCCGCCCTCGGCATGGGCTTCGATAAGCCGGACCTTGGCTTCGTGGTGCACCTCGGGGCGCCGTCGTCCCCGGTGGCCTACTACCAGCAGGTCGGCCGTGCCGGCCGCGGCGCGGCAAACGCCGACGTGCTGCTCCTGCCCGGCTCCGAGGACCGGGACATCTGGCAGTATTTCGCCACCGCGTCGATGCCCTCGGAAGAAAAGGCCTCCGCGGTCCTGACCGCGCTGGCCGAGGCCGGCACCGCGGTGTCCACCGTGGCGCTTGAGGCCCGGGTGGACCTGCGCCGGACGCCGCTGGAGCTTTTGCTGAAGGTGCTGGCCGTGGACGGGGCCGTCGAGCGCGTGGGCGGCGGATGGCGTTCCACCGGCCAGCCGTGGACCTACGATGCCGAGCGGTATCGCCGGATTGCGGAGGCACGCGTTGACGAGCAGGACTCCATGGTGATCTACCAGGACACCGCCGGCTGCCGGATGGAGTACATCACCTCGGTGCTCGACGACGAGACCGCCACCGCCTGCGGCCGCTGCGACAACTGCGCCGGCCGGTGGTTCCCCGCCGACATTGCCGCCGACGCCACCGAAACGGCGGGCGCGACACTGAACCGGGCCGGCATGGTGCTGGAACCGCGGCTGCAGTGGCCCAGCGGTATGGACCGCCTCGGCGTGAACGTAAAGGGCAAGATCAAGCCGGAGGAAAGCCTGGCCAATGGACGGGTGCTGGCGCGGCTGACAGATCTGGGCTGGGGCGGCGCGCTGCGCGAGACCTTCGCCGCGGGTGCCCCCGACCGGGCCGTGGACCCCGGCATGCTGCGGGCCTGCGTGCAGGTCCTCCGCGAATGGGGCAGCGGCGACGCGCGCAACCCCGGCTGGAGCGGCGCTGGCCGTCCGGCCGCGATCGTCAGCGTCCCGTCCCGGGGCAAGCCTGAATTGGTGGAGTCGCTGGCCCGCGGTATCTCCGAAATCGGCCGCATCCCGTACCTGGGCCAGCTGCAGCTTGCCCACGGCGGCCCCACGGGCGGCCGCGGCGGAAACAGCGCCTACCGTCTCGCCGGGGTTTGGGACCGGGTCGTGGTGGGGCCCGAGCTGGCCGCGGCGCTGGACGGCCTCCAGGGCCAGAGCGTCATGCTGGTGGACGATCTGGTGGACAGCCGCTGGACCGTCACCGTGGCCGGACGTGCCCTGCGGCTAGCAGGCGCCGGGGCAGTGCTGCCGCTCGTGCTCGGCCAGGCCGGCTGAGCCGAGGCCATCCCGGGCAGCGCTTTTAGCAGCGCGCGCTTCGTTGCGCGCGCTCAGCTGCTGCGCGGCCGCCCGGACTCCAGCACGGCCATGGCGGCGTTGTGGCCGCCGATGGCGCTGACGGCCCCGCCGCGGCGGGCCCCGGAACCGCAAAGCAGGAGTTGCGGATCGTCCGTAGCGACGCCCCAGCGCTGCGCCGGGGTGTCCAGGGGTGCGTCGTCGTCCACGAAAGGCCAGTCGAGGCCGCCGTGGAAGATGTTGCCGCGCGGCATGCCGACGGCGCGTTCGATATCCAGGGTGGTCTTGGTTTCGATGCACGGGCGGCCGTCCGGACCTGTCAGCAGCAGCTCCTCGACCGGCTCGGCGAGGACACTGTTGAGCGAACGCAGCACCGCGGCCTGCAACTCCGCCCGCCGGGCGTCGTTGTTCTGCGCGGTGACCAGCCGGTCCGGGACATGAAGGCCGAACACTGTGAGGGTATGCGCGCCGGCCGCCTGCAGCTCCGCGGACAGGATGCTTGGATCGGTCAACGAATGGCAGTAGATCTCGCACGGCAGGGGATCCGGAACAGCCCCTCCCGCGGCGGAGACGTACGCCGCATCCAGCTGGGACCACGTCTCGTTGATGTGGAACGTGCCGCCGAAAGCCGCTTCCGGACTGACGGCGTCGTCCAGCAGCCGGGGCAGCCGCTTGAGCAGCAGGTTCACCTTGACCTGGGCGCCCTCGCGGAGATGGTTCGGGTTCTGCGTGGCGTGCTTGGCGGGTGCAGTCCCGCCCTGCGCGGCCGCAATCGGACCGCCCGACGCAGCGTTGCGCAAGCGGTCCAGGACCACGGGGGCCACATTGGACAGGACCCACGGGGCGGAGACGGTGTGGTGGGCGCCGTCGTGCAGGTAGCTGACGACGCCGCCCGGGCGGACGGAGGTGGCCTCCGCAGAGGTGAGGATGGTCGCGCCCGCGACCCTGGCCGCACGTTCCAGCTCCCCGGACACCGCGCCCATCCCGCCCACGGGCACGTCCCAGTCACCGGTCCCGCCGCCGATCAGGTGGTACAGGAAACAGATGTTCTGCTGGAGGTCGGCGTCGTCGGCGCGGGCAAAGGTGCCGATCAGGGCGTCGGTCAGGACCACGCCGCGGACCAGGTCGTGCCGGAGTGCCTCGGCGATGGCGTGCCCGACCGGCTGCTCAACCATGGCCTCCCACGCCTCCGCGGCGCCGGCCAGGCGGGCGAGTGACTTCGCCGCCGACCGGGTGGGCAGCGGGGCCGTCATGGTGGGCCAGAGCGCCCGGGTGAGCCTCCCGCAGCTGGCGTAAAACTCGTTGAAGGCGCGGAACTCGTCGTCGGACGCCCCGATCGCACCGAACGAGGCGGCCGTGGACTCGGCGTCCTCATTGTCGATCAGGAGCGCCCGTCCGGGATTGGCCGGGTCCGGGGTGTACGAGGAGTACCGCCGCCGCGCCAGCGTGATCCTCAGACCAAGGTCGTCGATGATCTGCTGCGGCAGCAGGCTCACGAGGTAGGAATAACGCGAGAGCCGTGCCCCGACGCCGTCGAACGCCTGCGCGGACACCGCGGCGCCGCCGGGCTGGTCGAGCCTTTCGAGCAGCAGGACCTTCCGGCCGGCCTTGGCCAGGTACGCCGCCGCGGCCAGGCCGTTGTGGCCGCCGCCTACGATGATCGCGTCAAACGCGTGGTTGGTCGACATGCGCCCATCCTGCCATCCGGCCGGCCCGTCACGGACGAAGCTCGCCCGGGTGGAGGCGCAGAGCGGGACCAAGGGCCCCGGGAACGCAAAAGGCCCCGGTCCAGGACCGGGGCCAAACGCGGAGACGGGGGGATTTGAACCCCCGGTGGAGTTGTGCCCCACACTTCATTAGCAGTGAAGCCCATTCGGCCGCTCTGGCACGTCTCCAATTGCTATTACTAGCCAACCAAGGATACGCAGAAGGGGCCATGCAGTGCAAAACGGTCGACGCGGGGTCACTTACGGCCGGTCCAAGCGCCCGGGATGGGTCGTAAGTGACCCCGCGTTGCCCGTCCGTGGGAATTGCACCTAGGCCGCCCGGCCCGCCAGGGCGCGCCAGAGGAAATGCTGGCTGCGGCTCTGCAGGGCCGCAGCCTGGCGGTTGTCCGAGGCGCCGGCGTGGCCGCCCTCGAGCGCTTCGTGGAACCAGACATTGGGGATGCCCATGGCCTGCATCCGGGCGGCCATCTTGCGGGCCTGCACGGGACCCACACGGTCATCCGAGGTGGCGGTCCAGATGAAGGTCTCCGGGTACTCCACCCCGTCGCGGAGCAGGTGGTAGGGCGAGAAGGTCCGGATGAACTCCCACTGCTCGGGCACATCGGGGTCGCCGTATTCGGCAATCCAGGAGTACCCCGCGGAGAGCTTGCTGTACCGGCGCATGTCCAGCAGCGGCACCCCGCAGGAGACGGCGCCGAACAGGTCCGGGTACTGGGTGAGCATGTTCCCCACCAGCAGGCCGCCATTGGAGCCGCCCACGCAGCCCAGCCGCTGGCGGGACGTCACGCCGCGCGCGATCAAGTCCTGCGCCACGGCGGCGAAGTCCTCGTAGGCGCGGTGCCGCTTGTCCTGCAGCGCGGCGCGGTGCCACGACGGCCCGTACTCGCCGCCGCCGCGGATGTTCGCCACCACGTAAACGCCGCCCCGGCTGTGCGGCACGTCGCCCTCGGCGCCCGCTGATTCCTCCGTGCGCCGCTCCAGCCAGGCCCGGCCGACGGCGCCGCTGTAGGCAGGGGTGCGGGAAATCTCGAATCCGCCGTAGCCGGAGAGCTGCGTAGGGTTCTGCCCGTCCAGCACCAGGTCCTTCGCGGCGATCTGGAAGTAGGGCACACGCGTGCCGTCCTTGGACACGGCGAAGTGCTGCTGGACCTCGTAGGCGTCCTCGTCGAAGAACGACGGCGCGGTCCGGACCACCTCGTGCGTGCTGACGACGCCGTCCGCGCCGGCGCGCGTGAGCGTGCCGCGGGTCAGCGTGCTCGGCGTCGTAAATCCGGTGGCGACCAGCCAAAAGTCGTTCCCGGCCCCGCCACTCCCGTCGCCGTCGTCGCCGCTGCCGTCTTCATCGTCCACGGCGTAGGCGTTGACGTCATGCAGCGGCGGGCAGGCATCGAGCACGCTGGAGGCCCAGGCGACGTCCGCCCCGGGCCGTTGCGGATCGAGCACCCGGATCTCGGAGGAGACGTCGCGGAGCAGGTTCAACAGCAGGAAGTCCCGGGTCCAGCTCCACGACTGCAGGGAGGTGTGCGCATCCGGGGTGAACAGCACGGACAGTTCCCGGCTGCCGGCCAGGAAGTCATCGAAGCGCGCCGCCAGCAGGGACCCGGCCGGGTAGCTCGTTCCGTCCAGGGTCCACTCGCCCTGCGGACGGAAAAGCAGCCATTCCCGGTGCGAGCTAAGGTTCACGTCCTCGGGCACGTCCAGCTCGACCCAGACGCCGTCGCACAGTACCGAGGTGCGCTTTTCGAAGAAGCTGATCCAGTCCACCGCGAAAGTCCGCTCGAAGCCGGGGGTGGAGTCGTGCGCCAGGAGCGCCATCATGTGGTCTTCCGGAATTTCGAACAGCCGCTCGGCCGAGGCCAGGGACTCGCCGCGGCGCAGGACCACGCCGGTCCGGGCGTAGGAAGAGGTGGTTTTCGGCAGTCCCGCGGCCGTGCTGGCGACCAGCAGGGTGTCCGCGTCCAGCCACGAAACGTTGCCCTTCGCGGTCGGGAGGTCAAAGCCGCCCTCGGCCGGGTCGACAAAGCTGCGGGTCTCGACGTCGAACTCCCGGTAGCGGTTCGCGTCGCCGCCGTCGGGGGAGAGCGCCAGCAGGGCCAGCCGGTGCGGCTGCCCGGCCGCGGGGCGGAGGAAGCTGGCGCCGTGGAAGACCCATTCCTCGCCTTCGGCTGCGGCAAGGGCGTCGACATCGAGCAGGGTTTCCCACGCGGGGGAACCCGCCCGGTAGCTCTCCCAGTCCGTGCGCCGCCACAGGCCCTTGGGATTCTCGCGGTCCTTCCAGAAGTTGTAGTACCACTGGCCGTGCTTGCCCACCATGGCGATCCGATCGGTGGAGTCCAGCACCTCCAGGATCCGGTCTTCGAGTTCGCCGTACTCGGCATCCTCCAGCAGTTCCTCGGTGCGGGCATTTTGTTCCCGGACCCAGGCCAGTTGTTCCTCGCCGTAGATTTCCTCCAGCCAGATGTTCTCATCGACGGGTTCGGGGGCGGTCCCGGAAAGCGCGCCGGAGGGCTCGCCGGGCGCGGTGGGGTACTCAGCTGAAGTGGTGGTCATGGGCCCATCCAAGCAACACCGGTGCCGGGCAGGCAAGTCAAGGCGGCAGCGCGGATGCGGATACGCTGGATGCCGTGGGTAAATCGCAGAGCATCCGGACGGCACTGATTGGCGCCGGTCCCCGGGGTACCAGTGCGCTGGAGCGGTTGCTCGCCAACTGGGCCCTGACCACCCCTGAAGCCTGCCTGCACATCGACGTGATCGACCCTTATCCCGCGGGCGCCGGCCACGTCTGGCAGCCCGGACAGTCCCGTCTCTACCTGATGAACACCCAGTCCTTCTATCCCACGGTGGTCCCGGAGGATCCGGAGCTTGCGGTGCCGCTGGCCGGGCGCACCTTTGACCAGTGGCGGGAGCTGCAGCGGAAGGATCCGGACCCGGCATTGTCGGCCGATGAACGCACCGAGTTGTCCGGCCTGGGTTCCGCCGGCTTCCCCAGCCGTGCGCTGTACGGCCGCTACCTGAGGTCCACGCTCGAGGAGCTGCTGGAGAAGCTGCCCGCCGGGGTCACCGTGGATTTCCATCAGACCACCGCGACGTCGGTCCGGCCGGCCGCGGGCCCCGGGAACGCGGGGTTCGACGTCGCACTCGCCGACGGGACCGAGCTCACCGTCGGGTCCGTGGTGCTGGCGCTCGGCCACCTGGACTCCCGTCTCAACCCGGAGCAGCGTGAGCTCCAGGCGGCGGCGGACGAACTCGGGCTGAAGTACCTGCCGCCGGCCGCCCCGGCCGACGTTGATTGGTCCGGAATTCCCGCCGTCCAGCCGGTGCTGGTGCGGGGCATGGGCCTGAACTTCTTCGACGTGATGGGCCAGCTGACCGAGGGTCGCGGCGGCAAATTCCTGCCCGCACCGGACGGGGCGGGGCTGACGTACCTGCCGTCCGGCCGGGAACCGTCCATCATCGCTGCCTCGCGCCGCGGAACCCCGTACCGGGCGAAGGCGACCCTGGCCGGCTACTACCCGGCAGCGGTGTCGCTGAGGTACTGCACTGAGGATGCGCTCGCCAAGTTTGCCGCCGCCGGTATCCTGCCCGCTTTCGACCACGACCTGTGGCCGCTGCTGCACCGGGATGTCGTGTGGGCCTACTACTCCACCCTGGCGCGCACGCACCCGGACGCCGTGGGCGCGGACCCGGCCGGCTTCCTGGCCGGACTGGAGGAGGCGCTGCAGCCGCACGCCCACTCCACCGTGAAGTGGGAAGAGGCCGCCGGCGCGGTGATCGACGCCCACGTCCGCCCTGCCTACCGGCTGGACCTGCTGGGACTTGCCGCGCCGCTGGCGGGCCGCAGCTTCGCGTCCCGGGCGGAACTGGATGCCGCCGTCGTCGACTATCTGCTCGACGACGCGAGGCGCTCCGCGCTCGGTGAGGACGATCCGGTGAAGATGGCGATCGGCGCCCTGCATCACGGCCGGGCAGTGCTGAAGACGGCCGTGGCCGACGGCGGCATCACCGAACAGTCCTGGGTCGCCGGCCTGCGCGGCTGGTTTGAGTCCTTCGTGGAAGGGCTCGCGAGCGGCCCGCCGGCCCTCCGTGCCGAGCAGCTTGCGGCCCTGGCCCGCGCCGGCGTGGTCAGCTTCGTGGGACCGGACCCCAAGTTCGGCGTCGACCGCAAGGCCAGGGCGTTCACGGCCGCCTCCCCATGGGTGGCCGGGCGGGACGGCGGCGGCGGTGAGGCAGTACAGGCCGCGGTGCTGATTGAGGCGCTGGCCCCTGCCAACCGGGTGGCGATCAACGCGTCGCCGCTGCTGGAGCAGTTGCTCGCGGACGGCCTGGTGCGCCCGCGCCTCATGATGAGCGTGGAAGGCACGCCCGTGCAGAGTTCCGGGCTGGAGGTGCTCCCGCATCCCTACCGGCCCGTCGGTGCGAACGGATCGGTCACGGAGGGGATCTACGTGCTGGGCCTGCAGCTCTCCGCCGCGCAATGGGGCACCGCCATCGCCGCGGAGGCGCGGCAGCAGCAGGGGCCGGTCTACCGCAGCGGACAGCGCACGCTGCGCGACGCTGACGAGATTGCCCGGGACATCCTCGCCCGGTAGCGCCCTGGTTCTCGGCGCCGGGGTGGATGCCGCGGGTTTCGGAGCGTTCGTCCGGGTCCGGATCCAGTCCGAGGGATGGTGCCTCATCCGCCACAGCAGCCCCGCCCGGGTTAGTGGAGTGGCCGACCCCAGGGCCAACGAAAAATGAGCATGTCCCCTCCCCGGGCCGGGCAGTGGACACTTGCACAATATGTCCACCGCTCCGGCCGGGGGAGGGGCATGCTCACTGAGGCTGGGCTACGGAACTAGCCCTTCAGGCATTTCCGGTACGCGGCCATTGCCGTGCCGTAGTTGGCCTGACCCACGAGGTCCGCGGGCCGCTTCGGCTTGACCGGCGCGGTGCACTGCGGCGGGACCGGCACGCTGGCCGCGACCAGCACGTCCGCCTTCACCACAGTGCCGGACTCGACGGCGGTGAGCACCAGGGTGCCCGTGCCCGCAACAGCGCCGGCCGGCACCAGCACGCTTACGGTGGCCGCGCCGGCGGAAACCGGCACCGTCCCGAGCGCGGTCACGGTGCCCGCGGCGTCGGCGAACTCGGCCCGCAGCGAGGTGTTGGCCGGGCTGCCGAGCGAGGTGAGGTCCAGCTTGGAGACCGCCAGGGTGATCGGCTCCCCGCTCTTGACCTCGGCCGCGGTGGTGTTCACCACGGCCACGGAACGGCGCGCGAAGTCCGGCGAGACGGGCGTGTGCGTCTGCAGGTACTTGATCCACGCGTCGCGGTCCACCAGCCCTGAGTCCTTGGTGCCGGTGCCGGACTTGAAGATGCGGAAGTTGTCGCCGCCGGTGGCCAGGAAGCTGAACGTGCCGATCCGGTAGGACTTCGCCGGATCGATCAGCGCACCGTTGACCCGGATCGCGGTGATCCGGTCACCCGCGGCGCGGGCTGCGTCGTAGGTGTAGTTGACGTTCTTGGACAGGCCCAGCTGCTGGTAGGCGCGGCTGGGGACCGTGCCGTCCGGGTTGGTCTGCCACTGCTGCTCCAGTAACGTCTTGAACTGCGCGCCCGTGAGCGTGGTGGTCCAAAGGTTGTTCACGAACGGCAAGACCGCGTTGGCCTCGGCGTAGGTGATGGTGCCTTCCGGGGCGTAGTAGAGCTCGTTGCGCAGGCCGCCCGGGTTGACGACGCCGATTTCTGCGGCGCCGAGTTCCGGCGCCTTGAGCGCGTCCACGAGCGAGTCCGCCACGAGGTTGCCCAGCGTGGATTCGCTCGCGCGGTCGTCACGCACGGCGGGGGTTCCGCCGAACGCCGTCGTGATGTCCGCGGTGACCTTGCCGACCGGCTGGTTGCCGATCACGGCGGCGTCGGCGACGGCCTTGTCCACGATGGCCTTGACCGCAGCCACCCGCGGGTACGCGGCGACCAGGTCGGCCGCCGGGTCCGTGGTGCGCTTGACGTTGGCCGCCTTGTAGCCGGTGACGGACATGGTCTTGGTGTCGATGGTGAGCTGGATCTGTCCGATGAACTCGCCGTAGTTGCCGGTCTGGACGATCGGACGGGTCTTGCCCGTGGGCTGCCCGGCAGAATCCAGCACGGGTGCGTCCCAGGCGTACTGCTTGTGGGTGTGGCCGTTGAAGATCGCGGCGACATCCGGGGTGACTTCCTTGACCATCTTGGCGAAGGGGCCGCCCGCGGCGACCTCCTGCTCCAGGGTGGCGCCCTCGGGAGTGCCGGAACCGGCGCCGTCGTGGTTCTCCACGATGATCACGTCGGCGAGCTTGCCCGCCTTGATCTTGGCGGCGACCCGGTTGATGGCATCGACGGGATCGCCGAACTCAAGGTCCGCGATCCCGGCAGGGGTGACCAGGGACGGCACTTCCTGCGTGACTGTGCCGATCACGGCGACCTTGATCCCGTTCATGTCCAGAACGGTGTATTCGGGCAGCGCCGGCTCGGTGGTGCCCTTCTGGTAGACGTTGGCGCCGAGGTACGGGAACTTTGCGTTGCCGCCGCCGGCGATGACCCGGTCGCGCAGGTCGGCCCAGCCGCCGTCGAACTCGTGGTTGCCCACGGCCGAGGTGCGGAGGTCCAGGGCGTTAAGGACATCGATGGTCGGCTGGTCCTTGGCGACGGCCGAGGCAAACAGCGAGGCGCCGATGTTGTCGCCGGCGGAGAGGAACGCGGTGGCGCCGGGGGCCGCGGCGGCCCGGAGCTTCTCGATCGTTCCGGCGAACAGCACCGTGTTGGAATCGATGCGGCCGTGGAAATCGTTGATGCCCAGGAAGTTCAGGTCAACGCTGGCCGGGGTGGTGGGCAGGTCCAGTCCGACGACGACCGGATCGTGGTCGCTGGCGCGGAACTGGTTCGGAGCGTAGTAGTCGGTGACGTTGTTGTTGTGGCGGCTGTATTCCAGCGCCACGGACTCCACCGAGTTGATGTTCCAGATGTCCGCGCCGGTGACGACGGCGTTGGCCGCCGGCGAGGCGAGGATGTGGTCCAGTGAGCCCACCAGGCCGCCGAAGAGGTAGGAGTGCTTGGCGCTGCCGTCGGCGTTCTTGGCCTTTTCGTCCTGGTTGACGTACCCGGCCGCCGTGAGGACGTTGATCGGGTCCTCCTTGGCGTAGGAGTTGAAGTCGCCGATCAGGAAGACCTTGGTGGTGCCCTTGGACTTCTGCAGCTCGTCGGAGAAGGCCAGCAGGGACTGCGCCTGGGCGGTGCGGGCGAGGTTCGAGGCGCCCTGGCCCTTGTCGGTGTCGTCCGGCGTTGCAGCCGAGCCCTTGGACTTGAAGTGGTTGGCGATCGCGATGAACTTCTTGTCATCGGCCGCGCCGACCGGCTTGAAGACCTGGGCCAGCGGCTTGCGGGCACTGGCGAAGGCAACTGTGTCGTTGTGGATGATGGATTCGCCCAGCGGCTCCGCCGCGGCCTTCTTGTAAATGAAGGCGGTGCGGATCATGTCCTCATCGGCCAGCGGGGGTGCGTTGGCGGGGGTGCGGACGTAGTCCCAGATGCCGGGGGTGGCGACGTTCAGGGCGTCGACCAGCTTGGCCAGGGCGTCGTCCCGGTTCTTGCCGAACTGGGCCGAGTTCTCGACCTCCATCAGCGTGACGACGTCGGCGCCGGACTTGGAGATGGCGGCAACAATCTTGTCCTGCTGGCGCTTGAGGTTTTCGGCGTTCGCGGCGCCGCGGACGTTGCAGCCGCCGCTGACGGTGATGGGGTTGCCCGCCCGGTCCGTGTAGAACTTGCAGCCGGCGACCTGGTCGCCGGTGGTGGGGAAGTAGTTGAGCACGTTGAACGAGGCAAGCTTGAGGTTGCCGCCCACCGCCGTCGGGGCCTCGGCGCGGGTGGCGCCGAAGCCGGCCGGCTGGACCGTGTCCGCGTTGGCGGCGGTCAGCTGGGTCAGCGGCTGGAACTTCCAGGCGCTGTTGGCGTAGCTGAGCACCACGTTGGTCTTGAACGTCACCGGCGCGCCCACCCGGACGTGATCCGCGGTGGTCAGGTACGGCAGCGTCAGTGCCTTGTTGGTGGCGTCCTTGAGGAAGTTGGTGCTGGCGCCGTCGTCGAGCTTGATGCCGCGGGCGGCGTTGGCCGCGACGGTGGCGGTGTATTCGGCGGAGCCGTAGGGGGCGACGGCGGTGGGCTGCTCCAGCGGGGTGGTGCCGCCGGCCAGGCCGATTTCGCCGTACTGGTTCAGCGAGTAGTTGTCCGCAACAGTGACCGGCCCCTGCGGCGTCAGCAGCATGGCCTCGAGGGATTCGCGGAACGCCTCGTCGGCCGGAAGGGCGAAGCCGGTGGCCTTGACCTCGGGGGCGGCCTCCGTCAGCTTAGTGACTCCGGCGGCGCCGGCGACGTTGAGCTGGGTCATGCCGTAGTACTCGGCAACGTCGCCGGTGACCTCGACGTAATCGCCGATCTGCACTCCGGCGACGGCGGACGGCGCGTAGACGAAGATGGCGTCCGACGCCGTGTGGTTGGCCGGGGTCAGATCGCCGCCGGTTCCGGGCGTCTGGATGTAGAAGCCTGCGAAGCCGCCTGTCGGGAAGGTCGCCGTGACCTTTCCGCGGGTGGTGACGGGGGTGCCGGCGAGCGGGCTGGCCGCGCCGGTGCCCTGGATTTCCGCGATGCTCTTGGCCGTCGGGGGAGTGACCGGTCCCGGATCGACCGGGGCGGTCTCACCGTTGGCCGCCTTGGGCGTGATGGCGACGTTAAGCGTGAAGTCAGCGGCGTTGTTGTTGCTGTCCGCACCGCCGCTGCGGTTCATGCTCTTGACATCGGTGTTGCCCGACGGCGCCGTTGCCGCCTGGGTTTCGAAGGTGTTGGAGCTGCCGTAGCCGAGCAGGTCGGCGACGTTCGTGGGTTCGACGACGGAGCCGGTGGCCAGCGTAGCCAGGGCGGTGGCCTGCTTGGCCAGGACGATCGTTCCGCCGGCGCCGGCCGGGTTGAAGCCGGTGGCGGTGACGTCCGCGGCGGGCAGATCAAGTCCGGCGATGCCGTTGCTGCCACCCTTGAGCAGGTAGTACCCCTTGGCGGCGACGGTGCCGGACAGGGGCACCGTGGTGCTCGGGGCGGTGGTGCCCGTGGCGGAGCGGTACTGGATGGACCAACCGTCCAGCGCGACCGGGGCGTCCGAGGTGTTGTACAGCTCCACGAACTTGTTCTTGTAGGCCGCTCCGGCGCTGCCGCCGCTGAGGTAGGCCTCGTTGACGATGACTGGCGAAGTTCCGGCGGCTGCCGGTGAGACCTCCAGTGCGGCGGCGGGCAAAGCGGTCAGCGGCGCTGCGATGAGCCCCGCGGACAGTGCTGTGCCCAGCGCTGTTTTCCAAGGTGTGATTTTCATCCGCTTTAACTCTCATTAGGGTGCCCGGGTAAGGGCTGGGTGCGATGTCCGGGTAGGTGGCCCGCGGACCGGCCGGTCTGCTCCTGGTCAAGCAGATCCCGGCACAGCAAAACAGGGGTGAATGAACACAGGGTGGATTGAGTGTGCATTCGGCGAGACGGCCCCCAGCGGAACGCCTCACAGCCGGCACGGAACCCCAACAAGGTGCCCCAGCGACGGTGTTGGTAGAGCTTTTTTGACTGCCCGGCCGTCCCCCTGGCCCGGGCACTCAAAAGAATACCGGCCAGTAGGCGCTTGGGAAGCGGCTGGCCGGTATTTCTTGTGGCAATTTTTCCAAAGGATTTAGTTGGCCCTGGCTCAGGCGTTAGGGGCGGCTAAAAGGCTCTGCCCGGAGCGCCTGTTCAGGCCTGGTTGAAGCGGACCATGTTGCCGGACGGGTCGCGGAAGGCGCAATCCCGCGGTCCCCACGGTTGCACGATGGGTTCCTGGAGGACTTCCGCGCCGGCGCCGCGGACAGCCTCGAAGGTGGCATCGAGATCGTCCGTGCGGAACACGATCACGGGCAGGACGCCCTTGGTGAGCAGTTGCTGGAGCGCGTCGCCGTCGTCCTTGGAACGGCCGGCGTGCGGGGGAGAGAGCACGATCTCCAGATCAGGCTGGGCGGCGCTGACGAGGGTGACCCAGCGGTGGCCGTCCGAGCCGACGTCGTTGCGTACCTCCAGGCCCAGCACGTCGCGGTAGAAGGCGAGCGACTCGTCGACGTCGTTGACGGTGATTTGTGCGTACTGCAGTGAAATGTTCATGACTCACACGCTACGACGGCGGGAGCGGGGGCGCTTCTTCAATCCTGCTCGGCTTCCGCGACGGCCGCGTGTGCTGCCGGGCGACGCAGGACGGCATGGCCTTCACCGCACGGTGTTCCCGGTCGCGGTACGCGCTGGGCGCCATCCCGACGATCTCTGTGAACCGGGAACTGAAGGAGCCCAGCGAGGTGCAGCCGACTTCCATGCAGGCGTCGGTCACGCTGGCACCGGCTCGCAGCAGCGCCATGGCGCGTTCGATCCGCCGGGTCATGAGGTAGTTATAGGGCGTCTCGCCGTAGGCCGCCTTGAACTGGCGGGAAAAGTGCGCGGGGGACATGAGGGCGCCGGCGGCCATGGTGGGCACGTCGAGCGGCCGGGCGTAGTCGCGGTCAATCAGGTCCCGGGCCCGGCGCAGGTGGCCCAGGTTGGCCAGCTCCTGCGGTGTCATGCCGCCATCTTAGCGCTGGTCAGGACCCGTGCGGGATGCTTCACCCGGCCGGCTATCTACTCGGCCCCGGTCTTTCACCAGGCCAGAGATTTTGCCTGTCGCGACTTGATTGCCGAAATCTGGCCGCAGTTCGAGCACGTGATCCGGTAGGTCTTGGAGGTGGTGAAGATGGGGATGAAAAACAGCGTGAACTTGGTGGCGCGTTGCTGCAGGTGGTGGTGAACGAACTGGCCGCAGTGCTGGCAGGTGGCCAACCGTCCGGGCAGGTCGTTGAGGACAGTCTTAAGGCCGAAAAGGAGGAACATTGCGTGGCACCTTTCGAAAGCGGTTAGGCCGTGGGCGACAGGCGGGCTGCAAGGCCCGTCAGCAGGATGGTGATGCCTTCGTCCAGCTCGGCCATTCCGTCGTAATCGGCGAGGACCGGCGCCAGGGCCCGGAGTCGGGGAAATTCCTTCGGCGGCAGCCGGTGCAGGCCCAGGCGGAGAAGAGCCTCATTTTCCTCGGGATCCACGATGAATTCCTGCAGTTCATTGAGGATGTGGCCGTACAGGTAGCCGTAGTAGGCGCGATAGACGTGCAGGGCGTCGGCCGGCGCGAAGCCGGCGTCGATCAGCAGCGCGAGAATCTGTTCCAGCGGACGCAGGGTCCCCAGCGGCCGGAGTCCCAGGGGCGTGGACAGGGGGCGTGTTACGAGCAACGGCACAACGTTCGGGTGCCGGAGTGCGAGCTCGCGCAGACAGTGCGCGATGCGCCGGAGCTGGGCCTGCCAGTCCGGGTCGTCGGGGACGATTTCGAGTTCGTTGAGGACGAGTTCGGAGACGCCGTCAAGCAGGGCGGCGCGGTTTTCGGCGTAGCGGTACAGGCTCATGGGGTCCCGGCCGAGTTCCTGCCCGAGCCGACGCATGGTGAGCGCGTCCAGTCCCTCGGAGTCAACCAGCGCCAGGGCCGCGGACAGCACAAGCTCCCGGCTGAGGCGGCTCTTGGGCGCCGGGGCGGGCGCCGGCTTTTCTACGGGGGACATGGAATCCGATCCTGTCGGGAGGGGCCGGTCCCACAACGGGGCCGTCCCTGGGAAATTGATCAACAAGCTTGCTTACAGTGAAGTCTACGCCTATTGTCTACATTGTAGATACATCCTGGATCTTGCCGCACTGCGGCATCCGGACCCGCTTGGCGCCCCGTGCATGGCGTTCAAGTACCAGCTGCTGTAGCCCTCGGCGGCGCCCTGTGCACCCGGCGGAAACGAGCCACCATGGCAGATTCGCAATATGACCAGTTCCTTCAAGAAGCCACCACCTCCGACGCCGCATCCGGTTCCGTCCTCGGACGGGATTGCCTTTACGGGGTCTACACCAGCTGGTGTTTCCTGTCCCGGAGTGCGCCCCGGCCCGAAGATGCCTTCTGGGCGGCCATGAAGGAGAAAAAGATCCGTCCCGGGCATACGCCGCTGCGCATGAAGGGCCCGGCCGCCGCGGATTACATTCTCTCCAGCTTTCCCGGCCTGGTGTGAGTCGGATGGCCGCCAGTTCGGGCACCTACCGGCCGGTCAGCGCCCACCAGCCCCGTGGCCGCCGTCCCTGGTGCGCTGACTGCCGCAGCGACCGGCACCTCCTCGCCGGTTCCGCTGCCGTTCTGGATGCCGGGGACGAAACCCTCGCCCTGGCTGTCACCTGCACGCGCTGCGGTCTTTCCAGGGTGCTGGCGACCACTGCAACATTTGCCGCCGCCATTGCCCGTCGGCGGAACAGGTAAGGCCGGTGGTGGCAATCTTTCGATCGCCGCCACCGGCCTCTGAACCGCGCAAAATCTGCGCTCCCGCGGAAGGTAAGAGATTCGAACTCTTGGTACGGGGTTACCGCACACTGGTTTTCAAGACCAGCTCCATCGGCCGCTCGGACAACCTTCCCTGAAGAGTAGTGTTTCATAGCCGGTAGGCAGCCACAAAAGTGGCGGCGCTCGCAGACGACGCCGGTTTGGCCACCTACTCTGGAAACGGGAGTTGCCCGCGCCGCGTGCGCGGACGCCCCGCCCGCACGAAATCAGTAAGGAATCGGGAGTTCTCCATGAAGGCTGTCTACATCTCAGAGCCCGGCGGTCCGGAGGTCCTGGAGGTCCGCGAGGTCCCGGCACCCGTTCCCGGCCAGGGCGAGGTGCTGATCGATGTGGTTGCTGCCGGGCTCAACCGGGCGGACGTCCAGCAGCGCATGGGGTTCTATCCGCCGCCCCCGGGCGCCTCGGAAATTCCCGGACTCGAAGTCTCCGGGCGAATCGCGGGCTTCGGCCCCGGTGTCACCAAGCCCTTCTCCGTCGGGGACAAAGTCGTCGCGCTGCTGGCCGGCGGGGGCTACGCCGAGCAGGTGGCCGTTCCGGCCGGGCAGGTCCTGAGGATTCCCGACGGCGTGGACCTGGTCACCGCCGCGTCGCTGCCGGAAGTCGCGGCCACGGTCTATTCCAACCTTGTCATGACGGCCCAGCTGCAGGCCGGGGAAACGGTGCTCATCCACGGGGCCACCGGCGGCATCGGCACCATGGCCATCCAGCTGGCGAAGGCCCTCGGCGCTCGGGTGGCGACCACCGCGGGCACCGCGGAGAAAGTCGGCACCGCGAAAGCCTTCCTCGGTGCCGACATTGCCATCAATTACGCCGAGGAGCACTTCCCCGAGAGCCTCCGTGCCCAGAACGGCGGGAAGGGCGCCGACGTCATTCTCGACGTCGTGGGCGCCAAGTACCTCGGACAGAACGTGGACGCCCTGGCGGAATATGGCCGGCTCGTCGTCATCGGGCTGCAGGGCGGCACGAAGGGCGAACTGGACCTCGGACAGCTGCTGCGGAAACGGGCGGCCATCATCGCCACCTCGCTCCGTCCCCGCCCGGTGGAGGAAAAGACGGTCATCATGAACGCGGTCCGCGACGTCGTGTGGCCGCTGCTCGCCGACGGCCGGATCCGGCCGCTCGTGGCGAAGACCTTTCCCCTCGACCAGGTCCAGGCAGCCCACCGGTACTTCGACTCCGGTGAGCACGTGGGCAAGGTCCTGCTCGTCACCTAGCCCCCTGTGACGGACAGCATACGCGGATTGGCATATGCGAAGTGGCTGTCCCGGGTAAACGACGATAATGTAATTCCATACGCGGTATACACGCGTCTTGGGGCGCGTGTATGCTGTCGTCCTGCTACCGTCGGGAGCACCATGTCTATCCGCCACAGCCTTCTCGCGCTGCTGCAGGACCGGCCGCGCTACGGGTATCAGCTCAGGACCGAGTTCGAGGATCGCACCGGCTCCTCCTGGCCCCTCAACATCGGGCAGGTTTACACCACCCTCGACCGCCTCGAACGTGATGGACTCGTCCAAAAAGACGGCGCAGACGGTGAAGGCCACATCATCTACAGCATTACCCCGGCAGGCCTCGCGGAGGTCCGGGACTGGTTCCACGCTCCCGTGGGCCGCACCAGTCCGCCGCGCAATGAACTCGCCATCAAGCTCGCCCTCGCGCTGACGCTGCCCGCCGTCGACGTCGGCGGACTCATCCAGGCACAGCGCGCCGTCTCCATCCGGGCGCTGCAGGAGTACACCAAGTCCCGGCGCGAGGCCGTGGCGCATCCTCGCCCCGCGGACACGGCCAGGCTGCTGGTCCTCGACTCGCTGATCTTCCAGACCGAGGCGGAGGTCCGCTGGCTGGACCTCTGCGAAGCCCGCCTCATGCAGCTGGCCGGGCCGGCCTGACAAGCACCCCCGTTGTGACGCCGTTCACCGCGGACTCTGCACCGCTTGGCGAGCCGCCGGGCGTCCCGGCCCCGGGTCCATGTCCATTCGGATGCCGCGTTGATAGGGTGCCATGGGGCAGATCTGACTGCTGATCTGTCAGATGGGGTTTCTCAAGGAGGAGACATGGGCACAATGCCAGATGGCGGGCCAAACACCGCACGAGTCGACGACGGCATCACGCCGGTTCCGGGCCTTCCGGCCACGGCCGTCGACGAATCCGTCCGCGAAGCGGAAGAGCGCAAATGGACACCGGCGAAAATCGCGCTCTGGGCGGCGATCGCACTGCTGGGCGGCGTCGCCTGGTTCATGCTTGCGATCGTCCGCGGTGAGACGGTCAACGCGATCTGGTTCGTGTTCGCCTCGGTCTGCACATACCTGATCGGCTACCGCTTCTATTCCAAGGTCATCGAGCGGTACATCACCAAGCCGAACGACCGCCGCGCTACCCCTGCCGAATACAAGGCGGACGGCAAGGACTACGTCCGGACCGACCGCAACGTGCTGTTCGGCCACCACTTCGCCGCCATCGCAGGCGCCGGCCCGCTCGTCGGCCCGGTCATCGCGGCCCAGATGGGCTACCTGCCCGGCACCATCTGGATCATCATCGGCGTCGTCCTCGCCGGCGCCGTCCAGGACTACCTGGTGCTCTTCTTCTCCATGCGCCGCGGCGGACGGTCGCTCGGCCAGATGGCGCGCGAGGAACTCGGCGTAATCGGCGGCACCGCCGCCCTCGTCGCCACCCTGCTGATCATGGTGATCATCGTGGCCATCCTGGCCCTCGTCGTCGTCAACGCCCTCGGCGAAAGCCCCTGGGGTGTGTTCTCCGTCGGCATGACGATCCCGATCGCCCTCTTCATGGGCGTCTACCTGCGCTACCTCCGCCCCGGCAAGGTCATGGAAGTCTCGCTCATCGGCTTCGTGCTGCTGATGGCCGCCATCATCGGCGGCGGCGCCGTGGCCGGCACCGAGTGGGGTGCCGCGTTCTTCCACCTGGACAAGGTCACCATCGCCTGGGGCCTGATCATCTACGGCTTCATCGCCGCGATCCTGCCCGTGTGGCTGCTGCTGGCACCGCGCGACTACCTCTCCACATTCATGAAGATCGGCGTGATCGTGATGCTGGCCCTGGCCATCATCGTGGTGCGGCCCGAAATCACGGTCCCGGCGTTCAGTGAGTTCGCCTCGCGCGACAACGGCCCGGTCTTCTCCGGGGCCGTGTTCCCGTTCCTGTTCGTGACCATCGCCTGCGGCGCCCTCTCCGGCTTCCACGCCCTGATTTCCTCCGGCACGACGCCGAAGCTCATCGAAAAGGAACGCCAGACCCGCCTGATCGGCTACGGCGGCATGCTGATGGAATCCTTCGTCGCCATCATGGCGCTCGTGGCGGCGATCTCGATCGACCGCGGTATCTACTTCGCCATGAACGCCCCGGTCGCCCTGACCGGCGGCACCGTCGAATCGGCCGCGCAGTGGGTCAACAGCCTGGGCCTGGCCGGAGTCAACATGACCCCGGATGTACTCGCCCAGACCGCCAAGGACGTCGGCGAGCAAAGCATCATCTCCCGCTCCGGCGGCGCTCCCACGCTCGCCGTGGGCCTGGCGCACATCATGCAGCAGTTCATCGGCGGCACCGCGATGATGGCCTTCTGGTACCACTTCGCCATCATGTTCGAGGCGCTCTTCATCCTCACGGCGGTCGACGCCGGCACCCGCGTCGCGCGGTTCATGCTGCAGGACTCGATCGGCAACTTCGTGCCGAAGTTCAAGGACCACTCCTGGCGGCCGGGGGCCTGGCTCGCCACTGCGGTGATGGTCGCCGCGTGGGGCCTGGTGCTGCTGATGGGCGTCACCGACCCGCTGGGCGGCATCAACACGCTGTTCCCGCTGTTCGGCATCGCCAACCAGCTGCTGGCGGCCATTGCCCTGTCGGTGGTGCTCGCCATCGTTGCCAAGCGCGGCACCTTCAAGTACCTCTGGATCGTGGCGCTGCCGCTGGCCTTCGCGTCCGTCGTCACCATCACCGCGAGCTTCTACAAGATTTTCTCGCCGGTCCCCGCCGTCGGGTACTTCGCCAACAACGCGGCGTTCGCCAAGGCACTGGCCGACGGAAAGACCTCCTTCGGCACGGCCAAGACGCAGGCCGCCATGGAAGCCGTCGTCCGCAACACGATGATCCAGGGCTGGCTTTCGATCATCTTCGTGGTGCTGAGCATCATCGTCATCATCACGGCCCTGATCGCGACGGCAAAGGCCTTCCGCAATGCCTCCGCCGGCATCGCCAACGTCGAATACGAGGACCCGGCCCAGCCGTCCCGCGTGTTCGCGCCGGCCGGGCTGTTCCCGACCGCGGCCGAGCGGGAGCTGGACGCGGAGTGGAAGAAGCTGCCCGCAGACCAGCGGCTCGAACACGCCGCACGGCACTGACGGTTGCTGCCATGAATGCACTCGTAGCGGGATTCCGGGGCTTTGCTGAGTACTTCAGCGGTGTCCTCGGTGCCGATGCCTACAAGAAGTACCTGGAGCACCATGAGGCCTCCGTCCACGACGGTCCGCCGATGTGTGAACGGGACTTCTGGCGCGACCACACGGACCGCCAGGACAGCAATCCGCAAGGCCGTTGCTGCTGACACCGCTGTCGCAATCCGGAAGGCGCCGTCGGGAACACCCGTTCCCGACGGCGCCTTCCGCCGTTTACGGGATACGACGCCGGGGACTGAGCAGGCGCATAACCGCGCACTGCGTAGGCGCTTCGCCGGGGTACGGCACGGGGCGTCATCCACCCCTGCCCTTCGCTGCCGCGCGTGAGAGTATGAAGCCATGAGCGATCCGATCGACACTCAGTCCGGGGACGACACTCCGGTGGAGGGCATCACCACGTCCGCCCCGCCGCAGGACGCACCCGACACCGAAACGGCGGCCACGGGCCCGGCCCAGGGCCCCTCGGATTCCCGCGGGTCGGGCGTGCGCAACCGGGCCAGCCACCTGCAGGACCTGGTGGACGAACCCGCCAAGGTCATGCGGATCGGCACCATGTTGAAGCAGCTGCTCGACGAGGTGAAGTCCGCCCCGCTGGACGACGCGGCGCGGATCCGGCTGGCAGAAATCCACGAACGCTCGATCAAGGAACTGGAAGACGGGCTCGCGCCCGAGCTGGTGCAGGAACTCGAGCGGATCCATCTGCCGTTCCCCGAGGACGGCACCCCTTCCGACGCGGAATTGCGCATCGCCCAGGCCCAGCTGGTCGGTTGGCTGGAGGGACTCTTCCACGGCATCCAGACCGCGATCGCGGCCCAGCATGCCGCCCGGGAGCACGCGGCCGCGCAGCTGCAACTCCGCCAGCTGCCGCCCGGCACCATGATCGCGCCCGGCGTCATCATCGGGGAAAACGGCGAACCGCAGCGCGCCGCCGAGCCTCAGCCCGGCGCGGATCCCACGCAGCCGGCCCGACCCGCCGACCCGGACCACGGTCCAGGCCAGTACCTCTAGGCCACCGTTGGGTTTCTTTAGCGCGGCACGGCAGGGACGCAAGGACGACGCCGAACTCGGCAAGGGCCTGTGGCGGCGCGCCCACGACCGGTTTGTCCGGGGACTGGACCGGTACCACCAGGTCCTCGAAGGCGTCGAGGATGAGGCCCTCTACGCGGAGCTGGTCGAGATCGCCAACGAACTGTCCGCCCTGGCCGGGCGGGTCCGGCAGATCTGCGTGGAGGCTCAACGCCGCTCGCCCAGCGACGGCCTCGACATCCCTGGAGCCCTGGCCGGCGTGCACCGTTCCCTGTCCACGGCCGGCAACTCGCTGGCCATGACCGCGGAAGCAGCGGCGATGCTGCGCCTCGCCGTCGGGCCGGTCCCGGTCGGTGCGGCGTCCGTGCGCCGCCGCGCGGAGTCCGTCGTGGAACACATCGACGACGCCGAACGGCGGCTCGCGGACGCAGCAACGCAAGGCTGATGTTGCGCCCACATCGCGGCGGGTGACCGGGTCGAAACACCGGGTGCTAAGGATATTCCGGGTTAAGCGCCTAGCTTAGCGGCGTCAAAACACTGGCCTGAGGGGCAGCCGCTTGGCAGGATGGACGAATGACTTCTTCACCCGAACTGACATTCAATGACGGCAACACCATCCCGCAGCTCGGCTACGGCGTGTGGCAAGTTGAGGACGACATCGCCGAGAAGGTCGTCGTCCAGGCGTTCGAGGCCGGCTACCGGCACATCGACACCGCCAAGATCTACGGAAATGAAGCCGGGGTAGGCCGCGCGATCCAGCGTTCGGGCCTGAAGCCGGAGGAAATCTTCATCACCACCAAGCTGTGGAACGCGGACCAGGGCTACGAGTCCACCCTGAAGGCGTTCGAGGAATCCATGGAACGCCTTGGCCTCGAGACCCTGGACCTCTACCTTATCCACTGGATGCAGCCCAAGCAGGACAAGTACGTTGACACCTGGAAGGCGCTCATCGAGCTGCAGAAGCAGGGCCGCGTGAAGACCATCGGAGTCTCCAACTTCACCAAGGAGGGGCTGCAGCGCCTGATCGACGAAACCGGCGTGGTTCCGGCGATCCACCAGATCGAGCTGCACCCGTTCTTCAACCAGGCGGAGCTGCGTGAATTCAACGCATCCAAGGGCATTCTCACCGAGGCATGGTCGCCGCTGGGCCAGGGCGGCGAGCTGCTGGAAAGCCCGGTCATCGCCCAGATCGCGGCCAAGCACAACGCCACGCCGGCGCAGGTGGTCATCGCCTGGCACCTCGCGATCGGCAACGTCGTGATCCCCAAGTCCGTCACCGAATCGCGGATCCGCGAGAACTACGCGGCCCTGGACGTCACCCTCGACGAGACGGACGTGCAGGCCATCAACGGTCTGGACCGCTCCGCAGAGGGCGCCGGCCGCATCGGTGCAGACCCGGCGGTCTCCGACTTCGCCTAGCCATCCCGGTAAGTTAGGGGTTCCTCCCAGGAGGTAAGAAGTGAGCGGTCCAGGGCTATTGGCCCTGGACCGCTCTTTTCGTCGGTCTTCTTTGCACCGCTACAGGTGGTTTTCGCGCAGTCAGGCGCCGGGACTGCAGGGGGCGACGTCGAAGGCCCCGTCCGGAGCGTCGGCGAAGGCGCGGATCTTTGCGATAAGTGCCCGCGTGGCGGAATCCTTTTCAAGCTGGGCGTAGACCGGGGCCGCCGCAGCTTCGAATGCTGCGATCTGCTCGTCCGTGGCTGCGACGATCGTGCCGCCGCTTCGGCAGTAGGCTGCCGCCTCGTCGGCGGTGTGGACCATGGAGCTCGTTACTGCTTCCCGGGTCTTCGCGGCCGCCTCCATCAGGATCCGCCGGTCGTCTGCGGCCAGGTGCGAATAGGTCTTGGTGTTAATGGCCAGCGAGTTGACCTTTACGTACAGCGGCAGATTCCCCGTGGTTGTGCTGGGCCGTGGAAAGGTTCCGGCCCTGGTGAAGGATGACTCGGCGGCCTTAACCGTGCCTTTGTTCAGCGCGTCGGTGAAAAGTTCCCCCGCCAGTGACTGCGGCCTGGCTCCCAAGGCCTTCAGGGTCGCGTATCCCGTGCTGGAACCGGGGGCGCGGACAACTTTTCCGGACAGGTCCGCCGGTGCCGTTACGGGTCCGTCGAAGGAAAAGAGCATCCGCGGTCGGTCGGGCAGCAGGGCGAGCCCGGTGAGTCCGATCGGCCTCAGCCCTGCCATCATGCTGCCGGCGATCTCCGGCGCGACGATCTTCGCCACCACCTGGTCCGAGGCCCGGAGGAAAGGCGCCGAGAGTGCCGTGAAGGACAGGACACCCTCCGACTCCCAGGTCCGGGTGGGGACCAGCGCCATGTCGAAGTCGCCGCCTTCGGTGGATTGGGCCACGGCCTGGTCCCATGCGCCTGCTTCGTCGGCGGCCGCCCTGAGCACGAGTTCGATCCGGATCGACCCGCCGGAGAGTTCCTTCACCTGGCTGGCGAATTCCCGGACTTGCGCTGCGGAATGACCGTCGGGACCGCCAGCGGTGGCCAGGGTCAGGACCATCGCGTCAGCGGACTGCTGATCAGCCTGCGAAAGTCCGCTGGCCCCGCATCCGGCCGCCGTCAGGACTAGGGCTGCCGCCGCCATGATCGCCGCACCACGCATCCGTGCTTGCATGCTGGCCTCTTTTCGGGTCCAAGGCGAAGCTCCCAACGTAGCTGACACCAGAAGAGGAAGCCTCCACTCCGAAAGTTACTCCTTCGGGACGTCCGCCAACAGGCCATACGGACGGACTTCCGGGCTCCCTGACGAGCCAGGACCTTCGCACGAGGTCCGAGGTTGCCCTCCCGTCTACGCTGCGGCCCGGCCCTGACGCGGCAGCACGGCGTCGATGACCGCCCAGCCGTGTTCGTCCTGGATGCGCCGGCTGGCAAAGCGCTCGGCCGCAGCGGCGTCGTCGAACGCTTCGGTGCGGATCCGGCCGCACTCGGTGTCCAGGTAGGTGACTTCCCAATGCTCTGCCGCGGACGGGGCTGCTGCCTGCCGGGCTGCCGTGAACTCCTGATGCTGGAAATCCTGATGCTGTTCCATGATTTAAGTCTGCAACCGCCCTCTGACAGTAAGTGGTCATCCGCCCGGCGTGTTGCCCAGCCGCAGCACCCGTTCCCGGGCCAGGTCCTCCCGGCGGCGGTCTTTCTCCGCCGTCCGGGCTGCCTGCTGCGCGGCAGCCGAGGCCAGTTCGAGCCGCTTTCGGGCCTGCCGCAGCCCGGCCTCGGCACGCGCCAGCTGTTCCCTGAGCCCGGCAGCCTCCTCCGTCAGTGCAGCCGCAGCGTCCGTCGCGTCCTCTAGTTCCCCGGATGCGCGTTCTGCTTCGGCGGCGCTGGAAAGGGCGGCGTCGGTGGCTTGCCGGAGGGCGGCCTGGGCGCGCTCCCTGGCCGAGGGGCTGGGCGCCGGCCGTTCCTGCCGGACGGCCCGCAGGCGCGGCTGGCCGGTTGCCGGAGGCGTGCCCGGAGCCGGGGACGCAGCGTTCTCTGGGGGAGCGGCCGGTGGCCTTGCCCCGGTCGCATCCGGGACGGCGACGGCGCCGTCGAGGTCAACGACGTCGACGCCGTCGGCGGAGAGCATCCGGAGCAGCCGCCCGCTCCGGACGGCGGCAGCGGCGCCCTCGTCAGCCGTGGCCGCACGCAGGGTCTGTTCCACTTCCGCCGCGACGGTGCCGCCGATTTTCCGCCCCTGTTGCTCCGCCACGTCGCGGGCTGCGTCGACCGCGCCGGCCAGCATGGTCCGCCGTTCGCGGGAGAGGCTGCGGAGCGTTGCCGCGTCGAGGGAGGCCTGGGCCCGGCGCATTGCGAGTCCCAGCTCGGCCAGGTCACGGAGTGTTTCCGGCCGCCGCCAGGCGAGCATGTTGACGGCCCAGGCGCTCACCGAGGGTTTGGGCAGGGAGCGCACCTCCGCCGCGCGGGAGCGTAGCTCCGGCGTCGCGGGCGTTGCGGAGAGCAGTTCCTTGGCCGCGGCTTTGCGGCCTGCGACAAAGTCGTCGAACGGCATCCCATAGAGCTGCGCCGCAATGTCCGCGAGCTCACGTTTTGCCATGCAAGAATCATAGAAGCTCCGGCCCCCACGCCGGGGGCGCGCAGCACACGTCCACCGTAGGAGATTCCACGTGATTGAAATAGGCGGCCTCCCGGCCCACATCCTTCTGGTCCACGCCGTCGTTGTGCTTGGCCCGATCGCCGGCCTCGCCGCCATCGCCTACGCTGCCGTAACCCGCTGGCGGCGGTACCTGGCCTGGCCGCTGGGTGTTCTCTCGCTGGGGCTGGTTCCGGTCGCGCTCATCACCGCGCAGGCGGGGGAGCAGCTGCAGAAGGCCCGTCCATCGACGGAATTGGTCCGGGAACATGCCGAACAAGGTGACGTGCTGAAGGTGGTGTCGATCATCTTCTTCGTGATCGTCGCGGCGATGATTATCGTGAGCTTCGAACCGATCGGCCGGCGCTTCGCCTTCCTCGGCGGCCTGCGCGAAAACCGGGTCCTGCGGACCGTCTTGCTGGTTGCAGGAGCCTTGGCCGGCGCCTTCTTCCTGTACCAGAGCATTATCACCGGGCACTCCGGCGCCGCGTCCGTGTGGGCACGCTGACGGTGGACTGACCATTGCGAGGGGCGCGCCCGGGCCTCAGGCCCGGCGCGCCCTTCGCACTGTCATGAGCAGCAGCACCAGGGCAGCCGCCTGCAGCGCGGCGACCGCTGCGATCAGCGCGGGCCACGCCCCGTAGAGGGCGCCATAGAGCGCGCCGCCGGCCAGCGCGCCGGCTCCCTCGAAAGCCGCGAAGACCCCGTACGCCGATCCCTGCCGCGGCTCCGGCACGAGGTCCGCCACGAGCGCCTTGACCGTCGAGTCCTGGATCCCGGTGGCGGCGCCCCAGCTGGCCACGCCAGCCACCACCAGGGCCACGCCGGTGGAGAAGGCCAGTACGGGCACGGCCGCAATCAGCACCGGTAGCGCCAGCAATACGGCCGGGCCCGCGCGGTCGTAGAGGAAGCCGCTCCCCAGCGCGCCGAGTGCCGCCGCGCCCATGGCCGCGGCGTAGAGCAGCGGCACCACGGGCGCCGGAACCGCCACAGCAGCGGTCAAATGGTAGGAAATCACGCCGAAAGCCACCAGACCCGCACTCCAGAAGAAAGCGCACACCGCGAACAGCAGGAAAACGCCGGTGAACAACGACGGCGGTTTGCCCGCCGTTCCAGGCGGCGCCGGAGTGCCGCCGGGCTCCGCGACGCGGCGGCGCAACCAGAGCAACAGCGCGAGCGCCACCACAGCGGGAACAGCCAGGACCGCAAAAGCGGCCGAGATGAGGCCGGTGGCCGCCAGCACGGCCGCCACGATCAGCGGACCGAGGAGCGCGCCGGTGAGATCCAGGGACTTGTGCACGGCGAAGCCGCGGCCGCGCCCCACCCGCTTGGCCACTGAGGCGAGCAGCACGGTCTTTGCCGGGCTCCGCACGGCCTTGCCCACCCGGTCCCCGATGATCAGCGCCGACGCCAGGACCAGCCCGGCGGCACCCGCGGCCGGGGCGACGGCCAGCAGCGGCACGCAGAGCGCCGTCAGGGCGTAGCCCGCCAGCGTGAAGGTCCAGTACCGGCGGGTGCGGTCCGCCCAGGGCCCAAAGACCAAGCGCAGGCCCTGCGCCGCTGCCTCGGCCCCGCCGGTGACAAGCCCTACGATGAGCGCGGAGGCGCCGAGCTGCGCCAGCAGCGGTCCGGCGAGCGGGCGGGCGCCGTCGGAGACGACGTCGGTCGCCAGGCTGACCAGCCCGAAGCCCACCACCGTGCCCCACGGCCGGCGGCCGCCTGCCCGTGATGCAGTGGGGGACGCGGCCGGTGCCGGTCCCGGTGCTGCCATCCCGGGTCCGGTCGGCGTCGCGGCGGGGTCCGGCCCGGGAGGGGCGGGCACCTCGCGCTCAGGCCGGTCCATTTCCCAAGGGTCGCGGACGGGGGCGTGAATGACAAGAGCAGCCGGGGTCCGGGCCGTGCATGCCGCGGCCGCAGCCCCGGGCACTATTGGACCAAACGCGGGCACGCCGGCCGCTACGTGCCCGGCGTGCCCGTGTCGAAGTCCCCCCGGACCCGGACCCGGACCCGCATCCCGGGCCGGACCGCGTGGGCGGAAAGCAAAGAACCCCTGGAAATCAATGATTTCCAGGGGTTCTTTGCTTCGAACTTCCGAGCTTCCTATCAGAATCGAACTGATGACCTTCTCATTACGAGTGAGACGCTCTACCGACTGAGCTAAGGAAGCAACCGCGTGAAACCCCGGCGAACCGGGCGGATCATGCAAGAGACAACTGTAATGGAGTCCCCGCGCCCGGGTCAAAATGAGCCGCGAGGGTGCCGTGGACCGGTCAGCAGACGGTGTTGTCCGCCGGTGTCTTGCCGTCCACGAGGTACCCGTCCACGGCCTTCTCAACGCAGCTGTTGGAACGGCCGTAGGCGGTGTGGCCCTCGCCCTTCCAGGTCAGCAGCGAGGCGGTGCCCAGTTGCTTGCGCAGGGCGACGGCCCATTCGTACGGTGTGGCGGGGTCGCCGGTGGTGCCCACGACCAGGATGTCGGCCGTGCCCTTGTACTGGGCCGGAGCCGGGGTGCGGAGGCTCTTGTAGGGCCAGTCCTTGCAGCTCGTGCCGCCGTACGCAAAGTAGTAGCCCAGAGTGGGGGAGAGTTGGCGGAGCCGCTTCTCCTCGGTCCGCATCGCCGCCGTGCCGGTTTCCATCGAGTAGTCGAGGCAGTTGATGGCATTGAAGGCGAACGCGGAGTTTGCCGAGTAGGTGCCGTTCGGCTCGCGGTCCGCGCCGAAGTCGGACAGCCGGAGCATCGGGGACAGATCGCCCTTCATCGCGCTGTCCAGGGCCTGGGTCAGCACGGGCCAGTTGTCGTCGTTGTAGAACGGCAGGATGAAGCCGCTGACGAACATGGACGCGTTGACCAGCCGGCCGTCCTTGGCGGGCTGCGGGTTGGCTTCCACGGCCGCGATGAGGTCCTGGATCTGCCGGACGGCCTCGTCCGGGGTTCCGCTCAACGGGCAGCCGCTGTTTTGGAGGCAACTGGTGGCATAGGCGTGGATGGCCTTCTCGAAAGCCTTCGCCTGGCCTGCGGTCAGCTCCTCATTGCTCAGGGAGGGGTCCAGGGCGCCGTCCAGGACCATCCGGCCCACGTTGTCCGGGAAAAGCGAGGCGTAGGTCGAGCCGAGGAAGGTGCCGTACGAGTAGCCCAGGTAGTTCAGCTTGGTGTCGTTCAGGACGCCGCGGAGGACGTCGAGGTCCTTGGCGGCGCTGACGGTGTCGACGTGGCCCAGGACCGGCCCGGTCTTCTCGGCACACTTGGCGGCGATGGCTTTGTTGTCCGCGAAGGCTTCGGCCAGTCCTGCGTCGGTGTCCAGCTTGTAGATCTTGGCGCGGTTGGCGTCGCGTTCCCGGTCGGTGAGGCAGGTGACCGGAGCGGAGCGCTTCACCCCGCGCGGATCGAAGCCGACGACGTCGTAATTCGAGCGCACCTTCTCGGAAATGTTCGTAGAGCCGGCGTCCCTGACGAAGTCGTAGCCGGAACCGCCGGGACCGCCCGGGTTAACCAGCAGGCTGCCCTTCTTGTTGCCGCCCTTCGATGCAAGTTTGATGACGGCAAGTTCGATCGTGTCGCCGTCGGGCTTGCTGTAGTCCAGCGGAACCTTGACCTTGGCGCACTGGAAGTCCCCCTCGCAGGCCGACCATTTGAGCTGCTGGGAGTAGAAGCTCCGCAGCTCGGCCGGGGCGGCTGCGGCGATCGAAGGGTCGGCCGTTGCGGAGGAGCTCTTTGGGCCGCCGTCGCCGGAGCCGAAAAGCGTGCAGGAAGACAGCACCAGGGACAGCACCAGGCCCAGCGCCAAGGCGCCGGCAGCCCGCACCCCGAGCCCCAAGGTTCGGCTGCCTGCCGGGGGTGGTGGTGCTGACGTCATGCTGTTCTCCTTGGGGATGTGGAACTGGGCGGATCGAAGCGGGTGGAGCGTTGCTGACGGGTCAGATCAGGCTGGCGGCCATGGACTCGATGGCCAGCAGCGGGGCCACATTGGTCGTCGTGATCCGTTTGCGGGCCTTGTTGATGGCATCCATCCGGGCAAGCGTCACCTCGGCCATTGAGCGTCCGGCGAATTCCTGCAGCTCGCTCCTCAGCTCAACGTTGACCAGTTCCACGGCGTTCCCCATCTGGATGATCAGCACATCCCGGTAAAAGGACAGCAGGTCGGTCAGGGTACGGTCAAGCGAGTCGGTGACGGAGCGCTTGGCACGCCGCTTCTGGTCGTCCTCGAGCTGCTTGACCTGCCCGCGCATGGCCGGCGGGAGCGGCCCGCTTTCGGGTGCCCCCAGCGTGGCGAGCAGCGCTGCCTTTTCGGCGGCGTCGCGCTCGTCGTTGGAGCTGTTGGCTTCCTCCGTGGCGATCTTGACGAGCTTGTCAGCCATCATCACGGCCGCGGTGATGCCCCGCAGGTGCAGCGGGAACCGTACGGTCTCCAGCCGGCGTTCGCGGGCCTCCGGGTCCTTCGCCAGCCTGCGGGCGATTCCCACGTGGCTTTGCGCGGCGCGGGCGGCGCGTTCGGCAACCTCCGGTTCGACGCCGTCGCGCTTGACCAGGAGGGCCGCAACGTCGGCCGCCGGCGGGAGCCGCAGCGCCACCGGGCGGCAACGGGAACGGATGGTCACGAGCACATCCGCGGGAGACGGCGCGCACAGCATCCAGATGGTGCGCGGGGTGGGTTCCTCGATGGCCTTGAGCAGCACGTTGGTGGTGCGCTCCGCCATCCGGTCCGCGTCTTCGACGACGATGATGCGCCAGCGGGCGGAGGAGGGACGGTTGCCCGCGGTCGAGACCAGTTCGCGGGCCTCGTCGATCGTGATGGTGACCTTCTCGGTGCGCACGAACGTGACATCGGAGTGCGTCTCGCCAACGATGGTCTGGCACGCAGGGCATTCGCCGCAGCCGCGCTTCGTGATGTCTTCCTGGTCGCAGTTCAGTGCCGCGGCAAAGGCCTTCGCGGCGTTGGACCGGCCGGATCCCGGCGGGCCGGTGAACAGCCAGGCGTGCGTGAGACCGTCGCCCTCCGCGGCCTGGCGCAGTTGGGCGACGACGGCCGGCTGGCCCTGGAGGTCGTCCCAGACGCTCATGCCGAGCTGCTTTGACGGAGCGAGAGCAGCGTCTCGACCCGTTCGAGGATCCGGGCAGCCAGCTCCGACACGGGCAGGTGCGCCGCGAGAACCAGGTATTTTTCCGGCCGGGCCGCCGCCAGCGCCAGGAAAGCGGCGCGGATCCTGGCGTGGAAGTCGTCGGCCTCGGATTCGAGCCGGTCCTCCGCGGCGTCGCCGGCGGTCCGGCGCCGGCGCCCGTCGGCAGGGTCGACGTCAAGCAACACCGTCAGGTCCGGCTGCAGGCCGGAGGTGGCCCAGTCATTGATCTCACGCACCGCATCCGTGCCGAGGTGCCGGCCCGCGCCCTGGTAGGCGACCGAGGAGTCGATGTACCGGTCGGTGAGGACCACCTCGCCCCGCTCCAGCGCCGGACGGATGACCTGCGCGGCGTGCGCGGCGCGGGACGCTGCAAAGATCAGGGCCTCGGTATGGGCGTCGATGTGCCCGTGGCCATGATCCAGCACCAGGGACCGAAGCTTCTCGCCGATCGGCGTGCCGCCCGGTTCCCGCGTCCGCAGCACCGTCAGCCCGCGGGACTCGAGTGCTCCGGCGAGCTCCGCGGCCTGGGTGGACTTGCCGGCACCGTCGCCGCCCTCAAAGGCAATGAACAGTCCGGGGAAAGGTCCGGGAGTCTGGGTAGTCACTGCTCTAGCCTACCGACAATCACCGACACCATGGCGGCCAGCGCGTAACGCCTTACGGGCCCGGCACGGCTCCGAAGTACCCTGTCACCATGAGTCTCTCCGAAGAACAGGCAGCCTCGCTCTCGGCCGAAACCGTGGTGGTGGCCGCAGGCCGTCCTCCGCGCGAACGCGACGCCCCGGTCAACCCGCCGATCGTGCTGTCCTCGACCTATTTCGGCACCGGTCCCTTGGGCCCCGGCGACCGCGGCTACGGCCGGTATTCCAACCCCAGCTGGGACCCCTTCGAACAGGCCCTGGCGCAGCTGGAAGGCGCCACGCTGCCGGGCCTGCTGTACGCCTCCGGCCTCGCCGCCGTAAGTTCCGCGCTGTCCCTGGTTCCGGCGCAGGGGGTGCTGGTAATGCCGTCCCACAGTTACGCCGGTTCGCTCGTGATGGCGACGGAACTGGCGCAGAAGGGTGCGCTGGAGCTGCGCACCGTGGACATTGCGGACACCGACGCCGTGCTGGAACAGCTGGCGCCCGCCGGCGGAACGCCTGCCAGCATGCTGTGGCTGGAGAGCCCCACCAACCCGATGCTCGGCGTCGCGGACATCCGTGCGCTCACCGCTGCAGCGCACGCGGCCGGCGCCCTCGTCGTTACCGACAACACCTTCTCCACCCCGCTCGTGCAGCAGCCGCTCAGCCTCGGCTCCGACGTCGTCCTGCACTCGGTCACCAAGTACCTCTCCGGCCATTCCGACGTCGTGCTGGGCGCCCTCGTGACCTCCGACGCCGAGCTCCACGCCAGGCTGCTGCACCACCGAACCATCCACGGCGGCATCGCCGGGCCGTTCGAGGCATGGCTGGCGCTGCGGGGGCTGCGCACCCTGGCCCTGCGGATTGAGCGCTCGCAGGCCTCCGCGGCGGTGCTCGCGGAGCGGCTGAGCCGGCACCCGCAGGTCGGCAGCATCCGGTACCCGGGCCTGCCCTCGGACCCCGGCCACGAACGGGCCAAGGCGCAGATGAAGGGCTTCGGGTCCGTGCTGTGCATCGAAATGGCCCCGGGGGACGGCCCCGACGGCGGGTTCAGCGGCGCGGAGGCGGCCGACCGGATGATCCGGGCCCTGCAGTTGTGGCTGCCGGCCACCTCGCTGGGCGGGGTGGAATCCCTGATCGAGCGCCGCCGCCGGCACACGGCGGAACCGGAGAGCGTACCGGAGAACCTGGTCCGGCTGAGTGTCGGAATTGAAAACGTCGAGGACCTGTGGGCCGATTTGCAGCAGGCTTTGGCAACACTGGACGGCTAGGCTGGGGGCATGGACGGAAGAACGCTGATTGAAATTGCCGATAGAGGGATCTACTTCCTGCTGGCGCTCGTAGCCCTGGGGCTTGAGGTGTGGGCGTTCTTCGATTGCCTGCGGCACAAGGCCAACGCCTTCGAGGCGGTGTCCAAGCGGACAAAGACGTTCTGGCTCGCCCTGACCGGGGGTGCCCTCTTCATCGGCCTGCTGTCCATTGTCGGCGGCGGCGGCGGGTTCTTCGGCCCGCTGGGGCTCTTCGGCCTCGCGGCCGTGACGGCCGCATCCGTCTACCTCGCCGATGTCCGTCCCGCGGTGAAGGATGCCGGCCGCGGCGGCAGCCGCAACATGGGGCCCTACGGCCCCTGGTGACCTGCCTGCTGTAGTCCGTCAGGCGCCACGGCTTCCCAGTCCACGGTCAGCTCACCCAGGCGCCACCGTGCCGGGCCGTCCTGCACTGGCCAGCCGCCGTCGCGCAGTGCACGGCACATTGCCGTCCAGCGCTGCCGGTTCCCAAACGAGGCCAGCGGCGCCGCCTCAAGCCAGGCCTTGTCCAGCGCCTGCAGGTAGGAATGGATTTTCTCGCCGGGCACGTTCCGGTGGATAAGCGCTTTCGGCAGCCGTTCGGCGATATCCGAGGGCAGCTCGAAGCCGCCGAAGCGCATGGACAGCCCCAGGCTCAGCGGCCGCACGTCGTCGAGCGCCACCCAGGTAACCCGGCGTCCGATCTCGTCACAGGTGCCGTCGATGAACAGGCCGCCGGGGGCCAGCCGGTCCTGCACCAGCCGCCAGATGGCGGGCACATCCGCCTCCTCGTACTGCCGCAGGACATTGAAGGCCCGCACCAGCACCGGCCGGCCCGGAACCGGGAGTTCGAAGCCGCCCAGCTGGAAGCTGAGCCCGGGACGCTCCAGCGCCTTGGCCTGCCGGACCCGCTCCGGCTCAATCTCAATTCCGACTACGCGCACGTCGGCGCGGATGGCGGAGAGGCGTTCAAAGAGTTCGACGGCGGTGGCCGGGGACGCGCCGTAGCCGAGGTCGACGACGAGCGGATCGTTCGCGCCGCGCAAGCGCCAGGCCTGCGGCCCGGTGAGCCAGCGGTCGACCCGCCGCATCCGGTTCGGGTTGGTGGTTCCGCGGGTCACGTTGCCCACGGGCCGGCCAGACCGGGTGCCGCCACCCGTCCCGCCCCGGGTCCCGGGTGACACCACCCGCTCAGCTTTCTGCACCACACGCCAACCCTATCGTCCAACGCGGGGTCAGATACGGTCCATGCCGGGCCCGGGGATGGGCCGTAGCTGACCCCGCGTCGCGGTAGCAGCCGTGGGTGTAACGCTCGGCACGGCCCGGGACCGCTCGGCTAGGATGAAAAGCATGACTTACAAGCTGATTCTGCTGCGCCACGGCCACAGCGAATGGAACGCCAAGAACCTGTTCACCGGCTGGGTGGACGTCGACCTGAACGACCAGGGCCGTGCCGAGGCGGTACGCGGCGGCGAGCTGCTGGTGGAGAACAACATCCTCCCGGACATCCTCTACACCTCGCGCCTGAAGCGGGCCATCAACACCGCAAACCTCGCGCTGGAGAAGGCGGACCGCGGCTGGATCGACGTCAAGCGCGACTGGCGCCTCAACGAGCGCCACTACGGGGCGCTGCAGGGCAAGGACAAGGCCCAGACCCTGGCCGAATACGGCGAGGAGCAGTTCATGACCTGGCGCCGTTCCTACGACACCCCGCCGCCGCCTCTCGCGGACGACTCGGAGTTCTCCCAGGTGGGGGATCCGCGCTACAAGGATCTCGGCGACGCGGTGCCGCGGACCGAATGCCTCAAGGACGTCCTGGTCCGGCTGCTGCCCTACTGGGAATCGGACATCAAGGAAGACCTCAAGGCCGGCAAGACCGTGCTGGTCACCGCCCACGGCAACTCCCTGCGCGCGCTGGTCAAGCACCTTGACGGCATCAGCGACGAGGACATCGCCGGGCTGAACATCCCCACCGGCATCCCGCTCGTCTACGAACTGGACGAGAACTTCAAGCCGCTGAATCCGGGCGGCACCTACCTCGACCCCGAGGCCGCCGCCGAATCCATCAAGGCAGTGGCAAACCAGGGCAAGAAGTAACGCCTTTCGCACCCCGGATACGACGACGGCGGCCGGTCACCTCCAAGGTGACCGGCCGCCGTCGTACCCGCTGCTTTGGGGACGGCTGGGCCGTCAGCTGTGCTCGATGCTGTTCGGGTGCCACGCGCCGGTGACCAGGTAGGTGACCTTCTGCGCGACGGAAACGCCGTGGTCCGCGAAGCGCTCGAAGTAGCGGCTGGCCAGGGCGACGTCCACGGTGGTGGCCGCGGATTCCGCCCAATCGCTGCGCGCGATCGCCTTGAAGACGCTCAGGTGCAGGTCGTTGACGGCGCTGTTGGCCTTGAGGATGTCACGGGCCACCTCGAGGTCGCGGGTCTCCAGCAGCACGGTGAGCTTCTGCGCGATTTCCAGGTCGTGCTTGGCGAAGCTCTTGAAAGTCTCCTGCAGCTGCTGCGGGACCACGTTCGCCGGGTAGCGGAGCCGGGCGAGCTGGGCGATGTGCCGGGCGAGGTCGCCCATCCGCTCCAGCGAGGCGCTCATCCGGAGCGAACCCACGATCATGCGCAGGTCGCTGGCCACCGGGCCTTGCAGGGCGAGGATGTCGATGGCACGCTCGTCGAGGCTGTTCTGCAGGAAATCGATCCGGGCGTCGGCCGCGATGACGTCCTCGGCGAGGTCGATGTCAGCGCCCTCGAAGGCTGTTGTGGCCTTCTCAAAGGCCTCGCTGACGAGCTTCGAAATTTCGACGAGCTGCTCACCGACCTGGGCGAGCTCTTCCTGAAAAACCTTACGCACGGGTGCGTCCTTTCCTCGGAAACATTGCCGGGCACCTCGGCGCCCGGCCGTTTCGTTTCACCGTAGCGGCGTTCAACCTGCCACCCTTCCAGCCTCCGGTGAACTGTTACGCCTCAATAGGTGAACGTTAGCTGAACCAGCGCCGCAATCGCACAAGTTTTCGATTTCCGGCGGGCCGCAGCGCATAAGCTGGAGCCGTGGATCCAATGCTCATCGGTGTGATCGCGGGCCTGATCGGCCTGTCGCTCGGTATATTTGGCGTGCTCGCCTTCCGGATCAGTGAGCAGCAGCGCAAAATCAGCGACGTCGAGACCGGCGATCCCTCGCTCCCGGAGGGCGCCGCCGAGGTGCTGGCCGTCGTGGGGCGCGCCTTCGTGGTGGTGGACGCGATCGACGGCGTTGTGCGCGCCAGCCCGGCCGCCTACGCCTACGGCCTGGTGCGGGGGCATACCGTGGTGCACCAGCAGTTGCTCGAAATGACCGGCAAGGTCCGGCGCGACGGTGTGATCCTGGAGAAACAGCTGGAGCTGCCGCGCGGCCCGCTGGGCCAGGGAACCATAGTGGTGCAGGTCCGCGCAGCCATGCTCGGCGAGGAATATATCCTGCTGCTCGCGGACGACCGCACCGAGATCACCCGCACCGAAGAGATCCGCAACGACTTCGTCGCCAACGTCTCGCACGAGCTGAAGACCCCCGTCGGCGCCATCTCGCTGCTGGCCGAAGCGTTGGAAGCCTCGCCCGATGACGAGGAGGCCGTCCGCCGGTTTGCCAAGCGCATGCACAAGGAATCCACCCGGCTGGCCGCCCTCGTGCAGGACATCATCGAACTTTCCCGGCTGCAGGGGGCGAACGTGGCCCAGCAGGCCCACCCCGTGGACATCAACAAGGTGGTCGCCGAGGCCGTGGACCGGTCCCAGCTTCCCGCCGAAAGCAAGAACATCGAGATCGTGGTCGGCGGCCGGACCGACGCGATGGTCTACGGCGACCAGGACCTGCTCGTGACCGCGCTGCGCAACCTGATCGACAACGCGATCCGATACTCGCCGGAGAACACCCGGGTGGGCGTCGGCGTGCGCGCCCGGGACGGCCTGGTAGCCGTCTCCGTGACCGACCAGGGCGAGGGACTCAGCCCCGAGGACCAGGAACGCGTCTTTGAACGCTTCTACCGCGTGGACTCCGCCCGCTCCCGCCACACCGGCGGCACCGGCCTTGGCCTGAGCATCGTCAAGCATGTGATGGCCAACCACGGCGGGGAGGTGACGCTCTGGTCCCAGCCCGGGCAGGGTTCCACCTTCACCATCCGCCTCCCGGAGATGGAGGGACAGGACGACCCCGCCGCGGATCCCCGCCGATCCGCGCCAAATGCACGACACGACCGACGCGACGCCGCCGGCGTCCATGAACAAGGAGCTAGCGCTTGAGCCGGATTCTTATTGTCGAGGACGAGGAATCGTTCAGCGACCCCCTCTCCTACCTGCTGGGCAAGGAAGGATTCGAGGTGGAGGTCGTGGACAACGGACTCGACGCCATCACTGAGTTCGACCGCAACGGCGCCGACCTGGTCCTCTTGGACCTGCAGCTGCCCGGCCAGTCCGGGACCGAGGTTTGCCGCCAGCTGCGCCAACGATCCTCCGTGCCGGTGATCATGCTGACAGCCAAAGACGCTGAGATCGACAAAGTGGTGGGCCTTGAACTGGGTGCCGACGACTACGTCACGAAGCCCTATTCTTCCCGGGAGCTGGTGGCCCGGGTCCGGGCCGTGCTGCGCCGCCACGGCGAGCCCGAGGAACTGGTCTCCAGCACCGTCCAAGCCGGGCCGGTGCGGATGGACATCGAGCGGCACGTGGTCAGCGTGAATGGCGAACAGGTGTCACTGCCGCTCAAGGAATTCGAGCTGCTCGAGATGCTGCTGCGCAACTCCGGCCGGGTTCTCACCCGCGGACAGCTCATCGACCGGGTCTGGGGCTCTGACTATGTCGGCGACACCAAGACCCTGGACGTGCACATCAAGCGGTTGCGCAGCAAGATCGAACCGGACCCCTCGGCCCCGCGGTACCTGATCACGGTCCGCGGGCTGGGCTACAAGTTCGAACCCTAGGCGCCAGGCGCCCGGGCGCCCTCAGGGCTGCGGAACGCAAGCCACAGGAACGCAAAAGGAGGGGCACCCGGTGCGGGTGCCCCTCCTTTTGCGTACTGGAGTGCTACGGAGTCGGAGTGGCCGACGGAGTCTCCGTGGGGGTTTCCGACGGAGCCGACGACGGCGACGGCGTGGCCGTACCCGAGGCGGTGCTGGAGCTGGTGGGCTCGGCGGTGGGCAGGTACTTCTTGTAGTCCGTGATCGTGGCGTCCAGGACGGGCATCTTGAACTTGGCGTCCAAGTTGGTGCCGTCTTCGCGGATCGTGACCTCGACCAGGGAGCCGGGCTTGCCTCCGGAGGTGCTCAGGATCGCCGGGTCGGCGGAATCGTTGAGCAGGACGTAGGAGTTCTTCTTGACCGGAACCTGGGTCTGCGATCCGCCGGCACCGTTGATGGTCAGCTTCACATCATTGGCGGAGGTGTTGTACACGGCACCGATGACGCGGCCCGGCTTGTCCTCGCCGTCGGAGATGATCATCATGTTGCGGAGCTGGAGCGGTCCGAGGTCGGTCCGGGTCCCGTCCGACGCCGAGTACTGCTCAGTGGTCTGCTGGGCATTGATATAGCCGCAGCCGGTCACCGACAGCAGGCCAATGCCAAGTGCAGCCGTTGCCATTGCCAGCTTGCCGCGCCGGCCCCGGGTCATCGCAGTGAAACGCACGTCACGCACTCCTTGAGAGTCTTGAAACATTATTCAGCCATAGCCTATCCGCAATGGAGCGCAAACGCGGATTCGGGGGAGTACACAAAGGCGCCCGCAGGGGAGCGGGACCGGCTGCCGGTCCGGCTGCCGGTCCGGCTGTGGAACCGGCTGCCGCCCCGCCCAGGGGCCGTCCGGCGTCGAACCGTGAGGCTCTTGGCAGCGGGTGCCCAATGCACTATTATCCGCATCCGTCAAGGGTTTTATGGAGCCGATTCGGGCCATTTTCCGCGGATTTGCGCGGTTTCGGGGCACGATCCATGGCAGTTGTATGCCTTAATCGTGATAAACTGGTCTGCGGGAAAGGGGAATGTCCACATGGTTTTTGAGGTCGGCGAGACAGTAGTTTACCCTCACCACGGTGCAGCCAAAATTGAAGAAATCAAGATGCGCACTGTCAAGGGCGAAGAGAAGATGTATCTCAAGCTCAAGGTGGCTCAGGGTGATCTGACCATTGAAGTTCCAGCAGAAAACGTTGACCTTGTTGGGGTCCGGGACGTAGTGGGCAAGGAAGGCTTGGAGCACGTATTCGACGTGCTGCGGGCCGAGTTCACTGAAGAGCCCACCAACTGGTCGCGTCGTTACAAGGCAAACCTGGAGAAGCTTGCTTCCGGTGACGTCATCAAGGTGGCAGAGGTCGTCCGCGACCTGTGGCGCCGTGACCACGACCGGGGTCTCTCCGCAGGGGAGAAGCGCATGCTGGCCAAGGCCCGCCAGATTCTGATCTCAGAACTGGCACTGGCTGAGAAGACTGATGAAGAGAAGGCCGCAAGCGTTCTCGATGAAGTCCTGGCTTCCTAACTAAGAATCGAACCCCGGTGGCGTTACGGCCGCCGGGGCTTCTTTTTGCCCAAACCGGCCCAACTGACTCGCAGTTGTTGTCCTTTTGGGCCCTGAAAACGACAACAACTGCCAGCTAGTTGGGCTTGGGGCGCGGCGCCGGGACGTAGTCTTGTCCGCATGAACACTGCATCGACAGCTCACGTCACAGCGGTCATCCTCGTCGCCGCCGGATCCGGCCAGCGCCTGGGCTACGGCATGCCGAAGGCCAAGGTGCCGCTGGGCGGTGACAGCATCCTCATGCACGCCCTGCGGGGCGTCGCCGCGGCCGGCATCGCCCGGCAGATCTGCGTCGCGATCCCGCCGGGGGACACTGAACTGCGGGCCCAGTGCGAAACCTTCAGCGCGGAACTGCATGCCGAACACCGCCGCACCGCCGCGCCTGGAGCAGCCGTGCAGCTCCCCGACGTGACCATTGTCGACGGCGGGGCCAGCCGCGCCGAGTCCGTGCGCGCCGCACTGTCCGCGCTCTCGCCGGGCACGCAGTCCGTCCTCGTCCACGATGCCGCCCGGGCGCTCACCCCGGAAGCCGTCTTCCACCGCGTGGCCGCCGCCCTCACCGCCGGCGCCGTCGCCGTCATCCCCGTGATCCCGGTCGTCGACACCATCAAGACGGTGGACCCAACCTTCGGCGACGAAACCGACGTCGCCCCTGAAGTGGTCACCGGCACCGCCCCCCGGGAAATGCTGCGCGCTGTCCAGACGCCGCAGGGCTTCGACCTGGCCACCCTGCTGGGCGCTCACGAAGCAGCCGCTGGATTCGACGCGGCCCAAGCCGCTGCCGTCACGGACGATGCGATGCTGGTGGAACTGCTCGGCGTCCCCGTGTACGCCGTGCGGGGCGCCAGCCAGTCGCTGAAGATCACCACGCCGCTGGACCTGATCCTCGCCGAGGGCCTCCTCGAAGGTCCCCTGGGCGCGCGCTGGGTGGAGGGCTAAGGATGGACGGGAACCGGCCGCAGCAGCCCGGAGTGCCGATCCCGCGGACCGGGATCGGCATCGACGTCCACGCCTACGCCCCCGAGGACGCGCCACAGCCGCTCTGGCTCGGCGGCCTGCTCTGGGAGGGCGAACGGGGCCTGGCCGGCCATTCCGACGGAGACCCCGTGGCCCATGCCGCCGCGGACGCGCTGTTCTCCGCCTGCGGGATCGGGGACCTCGGCACGCACTTCGGTACTGACCGGCCCGAATACGCTGGCGCCTCCGGCGTGACGTTGCTGGCCGAGGCGGCCCGGATCGTCCGCGTCGGCGGCTTTGAGATCGGCAACATTGCCGTGCAGTTCGTGGCGAACAAGCCCAAGTTCGGTCCCCGGCGGGAGGAATCCCAGCGAGTCCTCAGTGAGGCCGCCGGCGCGCCTGTGAGTGTGTCGGCCACTACCAGCGACGGCCTTGGCTTCACCGGCCGCGGCGAAGGGATCGCCGCCACAGCCACTGCCCTGGTCTACCCGGCCGTCTGAGGACGGCCGGGCCGGGCGGGGCAATCGGGCCTACGCTTAAGGGACAACCCCTCCGCACCTCTCAGGAGACCTCCCGTGAAAAAGCTGCTTCCCGTCGTCGCCCTTCTAGCCGGAACGCTGCTGTCCGGGTGCGCCGGCGCCGCGACGCCGCCCGCTACCACCACGCCCCGGATGAGCGTTGAGGAAAGCTGCAAGTTCCTCACCACCGACACCTTCGTGCCCAAGGGGAGCGACAAGGAAAAGGCCACCCAGATCGGCCAGCACTACCAGGAGGTCGCGGACAAGGTGGCCCCGGAAGTCTCCGAACCGATCCAGAAGATGGCCGACATCATGAAGCAGGTTGGAGCCAGCCCCACCGGCAGGCAGACCTCCGAGCAGCTGACGCAGCTGCGGCAACAGATGGACCAGATCGGCGTGCACTGCAAGTAGCCCGCCGGGCCGGTTCCCGGGCATCGGCTAATCTGGAGCGGTGACCCTGCGCTTTTACGACACTGCTTCCGCCGAAGTCCGCGACTTCGTCCCCCTGGTTCCCGGCAATGTGAGCCTGTACTACTGCGGTGCCACGGTGCAGGGCATGCCGCACGTTGGGCACATCCGTTCCGCGATCGCCTTTGACCAGCTCACCCGCTGGCTGCAGTACCGCGGGTTCCGGGTCACGGTGGTCCGCAACGTTACCGACATTGACGACAAGATCCTGGCGAAGTCGGCCGAATCGTTTGCCCCTGAATTCGAGGGCGAGCCGGGCGCTGTCCGCGAGGAGGAATGGTGGGCCTTGGCCTACCGGTACGAGCAGGAATTCCTCAAGGCCTACGACACCCTGGGCGTCTCCCGTCCCACCTACGAGCCGCGCGCCACCGGCCACATCCCCGAGATGCACGCCCTGATCCAGCAGCTGATCGACCGCGGACACGCCTACCCGGCGCTCGACGATTCCGGCGACGTGTATTTCGATGTGCGCTCCTGGGCAAAGTACGGGTCATTGACCCGGCAGAAGCTCGATGACATGCAGGGAGCTCCCGACGCCGACCCCCGGGGGAAGCGGGATCCGCGCGACTTCGCGCTCTGGAAGGGCCACAAGGAAGGCGAGCCGGCGACGGCGGCCTGGGCTTCGCCGTGGGGCGCCGGACGGCCGGGCTGGCATCTGGAGTGCTCCGCAATGGTCACCAAGTACCTCGGCACCGAGTTCGACATCCACGGCGGCGGGCTGGACCTGCGCTTCCCGCACCACGAAAACGAGATGGCCCAGTCCCAGGCCGCGGGCCACGGCTTCGCGAACTTCTGGATGCACAACGGCATGGTCACCTACGCCGGCGAAAAGATGTCCAAGTCCATCGGCAACACGGTCAGCCCGGCCGACATGCTGGAACTCGCGTCGCCGCGGGTGGTCCGGTACTACCTCGGCCAGGCGCAGTACCGCTCGGTGCTGGACTACCAGCCCACCTCATTGAGCGAGGCCGCCGCCGCGATGGAGCGGATCGACGGCTTCATCAGCCGCGCCGTCCGGACCCTTGGCGGCGCCGACGGCGGGGCCCCGGCCAGTTTCGGCTCCTTCAGCTACGGTGTCGTCCCGGACGCCTTTGCCGCGGCGATGGATGATGACCTCAACGTCCCGCAGGCCCTCGCCGTCCTGCACGACACCGTCCGGGCTGGCAACACTGCGCTCACCGCCGGCGAGCTGGACGACGCCCGGCAGGCACTGGCCAGTGTCACGGACATGACGCGTGTCCTTGGTCTCAACGACACGGCAGCCCCGGCAGTCGACGAGCAGGCCAACACTGCCCTCGGGGTCCTGGTCGAGGCCCAGCTCGCGGCCCGCGCCCAGGCCCGCGCCGGCAAGGACTGGGCCGCCTCGGACGCCATCCGGGACACCCTCGCGGCGGCCGGCGTCGTCGTCGAGGACGGCGCGGACGGCGCCAGCTGGAGCCTCAAGCGCGGCTGAACCCGTCCCCGCCCGGCGGGTCGAAGCGGGCCGCCGGAGGAGCCCCCGGTCGAGGATTTAACGCGAGTCAGTAGACTGGAGTTCAGACTTATCAACGAATCGCGTAGTTAAAAGGGTGAAACTCATGGCCAACAACGGTCGCCGCTCGGTCAAAATGAAGAAGGGCCCCACCGTCGGGACCGGCGGTCACGGCCGTAAAGCCCTCGAGGGCAAGGGCCCCACTCCCAAGGCGGAGGACCGTCCCTACCACAAGGCCCACAAGAGCAAGCAGCTCGCGGAACGCTCCGCAGCCAAGCGCGGCACGGGCACCCGCAACCCCGGCGCCCGCTCGGGCCCGAAGGGACGCGCCACCGAGGAAGTCGTAACCGGACGCAACTCCGTCGTCGAAGCCCTCCGCGCCGGCATCCCCGCCAAGGCCCTGCACGTCGCCATCCGGATCGAAATGGATGACCGCGTCAAGGAATCGCTCAAGCTCGCGGCCGAACGCGGCATTCCGCTGCTGGAGACCGGCAAGCCCGAACTGGACCGGATGACGGACGACGCCATCCACCAGGGCCTCGTGCTGCAGATCCCGCCGTACGAATACCAGGACGCCTACGAGCTGGCCGAAGAGACCCTTGAGAGCTGGAAGAAGGGCCACGTCGCCAACGCGCCGCTTTTCGTCGCCCTCGACGGCATCACCGACCCCCGCAACCTGGGCGCGATCATCCGCTCGGTCTCGGCCTTCAGCGGCCACGGCGTCATTGTGCCGGAACGCCGCTCCGTCGGCGTCACCGCCTCGGCCTGGAAGACCAGCGCCGGCGCCGCCGTCCGCGTCCCGGTGGCCCGCGCCGCCAACCTGAACAGCACGCTCAAGGCCTTCAAGAACATGGGCATCTACGTGCTGGGCCTGGACGGCGACGGCGACGTCTCGCTGCCGGACCTTGCCCTGGCCACCGAGCCGGTCTGCATCGTCGTCGGGTCCGAAGGCAAGGGCTTGAGCCGCCTGGTCCGCGAAAACTGCGACCAGATCGTCTCCATCCCGATCGACTCCGCCATGGAATCGCTCAACGCCTCGATGGCCGTCGGCATCTCGCTCTACGAGATCTCCCGCCAGCGCGCCGCCAAGTAAGTAAAACGCGGGGTCACTTCTGGCCCATCGGGGTGCCCCGGATGGGCCAGAAGTGACCCCGCGTTGCTAGAACTTGTGGCGGTTGGCGAGGACCGGGAGCTTGGCGCGGGCGTCCTCGACGACGGCGGGGTCCAGGTCGGCGAAGAGCATGCCGGGGGCGCCGTCGAGCTCCTGGAGGACCTCCCCGAAGGGCGAGACGACGGCGGAGTGCCCGACGCCGGTGGGGGCGGACCCGGCGGGCTCGGTGCCAACGCTGGCCGGGTCGCCCTGGCCGCACGCCAGGACGAACGTCGTTGAGTCCGCGGCCCGGGCCCGGGACAACAGCTTCCACTGCTCGACCTTGCCCGGCCCGGCACCCCAGGAGGCGCAAACAATGTTGACCTGCGCCCCGCGCTCCGCGTTCTCCGTGAACAGGTCCGGGAACCGCACGTCGTAGCAGGTGGCCAGGCCAAAGGTGATGCCGCCGGCGTCGAAGGTGACGGGTTGGGTGCCGCCGTCCACAGTGTCCGACTCGGCGAAGCCGAAGGCGTCGTAAAGGTGGATCTTGTCGTAGCTGGCGTCTACGCCCGGGCCGGTGACCAGGAGTGTGTTGCGGACCTTGCGGGTGCCGGCGGTAGACGATCCGGGGGTGAACATGCCGGCCACGATTACGATGCCGAGCTCGGCCGCGATGCCGCGGACCTCTGCGGCCCACGGCCCGTCCAGGGGTTCGGCGATGTCCAGCAGGGAGTTGCCGAAGGCGCGCATCGTCGCTTCGGGAAAGACCACCAGTTCCGCCCCGCCGTCCTTGGCCCGGCGGGCGTAGTCCCGCACGAGGTCCAGGTTCCGTTCCGTTTCGCGGCCGGTGATGATTTGAGCCAGTGCTATTCGCACAATTACCTCCAGTTCGGCGCCTACTCCCAGTATGCGGGTCGCTTTGTGAACGGTCTTTGACGTCCCGCGGCGAAAACCAGGGTCATTTGTTATCCCCAGCTAAGCTTTAAGCGATGGTCAAGTCCTATGTAGATCCAGCTACCACCGTAGACGCCTCGTGGCCGTTTCCGCTCGGTGTCAGCGTCCCGCGCACGGGTTCCGCGGCGACGGACGACCCTCGGGGTGCCTTCGCCAATGTGGCCGTCTACGCGCCGGGGGTGGCTAACCTGGACATCGCCTACCAGGCCCCGGGGGGCAGCTGGCAGCTGAAGACCCTGCCCAACATCACGGACGGCGTCCACCACGGCATCGTCGAGGGACTGCCGGCCGGTTCGCGCTACGGCCTGCGCGCCTCGCCGGAGCCGGAGGCCCTGCCGCTCTCCGTGCCGACGTTGGACTTCGACGCCGACGGCGCGCAGCCGCTGCTGCTGGACCCGTACGGCCGCGGCGTAGACGAACGCGAAGACTTCATCACCAGCGTCCGGATGGCCGGCGACTTCGACTGGGGCATGGACCACGGGCCGCGCACCCCCTGGCGCAACACGATCATCTACGAGGCCCACGTCCGCGGCCAGACCATGCTGCACCCGGACATCCCGGAGAACCTCCAGGGCACGTACGCGGGAATGGCGCACCCGGCCATGGTCGAGCACCTGATCTCGCTGGGCGTCACGGCCGTGCAGCTCCTGCCCGTCCACTTCCACATCGACGAGCCGCACCTGCAGAACCTTGGACTGCCCAACTACTGGGGCTACAACACGGCCGCGTTCTTCGCGCCGCATCCCGGCTACGCCACCCAGGCGGCCCAGGACGCCGGGCCCCACGCGGTGCAGGACGAGTTCAAGGGCATGGTCAAACTGCTGCACGCCGCCGGCCTCGAGGTGATCCTCGACGTCGTCTACAACCACACTGCGGAAGGCGGCCCGGACGGGCCGACGTTGAGTTTCCGCGGTCTGGGCGAGCTGGAGTACTACCGTCACGACGGCCACGGCAAATACGTGGACACCACCGGCTGCGGCAACACCCTGAACTTTGGCGAGCCCCGGGTGGTGCAGCTGGTTCTGGATTCCCTGCGGTACTGGGTGAACGAGTTCCACATCGACGGCTTCCGGTTCGACCTCGCCGTCACGCTGTGCCGCAACGCCAACAACGAGTTCGATCCGCGCCACCCGTTCCTGGTCGCGATCGCCGCGGATCCGGTGCTGTCTGAAACGAAGCTCATCGCCGAACCCTGGGACGTCGGTTACGGCGGCTGGCAGACAGGCCGGTTCCCCGCGGGCTGGGTGGACTGGAACGACCATTTCCGCGACGCCGTCCGCACCTTCTGGCTGGCGGACCGCGCCGCGATCGACGCCGGCGGGCAGGGCGGCTCGGTGGCGCGGCTCGCCGATGCGCTGTCCGGTTCCGCGGGCCTGTTCGCGGCCTCGGGCCGCAGCCGGCTGGCCTCGGTCAACCTCATCACCGCGCATGACGGCTTCACCCTGGCCGATCTGGTCTCCTACGACCGCAAGCACAACGAGGCGAACGGCGAGCAGAACCGCGACGGCCACGGCGACAACCGCAGCTACAACCACGGCTTCGAGGGGCGCACCGAGGACGAGGAAGTCCTCGCGCGGCGTGCCCAGACCAGCCGTAACCTGATGGCCTCGCTGATGATTTCCCAGGGCGTGCCCATGATCACCGCCGGCGACGAGATCGGCCGCAGCCAGCAGGGAAACAACAACGCCTACTGCCAGGACAACCCCATCACCTGGATCGACTGGACCAGCACCCCGGAATCGCACGCGATGCTGCGCAGCACCAAACGCGTGATCCGGCTGCGCAAGGAGTTCCTCGCCGGCCAGCCGCACGACTACCCGGCACGGGACCAGCAGTCCTATTTCCACTGGTTCGATGTCCACGGCGAACCGATGTCCGGCGACCGCTGGCAGGATCCCGGCCACCGGGTCGTCCAGCTCCTGCTGGGGTCCGATGACGGCCGCGTGGACGGCCTCGTGGTGGTCAACGGCAGCGCCCAGGACGTCAAGGTCACCCTTCCCGTCATCCCCGCGGACGACGGCGGCGGCCACCGGCTCTATGAACTCCGGCTGACCACCTCGGAACTCCACGACCGCCGCCAGGGCGTTCGGATCTCCTCCGGCGAGCGGGACGTGGTCCAGGCCAACACCATCAATATCTACCGCGTCTAGGGTGTCCACACGCCAGGCATGGGGGAATCACGAATGAACGTCCGGCGGCTCACCGCCCTGCTCGCCGTTCTGCTGGGACTTGTGGTGCTGGCCTTCGTGCTGGCCGGCCTTCCTCAGACCGGCACCGTCCCGCCGGACGCCGGCCGGAGCGGCCCCGCCCCCAAGGCGACCGTCTCCCAAACCCCGACGCCGGGCAGGGCCCCGGCGGCCGGCGTCGCCAATCCCTCCCGGCTGCCGGAGATCAAGGCGTCGGACCTTCCGGCCGAGGCGCGGCAGACCCTTGCCCTGATCGCCAGGGGCGGTCCCTACCCGTATTCGCGCGACAATGTCCCGTTCGGGAACTTCGAAAGGATTCTCCCGCGGAAAGCCTCCGGGTATTACCGGGAATTCACCGTGCGGACTCCCGGGGAGTCGGACCGGGGCGCGCGCCGGATCGTGGCGGGTGCGGCCGGCGAAAAATACTACACCGCCGACCATTACGAAACGTTCAAATTTATTGCCGAAGGCAAGTAGGGAAACCATGAAGATTTTCTCCGCCGACACTTGGACCCTCGAGGAATTGCAGGCGCAAGTCCACGACGCCGGCCGCCGGGCGCTCGTGATCCCCGCCGCGGACTCCAAGAAGGCGGTGCTGCGGACCTTCGGTGAGGCGCTGGACTTCCCCGAGCACTACGGCGTGAACCTTGACGCCCTCAACGACTCGCTGCACGACTTCGCCGACGCTGTCAGCGACGACGGGCAGCGGCCGGTCACCCTGATCTGGCAGGTCCCGGCCGCCTTCCGCGGCGACCGCACCTTCGGCGTCATCTGCGAAATCCTGCAAGACGCCGAACGCTACGCGGGCAAGGACCTGACCGTCATCGCCGTCTGCCTCTAACCCCCGCAAGACCCCTCAGCGCCCTAGAAGGCGAGCTGATCCGAAAGCGCGAGAACAACCGAGCAAATCCGCTAACCGGCTATGCGTTCACGATCAGGCCCAGCTCGGCCTTGGACGCCAGCCCCTCGTGCTTGGGCAGCACCCGGACGGTGTAACCGAAGGATCCGGACCGGTCGATCACCAGGGTCCCGCTGAACAGGTACCGGCCCTTGCCCAGGTCTTCCACGGACTGCAGCTCCGCCACGGTGACATCGGTCAGCTCATCGCTGTCCTCGGCCCGGCCGAAGGCCACCTCCACCGCCACATCCTCCGGCCGCAGGTTGTGGAGTGCCACGTAGGCGTTCACCTGCAGGTCGTCGCCGATCTGCGGGTCCTCGGAGACGCCCACCGAGTCCACATGCTCAACCTGGATCTGGGGCCAGGCGGCGCGGAGCTGCGAGGACCAGGCGGCGAGCTCCTTCGCTGCGGCAAAGTTGTCCGCCGACGCCTTCCGCCCGGCCACCGCGGCCGGCCGGTAGAGGACGTTGACGTAGTCCTGCAGCATCCGGTCCGCGGACACGGCCGGACCGAGGTGGGACATGGTGTGCTTGATCATCGAGACCCAGTGCGTGGGCACCTTCTGCGCCACGGACTGGGAGGGGCCGGCGGCGCCCGCCTCGTCGGAGACGGTGAGCCCGTAGAACTTCGGCGCCACCTGGCTTTCGAGGAGCTCGTACAGGGCCGAGGCTTCAATGTCGTCGCGTTCCTCCGGGGACGCGTCGTTGTTCGCCGTCGGGATTGCCCAGCCGTTCTCGCCGTCGTACATTTCATCCCACCAGCCATCCAGCACGGAGAGGTTGAGCGAGCCGTTCAGGGCGGCCTTCATCCCCGAGGTGCCGCATGCCTCGAGTGGGCGCAGCGGGTTGTTCAGCCACACATCGCAGCCGGGGAAGAGGGTCCTGGCCATGGCGATATCGTAGTTGGGCAGGAACGCGATCCGGTGCCGGACCGCGGGGTCGTCGGTGAAACGAACCAGATCCTGGATCATCTTCTTGCCGGCATCGTCCGCCGGGTGCGACTTGCCCGCAATAACCAGCTGGATCGGGTGGGTCTTATGCAGCAGCAGGGCCTTGAGCCGGTCCGGATCGCGCAGCATCAGGGTGAGGCGTTTGTAGGTCGGCACGCGGCGGGCGAAGCCGATAGTGAGGATGTCCGGGTCCAGCACCGAATCCGTCCAGGACAGCTCGGCGTCGGCGGCGCCGCGCTTCTTCCAGGCGGCCCGGAGCCGGCGGCGGACGTCTTCGACCAGCGAGACCCGCATTTCGCGCCGCAGCGCCCAGAGGGCTTCGTCGCTGACGTTGTAGGCCAGGTCCCAGCGGCCCTCCGTCTCGGCGTCGGCGCCGAACTGTTCACGGGCCAGCTGGGATACGCGGGGATCCACCCAGGTGGGCACGTGCACGCCGTTGGTGACCGACGTGATGGGCACCTCGGCATGGTCGAACCCGGGCCAGAGCGCGGAGAACATGCCGCGGGAGACGACGCCGTGCAGCTTCGCGACGCCGTTGGCGCGCTGGGCCAGCCGTAGCCCCATCACGGCCATGTTGAAGACGAACGGGTTGCCGTCGGCAAAGTCCTCGCGGCCCAGGTCCAGGATCTTTGCGATCGGCACATCGGGGGCCAGGCCCGCGGTGAAGAAGTGCTCGATCTGCGAGGTCTCGAAGCGGTCGATGCCGGCCGGGACCGGGGTGTGCGTGGTGAACACGGTGGAGGCGCGGCCCGCGGTCAGGGCTTCTTCCCAGCTGAGCGGGTGCTCCCCGGACATCAGTTCCTGGATGCGTTCGACTCCCAGGAAGCCGGCGTGGCCTTCGTTCGTGTGGAACACCTCCGGCGCGGGGGCGCCGGTCAGCCGCTGGTAGGCCCGCAGCGCCTTGACCCCGCCCATCCCCAGCAGGAGTTCCTGTTGCAGCCGGTGGTCGCCGCCGCCGCCGTAAAGGCGGTCGGTGACGCCGCGCGCCGCGTCGTCGTTGCCCGCCACGTTGGAATCCAGCAGCAACAGCGGGACGCGGCCGACGTCGGCGCGCCACACGTGCGCCAGCAGGCGCCGGCCGTGGGGGAGCGGCAGGGAGATCTGGATGGGCCGGCCGTTACCGTCCGGGGCCGGCTCACGGAGCAGGGTCAGCGGCAGTCCGTCCGGGTCGAGGACGGGGTAGGTCTCCTGCTGCCAGGCGTCGCGGGACAGGGACTGCTTGAAGTAGCCGGCCTGATAGAGCAGGCCGACACCGATCAGGGGTACGCCAAGGTCCGAGGCCGCCTTCAGGTGGTCGCCGGCCAGAATGCCGAGTCCGCCGGAATACTGCGGCAGCACCTCGGTGATGCCGAACTCGGGCGAGAAGTACGCGATGCAGCGGGGCGCGTCCTCGCCCAGGCTCTGGTACCAGCGGGGCTGCTCCAGGTAGCGGTCCAGATCCTCGGCGGCCGCGTGCACACGGCGCACCACGTCCTGGTCCGCGGCGAGGCGCTGCAGCTCTTCCCTGCTAACGAGGCCCAGGAAGGTCACCGGATCGTGGGCGCTCTCGGCCCAGATGGCCGGGTTTAGCTGCTCGAAGAGCTCCCGGGTCGGCAGGTGCCACGACCAGCGCAGGTTGGTGGCGAGCCGCGCCAGGGGCCGGATCGATTCGGGAAGAACAGTTCGGACGGTAAATCTGCGGATAGCCTTCACCAGCGAAACACTAACGGACAACGCAGAGCCCCGGAACAGCTTTGGGTTTCTTTCCGGTAAATGTCGGATTGACCTCGGGATTCACCCAAAAAACTGAGCAGCCTTAGCATTCTGTGCGATTTGTAGATAACGTCGAGGCTGTGACGACTAACTCGCGAACCAGTGCCGTGTCCAAGCAAAAGCCGAAGGCCCTGATCACGGAGGGCCTCAAATTCGGCAGGTTTCCAATCACCGCCGTGCAGCCCGCAGTCGAGGACGGAAAGTTCCCCGCCAAGGCAGTAGTCGGCGAGAGCATCGTGGTCGGCGCCACTGCCTTCCGTGAGGGCCATGACATGCTCGGCGTCAGCGCCGTGCTCCTGGACCCGCGGGGTAAGGAGCGGCAGCGCGTCCGTCTGGCCCCGCCGCGCGGGGACCGGGGCAAGGGCACCGACCGCTGGGAAGGCCTGCTCACCCCGTCCGGCACCGGCAAGTGGGCGTTCGTCATCGAGGCCTGGCACGACCGCTACGGCACCTGGCACCACAACGCCGAAGTCAAGATCGAAGCGGGCATCGACGTCGAGCTGATGCTGGCCGAGGGCGCCGCCCTGCTGACCGAGGCCTCCGAGGACGCCACCCGTCCCTCCGCCGATCGGCGGACCCTGCGGATCGCCGTCGTCGGCCTGTCCGATGGTTCGAAGACCCCAGAGGAGCGCCTCGCCGCCGGCTTCAGCGCCGACGTCGCCGATGTGGTTGCGCGCCAGCCGATCCGGGAACTGGTGACCGTCTCCGAGCCGTATCCGCTGCTGGTGGAGCGCGAGCTCGCCGGCCGAGGCGCCTGGTACGAATTCTTCCCCCGCTCGGAGGGCGCCGTCCGCAACCACGAAACCGGCGAGTGGACCTCCGGGACGTTCCGCACCGCCGCGAAGCGGCTCGATGCCGTCGCCGCGATGGGTTTCGACATCATCTACATGCCGCCGATCCACCCGATCGGTACCCAGCACCGTAAGGGCCCGAACAACACCCTGCTGGCGGGCCCGCACGACCCCGGCTCCCCGTGGGCGATCGGTGCCAAGGAAGGCGGCCACGACGCCATCCACCCGGACCTGGGCACCTTTGAGGACTTCGACGCCTTCGTGGCGCGCGCCGGCGAACTGGGACTGGAGGTGGCGTTGGACCTCGCGCTGCAGGCCGCCCCGGACCACCCCTGGGTGCAGAGCCATCCCGAATGGTTCACCACCCGCGTGGACGGCAGCATCGCCTACGCCGAAAACCCGCCGAAGAAGTACCAGGACATCTTCCCGCTGAACTTTGACAACGACCCGGCAGGCCTGTCCAACGAGATCCTGCGGATCGTCCAGCTCTGGATCAGCCACGGCGTCAAGATCTTCCGCGTGGACAACCCGCACACCAAGCCGGTGTGGTTCTGGGAATGGCTGATCGCCAAGGTCAACAAGAAGAACCCCGAGGTCGTCTTCCTGGCCGAGGCCTTCACCCGGCCGGCGATGATGCACGCGCTGGGACGGGCCGGGTTCCAGCAGTCGTACACCTACTTCACCTGGCGCAACACCAAGGAGGAGCTGGAGGAGTACTTCCAGGAGGTCAGCCACGAATCCCCGGCCTACTTCCGTCCGAACTTCTTCGTCAACACCCCGGACATCCTCACCGAGTACCTGCAGTTCGGCGGACCGGCGGCGTTCAAGATCCGTGCCACGCTTGCCGCCACCGCCAGCCCCATCTGGGGCGTCTATGCCGGCTACGAACTGTACGAGCACGTCGCCCGGCCGGGCGCGGAGGAGTACATCGACAACGAGAAGTTCGAGTACAAGGCCCGCGACTGGGACGCCGCGGCGGAGTCCGGCCGCACCCTGGCCCCGTACCTCACCCGGCTCAACGAGATCCGGCACACCCACCCGGCCCTCGGCGACCTGCAGAACCTCACGGTGCACCAGAGCACGGACAACGCCACGGTGGTCTACTCAAAGCACAAGACCCTCCCGGACGGCAGCAAGGACACCTTGATCGTCGTGGTCAACGTGGATCCGCATGGCATCCGGGAGAGCACGGTGACGCTGGACCTGGCGGCGCTGGAGCTGGACCCTGAGGACCTGACGCACAACGGCCGCTTCGTCGTCGATGACCTGCTGACCGGCGAAAGCTGGGAATGGGGGGAGTACAACTACGTGCGCCTTGACGCACATGTCGAACCAGCCCACATCCTGAGCATCCGGAGGCAGCGCCCGTGAGTTTCAGCCCGAGCAACCCCAACCAGCACTTCACCCCGAAGGGGACTTTCGAACTGAACGCTCCCGGACTCCAGCACGACCCCCACTGGTACCGGAAGGCGGTCTTTTACGAGGTCCTGGTGCGTGGTTTCGCCGACGGCAACGGCGACGGCTCCGGCGACTTCCACGGCCTGATCGAGAAGCTGGACTACCTGCAGTGGCTCGGCGTCGACTGCCTCTGGCTGCCGCCCTTCTTCCAGTCTCCGCTGCGCGACGGCGGCTACGACATCTCGGACTACAACTCGGTGCTGGACGAATTCGGCACCATCAGCGACTTCAAGCGGCTCGTCGCGGAGGCCCACGCCCGCGGCGTCCGGGTCATCATCGACCTGCCGCTGAACCACACCTCGGACCAGCACCCCTGGTTCCAGGAGTCGCGCAAGGACCCGGACGGCCCGTTCGGAGATTTCTACGTGTGGAGCGACACGGACGAGAAGTACCAGGACGCCCGCATCATCTTCGTGGATACCGAGGAATCCAACTGGACCTTCGATCCGATCCGCCGCCAGTTCTTCTGGCACCGATTCTTCTCCCACCAGCCGGACCTGAACTTCGAGAACCCCAAGGTGATCGATGCCCTGTTCGACGTCGTGCGGTTCTGGCTGGACCAAGGCATTGACGGCTTCCGCGCCGACGCCATTCCCTACCTCTTCGAGGAGGAGGGCACCAACTGCGAGAACCTGCCGGCCACCCACGAGTTCCTGCGCCAGCTGCGCCGGATGGTCGACGAAAGCTACCCCGGCCGTGTGATCATCGCCGAAGCCAACCAGCCGCCGGCCGAAGTGGTGGAATACTTCGGCACCGAAGAGGAACCGGAATGCCACATGGCCTTCCACTTCCCGATCATGCCGCGGCTGTACTACGCGTTGCGGGACCAGAAGGCCGCGCCCATCATCGAGACGATGAAGGACACCCCGGACATTCCCGAGGGCGCCCAATGGGGCACCTTCCTTCGCAACCATGACGAGCTCACTCTGGAAATGGTCACGGCCGACGAGCGCGCCGCGATGCTCGGCTGGTACGCGCCGGACCCCCGCATGCGCGCCAACATCGGCATCCGCCGCCGGCTGGCCCCGCTGCTGGACAACTCCCGCTCCGAGATCGAGCTGATCAACGCGTTGCTGCTCTCGCTGCCGGGAAGCCCGTTCCTGTACTACGGCGACGAAATCGGCATGGGCGACAACATCTGGCTCGAGGACCGCGACGCGGTCCGCACCCCGATGCAATGGAACCCGGACCGCAACGCCGGGTTCTCCAACGCCGACCCGGGCAAGCTCTACCTCCCGGTGATCCAGTCGCTGGTCTACAACTACAGCATGGCCAACGTTGAAGCCGAGGCCGCCCACTCCGGCTCGCTGCTGCGCTGGACCCGTCAGATCCTCAGCGTCCGCAGGAACCACCCGGCCTTCGGGCTCGGCTCGTTCCAGCACGTCGAGGCGGACCACGACGTCGTCCTTTCCTACCTGCGCGACCTACCGGCGGGCAACGCCGCCGGCGAGGAGGCAGAGACCATCCTGTGCGCGTTCAACCTGTCCCAGCACCCGGTGGCCACCACGCTGAGGGTGCCGCAGTATGCCGGCCGCGGGCTCCGCGACGTTTTCGGCGGTCAGGCGTTCCCCGCCATTTCCGACGACGGCACGCTGACCCTCACCCTGGGCAGCCACGACTTCTTCTGGCTGCGGATCCGATCGGCCGCATCCAACCCGGCCTCGCCCCACACCCAGGCGATGCCTATCCTGTCCATCGAAGGCTGAAATGACCCGACCCACCCTTTCCCCCGCGCTGGACGCCCTGCTCCGCAGCTGGCTGCCGCGCCAGCGCTGGTTCCCAGTCAAGAGCGCGCACTTCAGCTTCGAGCCGGCGGGCCGTGTGCGCCTCGGCGCCGGCCCGGCGGCCGCGACGCCGGAGATCGGCGCGGAGCTTGAAGTTCTGCTGCTCGCGGTGACGTACCCGACGGCGGACGGCAACCGCACCGACGTCGTGCAGGTGCCGCTCAGCTCCCGCGCCCTGCCGCTGGCGGGTGCGGGAGCCGCCCTGCTCGGGGAGATTCCCGCGGACGGCACGGACGCGGCACACGGCTGGATCTACGACGGCGTGCACGACCCGGCGTTTATCGCGGCCTGGCTTGAACTCATGCGCGAACGCGCCGCCACAAGCGACGGCACGGCCGCCGGGCACCTGGTGGAATCCGATTACCGGCTGCCGTTCGCCACTGGCAAGGTCCGGGTGCTCTCCGGCGAGCAGTCCAACAGTTCGGTCGTAGTGGACGACGGCGCCTCCGCGGCGATCCTCAAATTCTTCCGGGTGCTGTCCGAGGGGCAGAATCCCGAAGTCGAGATCGGCGCGGCCCTGACCGCCGGCCGCACCGTTGAGGTCCCGGCCACCCTCGGCTGGGTCACCGGCGAATGGACCGTCCCCGGGGGTGCCTCGACCGCCCGCGGCGAGCTCGCCGTCGCGCACGAATTCCTGGCCGGCGGCCTGGACGCCTGGCGCCTGGCCGTGGACGCGGCCAGCACCGGCACCGACTTCACCGCCGAAGCCCGCGCCCTGGGCGTCGCCACGGCCACCGTGCACCGTCGGCTCGCCGAGGCGCTCGGCACCGCAGCGGAGTCCGTGCCGGGCGGGGACATCGCGCCCGGCGTCGCCCAGCGGGTCCGGCAGTCGTGGGCGGAAGCCGGCGCCGCCGTCGGGCCCTTCGACGATGAACTTGAGGCGCTCCTTACGCGGCTCGAAGGCAGCAGTGCCGGCCGGCTGCAGCGGATCCACGGCGACCTGCATCTCGGCCAGATCCTGCAGGTCCCCGGCGGACCCGGGAAACCGGCCCGCTGGGCGATCCTGGACTTCGAAGGGGAGCCGCTGCGCCCGATCTCCGAACGCAACTTCCCGGACGTGCCGCTCCGCGACGTGGTCGGCATGCTGCGGTCCTTCGACTACGCCGCCGGCGCCGCCGTCCGCGAGTACGACGACGCCGTCGTCCCCGCGGCCTGGGTGGACGACTGCGCCGAGGCCTTCCTGGCCGGTTATGCGGAAGTCACCCCCGGCACGATCGACCGCGACTCGCCCCTGTTCGTGGCGTTGTGGCTGGACAAGGCTCTCTACGAAGTTGTTTACGAACTACGGAACAGGCCGGACTGGCTCGCCATCCCGGTGAATGCATCCCGTCGTCTCCTCGGCAGTACAGGCCCCGGCGTTCCCGCCGAAGCCGCAGCGGAAGGTAACAAAATGACAGGTTCAGCACGTACCGATCGACCCGGAGTCCCGCTTCCCGTGGACGCGGAGACCCTTGCGCGCGTCGCCGCCGGCGAGCACCACGCGCCGCATTCGGTCCTTGGCGCGCACCTCGACGACTACGGCCACGTCACCATCCGCACCGTGAAGCACCTCGCGGAAGCCGTCTCCGTGGTCACTGCGGCCGGCAGTTTCCCGATGTCGCACGAATCCGGCGGCGTGTGGGTGGCCGTGCTGGACCCGCTGGACGAAGGGCACGTTCCGGACTACCGGCTTGAGGTCACTTATGAAGGCCAGGCACCGCAGCAGGCCGACGAGCCTTACCGCTACCTGCCGACGGTGGGGGAGATCGACCTGCACCTGATCGGCGAAGGCCGGCACGAGCGCCTCTGGGATGTGCTGGGCGCACACGTCCAGCACTACAAGTCCGTCCTGGGCGACGTCGACGGCGTGTCCTTCGCGGTGTGGGCCCCGAACGCCCAGGCCGTGCGGGTCAAGGGCGACTTCAACGGCTGGGACGGCCGGGAATTCTCCATGCGCTCGCTCGGCTCCTCCGGGGTGTGGGAACTGTTCATCCCCGGCGTTATAGCAGGGGCGTGCTACAAATTCGAGATCAAGACCAAGCACGGGCACTGGGTGGAGAAGGCCGATCCGCTTGCCTTCGGCACGGAGGTTCCTCCGCTGACGGCGTCCCGCGTCGTCGAGCCCTCTTACGTCTTCAAGGACGAGGAATGGATGAAGGCCCGCGCGGCCCGGGATCCACACAATGCCGCGATGAGCGTCTATGAGGTCCACCTTGGGTCCTGGCGGGTCGGGCTCGACTACCGCCAGCTGGCCAAGGAACTCGTGGAGTACGTGAAGTGGCTCGGCTTCACCCACGTGGAGTTCATGCCCGTCGCGGAACACCCCTTCGGCGGATCGTGGGGCTACCAGGTCACGTCCTACTTCGCACCCACCTCGCGCTTCGGGCACCCGGACGAGTTCCGGCACCTCGTGGACGAACTGCACCAGGCCGGGATCGGCGTGCTGTTGGACTGGGTGCCGGCGCACTTCCCCAAGGATGCCTGGGCGCTGGCCCAATTCGATGGTGGGCCGCTGTACGAGCACTCCGATCCGAACCTGGGCGAACACCCGGACTGGGGCACGCTGATCTTCGACTTCGGCCGCAGCGAAGTCCGCAACTTTCTGGTCGCCAACGCCCTCTACTGGCTGGACGAGTTCCACATTGACGGCCTCCGCGTCGACGCCGTGGCCTCGATGCTCTACCTGGATTACTCCCGTGAGGAGGGCCAGTGGCAGCCGAACCGCTTTGGCGGCCGCGAGAACCTCGAGGCGATCTCCTTCCTGCAGGAGGTCAACGCAACGGTCTACAAGACGCACCCCGGTGCGGTCATGATCGCCGAGGAATCCACGGCATTCCCGGGCGTCACAGCCCCCACCAGCCAGGGTGGCCTGGGCTTCGGCATCAAGTGGAACATGGGCTGGATGCACGACTCGCTCAAGTACATGGCCGAGGACCCGTTCAACCGGAAGTGGCACCACGGCACCATCACGTTCTCCCTGGTTTACGCCTACACGGAAAATTTCCTGCTGCCGATCAGCCACGACGAGGTTGTGCACGGCAAGGGCTCGATGCTGCGCAAGATGCCCGGCGACCGTTGGCAGCAGCTCGCGAACCTGCGGGCCTTCCTGGGCTACCAGTGGGCCCACCCGGGCAAGCAGCTAATTTTCATGGGCACCGAGTTCGGCCAGGAAGCGGAATGGTCAGAACAGTACGGCCTGGACTGGTGGCTGGCCGACATCCCCGCGCACCGCGGCGTGCAGCTCCTGACCAAGGACCTGAACGAGTTGTACAGCTCCACTCCGGCCTTGTACGAACGCGACAACGACCCCGACGGCTTCCAGTGGATCAACGGCGGGGACGCGGACCGGAACGTGCTGACCTTTATCCGCCGGGACGCCGCCGGCAACGAGCTGGTGTGCGCCTTCAACTTCTCCGGCTCCCCGCACCAGGACTTCCGCTTGGGCGTCCCGGCCGTGGGGCAGTGGCAGGAAGTCCTGAACACCGACGCCGCTGCCTACGGCGGCTCGGGTGTCCTGAACGAGGGCACCCTGACAGCGGCCGACGGCGGCACCGACGGCCAGCCCGCCACGCTCACCGTGACGTTGCCTCCGCTGGGCGCCGCCTACTTCAAGGCGATCAGCTAGCCACGTGACGGCATGGCTGTGACGGCCATCTTGATCGGAGGGCCCGGAATCCTTGGGATTCCGGGCTTTTCCGTGTCCTGCGCCGGCCGCCAATCCGGGGCCGCAGGAGAGACCGCCGGGGGCCGCTTTGTCACCCGGCTCAAGTGGTGGTAGAGTTTATTTCCGCGCTGCTCCCCGGAGTTGATCCGCTAAGAAGACCAAGAAGCCTATGGCAAGACTGAGTCGGACCGCTGATTTGACTAGGGTGAAGCACGCGGGTAAGTTTGAAAAGTTGCTCCGGAGCGATCCTGGACCGTTGGGTTTGGGTGGTGCCGGGTGTGTCTGTTGTTTGAGAACTCAATAGTGTGCCAAGTTTGTTGATACCAATTTTGTATTGAATTGGTTGATTGTGCCGGGCCTGCCA